>JBBRBH010000013.1:0-71100 GCA_038205995.1 Gemmatimonadales bacterium
CGTGCGCGAGGAGGATGAGCGGCAAGAGTGTTTGCGTGGACGCATCGTGGGTGAATGGGCCGGGAATTCCCGGCGGCCGAAACCATTCCGGTCCAAGCGACGCGTCGGGTTTTCCATTCGTGGCAAGTGAAAAGCCCTTGCTGCCCATAATGCGACGGACGCTCACGCTCGCCGTGCGCCCATCCTTGTAGAACGCCATGTCAGTGGTGCGCGCTTTGTTCGCCGTGCCGTAGCGAAAGACGCCGCTCGTGAGAATGCTCCGGTCGAAGTCGGCAAGAGCGCCTAACACGAACATCAGGCCGACAAACGCGAGAGCTGGCACCAGCCGGTTCTTCCGCCGCAGTGACTCCTGTCGCTCCGGCGCAGACGCAAGGAGCGCAACGCCGAGGACAACGTCTATTGACGCGCCTGCAATCAGCAGCCACTTGAGTCCCAGCAACGGCAGCAGCACCAAGGCGGCAAGTGCAACACCGACGATGGAGCCGATTGTGTTCACTGAGTATACCGTGCCGATGGCGCGCTCGCCCTTTTCGCCGCGCCTGAGTAGCCGCGTGATGAGCGGCAGCGTCATGCCGGCACAAAACGTCGCCGGCAACATGACGACGAGACAGATGACGTACCGCGAAATGGAGAACGCACGATAGCCGGCTGGCGCGCGCGTGAAGGTGGCCATGAAGTCGGCCATCCATCCAAACGAACGGACATAAAGCGGCAGCGTTGCGACGGCCAGCGCGCCCATCGCCAACTGCACATGAGCCAGGGTGCGGACCGAAGCGTCACCGGTGTCGCTCCGCCGCCGAATCGCAAAGGCACCGGCGGATAGACCGAGGATGAACGCCGACAGCATCAACTCGAACGAGTGCGTCGCGCTGCCGAGCACGAGCGAGAGCATGCGCACCCACGCGATCTCGTACACGAAGCTCGAGAGCGCCGTGCCCGCCGCGACCACGAGCAGCACGCGCCAGAGCATCGGGAGTTCAGGCGATGGCGGGAGCGAATCGATTGCCTCCCGCTGCGCGATTTCGCCCGGCTCCTCGTTTTCCTGCGTCAGTCGCACGGCGCCGAATACGGTGAGGCCCACGAGCAGATTGATGATCGCCGCCGTGAGCAGCGTTCCGGGCAATCCCGCGACCTCGATCAAATAGAACCCCGCGACGAGCACACCCACCGCCGCGCCGATCGAGTTGGCGAAATAGAGAATTGAAATGAGCCGGCCCGTGTCGCTGCGGCCGTCGCGCGAAACGAGCCGAATGAGCCCCGTGCTCATGAGCGGGAATGTGGCGCCCAGCAAAACGGCCTGCGGCAGAATCAGCAGGCCGGCGAGCAGCCACTTCACGATCACGAGACCGGCGCCACCGGCGAGCGCGGGAAAAATCGTAGAGTAGGCGAAGCCGCTCACGCCGACAAACAGTTCGTGAAATACGAGTCCGATCAAGCCGACGATTATTTCGACGGCGGCGTACGCGACGAGCGGCTCCTTGATGCGCGAGCTGCGCCGGGCGGCAAGCGCCGCGCCGATGGACATCCCGCCGAGGTAGATGACGAGAACGATGACCTGCGCGTAGGCGCTGTGGCCGACGAAGAGGCCAAGGTACCGGCTCCAGATGGACTCGTAGATGAGTCCGGCAGCGCCGGAAAAAATAAAAACAGCGACGAGCAGAATGGTCATGGACGGAAAAGCTACCGTCTAGTGTGCTCGCGTGCTGGCCGGCGCCCTCCGGTGTTTCGTGGCCTGCTCGTAGCCGTAGGCGAGCGTAATCAGTTTCCCTTCGCTCCAGGCGCGTCCAAAAAAGCTCATGCCCGCGGGCAGCGCGCCGCCACGGGTGTACCCCATCGGCACAGTGATCGCCGGGAAGCCGGTCCTCGGCGAGAACAGCTGACTATTGTCGCCGGCGGGCGTCATCATATCGCCGATCAGGCGTGGCGGATTGCTCCAGGTGGGATACACGAGCGCGTCCAACTTGAGCGAATCCATCATGGCGTTCACCGCGACACGCAGCCGCTCGCGCGATGCCTCGCCCGCCTTGCAGCCGGGACTTTCTTCCGGCGGCTGAGTCACGGCCGCTGCCGCTCGCAGCCGCGCCTCGATCGACGGGTGGAAGTTTCCGCTGCGGATGACTTCGTCCACCGTCTTGATGGGCGCGTTCGATCCGCGAGCCGCGAGATAGCGCTCCAGATCGAACTTGAACGGATTGCATCCGCCGCCGCCGCGCGTGATGGCGTTGAGCGAGTCGATGCCGGCGGGATCGACGATCGTTGCGCCGGCTTTTTCGAGATCCTTCACGGCTTTCATGAAGACGGCGACGACCTCGCTGTCCTGCGTCGGCTTTCCGTCACGATCGTTGCGTTCGTATGCCTGGTGCAGCACGCCGATGCGCGCGCCTTTCAATCCGCCCGGAACGACGAACGCGTTGTAGTCCGGTTCGCGATGGCCGCGGCTCGCGGCGGTGACCGCATCGTCCGGATCCTCACCCGCGACCACATTAAAAATCGCGACGGCGTCCGCGACGCTGCGCGCCATCGGACCGGCGATATCGGCCGCGTTGCTCAACGGCACGACGCCCGCGCGCGACGTGAGCCCCATCGTCGAGCGGATTCCGACGAGAGCGTTGTGCGCAGAGGGACCGCGAATGGAATTCCCGGTGTCGCTGCCGAGTCCTGATTCGCCTTCGTTCGCCGCGACGGCGGCCGCGGTTCCGCCACTCGAGCCTGCGGTGACGCGATCGAGTGCATACGGATTTCTCGTGTAGCCCGGCAGAATCGAGTTCACGGTTTCAAGCGGCGAGAACGCCCATTCGGCCATGTTCGATTTCGCGAGCACGATAGCGCCCGCGGCGCGAATGCGCGCGACCTGCGTTGCGTCCTGTTTGGGAATCCATCCCTTGAGTGCGAGCGATCCGGCGGTGGTCTGCAGATCTTTTGTTTCGAAGTTGTCCTTCACCATCATCGGGATGCAGTGGAGCGGGCCGATGAAACCTTCCTTCGCGAAACGTTTGTCGAGGGAGTCGGCGATCGCGAGCGCGGCGGGGTTCAGCACGACGAGCGCGTTGATCGCCGGGCCCTTTTTGTCGTACGAATCGATGCGTGTGAGATACGTCTGCACGAGCGCGCGGCACGTGAGCGTCTTCGCCTTCATCGCGGCGTGCACCTTCGCAATGGTCGTTTCTTCGACGGAGAATGAGCGGCCGCTCTGCGAAGAGGCGGAGCCCGCGAATACGAAGAGCAGTGCGAAGGCGCGTTTCATGCATTTCTCCAGTGTTCATGGTGCGGCGACGAAAGGAGAATGTGTCTTGCCCGCGCGCTGTTGGCTATCGCTGGCGTGTCCGTGACTCAGATCACACCCCGCTTTCGCGCAGCGCCGCCATTCGGCGCTCGATGAAACGGCGCTCGGGCTCTTGTGTGGTGAGCTCGAGTGCCGTGCCGTACGCGCCCAGCGCCTCGGCGTTGCGTTCGAGCCGCCTCAGCAGATCCGCGCGCGCGGAATGTGCGAGATGGTAGTCGGCGAGTTCGCCGCGCGCGAGCAGTGCGTTGATCAGGTCGAGCCCGCGCTCGGGCCCGTCCTTCATCGCGACCGCGGCAGCGCGATTGAGTTCCACTATGGGCGACGGAACCATGTTCAGCAGGAGGTCGTAGAGCACGACGATCTGCGCCCAGTCGGTTTCGCTTGCGCGATTCGCCTCGGCGTGGACGGCGGCGATCGCCGCCTGCAGCGCATACGGGCCGAGCCGGCGCGCCTGAAGCGCGCGCTCGGTGAGTTGTACTCCCTCGCGAATCTGTTCGCGATTCCAGCGGGAGCGGTCCTGCTCCTCGAGCACCAGCAGTTCGCCCTCGGCGGTCGCGCGCGCCGCGCGGCGCGAGTCGTGCAGCAGCATCATCGCGAGCAGGCCCATTGCTTCCGGTTCGGGAAGCAGCTCGACGAGCAGCCGTGTGAGCCGTATGGCCTCGCCGCACAAATCCGCGCGCGTGACCGAGGCGCCGAACGTCGCGGAGTAGCCTTCGTTGAAAATGAGGTAGAGTGTGGCAAGCACCGCGTCGAGGCGGTCCGGAAGATCGTCACGCGCGGGGATCTCGTACGGAATTCGTGCGTCGCGAATCTTGCTCTTGGCGCGGACGATGCGCTGCGCGAGCGTGGCCGTCGGCACCAGGAACGCGTGCGCGATTTCCTCGGTGGTAAGCCCGCCGATGGTGTGCAGCGTCAGTGCCACCTGCGCGTCGGGCGAGAGGGCCGGATGGCAGCAGGTGAACACGAGCCGGAGGCGATCGTCCATGATGTCGCCCTCTTCCGTGAGCATGTCTTCTTGTGCGGTCATCTCGATGAGTTGCCGCTCGATGTCCGGAACGCGCTCATCGAATGCGGCGCGCCGACGGAGCTGGTCTATTGCCTTGAAGCGTCCGGCGCTGACCAACCATGTGCGCGGATTCGCCGGCACGCCCTCGATCGGCCATCGCTCCATCGCCGCCACGAACGCGTCGTGCAGCGCTTCCTCGGCGAGTTCGAAATCGCCGAGGAGGCGGATGAGCGTCGCCAGCACGCGGCGTGAGTCGTCGCGATAGATGCGATCTATGAACTCACGCATCGTGGGTGACCCGCTTACATGTCTGCGACGGGACGAACTTCGATGGCGCCGGTGTGCACCGACGGAATTCGCGCGGCAACCTGGATTGCGTCGTTGAGATCTTTCGCTTCAACGAGGTAGTAGCCGCCGAGCTGTTCTTTGGTTTCGGCGTACGGTCCGTCTGTGGTGGAAACTTTTCCGCCGCGCACGCGCACGGTGGTGCCGGTTGGCGACGGCTTGAGTGGGTTACCGCCGATGTAGTGGCCGCTCTTCTGGATGTCGGCGGTGAACGACATGTAGTCTCCCTTGAATTTTGCGCCCTCGTCCTTCGTCATCTTTCCCATCGCCGCTTCGTCGTTGTAGATCAGGCAGAGATACTTCATGTGGAGACCCTCGTGTGGTGTGTTGGCGTGTTGACCCGACGAGTAGTCGAACGGGAGGCGCCAATTTCGACAGTGATGTAGTTTCGACTCGATGAAGATACGGATTAAGGCCGGTCCGCTGAAATTCGTGGGCGAGCTCGAGACCGGGCGCGCGCCCAAGACGTGCGCGGCATTTCGCGCGTGCCTGCCCTTTCGCGGAGAGCTCGTGCAGGCGCGGTGGAGCGGGGAAGCGGCGTGGATCCCACTGGGGGATCTCGACTTCGGCGTCACGGCGGAGAATCAGACCGGCAGTCCCGCGCCGGGGCACCTGCTGCTGTATCCCGGTGGGATCAGCGAGACGGAGATTCTCTTTCCGTATGGGATCTGCAGATTCGCGAGCAAGCGTGGGCCGCTTGAGGGCAACCACTTCATCACGATCGTTTCAGGCGCGGAGCAGCTGCAGCACCTTGGCGAACTCGTGCTGAGGGATGGAGCTCAGGAGATCGTGTTCGAAGCGTTCTAGCCGCGGCCGCGCGGTGACAGGCACACGCTCCGCGGAGTATGGAGGACAAGCATGCCACGTCTCTTGCTTCGAATAGCCAAGCTGGGCCAGCCGATATTTGGCATCACGATTGCCGCGGTCGGCGTTGAGCATTTGGTGTGCGCGCAGATGGCGGTGCAGCCATTTCCGGCGCGGTTTCACGCGATCGTGATTCCGGTGATTCCGTGGGTTCCCGCGCATCCGTGGCTTGCGTACCTGACTGGCGCTGCGCTGCTCGTGGCCGGTCTGACGATGCTGGCCGGCGTGCGAGCTCGCGCGGGCGCGATGCTCGCCGGCGGAATCTTACTGGGCAGCGATTTCATTCTGCATCTCCCGCGTCTCGTTCTGGTTCCGGGCAACTGGGGGCTGCGGGGCGAAGTGAGCGAGATGCTGGCGTTCGCGTCTGCGGCGTTTGTACTCGCTGCAACGCTGCCGCGCGCGGACGGCAGTTTTGGGCGATGGGATCGTGCGCTCGCGAATACCGGCCGCGTGCTCTTCGGGATTTCGGCGGTCGTGTTCGGCGTCGATCATTTTCTCGCGCTAAAGCTGATTGCGAGCCTGATCCCCGCGTGGATGCCTGGGCACATGTTCCTCGCCAGCCTCACGGGTTCGGCCATGATCGTGGCCGGGGTGAGCATCGTAACGAAAAGATTGGGCGACTGGGCAGCGCTCGGGCTGGGGGCGTTGTTTCTAATGATTGTGCTCACGCTGCATGCGGCGCGGGTGATTGCGGCTCCGCACGATCCGGACGAGTGGTCGAGCGCGCTTATTGCGCTGGGTATGTGCGGGGCGTCCTGGATTTGCGCCTACGAGGAAGCGACGTCCGCTACTTGACGATGTGAAAAACGAGGGGCAGTTGCACTTGCTGCCGCACTTTCTTTCCGCCGACCTCTGCAGGAAGGAAGCGCATGCGGGAAAGTCCGGCGCGCACGGCTGCCTCGAATAAAGTGTGCGTTGCTTTCAGGATGACCACACGGCTTTCATCGACGCGCCCGGCGGTGTCGACTACGAACGACACGAGCACCTCGCCCTCGACCCCGGACGATTTGAGTAAGTCCGGATAGTGCGGTGAGCCCGAGCCCGCGATCAAACTCGCCGGCTTCTCAACCTGAAGTTCCGAGTAGACCTGATTTGCGTTCGGTGGTGCGATCGCAACGCCGTTCGCGCGGCCACCCTCGACGCCCGTGCCCCGGAAATCGTCGGCGTTTGTCGGTTTTCGGGAGAGGTCGATTTCAGGAAGAACGTCGGGAATGTTTACGGGAGCCGTGAGCGTTTGGAATCCCTTATGCGTCGGCGCAAGAATGGGTTCCTGAGTTTTCAACGCAGGCTTGTCGCGCTTTGGTTCGATAAACTCGACCCGCTGCGCGGGATTCACCCTGAGCTCGCTCGCGTGCAGCGTCGCCTGAACCGCGATGAATATCACGAGCCCGTGCGCGCAGATGGAGACCACCATTCCAGCGGGAGACCGTTGTTTTCTCGACTTCGATTCGAGCAGCGTGGTGAACATGACCGAGCTCCGATGTGAGTGGTGCGCCGAGCTGGAACGCGGCGCGCGAACGCCTCTTCTCCAGGCTACACCCACAAAGCGCGGACATGATTAACAGCGGATGATGGGCGCGTGAAAGTTCGATCACCGAAGCATTAGCAATTGCAACAGCCGGCCCCTGAAACTTCCGCTCGACCCATTGCGTTTTGTGCAAGTACCCGCTTGCTTTCCATGCAAGTGATCACTTGCATCCCCGCGGCCGAAATCCCTGGCTGCCTGAAACGAAAACCCTACGCCCCATGACTGCACCAACCCGCGATCACATCCTCGACGCCGCCGCGCGCCTCTACGGAGAGCACGGCTTCCGTGGAACCACCACCCGCCGGATCGCGCAGGAGGCGGGCGTCAACGAAGTCACGCTCTTCCGGCTCTTCGGCAGCAAAACGGCGCTGCTCCTGCAGGCGCTGCGCGCGCACGGCGTCGCGCCCGCCGGCGCGGAGTTGCCCATGGAACCGGCCGATCCCCTCGCCGAGCTCACCAACTGGGCTTCGCACAAACGCAAAGCGATCAGCGGCATGCGCTCAATCATTCGAAAGGCGATGAGCGAGTTCGAAGAAAACCCAGACATGCCGAAATGCATGACGCACGGCGCGAACATGACGCATGTGTCGATTCGCGAGTACTTCGAACGTCTAGTCACCGCTGGCTTCATCGACGCCAAAGCCGACATCCCGGCCGCAGCGTCGATGTTCATCAGTTCCATCTTCCAAGACGCGATCTCCCGCGACATGATGCCGCAGAACTTTCCGCACCCGACCTCGGCTGCGCCCGAGACGTACGCGCGCCTCTGCCTCAAATCACTCGGATACGACGCCGCATCGGCGAAGAGCCGCGGCCACGGACGGCGGCGCGCGCTGCTCGCCGGCGCAGCGCTGCTCGTTGCCGGAGCGTTCACGCCGCTGCGCGCACAGCAGGTGCTGGTGCCTGTTCCCGCCGCCAACGGGACGACGACCGCGCTCTCGCTCGACGACGCGCTGCGGCTCGGCGCTCGGATGAGCCACACGGTGAAGACCGCCGAGGCCGGCCTGCTTCGCGCGAAAGGCGGACAGTATCAGGCGCGCGCGCAGTACATGCCGCAGATCACGGGCACGGCATCGTATCAGCGCACGCTCCAGAGCCAGTTCGCTGCCATCTCGGGCCCCGACACCACAACGAAGAGCGGATCCGGCAGCAGCTCGAGTTCGTCAAGCAGCATCTCCAACATCTCAAAGATTTTCGCCGCGCCGAACACGATGATCCTCGGTCTCTCGCTCTCGCAGAGTCTCTTTTCTGCGGGGCGCGTGAGCGCCGCCAACGAAGGCGCATCTGCGGCGCGCACGTCCGCCGAGATTGGGCTCGACGCCGCCCGCGCGCAGGTGTCGCTCGATGTGGCCTCGGCGTACTTCAACGCGGTGGCGAGCGAGAAGCTCGTTCAAATCGCGGACAGCACGCTCGCACAGTCGGAGCGCACGCTGCAGCAGACGACGGTTTCGCGGCAAGTTGGATCTGCGGCGGAGTTCGATCTCCTCCGTGCGCGAGTCGCGCGCGACAATCAGCGCCCAATCGTGATACAGGCGAAGAGCAATCGTGATATCGCGCTGCTGCGACTCAGCCAGCTGCTCGGCCTTCCGCTCAATCAGAGACTCACGCTCACCACCTCGATTCGCGACGAGGGCGTGGCCGATGCCGAACCGCGCCCGGTGCGCCTCGATCAGCCGATCGCGATTCCCGGCGGCGACCGCGGACTGGTGCCCGATACCAGCGTGAACCGCCGCTCGAGTGTGCGTCAGGCGGAGGCGAACATCACGGCGCAGGAATTCGCGCTGCGCGCGGCGCGCTGGGAACGGCTGCCGTCGGCGCAGATTTCGTCGCTCTATCAGCGCTTCGCCTATCCGTCGGACAACGCGATCGCGCAAGGACTCGGGGGTCCATACTACCCGAACTGGACCCTCTCGGTGGGACTCTCTGTTCCCGTGTTCACGGGCGGAAGGCTCACCGGAGATCGCATGGTGGCCGAGGCGAACCTCGCCGAGGCGCGCCAGTCGCTCGATCAAGTGAAGGAACTCGCAGCGCTCGACGCGCGCACCGCGATCGCGCAGCTCGAGGAAGCCGACGCGAGTTACGCATCGAGTGTCGGCACCGATACGCAGGCGGCGCGCGCGTATGCGATTGCCGAGGTGCGCTTTCGGGAGGGAATCTCGACGCAGGTAGAACTCCAGCAGTCGAGAACGCAGTACGAGCAGGCGCGACTGAATCGTGTGCTCGCGGCTCGCGACCTTGAAGTGGCTCGACTGCGCGTGGCGTTGCTGAAGGATCTTCCGGTCGGCACCGCGAGTGCGGCCGTCGGCAGACCGTAGGCCAAGGACGATTTCAAAATGAGAACTCATACCAGGAACATCCCGATGCACGCTCTGCGCAATTCCCTGATCGCCCTCGCTGCTCTCACAGCCGCCGCATGCGGCAAGAGCACCGCCGATGCTTCGCCAGCCGCCGGGCCAGCCGCCATCACGGTCGGCCCCGAGGCGATCACCGTGATCGTGACCGCGACGCTCAACAGCGGGCCTGCCATTTCCGGAGCGCTGTCGGCCGAAAAAACCGCGTCGATCCGTTCTGAAGTTTCAGGCTCGGTCGTCGCCGTGCTGACGGAGCCGGGCACTCGCGTCACCGCGGGAACGCCGCTCGCGCGCATCGACGACACCGTGCTGCGTGAAGCGATGCTGTCGGCGAAAAGCGCCGTGACGCAGATGCAGCTCGGTGCGGACATCGCGAAGCGTGAGGCGGGACGTGCAGATAAACTGCTCGCCGCCGGCGCGATTGCGGAGAATGCCGTCGAGGCGGCGAAGCGCAACGATGCGGCGGCCGCCGCGGCACTCGAAGATGCGAAGTCGCGTCTTGCGAACGCGCAGAAGAATCTCGACAACACGGTGATCAAGGCCCCGTACGACGGGATCGTCAGCGATCGCGCGGTGAACGCGGGCGACATCGTGAGCCCGGGGTCGCCGCTCTTCACGCTGGTCGATCCGCGCACGATGCGTCTCGAGGGCGCCGTGCCCGCCGATCAGCTCGGACTCGTGCACGTGGGCGCGCCGGTGAAGTTCTCGGTCAGCGGATATCCCGGCCGCGATTTTCAGGGCACGATCACCAACATCTATCCCACGGCGGATCCCACAACGCGGCAGGTGCGGCTGTACGCGCGCATTCCAAACGCGGGCAACGGACTCGTCGCCGGTCTTTACGCGACCGGCCGCGTGACGAGCGCCACACGCCAGGGTCTCACCGTTGCGATGGCTGCAATCGACCAGCGCGGCGTGAAACCCCTGGTGACTCGGCTGAAGAACGGAAAAGCCGAGGTCGTCGCAGTGACGCTCGGCATGCACGATGAGGGAACGGAGCGCGTGGAGATCACGAGCGGCCTCGCCGCGGGCGACACGCTGCTCATTGGCGCGGCGCAGGGCATCACGCCGGGCGCCGCTGTGAAGGTTTCGGCGGCGCAGCCGTCGGCAGATCAACCGAAGAAGAACTGAGGAGCGACCCGTGTTCATTTCCGATTTTGCCATCAAGCGGCCGATCGTCACCATCGTTTCGATGGTGGCGCTGGTCGTGTTCGGACTCTTCTCGATGTCCAAGCTGCAGACGGACGAGTTTCCGGACGTCATTCAGCCGATCGTGAATGTCGCCATTCCATATCCTGGCGCATCGCCCGACGTGGTCGAGCGCGAAGTGCTCAACCGTGTTGAAGAGGCGATTTCCGGCATCAGCGGCGTCGACCGCATGCAGGGCTCCGCGCAGGACGGCTTCGCGAACATCACGGTCTATTTCGTTTTCGAGAAGGACATTCAGCAGGCGTCGCAGGACATTCGCGACAAGATCTCGGGAATCCGCGATCAGCTGCCCGCGGAGATGAAGGAGCCGAACCTCTCGCGGTTCGATCCGGCGGACCAGCCGATCGTGCAGCTCTCGCTGAACTCGACCACACTCGACGCGCCGAGCCTGACGCGCATCGCCGATCCGGGGCTCACGAAGGAACTGCGTTCGATTCCCGGCGTCGCCGAAGCCGACGTCGTTGGCGGCATCACGCGCGAACTCACGGTGGAGATCAGGCCCGACGCGATGCAGGCGGCCGGCATCAGCGTGGCGCAGCTCGTTGGCGCGCTGCAGGCGCAGAACCTCGCGGCGCCCGTTGGAAAAGTGAACGGCACGATGGACGAGCGTTCGATTCGTCTCCGCGGAAAACTCGCGACTCCTGAAGATTTTCTCGCGCTCGTCATCGCGCAGAAGAACGGCCGCGCGATCCGGCTCGGCGAAGTCGCCACCGCGCGCGATGGCACCGAAGAGCCGACGTCCTCGGCGCTGTTCAGCGGCAAGGACGCTGTCGGCGTGATGATCAAGAAGTCGAAGGGATTCAGCACGTCGCAGGTCTCGGCCGAGGTGCTCAAGAAAGTCGCGGCGATCAAGGCGACGCTTCCCAAGGGCACGAGTCTCGACGTGGTGCAAAACTCCGGCGACCACGTGGATCGCTCGGTTGCGAACGTCGAGGAGGCGCTGATCGAGGGCGCAATGCTCACGGTGCTCGTGGTGTTCCTCTTCCTGAACTCGTGGAGATCGACGGTCATCACCGGACTGGCGCTGCCGGTGTCGGTGCTCTCGAGTTTCATTGCGGTATACGCATTCGGCTTCACGCTCAACACGATGTCGCTGCTCGGACTTTCGCTCGCGATCGGAATATTGATTGATGATGCGATCGTTGTGCGCGAAAACATCGTGCGGCACATCGAGATGGGGAAAGATCATTTCCGCGCGTCGCACGAGGGCACGGATGAAATCGGCCTCGCGGTGACGGCGACGACTTTTTCGATCGTGGCGGTGTTTGTGCCGATCGGCTTCATGGGCGATGTGGCGGGGCAGTGGTTCAAGCCGTTCGCGCTGACGATCGCGTGCGCCGTGATGGTTTCGCTGCTGGTTTCGTTCTCGCTCGACCCGATGCTTTCCGCGTACTGGGCCGATCCGCAGACCGAGGGCCACGAGCGCAGGAATCCGATCGCGCGCGCTCTCGATCGTTTCAATATCTGGTTCAACAAGCAGGCCGACCGCTACACGCACGTCATCGGCTGGGCGCTCGACCATCGCTGGTCGATGGCGACGCTCGCGGTGCTGGCGTTTGTCGGCGCGATCTACATGCAGATCTATTTCGGCGGAGTGGGATTCGTGCCGACGTCCGACCGCAGCGAAGTCACGATGCAGATCGAGACGCCGCCCGGATCGAATCTCGCGTACACGCGCATGAAAACCGAAGAGGCCGCGCGTATGGCGCGGAATCACAAGGATCTTGTCGAGTATTCGTTCGCGACGGTCGGCGGTTCGAGCGCCGGGCAGCAGCCCGGCTCGGAACTCGGATCGGCGACACTCGGCAACGTGTACGTGCGCATGGTGCCGAAAAAGACACGCTCGATTACGCAGAACGGTTTCGGCGAAGTGCTGCGCAGGGAAGCCGCGGAGATCGGCGGCGCCCACGTGTATGTGTTTACGAGCGGGTTCGGCGGCGCGCGCAAACAGATTCAAGTCGAGTTGCGAGGCGCGGAAGCCGTGACGCTCAACCTCCTCGCGGACTCCGTGATGAAAGTCGTGAAATCGGTGAACGGCGCGGTTGACATCGGACTCTCCAGCAAGGGTCAGAAGCCCGAGCTCGAGATCAATCTCAATCGTCCACTCGCCGGCGCGATGGGGGTGACCGTCGGGCAGATCGCTCAGTCGCTCCGGCCGGCGTTCGCCGGAATCGACGCGGGTGACTGGGTCGATCCCGCAGGACAGAACCGAAAAGTGCGTGTGCGCCTCGCTCCGGAATCGCGCACGAAGATTTCCGATATCGAGCGGCTGCCGCTCGTCGTGGGCGGACCGAACGGCACGCAGAGCGTGATGCCGCTCGGACAGATCGCGACGATCACCGCCGGCGTCGGACCAGCCGTCATCAGCCATCTCGATCGCGACAACGTCGTCGTGGTGGAGGCGAACACGCAGGGCCGCTCGCTCGGTGAGGTGAATGCGGAGATCCAGAAAAAGCTCGCGAACTTCTCGCTGCCGCCCGGCTATCGCTTCTCGGCCGGCGGCGAAGTGAAAGATCAGCAGCAGGTCTTCAGCCGGATGTTCGCGGCGATGGGGATTGCCGTGTTGCTGATGTATCTCATTCTCGTGATGCAGTTCGGTTCATTCCTCGAGCCGCTCGCGATCATGATGGCGCTGCCGCTCTCGCTGATTGGCGTGGTGCTCGCGCTGATCCTCACGCACGACACGCTGAACATCATGTCGCTGATTGGCGTGATGCTGCTCATGGGCATCGTCGCGAAAAACGCGATTCTGCTGATCGACTTCGCGAAATGGGGACAGGAGTCAGGCAAGGACCGCCGCACGGCGATTATCGAAGCCGGGCGCATTCGACTGCGTCCGATCATGATGACGACGCTCGCGCTCATTGCCGGCATGATTCCGGTTGCGCTCGGCCGCGGTGAGGGAGCGGATTTCCGCGCGCCGCTCGGCCGTGCGATCATCGGCGGCGTGATCACCTCCACGTTCCTGACGCTGCTCGTGATCCCGACGATCTACGAGATTCTGGACGACTGGAGGTCGAAGGCGCTGAGCATCTTCAAATTCCCGGAGCGGCCGGCGACGGATGAGTACCAGGTTCCGACGCCACGGAGGTCGAGGAAGTCGGGGGCTATTTCCAGCGAAACAACTTGAGCGCCGAGGCATAGCAGACCACAATCCAGAAGGCGATGACGCTCAGCTGCGGAACGACCGCGCTGAGCGTCGCGCCCTGGAGCATGTTGGCCCGCAGCGCATCGTTCACCGCGGTCAGCGGCAGCATGCGAACGAACGGCTGCATTACATCGGGGAAGTGACTCGCCGAGAAGAACGTTCCTGACAGCACCCACATCGGCAGCATGATCGCGTTCGCAAGACCCGAGACGGCCTCGACCGTTTTTGCGCGCGAGCCGACGATCAGGCCGAGCCCGCTGAAGCTCAGCGCGCCGAACACCGCGATGAAAAACAGACTCGGCAACGACCCGTGCAACGGGACGTGAAAGACGAGCACGCCGAATCCGACGAGCGCGACGACTTCCAGCGAGAGCCAGAAGAGCCGCGAGACCAGAAACGACACGAAAAACACCGGTCGCGACATCGGCGTTGCGATGAGCCGCTTCAGCAGACGCTTGCGCCGCAAATCGACGAGTGCGAATCCCAGTCCCCACACGCCGCTGCCGAGCAGGTTCATGCCGAGGAGGCCCGGCACGAGGAAATCCACATAGCGGGAGCCGAGCGCCGTGACGTAATCGTCCGTTGTCGCGATCGGCTCGACGCGGCCGGCCGCGTGCTGCAGCGCGTCGTCGACGATCAATCGCGCGGTGCGGGATTCGTCGCGCGCGGGATCGTAGCGATACGTGATTTTCCCCGCGGCGTCTTCGATGGCGATGAGCGCGACCTTGCTGTTGCGCAGCGCCTCCAGCGCGGAATCAACCGTCATCGGCTTCACGACGACGCGTTTCGACTGCGCCAGCAATGCAGCCGTTCCGCCGTTCGCGCGAGCGGGACTCGACACGAGCGCCACGATCGCCGTGTCGTCGGGCTTGCTGCGAAATGCGAGTCCGAGTCCGGCCGTCAGCAGCACCGGGAAAACAAAAACCCAAAACAGCGCCTCGGGTTCGCGCAGAAATTCGCGGAACCGCACGAGACACATCTGCACGAGCTGCGCATCGCGCCACGTGCGCGGCGTGCGCGGCGTGCGCGTTTCGTTCGTCGGCTCACTCATCGCGGAGATGTCTCCCGGTGAGCGACACGAAAACGTCCTCGAGCGTCGCCGAGTGCGTCTTCAGTTCCGTGAGCGGCGCGCCGCGCGAGGCGAGATACGCGAGCAGCGACGGCACCGCGCGGTGCAGCTCCTTTGCCTGCAGCGAGTACGTGCCCGCGTCGAGCCGCGCGTCGATCACACCTTCCAAACGTCTGAGCTCGCCGAGTTCGAGCTTCGCCGCGTCGTCACTCGCAAACTCGATCATCTGCTCCGCGCCGAGCGACGCGATGAGCTCCGCCGGCGTCCCGCGCGCGATCACCTTGCCGTGATCGACGATCGCGATCCGGTCGCACAAGCGTTCAGCTTCGTCCATGTAGTGCGTCGTGAGCACGATCGAATGCCCGCTCGCGCGGAACTTGTCGATCACATCCCACATCTGCCGGCGCGATTGCGGATCGAGGCCGGTAGTCGGCTCGTCGAGAAAAAGCAGTTCCGGATCGCCGATCAGCGCGCATGCAACGGCGAGCCGCTGCTTCTGTCCGCCGGAGAGCGTATTGATGCGTGCGCCCGCTTTTTCCTCGAGCTGCACGAGGCCCAGCACATGGCTCACGTCGTGCGGATGCTCGTAGAAACTGCGGAACAGCGCGAGCGTTTCCCGCACCGTGAGTTTGTCGGAGAGCTGCGTTTCCTGCAGCGAAATTCCAATCCGCTGCCGCAGTGCTTTTGCGTCGCGATCCCAGGTGCGGCCGAGCATCTCGACGTCGCCGGCGTCGCGATCGACGAGGCCTTCGCAGATCTCAATAGTCGTGGTTTTCCCGGCTCCGTTGGGGCCGAGCAGTCCGAAGCACTCCTGTGCGCCGACCTCGAGATCGAGGCCGTCGACGGCGATGACTTTGCCGTACGATTTCCTGAGGCCGCGAACGACAAGGGCGGCTGGAGCGTGGCCCATGGCTTGCATGATGCGGGTGCGGGGTGCGGGAAGTCCGTTAAATGAAGGGGCGCGAAACCCCAACGCCACCCCCTCCGTATCAGAAACACACGTGTGGGGTCCACCCGAGGAGACTATCCGATGATGGTTCTGCTTCCGATCGCACTCGCCTTTCAAGTTCGGGTCGGAGTCGATATCGGCTCCGACTCAGCGGAAATCGCGCGACGGAAGGCGCGGAACGCAGAACTCGAGGCCACGTTCGAGGCCGGCGCTCCTCCGCGCCGCCCGCAGACGTTTCACCGGATCCCGCTTACCGACGCGCTGCGCACGAGCGCGTTCAAGGACGCCGCCGCGAAGGATCTGCTGCTCCGCGCGCGCGCCGCCCGATTGAAGCAGGATTCCGCGCTCGCGAGCTACGATGCCACCACGTATCAGCGTGTCTCAGCAGGACTCGGATTCAAGGCGCTCGGCCGCGAACGTCTTGCGATGCGCGCGGAAGAGGCGTCGCGCGTACAATGGGAACGCGGACGCGGAGCGCTCGTTGACGTGAGGGGAAGCCGCGCGGTGGTGCCGATCGCCGGTCTCGACAAGAATGATCCCGACGCAAAAAAAGCAGGCAACGGCGTGAACATTCAGGGCATGTCGCCGATTCCGTACTATCCCGGACGCAATGATCTCTGGATCGGCGGCGGACTCGCGCAATCGGAAGTCGATGAAGCGCAATTCGTGCATCCGATCGCTGAAGGCGCCGAAGCATACTACACGTATCAGACGGGCGACTCGGTGATCATGACGCTGCCTGACGGCAAGAAGATCACGCTGCGCGAGTTGAAGATCGAAGCGCGCTGGCCGAAATGGAATTTGAGCGTCGGGTCGTTCTGGTTCGACGAAACGAGTGCGCATCTCGTGCGCGCCGTGTACCGCATCTCGATGCCGATGGATGTATGGACGGAAGTGAAGGACGAAAACGAAGTGCAGAAAAAGGATCGTGCGACGCGCGACAGCGCGAACAAGGCGAACGGCCGCGCAGATTCTGTGGCGAAGGCGAACGCGAACGCGAACGCGGGCTCGTTCGGCCGCGGCGGACGAGGAGGCCGCGGTGGCCGCGGACGCGTCAACGTGAACAACGACGAGCCGCCGGCGCTCGTGAAGGCGATCGTCCAGCCACTGAAGGTCGACATCTCCGCCATCACGATGGAGTACGGCCTGTACAATCAGCGCTTTTGGCTGCCGCGCACGCAGGCGCTCGAGGGGCAGGCTCAGGTCATGTTCATCCGCGTGCCGGTGACCGTCGAGCAGCGCTTCAAATACGAGAGCGTGAACGAACTGAAGGACCATCTGCCGATTCCTCCGCGCGCGATCTCGCGCATCGCCGTGCTGCGCGATTCGCTCGACAGCGCGAAGACTCCGCAGGCGCTCCGCGATTCGCTGGTGCGCGATGCCACCCGCGCGCGCGGCAGGCAGATCGCCGCGCAGCGCGACAAGGACTGCGCCGAAACGGGCACATACAACACGATTCAGCGGCGGTACGAGGGCACGCTTTCTGTCGCGACGCGGATCCCGTGTGATTCAGCCAAACTCGCGAACTCGCCGGATCTTCCGCCCTCGATCTACGACAAGAACGAGGAGATGTTCGGCACCGCGGAGCGCGATGCGTTGATCAAGGCGCTTTCGTTCGGACTGCAGCCCGCGTGGGGTCCGCAGAGGCCGAAGATCGACTGGGGTCTCTCGATGTTGCGCTACAATCGCGTCGAGGGCCTTGGTTCTGGTCTTACGGTTTCGAGTGCGCTCGGCCGCGGCTACACCGCGACGCTCATGCCGCGAGCGTCGATAGCGGACAAGCAGCTCAACGGAGAACTCACACTGGCGCGCACGAACGGACGAAGCACGATTCAGGGAACTGTCTATCGCCGTCTCGACGTGATGACGGATTTCGGAACTCCGCTCTCGTTCGGCGCGTCGCTCTCCTCGCTGCTGTATGGCCGTGACGAAGGAGCGTACTTCCGAACGTATGGGCTCGAGCTCTCGGGAACGACGCCGCAGTGGGGCACGCTCGAATGGCGCCTGTTCGGCGAGCAGCAGTGGAAGGCGGATCTCAACTCGCGCTGGACGCTCTTTGGCGGCGGCAACGATTCGCGGTTCATCGCGAACCCCGCGGCGCAGCAAGCGAAGGAGTTCGGCGGCTCGCTGCGACTGCACTCGAGCGTGGGACTCGATCCAAATGGCTTCCGCTTGCTGAGCGACGTGAGAGTTGAGGGTGCCGGTGGTGATTTCTCGTATGTGCGCGGGCTCGTGGACGAAACGATGTCGCACTCGTTGGGCGGTCTTTTGTCCGGGGCTTTGACCGTGAGCGCGGGTTACTCGGGCGGCACGCTGCCGGTGCAACGTCTTTTCTATCTCGGCGGGCTGCAAACGGTGCGCGGTCAGACGGCGCTCACCGCGAGCGGCGATGCATTTTGGCTCAGCCGCGTCGAGCTCGGGAGCAGCAATCCTTCGTCGCGGATCATCGGATTCGCCGACATTGGCTGGGCGGGGAGCCGCACCACTTGGTCTATGCCGGGGCGTCCGATGACCGGCGTTGGAGTGGGCTGGTCGCTCCTCGATGGGCTGATTCGGTTCGATCTCGCGCGCGGGCTGTATCCCTCCAAGCAGTGGCGATTCGACAGCTATCTGGAAGCCAAGTTCTAGGCTAACCGGATAGTTTCTAGTCGCCCCGCCTCTGCGGCGGGGGTTGCGACGGCGTGGGCATCGGCGTCCATTGATCAGTTGGATTCCCCACCGTCCCCCCTCCCGTCATGCAGGCAGCGCCCGCCAGCGGAGATTTGTCGAACGCGGAAATTCTCCTGTGGCAGGGGAAGTTTCGGCGAATCTTCGCAGTTCTCATCGGATTTGGCACGATCTCGCTGAAATGGGAGGGCGTGCTCAATTCCGATTCCGTCGTGGCGCGCTCACTCGGCGCGCATCCGGCGCTGTTGATCGGCGCGGGGCTCATCGCGGCCTATCTCGTGTTCGTGCAGGTGATGCTCACGGTGGTCGCGCGCCGCGGCGTTGCAAGTCAGAACGCGGTGATCGCTGCCGTCGTGGCCGATATGCTGGTCCTGTTCGGCTGCGCGTTTGTCGTGACGCCGCCGGCAGAGTATTCACGCGTGCTGATCGTCGCCGTATTTCCTGCGCAGTTCACGCAGCTGTATTTCGGCCGTCGCGCGACGTTCTACAATCTCTTGTCCGTTGCCGTGCTGTTCGCCGTCAACGTGATCGCGGCATCGAATCAAGGGATGCTTCCCGGCGTCGCCGAAAAGTTCTGGGATCTCTCCCTCTTCCTGCTCGGCATGACGCTGCTCGTCGGACTGCAGGGTCACATGGCGAAGCGGCTGCAACGAATCGTGCATGTGTTCGAGAGGGCGCAGGAAGGCGATTTCTCACTCCAGTACGACGAAGCCGCCGACGGAATGCCGGACGCGATCACCGTGGTTGGCCGCGCGTACAACAGAATGCGCGGCCATCTCGAAACGATCGTTCTCACGGATCCGCTGAGCGGATGCTTCAACCGCCGCGGATTCGAACAGCTTGCCGTGCGTGAAGTGTCGCGAGCGCTGCGCGGCGGTCATCCGCTCTCGGTGCTCGCGCTCGACGTGGACCACTTCAAGAAGATCAACGACGAATACGGCCACCTCACCGGCGACGAAGTCCTGCGCGAGATGGGACTGTTGCTCCGTGAGACGGCTCGCTTGGGCGACGTGGTTGCGCGATACGGCGGCGAAGAGTTTGAAATTCTCGCGCCGGACACGGCGCACGAGGGCGCTCAGATTCTGGCGGATCGCATCCAGCACGCCTTCCGCACACGGCCGTTCTCGGCGGTGGGCGTGCACCGGACGATCACGATCAGCATCGGAATTGCGTCGGACGTCGCGCGGAACGATCAGATCTCCGCGGTTTTAATCGCGCGCGCGGATGAAGCGCTGTACGTGGCGAAGAAGAACGGGCGCAACCGGACGGAGTTGTGGCATCCGGGGATGCGGGCGTTTGATGGGACGCTGCCTGGGAGACGGTCAATCGAGGCTAGCGCTATGAAACTTGACGAGATCTAGCTCTTGGGATGAGTGGAGCGTGAGTGGCGCGATATGTGGGTGAGGGAAGTGTGGGGCGGGATATGTGGTGAGGGAAGTGTGGGGCGGGATGTGTGGTGAGGGAAGGGCGGGGCGGGATATTAAAGAGATAGAGTTCCTTCGGTCATGAATACGGAGTTCCCGCCCACGCGTAGCGCGGTGATCGCGCCCGCAGCTTTGTCCGCTTCGATTTCGATTCTGCTCGGCCGTCCCATCTCGACCCCCTGAGCGACCGACCACTTCAGCGTCCCATCCTTCGGCGCCGCGCGCGCCGCGAGGTAGCCTGCGAGACAGGCGTTCGCCGAACCGGTCGCCGGATCCTCGATGACATTCACGCCGGGGCCGAACATGCGCGCGTGGATATCCGTGTCGGCACCGTCGGGATTTTTTGCGAACACGAACATGTCGGGCGCCCAGCTGGACTTGAGCGTCGCCTCCCACTTGTCCATGCGAACGCGCGCGCGGCTCACCGCTTCAGCCGAGCGCAGCGGAATCATCAGGAATGGCAATCCACAGGAAACGTTTTGCGGTGCCATCGGCGTCGCGAGAATATCTTCCGCGTCAATCGAGAGAATCTCGGCGAGCATTCCGCGGCTCGGCGCGACCGGGCCGATCTCCGGCAGTTTTGCGACGGTGAACTGCGCGAAGAAGTTTCCGTTCGCGTCTGTCGACACTGTCACCGGAATGGGGCCCACGCCTTCTTCCAGAACAAGATTTGCTCCGCCCGCCTTCGCGCCGGCGGCTCCGTCGTGCGCCATGCAGAGCGCGATCGCCGTGCCGACCGTCGGATGCCCCGCGAACGGAATCTCCCGCGCGGGCGTGAAGATCCGCACGCGCTTCGTGTGCTTCGGATCCGTGGGCGGGTAGCAGAACGTCGTTTCCGAGAAATTGAATTCTCGCGTGATTTGCAGCAGCGCGTCCTCGGGAATTCCGCCCGCGTCGGGAAAGACCGCAAGCTGATTGCCGCCGAACGGAACCGACGTGAAAACGTCGAGCGTGACGAACTTGTAGCTACTCGGCATCCATGAATGGATAGTGGTGTTCGGTCGCCGGAACGAAGGTCTCCTTCACCGTGCGGGCATTCACCCAGCGCAGCAGGTTCAGCTTCGACCCCGCTTTGTCGTTCGTGCCCGACGCGCGCGCGCCGCCGAACGGCTGCTGTCCAACGACCGCGCCCGTCGGCTTGTCGTTCACGTAGAAATTTCCGGCTGAGTTGCGGAGCGCCGCATGCGCTTCGTGCAGCGCCTTCCGCTCCTGCGCGAAGACCGCGCCTGTCAGCGCGTACGGCGACGTCGCGTCGACGATCTTGAGCGTCTCCGCCCACTTCGAATCATCGTAGACATACACGGTCACGACCGGGCCAAAAATTTCCTCACACATCAGCCGGTACGCGGGATCGTCCGTCTGGATGAGCGTTGGCTCCACGAACCAGCCGGTATCCCCCTTCGATCCGCCGCCGGCAAGAATCTTCGCGTTCTTTTTTCCGTCCGCGAGATAGCCGGTGATGCGGTCGAACGCCTTCTTGTCGATCACCGCGCCCATAAAGTTTCTGAAATCCTTCGTATCGCCGACCTTGATCTCCTTGATCATGGCGATCACGCGATCGCGCACGTCGTGCCAGATCGATTTCGGAACGTAGATGCGGCTGGCGGCGGAGCACTTCTGCCCTTGGTATTCGAATCCGCCACGAACGATGGCCGTCGCGAGCGCGGCGGTGTCGGCCGACGCGTGCGCGATGATGAAATCTTTTCCGCCCGTCTCGCCGACAATGCGCGGATACGATTTATAGCCCGCGATGTTCGTTCCCACGGTCTTCCACATCGACTGGAAGACTTCGGTGCTGCCGGTGAAGTGGATGCCGCCGAGATCGGGATGCGTGAGCACCGCGTCGGAAACGGTGACCGCATCACCCGGCACGAAGTTCACGACACCGGGCGGAAGTCCCGCCTCCATGAGCAGCTGCATGGTGTAATACGCGGAGAGAATCGCGGAGCCCGCGGGCTTCCAGACGGATGTGCCGCCCATCAGCGCGGGCGCTGTCGGAAGGTTGCCGCCGATCGCCGTGAAGTTGAACGGCGTGACGGCGTACACGAATCCTTCGAGCCCGCGCAGGTCGGTCTGATTCCACATTCCCTGCGACGACAGCGGCTGCTCGTTGTACAGCTCGCCGGCGAACGAAACGTTCACGCGCCAAAAATCAATCAGCTCGCACGTCGCATCGATTTCGGCCTGGAACGCGGTTTTCGATTGACCCAGCATTGTTGCGGCCGCCAGAGTGGGCCGCCACTTGGTGGCGAGCAGTTCCGCCGCTTTGAGCAGAATCGCCGCGCGATCTTCCCAGCGCCAGGTGGACCAGTCGCGCTGCGCATCGGTGGCGGCCTTGATGGCGGCCTTCACGTCCTCCGTGCGCGCTTTGTGCCACGTGGCGGTGACGTGACCGTGTTTGTGCGGCGACGTGGCCTTCGCGATGTCCCCGGTGCGGACTTCCTTGCCGCCGATAATCAGCGGGATTTCCGGACATTCCTTTTCCATGGCGGCGAGGCGCGCTTTGAGAGCGGCGCGCTCGGGAGTGCCGGGTGCGTACGAACGGATGGGTTCGTTGACGATGGGCGGGAGGCGGCGGTTGCCGTCGAAGGGGGCGCTCATTTTGTATGGACGGGATTGAGGGGTGAAGCCAGCTTCAGTGAAAGATAGTTCAACCCGTTGCAGGTTGCAGAAGAGGACTGCGGCATGCCGTCGGGTTGACTATCCTCCGAGCTATGCGGCGCGCCTCGTTCGTCTGCGTACTCCTCCTTGCCGGAGCGTGCACGCCGGATCCGGTGAAATGGGATTCGGAGTCTCCGCTTGCGATGGTCGCGGCGTGGACACCACCGCAGATGCCGGCGGGCCGCCGCTGCGAGGGGTCGCTCGTTGCGGCGCGCGCGCGCGCCGACACCGCGTACGCGGCGTGGTGGGCGCCTCGCGCAGACTCGAGCGCGCTGCTCGTGGTCGCGCGGTCGGACGATGGCGGGCGCGACTGGCTCGCGCCGGAAGTTGCCGACTCCACCGATCATGGGCGGAGCGGATGTAACCGACTGCCTCCGTTCATCGCCGCCGATACCGCGAACGGCTACGTGCACGTCGTGTATTTCATGGTGGCGGCCGAGGGGCCGGGCGTGTTCGTCACGCACTCGATGGCGCAGGGGCAGATGTTCCACAGTCCTGTTCCCATCGTGTACGGCGAACGGGCGTCCGCGGCTGCCGTAGCGTGCAACGGCGACACCGTTGCAGTAGCATACATCGATCCAAACGCTTCCACCCCCCAAATCTGGCTCGCGCTCTCGCGAACGGCGGGCCACATTTTTGAGGAGCGATTGGAGGTTTCTCCCTCGACGGCGCAGGCTTCGCGGCCGGCGGTCGCGGTGCGTGGCCATCGTGTGTCTGTCGCGTGGCTCGAGACGAATCGTGGAAGCGGAGCGACCGCAGCGGTCGCTCGAACGGGTACATGGCAGTGAGACTCTCTTGAACGTTCTTCTGGCGGACGACGATCCAACGATGCGGCTTCTGCTCGCCAGAATGGTGGAGCAGGGCGGTCACGCGGTCGTAACCGCCGCTGATGGACAAGAAGCGTGGGACGCATACGTGGGCTGTCCCACGCCACTCCTGATTCTCGACTGGGAAATGCCGATCATGGACGGGATCGAGCTCTGCCGGCGCATTCGCGCGTCGGAGGGCGGCGATGTGCCGTTCATCCTGATGGTCACGGCACGCGATAAAACAGAAGATCTCACGGCCGTGCTCGACGCTGGCGCCGACGACTATATGTCGAAGCCGGTGACGCCCGACAACCTCATGGCGCGGTTGCGCATCGCCGAGCGAAGAATCGAAGTCAACGCGGCGCGGCGCAGTCTTGAGGAGAAGCTTCTCAAGGCGCAGTATCTCGCGGGGATCGGCGAGACCTCGCTTGCGCTGCAACACGAGATCAACAATCCGCTTGCCGCGCTGCTCTCCAATACCGGCTTGCTCGAGGCTGGCATGGTGACGGAAGAGGAGCGGGCAGAATCACTCGTGACCATCGCTCAAATGGCGCGACGCATCGCCGACGTCGTCAAACGCCTGCGCCAGCTCGAGAATCCGAAAAGTGTCGAGTACCTCGGCAAGGCGCGGATGCTCGACATCAATCCGGGCGGCGGAGCATCACCCCTGAAGTGAGCGGGAAATGAGCGTTCGATATTTCGGTTCGCATCCCGCGGACGCCGGCGGACCGGTGATGGCGGTGAGGCGCGCGGCATCGGCACAGATGCGGGCGCTTCAGTTTTTCAGCGCCGTGCCGACGTACTACAACGAAAAAGTGAAGATCAAGCCGGAACGCGCCGCGAAATTCCTGGAGGCGCTCGCCGCGGCGGGGATCGATGCGGCGCGCGTGATGGTGCATGCCGCGTTCGTGCTCAACACCGCATCGCCAGAGGAGGAAAAGGCGACGCGCGCAAAGGCCGGACTCGCGCGGGAACTCGAGCGCACGACGGCGTTCGGAGTGGGGGCCTGTTGTTTTCACCCCGGGTCTGCGGGCGACGGCGATCCGCAGGAGGCGTGCGACCGCGCGGGCGATGCGATTCGTCACGCGCTCGAAGCGGTTCCGGAGACGGCGGGCGGCACGCGCGTTCTCATTGAGAACACGGCGGGAGCGGGAAAAACGATGGGCCGTTCCGCTGAGGAAATCGCTCGAATGCTCGCGCGCGTCCCTGCGGAACTGCGGCATCGCACGGGGTACGGACTCGATACGTGCCACCTGTTCGCGAGCGGTCACGACATCGCGAGCTCTGCCGCGGCACAGCGGGAGGCACTCGACAAGTTCGAGAACGTGATTGGCGAGCGCCCCAGATTTTTTCATCTGAACGACAGCAAGCACCCCTTCGCGTCGAACAAGGACCGGCACGCGTTGATCGGTGAGGGCGCGATTGGCGTCGAGCCGTTTCGCTGGCTGATCGCGGACGCGCGTACAGAGGGGATTTCGCTGATTTTGGAGACGCCGCACGAGCGCGAAGAAACGCTCGAAGACGATGCGTCCGCCGACCCATACGACGTGAAAATGATGACGCTGCTCGCGTCACTGTTGCCGACTTCGGGGTGACACGCAGAGAGGAATCCCTACTTTTCAGAGCAGATCTCCCTCTTGCGCTCACGGAGAGGTGACTTACTTTCGAGTGGTCGGACTGGTGTTCATAGAGTGAGCATCGGGCTACATCACACATTTCTATCGAGGAGACTCGTCGATGGCCGCCAAGAAAAAGGCAAAGAAAGCGCCCGCGAAAAAGGCGAAGAAGGCCGGCAAGCGTAAGCCGAATGCAGCGTTTATGAAACCGGTGCAGCCGGATGCAGTGCTCGGCGCCGTCGTGGGAACGTCCCCGATGCCGCGCACTGAGCTCACCAAGAAGATCTGGATCTACATCAAGAAGCACGGCCTCCAGGACAAGAAGAATCGCCGCAACATCAACGCCGATGCCAACCTGAAGGCGGTGTTCGGTGGACGGGCGATGGTCAACATGTTCGAAATGACGAAGCTCGTCTCGAAGCACGTCAAGTAAGTTTTACTGGCGTATTGTTCGAGGTTCGTCACCGCGGGGGCGCATCCAGCTTAAGTTCAAGCGGATGCGCCCTCTCCGCTTTCACCGCAGCGAGTGTTGAACGTGGCCGATAAAAAACCGGAGAAATCGAAGAACAACGTGGCGGCCGCTCGCGGCGGCAAGTCGGGCGGCTCATCGGGCGGCCCGTCCGGCCTCCGGCGCTACTGGGAAGGATTCAAGTCAATCGCGGGGACCATCGCGATCTTCCTGGTGTTGCGCACGTTTTTGATCGAGGCATATCGCATCCCGACGGGGAGCATGATTCCGACGCTGCTGATCGGCGACTGGCTGTTCGTGAACAAGGTCGCGTACGGTCCGCACGTTCCGTTCACGCACTTCAGTTTGCCCGGCTACGCCGATCCGAATCGCGGAGATGTTGTGGTATTCGAGTCGCCGTATCAGGCGGATGAAGCGGCGGTCAATCACGATCCTACGCCGACACTCGTGAAGCGTCTCATCGGAATGGCCGGCGACACGCTGTACGGACGGGAGGGAGTCGTGTATGTGAACGGCCTCGCGCAACGGCAGGGCTATACGTCGCCCGAGCAACGGAAGGGCGATGGCGCCTCCGAGGGCGACGGCTTCGAGTGGCAAAAGAAAATCGGGCTCGCGGCTTCGCGATTCGGAGCGGCGCCCAAGCAGCCGCTGCTCGACACGTGGGGCCCGTTCGTCGTACCGCCCGGCCACTACTTCATGATGGGCGACAACCGCTACGACTCGAAGGACAGCCGCTACTGGGGGTTCGTGCCGCGCGCCAACGTGCGCGGACGGCCGATGTTCGTCTATTACACCTATGTGCCGCAGGACGAGAGCGATCGCGCCCTGTCGTTCATCACCGATATCCGGTGGAAGCGCATTGGGCATTGGATTAAATAACAGTCCCGCGCTCCGCACCGAGAGTCCCGCACCCCGCCTCCAGACTCGTGCCTGACGCCTTCGACTTCGACCCCGACATCACGCGCGCTTCGACGATTCCGTCGCGGTGCTACGTGGATCCGGCGTTTCTCGCACGTGAGGAGGAGCGGGTCTTCGGCCGCACGTGGCAGCTCGTTGGGCGCGCGGACCAGGCGGCGGAGAGCGGAGAGTTCTTCACTGCGGAGATCGGCCCCGAGTCGATCGTCGTGCTGCGCGACAAGGATCAGCTGCGCGGATTTCACAACATCTGCCTGCACCGCGCAGGACCCGTGGCGCACGGCTGCGGAAAACGCCAGACGCTGCAGTGCCGCTATCACGGGTGGACGTACGCGCTCGACGGTCAGCTGCTGCGCGCGCCCGAAATGGAGGAGAGCGCAGGTTTCGATCCCACGCGGTTCCGCCTGTTGCCCGTCCAAGTCGCGACATTTGGCCCATTGGTATTCGCGAACCTCGATGCCGCCGCCCCTCCGCTCGCGCACTTTCTGGGCGACATTCCCGAACGCGCCGCGAAGTTTCGCGTCGAAGCCATGCGCTGGGTGATGCGCAAATCGTGGACGATCGCGTGCAACTGGAAGGTGTACGTCGACAATTATCTCGAGGGATACCACATCCCCGTGGTGCATCCGTCGCTGAACAAAGAGATCGATTACGGCGAATACCGCGTCGAGCCCCACCGGTACTGGTCGCTGCAGCACGCGCCGCTGAAGCCGGCGCCCGCCACGGATGATGGCTCGAGGAAATACGTGCCGACGGAGGCAGGCGACCAGGCGCAGTACTACTGGCTCTTTCCCAACGTGATGCTCAATGTCTACCTGGGACAGATGCAGACGAACGTCGTGCTTCCGCGTGGCCAGGACGCCTGCGAGGTCGTGTTCGAGTGGTACTCGGCCACGCCGCCCGCAGATCCGGCGACCGACGCAGAATGGACGAAATTAGTAGCATTTAGCGACGAAATACAGGACGAGGACATCGAGATCTGCGTGCAGGTCCAGAAGAACCTCAGATCGAGAGCGTACGACCGCGGCCGGTACTCCGCCGCGCGAGAAGTTGGCGTTCATCACTTTCATTCATTGCTGCACGAATTCCTCTAGGAGGACGTATGCGTCGTTTCTTTGCAGTAGCGGCGGTTGTGCTGGTTCCGGCGGCGGCGGCCGCGCAGGCACCGCAGTTCCTCACCACCAATCCCCAGAGCACGGCCCCGTTTTCGCCGGCCGTCAAAGTCGGCAACATGCTCTACCTCGCCGGCCAGCTCGGCACCGAGAAGGGCAAGCTCGCCGAGGGCGGCATTGGCCCCGAGACGAAACAGGCGCTCACCAACATCAAGACCGTCCTCGAAGCCAACGGCTCCGACATGGAGCACGTCGTGAAGTGCACCGTGTTCCTTCAGGATATGAAAGAGTGGGGCGCGATGAACGAGGTCTACAAGACCATGTTCACCGCCGGCAAATTCCCGGCGCGCAGCGCGTTCGGCACCACCGGCCTCGCGAACAACGCGCGCACCGAAATCGAGTGCATCGCGGTCGTAAAATAACGTGATCGTCGCGCTGCTTCTCGCGTTCGCCGCCGCGGCCGATTCGCTGCACGGGTCGGTTGTCACCGACACGCTCTGGTCGCAGTCGCTCGGCGCGAAGAAAGCAGTCGTCGTGTATCTCCCGCCGTCGTATCGCAAGACGCCGGCGCGGAGATACCCGGTGGCGTACTACCTGCACGGTGTGTGGGGAAGTGAGACCGATTGGACCGGCAGCGGCCAGCTCGATCTCGTGATGGATTCGCTCATCAACGCCGGCGGACCTGAGATGATCGTCGTCATGCCCGACGGCGACGACAGCTGGTACACGACGTGGAATGCGCTCATCACGGCCGACGCGTGCCGCAAGACGCCCATCGCTACGCACGAGAGCGCCGACACCTACTGCGTGGCGTGGCAGCACTACGACGACTACATCGCGCGCGACGTCGTGCAGTTTACCGACAAGAAGTACCGCACACGCGCAAACCGGGCGCACCGTGCTATCGCGGGGCTCTCCATGGGCGGATATGGAGCGATCACGCTCGCGCTCTCGTATCCCGATGTCTTCACGGCGGCCGCGTCGCATTCCGGCACGCTCGCGCCACTGTTCGCCGGGCCCGTGCCGTTCGACGGACATCCTGTGTGGGCCGCGGATCAATCCGATCTCGAGAAGATCTGGGGCGGACTCTACAAGACCATTGCGCCGGCGTTCGGACATGACACCGCCGCGTGGTGGTCGCGCGATCCGGCCCGCCGATTGCACAGTCTCATCGCGAAGAAGGGGAAAGCCGTCGTGCCCGACATGTTCGCGGACGTCGGCGTCGACGATGGACTCGCCGTGAACCAGACCCGCGCCTTCAAATGGGAGGCGTGGCAGGAGGGCATTCCGATCGAGTACCACGAGTGGCCGGGAGCCCACAACTGGGAATATTGGCGGGCGCACGTGCCGCAGAGTCTGCGCTGGATCGGCAATCTGATCGGGAAATAGCAGGGGCAACGCTGTGCGCGCGAGCCCGCTCCTTGTACGTTCCAATCGATGACCGCCGAGTTCTTCCCGCGCAAGACGCTCGCCTGGAAGCTGGAGAAGCTCCCGCCGCTCAGGCAGGCGTCGCTCTCGCTGCCCTACATGGCGCTGCTCACAGGCGTGCCGCTCAGACTTTGGCGGTCGTACGTGCTCACGCACGGCGCGCCCGACAGCTGGCTCTGGGTTGGCGGAACGTTTCTCATCGGGATGGTTTTCCTCTTCCTGATGCTCACGATCCACCTCGGCAACTACACGCTTCGGCACTGGACCTGGCGCGCGCCGGCGTTCGCGATTCTCGAGTCGGGAGCGGAGATCATCATGAGTCTCGCGCTCACGACGTTCGGCCTCGAGCCGCTCGGTGCCGACCGCGCGGAGCTCTCCGACTGGCTGAGCGAGAGCGCTCGCACGCTGATCGTCCGCCTCGTGAGCATTGTGCTGTTCGTGATGGTGCTCGCCGTTGTGGTTTCGATCATGCGGCGGCTGCTTCTCGTCGCCGAAAAGCGGTCCTCCATGGCCGTGCGCATCCAGCGGGCGTCGCAGTCGCTGGAAGCCGTGCCGGGTGACGACATCGATACGACCAAGCCGAAGGGAGACGGCTCATGAAGAAAGGGAAGAAACATCTTGTGGTTGTCGGCGATCGCGTGCTGATCAGGATCGAGGACGGCGAGGAGCGCACGAAGGTCGGGCTGTATCTCCCGGCGACGGCGACGGACAGCCAGGCGGTGCAGGGCGGCACCGTCATCGCGACCGGTCCCGGCCAGCCGCTTCCGACGGTCGAGGATCATCTCGAGGAGCCGTGGAAGATCTCGGGAATCAAGGATACCCGTTATGTTCCTATGCAGGCGCGCGTGGGTGACTACGCGCTTTTTTTCCGGAAGGCGGCAGTGGAGATCACGTTCGACAACGAGCGCTATCTCGTGGTGCCGCAGGCAGCCATTCTGACGCTCGCTCGCAACGAGTAGGAGACTTCAAACATGATGTACGATGAACGCTTTATTACTCCCATGCGGCAGGAACTGACGCGGCTCGGAATCGAGGAGCTGCGCACCGCCGGTGAGGTCGATGCGAAACTGAAGGACCAGCAGGGCACCGCGCTGGTGGTCGTGAACTCGATGTGCGGCTGCGCGGCGCGCAACGCGCGTCCCGCCGTCGGGATGGCGCTCCAGCACGCGACGCGGCCCGAGCAGCTCTACACGGTGTTTTCAGGGCAGGACGCTGACGCGACGCGTCAGGCACGCTCGTACATCACCGGCTATGCGCCGAGTTCGCCGTCGATCGCGATGTTCAAGAACGGAAAGCTCGTAGTCATGATCGAGCGGCACCAGATCGAAGGCCGCTCGGCCGACGCGATCGCCGCGGACATGACGGCGGCGTTCGACAAGTACTGCGCGAAGGAGCCGTCGACGGTTTAGGGCTGAAAGTCTTAGTACTTGAAGTTGTAAAGTACTTGTGAGTTCGGCAGTCGATCGCTAATCTTTCGCCATGAGCACCGCGCTCGGCGATCGCGCAGCAGACAACCTTCGATTCATTCGCGACACGATGGCGCGCGCGGGCGCGTTCACGAGCGTGTCGGGTTCCGGAATGATCCTCGTGGGCGTGCTCGGCATCCTGGCGGCGGTCGCGGCGCCGCCGCTGCTGATTGCGGCGAATCCAGGCGAATTTATTGCCATATGGTTTCTCGCCGCGCTGCTCGGCGGGCCGCTGTCCTGGCTCATGATCCGCCGCAAAGCCGCGCGCGCCGGGCAGTCGCTGCTCGACGGATCTGCGCGCCGCTTCATGCTCGCGTTCGCGCCGGGCCTCGCCGCGGGAGCCGTGCTCACCTTCGCGTTCATCGCGGCACGGCAGATTTCCCTTCTCCCGGGAACATGGCTGACGCTGTACGGCGCTTCGGTGACGGCCGGCGGCGCGCTCTCGGTGAAACCCGTGCCGGTCATGGGCGCGCTGTTCATTGTTCTCGGCGCGGTGTGCTTCTTCGTGCCGCCATTCGTTCAATCGATTCTTCTCGCCGCCGGATTCGGCGGCCTGCATCTCGCGTTCGGCTTTCACATCACGAGGCATTACGGTGGCTAAGCAATCATCATCGGCGGCCGCTCGCCGCGCCGAACGCGGCGCGCGCGCCACGCCGGTTGGGCTCCGCGCGCACAAGGGCGACGAGTCCGTGGCGGGAGCGCTCGACAAAATCATTCACGAACGCATTCGTCTGGGAATCGTTAGCGCGCTCGCCGTGAACGAGCGACTCACGTTCAACGAACTCAAGCAGCTGCTGAACACGTCCGACGGCAACGTGAGCGTGCACGCGCGCAAACTCGAGGACGCGGGCTATCTCTCCTGCACAAAATCATTCGACGGCCGGGTGCCGAAAACGGAGTACAAGCTGACCGCCGCGGGGAGAAAAGCGCTCGAGCGCTATCTCTCGCACATGGAAGCCCTGATCATCGCAACGCGGGGAAAGTAAGAGTCGGCGAATCGCGAATGGGTACTGGCCAGCGAGTTGCAACTTGCGAGTCGCGGGCCAGTACCCATTTGCGAGTCGCCGTTTTTCCCGCTACGCGTGCCTGATCCAACGCGCGAGTTCTTTGAGGTTCGGCCGTTTTCCTGTCATGAGCAGCCCCACGCGATAGATGCGAGCGGCGGCCCAGATCGTCACCCAGCAGGTGATGGCAAGGCCGACCATTGAGCCGGCCAGCTCGAGCGGCGGAACCTGCACCGCGGTCATGCGCAACGGCATGATCACCGGCGCCGTGAATGGAATCACACTCATGGCGACGGCGAGGGTGCCCGACGGATTGAGCAGGATCGGCTGCACGAAGATGATGCTCGCGACGAGCAGCAGCACCACCGGCTGCGCGGCCTGCTGCACCTCCTCCTGACTGCCGACCATCGCGCCCACCGCGGCGAACATCGACGAATACAGGATGTAGCCGAGCACGAAGAACAGCATGAGCGACAGAAACAGCAGCGGCGACACGGTCGGGAATGCAAAGTTCTTCATCTCGGGAGCGCCCATCGCCTTGGCCATCACGGCGCCGTAGGTGATGAAGGCAGCGGCGCTGCCGAACCACACGATCTGCTGCGTGAGGCCGACGGCACCAACGCCCAGAATTTTTCCGGCGAGCAGAATGTCGGGCTTCACACTCGCCATCACGACCTCGGCGACACGCGTCATTTTTTCCTCGAGCACGCCACGCATCACGTTCTGGCCGTAAAGCATGATCATCATGTACAGCATGAACGCGATGATGAATCCGAAGATCAGACTGACGAGCCCGCTGTCGCCGCGGCCGCGTTCATCGAGGCGGTCGGACGAGAGGCTGACTCGCACGCGCACGAGCGAGTCGATGCGCGCGGCGTTCATGCCAGCCGCCTCCAGCCGCATGCCGACGAGCGACTGCCGGATCGCTTCCTGAATGAGCTCCACCTGTCCCACCGCCGACGCATTGCGTCCCGAGTACCGCGCGGTGTGCTTGGCGATGGTGGCCGAGTCGAGTACGAGGTATCCCTCAGACACCTTTTCCATCACGGCCTTGGTTGCGAGCGATTCCGCCCGCGCGAGCTGCGGCGGATTCACATCCTGGACTTCACTCGGAATCGCCGCGCTCATCCCCGTGGCGGATTGACTGCCGCTGCGCCCGCTCAGCGCGCGAACGGCGGCGCTGTCGGCGTTTTTCGCGAGACGGTCCGCGACCTTGTGTCCGAGTCCGGTCGTCGTCGCGTCGAGAATCAGAATCGCCGAGACTTGCTGGTTCTTCATCGTCTTCACGGTCATGTAGCCCGGAAGGATCGTGATGAGCGCAAAGAACACCGGCCCGAAGATGGTCGTGAAGATGAACCACTTCGACCGCACGCGCTCGAGGTACTCGCGCTTGATGACTACCCAGAGTTTATCCATGGCCGGTCATCCCCACTTCGACGCCGGTGGCGCCGACTTTCTCGAGGAATATCTGGTGCAGCGAGGGCTGCACGAGTTCAAAGCGTGTGATGCTCGCGCCGGCTTCGATCAGGCGGCGCAGCAGCTGCTGCGGATCGGCGTCCTTTTGCAGTGAGATTTCGAAGAAGCGATTCGAATCATCCACGCGCTCGACCATCTGGTGATCGCTGAGCACGCGCTTCACCAGTTCGGCGCCGTCGCCGGCGACGGCGAGCGCCACATTGTTTCCGCCATGCTCGGCTTTCACACCGGCCACGGTGCCATCGAGCACTTTATCGCCGTGCGCGATGATGCATACCGAATCGCAGAGACGCTCGGCGTTGTCCATCAGATGCGTCGAGAATATCACGCTCTTGCCGCGCTTCTTGAGGTCGACGACCGTGTCCTTGAGCGCCTGCGCGTTGATCGGATCGAGGCCGCTGAACGGCTCATCCAAAATCACGAGATCGGGATCGTGCAGCAGCGTGCCGATGAACTGCACCTTCTGCTGCATGCCGCGTGAAAGTTCGTCGATCTTCGAAAGTCCCCAGTCCTTCTCCGGAGTTTTGAGCGACAGGCGCTCCATCCAGTCTTCGATTCGGCGGTCTGCCTCCTTCGCGCCCAGGCCTTTGAGCTGCGCGAGGAATCGCAGCACGCGGCGCACCTGCATCTTTTTGTAGAGTCCGCGCTCCTCGGGGAGGTAGCCAATGCGGTCGAGAATCGCCGAGTCCGTGTTGGGCCGACCGAGCACCATTATGGTCCCGTCGTCCGGCGCAATGATGTTGAGAATCATCCGGATGGTGGTCGTCTTGCCGGCGCCGTTCGGGCCGAGCAGGCCGTAGACGGCGCCCTTCGGGACGGCCAGCGAGAGCGAGCGTACGGCATTGAATTCGCCATAGCTCTTGGAGATCCCGCGTATATCGAGTGCGAGTTCGGTCATGTGCTCCCTTGTAAGACGTGCTGCGCGCTCCGAATATACGACAATGTCAGAGCGCGCAGGAATCATACGATTCGACCGGAATGAAGTTTCGGGTGCCTTTGGCGACCTCGGCACATCACTTCCGCTGATTGTCGGGATGATCGCGGCGGCGAAACTCGACGCGACGAGCGTGCTGGTGGTGTTCGGCGCGCTGCAGATTCTGACCGGCCTGGTGTATCGCATGCCAATGCCGGTGCAGCCGCTGAAGGCCGTGGCGGCGCTGGTGATCGCGCAGCATGTCAGCGCCGATGTGTTGTATGGCGGGGGCGCGGCCATCGGCGTGCTGATGCTGCTGCTCGTGCTCACGGGAGCGCTCGATTGGGTCGCGAAGCTCGTGCCGCATGTGGTGGTGCGCGGCATCCAGCTGGGGCTCGGACTCCAGCTCGCGCGGATCGCGGTGGCGGAGTATGTGCCGTCGGGCGGAGCCTCGGGCTATGTGCTCGCGGCGATCGCGTTCGCGATCGTGGTGCTGCTCTTGGGAAATCGGAGACTTCCGCCCGCGCCAATCGTGCTGGCGCTCGGCGCGATCTTCGCGCTGACCGTCGACGGTGCCGGCTCGAGCGCATTCTCGGCGATCGGTGTGCATCTGCCGGAGCCGCACATTCCGAAGCTCGACGATATGTGGGCGGGCTTCGTGCTGCTCGCGCTCCCCCAGATTCCCCTGTCACTTGGCAACTCGGTTCTCGCGACCAAGCAGGTTGCCGCCGATCTCTTTCCGGGCCGCGCACCGCTGACGATCAAGCGCATCGGCCTCACGTACGCCGGGATGAACATCGTGAGCGCGTTCTTCAGCGGCGTGCCGGTGTGTCACGGTTCGGGCGGCATGGCGGGGCACTACACGTTCGGCGCGCGAACGGGTGGATCGGTGATCATCGCGGGCGCCGCGCTGCTCACGACAGGCGTGCTGCTGGGTGGAAGTTTTGGCGAGGTCGCGCTGATTTTTCCGAAGCCGATGCTCGGCGTGCTGCTGCTGTTCGAAGGCGTGGCGATCGCATCGCTCGTGCGCGATCTCGTTTCGACGCCGCGTGATTTTTCGCTGGCGCTCTTTCTCGGCGTTATTGCGGCGGGTCTCCCATACGGATATCTCGTCGCGCTCGTGCTCGGCACCGTGCTGGCGCGCACGAAACTTCGCGTGACGCTCACGTGAGCCGCAAAAAAGTCGCGGTGATCGCCGGCGCCGGGCCGGCGGGACTTACCGCGGCGTGGGAGCTTCTCGCGCGCACCGACATCGTGCCGCTCGTGTTCGAGCGCTCGAACGCAACGGGCGGCATCGCGCAGACATACGCGTACAAGGGAAACCGGATCGATATCGGCGGGCATCGCTTTTTCTCGAAGAGCGAGCGCGTGATGCGCTGGTGGTTCTCGAAGATTCCGTTGCAGGGAAAGCCAGCGGCCGACGAACTCGACCGCCGGCTCGAGGTGGAATACGCGAGCGAGGTGACGCTCGAGTCACTCGCGCCAGCCGGAGAAGCGGGGCCGAAGGTTCGCGAAGAGCGCCGCGCCGCGCCCGATCCCGAGCGCGAGGATCGCGTCATGCTGCAGCGTCCGCGGCTTTCGCGAATTTATTTCAACCGCAATTTCTTTCCGTATCCGATCGGCATCACGCTTGGGGTGGCCTGGCGGCTGGGACTGATGAACACGGCGCTCATTGGGCTCAGTTACATCAAGGCGCAATTGTTTCCGAGAAAAGACGAGACGTATCTCGACGCGTTCTTCATCAATCGGTTCGGCGAGCGCTTGTACGAGACGTTTTTTCGCGGGTATACGGAGAAAGTGTGGGGCGTGAAGTGTGGTGAGATTCGGGCGGATTGGGGCGCGCAGCGGGTGAAGGGCCTCTCGCTGACGCGCGCGATTTCGCACGCGGTGAAGGACTTGCTCTCGAGCGATTTCAAGAAAAAGCAGGAGGAGCGCGAGACGTCGCTGATCACGCGCTTCTTCTATCCCAAGCTCGGGCCGGGACAGATGTGGGAGGCGGTCGCGGAGCAGGTGATGCATGCGGGCGGCGAGATTCGCTACGGCGCGCGCGTGGACGGCGTGCACATGAAGGACGGGCGGGTCTCGAGCGTGACGATCGTGCACGAGGAGACCGGGCGCCGCGAAGACATCGCGTGCGATTATTTCTTTTCAACCATGCCGCTGCGCGAACTGATGGAGCAGCTCACTCCCGCACCGCCACCGGCCGTTGCGGACGTGTCGCGCGGGTTGCGCTACCGTGATTTTCTCACAGTGGGATTGCTGCTCAAGAAGCTGCACGTGAGCGTACGCGGCGGCACGGCCAAGCCGATGGTCGAGGACAACTGGATCTACGTGCAGGATATGGGCGTGCAGGTGGGGCGCATTCAGCTGTTCAACAACTGGAGTCCATATCTCGTTGCCGACAGCAAGCGCACGGTATGGATCGGCCTCGAATATTTCGTGGACGAAGGGAACACGCTGTGGAATTCGACGGATGCGGCGCTCGTCCAGCTCGCCGCGCGCGAACTCGAGACGATCGGGTTCGCGCTGCAATCGGACGTGCTCGATGGCTGTGTGCTGCGGATGCCGAAAGCATATCCCGCGTATTTCGGGACGTACGACCGGCTCGACGAAGTGCGGCGGTTCGTCACGGGGATTCCGAATCTGTTTTGCGTGGGACGCAACGGGATGCATCGCTACAACAATCAGGATCACTCGATGCTGACGGCGATGATGGCGGTGGACAACATCATCGCGGGGAAGGACGATGATTCCGAGCTGTGGGATGTGAATCTCGAGATGGTCTATCACGAGGGCGAGAAGTGACGGCGCCTGTCGCCGAGCGCGCACGGCTGCTCGACAGTCCGTGGCCGGTGGTGATTGCGGGTGTGCTGGCCGCGCTTGCCGTGCTGCGCGTGTGGGGATCGCTGACGGCGGTCCCGCTGATGCACGACGAGTGGGCGTACTGGATGCAGGCTGACCAGTACGCGCATTTGCACTGGAAGGTCGCGTCGCCGCCCGCGCCGGAGTTCTTCGAGCAGCTCTACGTGCTCGTCACACCCGTGTTCGCGGCAAAATATCCGCCGGGTTACGCGCTGATGGTCGCGCCAGGATTTGCGCTGGGACTGCCGGGGCTGCTGCCGCTCCTGATCACGGGCGCGACGGGCGCGCTCGTGTTCGCCCTCGCGCGGCGGGTTGCCGGCACGCTCACCGCGGCGCTCACCTGGGCGCTCTGGCTTGGCACGTTCGGGAATCTTCGTTTTCGCGCCGCGTACTTTTCAGAGACGACGACATCGTTCTGCTGGCTGCTCGCCTGGTGGGCGCTCCTCGAATGGCGCGCGACGCGCCGCACCCGATGGATGATCGTCCTCGCACTCGCGATCGGATGGGGCGCGATCACGCGGCCGGCGACGATGTTCGTGTTTGCGATTCCCGTCGCGGTCGTCGTGCTGCGCGACGTGATAAAGGGCAAACGGTGGCGCGATCTCGCGATTGGCGTGCTCGCAGGCACGCTGGTGCTCGGCATCCTTCCGCTGTGGAGCTTCAAGACCACGGGCGACTGGAAGACGACTCCACTCGCGCTCTACACGAAGCAGTATCTGCCGTTCGACATTCCCGGCCGCACCATCGATGAAACGCCGCCGGAGCGCGCGCTGCCGCCTGAGACGGAGCGCGTGCGTTCGTTCTTGCACGAGATCAAGAACGGTCAAGTCACGCTTCCGGTCTGGGCCACCGCGCTCGATCGCACGTCGATGCTGCTGCGCGATTCGTTCGGCGGCTGGCGCCTTCCGTTCGCCATCGCGTTTCTCCTCGGGCTCTGGGCGCTCGGCGCCACTGGCTGGTTCGCGCTCGGATCGAGCGGCCTGCTCATCGGGGCGTATCTCACCCAGGCGCACACGTCGGATTGGGTCGTGTACTATCTCGAGACCATGCCGGTGATCGCATTCACTGCCGCGATTGGCGTTTCGCGCGCTCTCAAGGCCGCGCAGCTCGAGCACGCGCCGCGGTGGCTTTCGGCGGTGGCCCTCCTCGGTTTCACGGCGCTTCTCGATCACGATGTTTCCGCCGCGCGGCAAACGCTCGACAAGATCGCGGCCGAGCCGCGCTACTTCGCCAATGCGGTCGCGAAGCTGCCCAAGAAGCCGAACATCGTGTTCGTGCGCTACACCGCAAAGCGCAGCATGCACATCGCGCTCGTGGCGAACCGCGGGATGCTCTCCGACGCGGACAGCTGGATCGTGCACGACCGCGGCCCTGACGATTTGCGTTTGTACGCGCTCGCACACGGCCGCACGGCGTACGTGTTCGATGAACTCACCGGCGAGTTCCACGAGGCGAAGCCGTAATGAAGCCGGACCTGCGGGAGCGCATCGCGGCGTTTCTTGTCATCGCGCTCGTGTTCGTCGCGATTCTGCAGCCTGAGCTTGGCTACGTGCCGATTTGGGACGGACGCGTGTACGCGAACTGCGCGGTGGAGGCGGCCGCGAACGGCCTGAGCATGGAGTCGCTGCGGTGCGCGGCACATCCCTCGCAGGGCTACATCGTCTTTCTCGCGATATCGCAACTGTTCAAGTTTGGGGACATCAGCGCACTGCATTTCATGAACGTGCTGCTCGGCATTCTTGCGCTCGCGTCGATTCGCGTCGTGCTCGCCCGCGTGTTTCCAGATCTGCTCAGCAAGCGGCAGCTCGATCTCGTCACGCTCGCGTGCGCGGTGCATCCCGTGGTGCTCTCGACGCTGCTGCAAACCAACGTCGATTTTGGCGTATACGTCTTTTTCTTCGCGACGCTCGCGGCGCTGCTGAGCAGCCGATACGGATGGGCGGCGCTGGCCGGCGTCTTTCTCTGCTTTTCGAAGGAAACAGGCGTGCTCGCGTACGTAGTCATGGTCGGGCTCGATGTGCTGTTCCGGATGGCGCCCGGCGCCGGAACGGTGGGCGGGCGCGTGAAGCGCGTCTTGCCGATGTGGGCGACGGCCATACCACCTGCGCTGTTTGTGGCACACGTGCTCTGGTGGAACTCGACGCATGCGGGTTCCGCCGTGTGGAAGCACAGCTGGCAGAAGACGACGATCGACGGTTTCAATTTCTTCGATCTGAGCGAACCGGTATTCCGCAGTTATGCGGCGGGAATATTTCTGCTCGGATTCATGTGGGTGCTGACGCTGATCATTGGCGCCGATCTGGCGTGGGGCGGCGTTCGTATGGCGCGACGGCTGCCGAAGCGCGTCGTGGCCGGCTCGGATCCATCGCGCCTCGCGTATCTCGCCGTGCTTACGGCAACGCTGACCTATCTGCTGACCTCGTTCCGGACATGGAGCAACCTGCGCTACTTCGCGCTGCTCTATCCGCTGCTCGTGATGCTCACCTTTGCGGCGCTGCTGCGGCTCGGCGCGGGTTCGCGTGTGCGATTTGCGGTGATCGGCGCACTCACGTCGCTCTTTGTGTTCGCGACGTTCAGGTCCGAAGATCCGGTTTCCAAGGCGGTCTACGGCACGTTCTCAACCGGACAGCACGACATGTACCGGATGTCGTCGATTACCAGAGAGTACGACGGGCCGGGCCGGGACGAGATCGTATATAACCTGCAGTTCACCGGCTACCACCACGTGCAGAACGCGCTGTTCAGAAGTTTGCAGCCGACCGATTCGACGTCGTTCGCCACGTCACGCGTGGCGCGATGGAATATCTGGAGTCAGCTCGACTTCTTCACGCGCCAGCGCACGCTGCATCAGGAGAACGTCATCGTGCCGAGGTATTGGGACGAGATCGATCTGATCGCGAACCCCGCGCGGCCGCGCGACGTATGGTTTCTCGAGTTTTCGTACCGGCCGGATCACGACGACGCGCTGGAGAAGCTCAAGCCGCTGTATCGTGAGGTGGCGGTCTCGCGGACGTTCGCCCGCGGTCATGTGCTCGTCGCGCATCACCTGGAGTTGATTACTCCGTGAGCGAGACGCGTCCCTACCTCCGGTGGGGCGTCGTTCCGGCCATTCTGTTCTTCATCATCGTCTGGCCCGAGCGCGGATTCGTTCCGATCTGGGATGGCAGCGTGTACATGCAATGCGTAGTCGATGCGGCAGCGCACGGAATGAACGTGCATTCGCTGCGTTGCGGCGGGCATCAATCGCAGCTGTACATGGGCCTGCTCGCGCTCACGCAGCTGCCGCGCGCGGGGAATCTCGCGGCGATAGTCGCGATGAACATGGTGCTCGCGATCGGCGCGTTCGTGTCGTTCGACGCGATCCTGCGCAAACTGATTCCGGGTGAGGCATGGCGCATGGAGCGCGGCCTGCTCGTGTGCGCCGTCGCTGTAAATCCGCTGCTTGCGGCAACGCTGCTTCAGCTCAACAGCGACTTCGGCGTGTATGTGTTTTTCGCGATGTTTCTCGCGCTGCTCGTGTGGCGGCGCTATTGGCTGGCGCCTATCGCCGGATTCATGCTCTGCTTCTCAAAGGAAACGGGCGTGCTCGTGTGCGCGGCGGCTCTTGCGCTCCACGGGCTGTTCCGTTTTGCCGAGGAGAAGGGAACGCCGTTCGATCGCGCAAAACATGTTGCACGCGACCTTTTCCCCCCGGCGATTCCACTGATTGCTTATGGCATTTTTCTGGCGTGGTGGGGCGCGACGCAGGACTCGTACGCCATCTGGAATCAGGGCATTCACGAACATCCGGTGGCTGGCATGCACTGGCTGGATTTCGATGATGTGATCTTCCGCAGTTACGCCGCGATCATCTTTGTGCTCGGGTTCGCGTGGATCCCGACGACCGTGATCGTGACCGACGCAGCGGTCGGAGCTGTGCGCGCCGCGCGCCGTCTGGACGATCGCGCGCTGATCGGAATGGACGCGCGGTGTGCTGGATACGTGGTGGTCCTGACCGGCGTGCTCGCGTATGTGCTGACGGTGTACCGCACGTGGAGCTTTCCCCGGTACTTCGTGGTGCTCGCGCCGCTGCTGCTGATGGCGGCGTTCATTTCTGCTGTGCGCCTCAACACGCCGCGCGCGATCCGGCGAATCGGACTCGCCGCGCTCGTGCTGATTCTTGTTTCGTCGTCACATAGCTCGTGGGATCCGGTCTCGCGGCGCGTGTTCGGGACGCTGCCGCTCGGTGAGCGGGAGGCGTTCGACGTATCGAGTATCGCGAAGGACTTTCGCGTGCTCGACGCCGATCATCTCTGCTACAACCTCCAGTTTACGGGCTTTCATTGGGCGTTCAACGCGATGTACGCTGCGATACAGCCGCGGGACTCGACGACGATCGTGTTCCCTCGCGTCAATCGCTGGGGACTGTGGGCGCCGCTCGACGCGCGCACATTCGAGCGGGTGGCCCGCACCGAAGGAACGGTCATTCCGCTCTACCGGGACGAAGCGATGATCGCCGCGATGCGCGAGCGGATGCCGCGCGAGCTCTGGTTGGTGGAGCAGCCCAACGACGGCGACACGCTCGCCCTGCAGAAGCTGCATCGCGACTATGCCGACGCAGACTCTGCCCGATATACGGCGCACCATCTAACGATCGGGGCCCGTCATCTGGTACGCCGCGGCGTGCCGGTGCTACCTTCTGGGACACAACGTTGACGGAGATGCGATGAAGGTTGTGATCCTGGCCGGCGGACTCGGCACCCGACTTTCGGAAGAGACTTCGACCCGGCCCAAACCGATGGTTGAGGTCGGCGGCCGGCCGATGCTCTGGCACATCATGCATCTCTACGCGGCGCACGGACTCAACGAGTTCGTGCTCGCGCTCGGCTACAAGGCGGAGATGGTCCGCTCGTACTTCCTTGAGTATCACGCGGTGGCACGCGATGTCACCGTGCATCTCGCCGACGGCAAGACCATCACGCACGGCGAGATGCGCGAGGACTGGACGGTCCACATGATCGACACCGGACTCGAATCGCAGACCGGCGGCCGCCTTCGCAAACTGAGGAAGTGGATCGGCAACGAGCCGTTCTGCCTCACGTACGGCGATGGCGTGAGTGATGTCGACATCACGAAACTCATCGCGTTCCATAAGGCGCACGGCAAACTCGCCACGGTCACGGCAGTCAGACCACCCGCGCGTTTCGGCGGGCTCGATCTCAAGGGCGACGAAGTCCGCGCGTTCACCGAGAAAAATCAGGCCAGCGAAGGCTGGATCAACGGCGGCTTTTTTGTTCTTCAGCCGCAAGTGCTGGAATACATCGCCTCCGACAGCACGCTGTGGGAAAAGGAACCGCTCGAGCGGCTCGCGAGCGAAAGCCAGCTGCGCGCGTTCCGCCACGAAGGGTTCTGGCAGCCGATGGATACGCTGCGCGATCTGCGCCATCTCGAGACGCTGTGGGCGAGCGGCTCACCGCCATGGAAGACGTGGAAATGAGCGCGAAAAAGAAAGGTTCGCATTGGCACGATCGCCCGGTGTTCGTCACCGGCGGATCGGGTCTACTCGGCGGCTGGCTTGTGCGCCGTCTCGTGGACGAAGGCGCGAGCGTCGTGTGCCTCGTGCGTGACTGGGTGCCGCAGAGCACGCTGCTGCGCGGCGATCTGCTGAGCAAAGTCACCATCGTGCGCGGAGACGTGCGCGATCAGATCGTGCTCGAGCGAGTGCTCGGGGAATACGAAATCGACACGGTCTTTCATCTCGCCGCGCAGACGATTGTAGGAGTCGCAAACCGGAATCCGATTTCTACGCTCGATACCAACGTGCGCGGGACGTGGGCGCTGCTGGAAGCAGTGCGCAGAAGTCCGCTCGCCAAAGCGGTTGTCATCGCGTCGAGCGATAAAGCGTACGGCGATCACGACACACTCCCGTACGACGAAAGCTCCGCGCTCCAGGGCGAGCATCCATACGACGTCAGCAAGTCGTGCGCCGATCTCATCGCGAAGATGTACGCAGTGAGCTTCAGCGTGCCGGTGGCGATCACGCGCTGCGGAAATTTCTACGGCGGCGGTGATCTGAACTGGAACCGGCTGATTCCCGGCACGATCCGCTCGGTCCTGAAGAACGAGCGTCCCGTGATTCGCTCGGATGGCACACTCATTCGCGACTATTTCTATGTGGAGGATGGCGCCGCCGCCTATATGCAGCTCGCCGAGGCGCTGCACGCGCGTCCGGAGCTGCGCGGCGAGGCATTTAATTTTTCGAACGAGATCCAGATGGATGTGCTCGAGGTGACGCACAAGATTCTCGAGCGCATGAAGTCGGCGCTCGAGCCCGATGTGCGGGCCGAGGCGCGCAATGAGATCCAGCATCAGTGGCTCAGCGCCGGGAAGGCGAAGAAAATGCTCGGGTGGTCGCCGGCATTCTCGCTCGACGAAGGTCTCGATCGCACGATCGCCTGGTACAGAGCGTTCCGCTGACGGGGATTCTCGAGCAGGACCTCGACGCCTCGCTCGAGCGCACTCGCGCGCTCTGGTCCGAGCTGAGCGGCACGCGCCTGCTGCTCACCGGCGCTACGGGATTCGTCGGCACGCACATGCTGGAATCGATCCGTCACGCCCGCGCGCGAACCGGCGCGGATGTGCGCGTTGTGGTCACGGCGCGCGATCCGGTTCGCCTGACGCAGCGCCTGCCGTGGATCGACACTGCGGCATGGATCGAGATTGTGCAGGGAGACGTTCGAACCTTCGAGCTTCCGAAGGCTGTACAGGGCGGCGATATCGATTTTGCGATCCATGCGGCGAACACCGCGTCACCCGCGGAGATGGCCGACGATCCATGGAGCGTCGCGAAGATGGTCGTGGACGGCTCCAGACGGGTACGCGCGATTGCCGCGAGCGCTGGCGTGAAGCGAATGCTGCAGCTGAGTTCGGGTTCGGTCAGCGGAGCGCACTTCACGCCGGCGGAGCCGATTTCCGAGGATGATTCAGGCGTTCCGCAGGGCGACCGTCCCGCGGAAAATCTCGCGCGGGCAAAGCGCGAGGCGGAGCAGGCGCTGCTCGCGGCGTCATCCGCTGGTGAGCCGGCCGTGATTTTCGCCCGCGGGTTTGCGCTCTGCGGGCCCTGGCTGCCGCTCGGCTCGGCGTTCGCGTTCGGAAATTTTCTTGGCGAGGCGATGCGAGGCGACACCATTCGCGTGAGCGGCGACGGCCGGCCCGTGCGCAGCTATCTCTATTCGGGCGACATGGTGGTGTGGCTCTGGACGATGCTCCTGAAGGGCGTCGCGGGGCGCGCATACAACGTGGGCTCCGAACGCGCGGTCACGATCGGTGAGCTGGCGCACCGCATGGCGGCGCTCGTTGGCGGCACCGTAGAGATTGCGGGGACGGCTGCGCCCGGCGCCCCCGCGCACTGGCATGTGCCGGATACCGCGCGGGCGCGAACTGAACTTGGGCTCGAGGAGACAATCCTGCTGAACGATTCTATCGTGCGCACGGCGCAGTGGTGGGGCGAGACCGGGGCGCCGTCGCGCGCGACGCGAAGGATCCGATGAGCGGTTTGCTTCGCCGGATTCTCGAACGTGTGCCTGCACTGGCGCCGCTGGTTCGCAAGGCGGCCGAATTTCAGGTTCGGCGCTCGGTGCGCGCCGCGGGATGCGACGTGCGCATTGGCCGTGATTCCGTGGATGTGATTCGCGGCGCGCAAATCGTGAGACTCAGTCCAAAGCATCTCGTGTTCGCTCCAGATGTCGCCGGGCATTTCGACGCATATTGGTCGACGGTGACGCCCACGGGCGACAGCGCGATGCGCGACTTTTCCGTTCCTGCCCGCCACTTCATTCCTGCGCTCGGCGTCGAACTCTGGCAGTCCGGGCTGATGGAGGAAGTCGACACGATTCAGGGCTACCTCAAACACCATGCGCCGCGGCCCGGCGAGACGGTGTTCGATCTCGGCTCGAATTGCGGCGCGAGCGTCTATGTGTTCGCGCGCGCGGTGGGCGCCGCCGGACATGTCGTGGCGTTCGAGCCGGATCCGCTCAATCGCGAAATGCTGCTGCGCAATGTGAAGGATCTGGCGCTCGCCAACGTCGACGTTCGCGACGCTGCCGTCGCGGGGCGCAGCGGACGCCTGCGGTTCAACTCCGAGGGAAGTCTCGGCGCCGCGCTCTCGCATGTGGTGTCGCGGGCCGGCCTGACGAAGACGATTGAGGTAACCGCCCTCACCCTGCCCGACGCGTGCGCAGCGGCCGGCCGGACACCCGATTTTATCAAGATGGATGTCGAGGGCGCCGAGGAAGAGGTGCTGGTTGGCGCCCGCGAATGGCTCGCGACGCACCGGCCTCGCTGGGTGATCGACACACATCACAGGATTGGCGGTAAGTTTACCGATGCCGCAGTCGAGAAGGCGCTGACGGCCTGCCGCTATCGCGCGTGGACTGAGCTCGTCGGCGGATTTCGCACCACCTTTGCCGTACCGGAGGAGATGTCGCCGTGATCGACCGCAATATTTTCGACGAACTGTTCGTCCTCGAAATCGCCAACAATCATTGGGGATCGCTCGAGCGCGGACTGCGCATCATCCGCGAATTCTCGACCATCTCGCGCTACCACAACATGCGGTGCGCGATGAAGCTGCAGTTCCGCGACGTCGAGCACTTCATCCACAAGGATTTCCGCGACCGGCAGGACATCCGGTATGTGAAAAAAACCGTGGATACGAAGATGAGCGACGAAGATTACGGCACGCTGATCGAAGAGACCCGCCGCAACAACTGCATTCGCATGGCGACGCCGTTTGACGAGCGCAGCGTGGATCTCTGCGTGGAACTCGGCATCGAGATCATAAAGATCGCCAGTTCCGACATCACCGACTGGACGCTCCTCGAAAAAATCGCGAAGACGCGCAAGCCGGTGATCGCATCTACCGGCGGCGCATCGGTGAAGGACATGGACGCCATGGTGACGTTCTTCGGAAACCGCTCGATTCCGATCGCCATCAATCACTGCGTCTCGCTCTATCCGTCCGACGCCGAAGAGCTGGAACTGAACCAGATCGACTTTCTCAGGAAGCGGTATCCGACCACGACGATCGGATGGTCCGGTCACGAGCGCTCGACGGACATTCGCGACACGATGCTCACCGCGTACGCCAAGGGCGCGCGGACTTTCGAGCGCCACATCGATATCGTTACGCCCGACAAAACACTGTCGCCGTATTGCTCCACGCCAGAGGACGTGAGCGACTGGTTCTCGGCGTTCAATCGCGCAAAGGCGCTCTGCGGCGGTTCCGGTGAGACGCGGCGCACGCTGCCGAAGAAAGAGATCGAGTATCTGGATGCGCTCGTGCGAGGCGTGTACGCCAGGCGTGATCTGCCGGCCGGCGCGCGCATCACGCGCGACGATTACTATCTCGCCGTACCGCTGCAAAAGGGGCAGCTCTCGAGCCGCGAACTGATTGACAATGATCTGCTCGTGAAGCCGGTGAAGCAGGACGCGCCGATTCGCATCGAACAGTTCGACAATCCGTACGCGCGCACACCGGAACTTCGAAAGCTCATAGAGGGTCGCGGACTCTGACGGCGTGATGCACGACCAAGAACGCCCGTGTCCGGTCTGCGGTGCGAGTGCCGGCGAGGTGCTGCACCACCGCGCCTTCGTTCTCCCCGACGGTCATCCGCTTTCGAGCGGGTATAACGTCGTCACCTGCTCGATGTGTGGCGCCGCGTACGCCACGCCATTGCCCGATCAAGCCGCGTACGACCGTTTCTATCGCGACGATTCCAAATACGCGGACGCCGCGACGGGAACCGGCAGCGGCGCGCAGTCGTGGGACGATGACCGGCTCGAGGAAACGGCGCACGCACTCGCGTCGTTTGCGCCGGATAAGTCTACGCACATCGTGGATATCGGCTGCGGCGCTGGCGGCCTGCTGCGCTGGTGCGCGAAGCTCGGCTATACAAATCTCACCGGCATCGATCCCGCGCCGGCGTGCGCTGCGGCCACGGACGCGATTGCCGGTGTGCGTGGAAGCGTCGGTTCGCTCTTCGCACTTCCCGCCGGAATCGAGCGCGCCGATTTGATCGTGCTGTCGCATGTGCTCGAGCACGTTCGCGACGTCAGCGCGGCGATTGACCGACTCAAGACGATCACCGCGCCGGGCGGCCGAGTGTACGCCGAGGTGCCGAACGCGTCGCAGTACACCGAGTATCTCGTTGCGCCCTTTCTCGATTTCAACACCGAGCACATCAATCACTTCTCCGTTGGGACGCTGAAGCGGCTCTTTGCGGGACGCGGCTGGAAGATTGCGGCGTTCGGCACGAAGGCGATCGCGTCGTCGCCCACGTCGCGATATCCATGCGCGTGGGTTCTGGCCGAGCTGCCGAAGAGCGGAGAAGAGGTTCCGCAGATGCCCGCCGACCGATCGCTGCGTATGGCGCTCTCGCGTTATGTGACTGCCTCGTTTACGCTGCTCTCGCGAGTGATCGCGCGGCTCGAGGAACTCGGCATTCCCGGGAAGGAAATAATCGTGTGGGGCACGGGACAGACCACGGCGATTCTTCTCGCCGAAACTCCACTCGGTGGTGCCCATATCAAGGCGTTCACCGATTCGAATCCAATGCACTATGGTCGGACGATTTCCGGAGCGCCTGTGGTGCCGCCCGAAACATTGCGCGCGATGCCGCAAACTCCGATTGTCATAGGTTCACTGCTGCACGGCGCTGAAATCGCCGCATCGATTTCGGCGCGCGGCCTCACGAATCCAGTCATCCGTCTCGATCCCGGTGCGCAATGATCAGGCTTGCCGACTACGTCATGCGCACGCTGGTGCAGCACGGCGTCACCGATTGTTTCATCGTCACCGGTGGCGGCGCGATGCATCTCAACGACGCCGTCGGCCGCTGCGAAGGAATGCGCTGGCTGCCGAATCATCACGAGCAGGCCTGCGCGATGGCCGCGCAGGGATATGCGCGGCTGCTGAATCGGCCGGCGCTCGTACAAGTCACGACGGGTCCTGGCGGAACCAACGCGCTCACCGGAGTGTTTGGCGCGTTTGTCGATTCACTGCCGATGATCGTGGTGTCGGGACAGGTGAAGCGCGAAACAATGATGTCGACGTATTCGCTTCCGCTGCGCCAGCTCGGCGACCAAGAGGTCGATATCATCGCGATGGCGAAACCCGTGACGAAGTATGCGGCGTGCGTCACGGATCCCACGACGATTCGATATCACGTGGAGCGCGCGATGTACGAGGCGAGCTCCGGAAGGCCGGGGCCGGTGTGGATCGACATTCCGGTCGACGTGCAGGCGACGATGATCGACGAGACCGCGCTTGCGGGCTTCACGCCGGCACAGGAAAATCCTCGGCCCCTCTCCGGGGCGTCGCTGAGCTCGGCAATCGCTGAGATCGCCGCGCGTCTCGAGCGCGCCGAGCGGCCGGTGATCTATGCGGGCGCTGGTGTGCGTCTGGCAGGCGCTGCGGCGGAGTTCCTCACGCTCGCCGAACGGCTCGGGATCCCCGTCGTCACCGGATTCAACGCGCACGATTTGATCGCGAGCGACCATCCGCTGTTTGTGGGACGGCCGGGAACGATCGGCGACAGGCCGGGAAATTTCGCAGTGCAAAACTCGGACTGCGTTCTCGTGCTCGGCTGCCGGCTGAATATCCGTCAGGTGAGCTATGCGTGGCAGAACTTCGCGCGCGCGGCGGCGCTTATTGTGGTGGATATCGACGAGTCCGAGCTCAAGAAACCAACGATCAAGCCGGCGCTTGCCGTACACGCGGATGCCGGCGAGGTGATCCGCGGATTGCTCGCCGTGATCACGGCGAGCGTGCAGGCGAAGCACCACCTGTGGGTCGCATGGTGCGCGGAGCGAAAGGCGAAGTATCCGGTTGTGCTCGCCGAGTACTGGCCGCGCGAGAACGGTGTGAATCCATATTGCTTCGGCGATGCCCTTTCGCGCGCATTGGACGAAACAGACGTGATCGTCACCGGCGACGGCACGGCGTGCATCGCGACATTTCAGTCCGCAAAGCTGCGCGCGGGTCAGCGACTGTTCTCCGATTCCGGCTGCGCGCCGATGGGATTCGATCTTCCCGCCGCGATTGGCGCCTGCGTGGCGCACGGCCGCGGCCGCGTGATGTGCATCGCCGGCGACGGCAGCATCATGCTCAACCTGCAGGAGCTGCAAACGCTGCGCGGCCACAACCTTCCGGTGAAGCTCTTCATCTTCAACAACAACGGATATCTCTCGATTCGTCTGACGCAGGATAATTTCTTTCCCGGGAATCCCGTCGGCGCCGGCCCCGAGAGCGGCGTGACGTTTCCCGATTTCGGAAAACTTGCCGCGGGATTTCAGATTCCGTTCGAGCGCGTCACGACGAATGCGGACCTCGACGCGAAAATTCGGGCGACGCTCGCGCACGACGGCCCGGTGATTTGCGAGGTGATGCTCGACGGCACGCAGCCGTTCAGCCCGCGGGTGTCGTCGAAACGCCTGCCCGACGGGCAAATGGTGACGGCGCCGCTCGAGGACATGTTTCCATTTCTCTCGGAAGCCGAACTCGCGTCGAACATGCTCGTGCCGATGGTCGCATATGCCGCCGCTGACCGAAAGGAAAAGTAGTATGGGCGAATCGCGCGACGATCTGGCGCGCGATCTGCTCGAGCACTCGCTCGAGAACACCACGCTGGCGGAGAATCCTGCGCCTGAACTCGTGCGCGGCGTTCGCGTTGCGGTGTACGGAGCGGGGAATGTGGGGCGGCAAGTGGCGACGCTGCTCCGCTCGCGCGGCGTCGAGGTCGCGGTGATGATCGACGCGCGCGCAGCGCAGCTTCGCTCGGTGGACGGAATTCCGGTCGTCCTGCCGACCGCGTCGCGAGAAGCGTCGATGCCGGTGGTGATCGGCGTGTTCAATCGCGAGGCAGATCCCGAGTCGATTCACACGGTGTTACGCGCGAGTGGGGCGGTCCGGATCATCGATTTCGTGGAGCTGCACGCCCGTTTCTCGGACGAGCTCGGCGCGCGCTACTGGCTTGTGGCCCAGGATGAGCTGCGCGGCCATGAAGATGAGATGCGCGAGGGGCTCTCGCGCTGGAGCGACAGCGCGAGCCGCGAGTACTACGCGCAGCTGCTCTCGTACCGGCTCACGGGCGATGCAGAGCTTCTGCCGGTGCCGGTGAGCGGCGTGCCGTATCGGCCGCCGGATCTTCCTCAGCCGGAAGGTCCCGTTCGATTCGTGGACGGCGGCGCGTTCGACGGCGACACGATGCGGTCGTGGAGCGACGCGGGCATCACGCTCGAGAACTATTGGGGATTCGAGCCCGATCCGGAAAACTTCAAGGCGCTGGTCGAGTGGTGGCACCTCCACGAATCTTTCGCCGCGGACCGCTCACTGATTCGCGCGGCGCTCGGCGCGCGGATGGGAACGGCGCAGTTCTCGGCGGGCGGCGGCGAAGCGAGCAGTATCGGTTCCGGCGGAATTGACGTTGCCGTGTGCGCGCTCGACGCGACGCTTGGCGCCGAATCTCCAAACGAAATCAAACTCGATATCGAGGGCGCCGAGCCGGATGCGCTCGACGGCGCGCGCGCATTGATCATCCGCGCCCGTCCGCGCCTCGCCGTGTGCGCGTATCATCGCTGCGATCACCTCTGGACCATCGCGCAGCAGATCGTATCGATGGATGCGGGATACACGCTGCATCTGCGTCCCCACGCGCACTCCGGGTTTGACGCGGTCGCGTACGGACTGCCGGGCTAGGCGAGCCGCGCTTTTCGCACCCGCAGGAAGTGAAACGCAGCAATCGGAAGGGCGATCAACAGGCTCGAGGCCGCGAAGACGGCAGCCATGAGCCTTGCTCCGCCGAGCGAACCGGCGACCCCGCTCGCGACAGCCACCGCTGCCGCTCCGCCGACGATTGGAGCCGCGATCGCTTCATCACGGAACGCGCGCAGCCACCCGGCCATCGCCTGGAGCAATAGCGCGGCGAGATTGCCGGCCATCAGTGCGAGCAGCGACAACGGCGGCAGGAATCGCATCGCGAACGATGGCAGCACGTGCGGCAGTGCCAGTACGACGCCGGCCGTCGCAATACAAATCACGGCAAACACACTCACCGCCTCGAGAGTCGCGCGCCGCGCGAGCGCGTCGAACTCGCGAGTCTTCCCCTCGGCCACCAGCGCGCCGAACGACGGGTAGCGTCCGTGCAGCCACGCAAGCGCGAGCGTCAACGGAGCGGTGGCGACGGCCAGCGTCACACCGAGGCGGCCTGCTGCGTCGCCGCCGTGCGTTCGCAGCAGCACCGGCGCAAGCAGCTGAGGCGCGACCCACAGGGCGATCCAGAGCTGCGCGCTGCGCGCCTGCTCGGTGCGATAGCGGCGGGTAAAGCTCTTCACGGCCTCGATCAAAAGTGCAGGGAGGCTGCGCGGTGAACGGAGAAGACCGCGATGCCGCGCGAAAAGCCAGCCGACCGCAACAATCAGCTGTGCCGCCGCCGCGAGCCAAGCCGCGGTCAGCGGGCCCGACAAAACGATTCCTGTCCAGAGTGCGAGCATGATCGCCACCGCCTGCCACGCCCGCATGCGTTGCACCGCCACGAGATCGCCGCATCCTTCGGCGACGCATACGAACGGAATTACCGGCAAGTAGAGCGCCGTCAGCGCAACGAACCCGCACCAGAACACCACGAAGCCGGTGCGCGATCCGCCGAGGTTCGCTCCGAACACCATCGCGCCGCCGAGTCCTGCGATAACAAATAGCGCGATCGCGGCCACGCCGAACCAGCGGGTAGCCGAAACGAGAAGAGCGCCGATCACGTCGCGCGCGCTCGGATCGCCGTCGAGTCCGCCGCTGCGCCCCCAGCGCAACCGCGGCCATTCGTGGCTCGCGAACTGCACGACGATCGTTCCGAGGCCGAGCTCGCACAGCTGCGCGAAGGCCACAATGTTGACCGCGACGAAGTACCACCCCTGCTCGTTGGGAGGGAGTCGCGTCGCGGCAAGAAAGAGCGTGACCGGCGCCCCGGCGAGCGCGATGACGCGGCTCGCTGCGGTGGCACGAACTCCCGCGTCTGCAAAAAAAACGGCGAACGCTCGCGGCCACCGCGGGGGCTGGCTCACGCGGAACTCAAAAGTTGATCCGGTCCTTTTCGAACACGTGCGGGTGGTGCCGCACCTGGGTGTAAATCGACCCGATGTACTCGCCCACGACCCCAATGAAAAAGAGCTGCACCGACGTCAAGAAAAAGAACCCGATCAATATCGGCGCGATGCCCAGCGAGAACTGATTCCAGAACAGCAGCTTCGCCGCGAGATAGCCGAACGCGGTGAGCAAACTCACGATCGCGAGCGCGAACCCGGTCATCGTCGCCAGGCGCAGCGGAACCTTCGAGTGGTTCACGATGCCGAGAAAGGCGAGATCGTAGAGCGTGTAAAAGTTCTGCGATGATATTCCGCGCTTGCGCGCCGGCTGGCGGAACGGAACGAGCGACGGCTCGTGTCCGATCTCGGCAATGAGCCCGCGGAAGTACGGATACGGATCGTCGATTTTTCTGAGCGACTCGATGACCGACTGATCATAGCAGCCGAATCCCGTGCTCTGACGCACGAGTTCGATATCCGCGATGCTCGCCAGCGTCCGGTAGTACCGGTCGCGCAGCGCGTAAAACAGTCCGCTCTCGTCTGCCGATTCCTTTACGCCGAGCACGACCTTTGAACCGGCTTCCCAGCGGCGCAGCATCTCCGGAATGAGCTCCGGCGGATCCTGAAAATCGCAGGCGAGTGCGATGACTGCGTCGCCCTGCGCCTGCAGGAGCGCGTAATAACCGGAACGCACGTGGCCGAAGTTTCGCGCGTTCAGGATGACCTTCACGTTCTTGTCGGCCGCCGCGAGCTCGCGCAGGATGACCGGCGTGCGGTCTTTCGACGCGTTGTCGATGAAAATGTGCTCGTAGCGGTATTGAGGGAGTTTGGAGAAAACAGCCTTTACCGCTTCGTACATCTCGCGGACGTTTCCCTCTTCGTTGTAGCAGGGGGTCATGACGGAGATCAGGCGCATAGCTCAGAACATAACTCCCGAGCTTTGAGTTCGCAGTTAACTTCACTGCGTTGTGGATTTGAGGTGGCGGGCTTGGTGTTTTGGGTTCCTTCGAGTGAGAGAGGAGCAGACGTGACTCCGGAAGAATTCCGAAAACAGGGGTACGCGATAGTCGATTGGATTGCGGATTACCGGCGCGACGTGGGGCAGCTTCCGGTGATGGCGACGGCGGCGCCCGGCGAGATCACGCGTGCGCTGCCGATGGTGCCGCCAAATCAGCCGGAATCATTCGCGGAGATCATCGCCGATCTCGACCGGGTGATCATGCCGGGGATCACCAACTGGCAGCATCCCTCGTTCTTCGGATACTTCCCGTCGAACGGACTGCTTTCCAGCGTGCTCGGTGATTTGCTAAGCACCGGCCTCGGTGTGATCGGACTCTCATGGCAGGCGAGTCCGGCGCTCACGGAACTCGAGGAAGTCGTTTGCGATTGGCTGCGGCAGATGCTCGGCCTTTCCGCCGCGTGGAGCGGGGTGATTCACGATACTGCTTCGACGAATACGCTCGTCGCGCTCATCTGTGCGCGCGAACGCGCGTCGAACTTTTCACTCGGCCACGGCGGTCTCCAGAGCGAAAACCGGCCGCTCGTGGTCTACGCTTCGGCGCACGCGCACAGCTCAGTTGACAAGGCTGCGCTGCTCGCGGGTTTCGGCCGCGACAACGTGCGGCTGGTTCCGTGCGACGAGAAACATGCGATGCGCGCGGAAGAACTCGTCGCGCTCATCGCAGCCGACATCCGTGCAGGGAATGTTCCTTGCGCGATCGTCGCCACGACCGGGACCACCACCGCGACGGCCCTCGACCCGCTCGTGGAGATCGCCGGTGTCGCGAAACGTTTCGGTGTCTGGCTGCACGTCGACGCGGCCATGGCGGGCTCGGCGATGATTCTCCCGGAATGCCGCTGGATGTGGGAGGGAGTCGAGGGCGCGGACTCGATCGTGGTGAATGCGCACAAATGGCTCGGCGTCGCGTTCGACTGCTCGCTCTACTATGTGCGCGATCCCGAACATCTTGTGCGCGTGATGTCCACCAACCCGAGTTATCTCCGTTCGTCCGCCGACGGCGATGTGAAGAATTTTCGCGATTGGGGCCTGCCGCTTGGCCGGCGCTTTCGCGCCCTGAAGCTCTGGTGCCTGATTCGCGAGCAGGGAATCGCAAATCTTCAGGCGCGCTTGCGCCGCGATCTCGAGAACGCGCGCTGGTTTGAAACGCAGGTGCGCGCAGAGAAAAACTGGCGCGTGCTCGCGCCGGTCCCGCTGCAAACGGTCTGCATTCTCCATGAACCGCCCGGGCTATCGGGCGAGCATCTCGACGCGCACACGCAGACGTGGGCCGACAAACTCAACCGTTCCGGCAGCGCGTACGTGACGCCGGCGATTCTTGACGGGCGGTGGATGGTTCGCGTTTCCATCGGCGGCGAGCAGACCGAGCGCTCGCATGTCGAGGAGCTTTGGACTCACATGAAACGTGCGGTCGCTACGGGTTGAGCCAGTACGACAGTTTCACGAGGAACGTGTTGCTCGGGTGCGCATCGAAGAGCCCGCGAATATCCGTCGGCCCGTCGAACGGACTGTTGTTGATGAGATTCTGCGTCCGGCCCTGCTGCCACACGACGAAGAGCACGCTGCCGCGCCGGTACTCCCATCGGAGAACGGCATTCGAATTGAATTGCGTGAAGTCGAAGCCGTTGGGCACTGTACCCGTTCCGTACGGACTGAAGCGATCCGCGTACGACGACGCGCGGGGTGCGTGAAGCTGCCGCCACTGGCTGTACGTACCTGCCGCGAGATACGGCTGCGCGTACAGCTGAAATGAAAGAGTCGGCGTGAAAGTCCAGTTGCCGCGCAGCGTCATCGCGAGAATGTCCTGATCGAGGCGCGCGAACGTGTAGTGCGTCGAGTCGCTGAACAGCGAGCCGAAGTTTCCGACCCATTGTTGATCGCCCACTATGTGATCGAACGAAAAAACAAACGATGTCGAGAATCGGCTCGCCACGCGGAGACTGCCGCCGGCATCGAAGCCGCGATACATCGAACGGCCCTCGTCGCTGACTCCGGCTCGAAATGCCGCTTGCGGCACGAACGCGATCGTCGGATTTGGAACGAGATCGATGCGCATTCCCTGTTTTGGTGATTGTCGCAGCGCGGGTCCGCCGCGCGAGCAGCTCACGCAGTTCACGCCGCCGAGGTCAGTTCCGGTGAGAGTGAGCGTGGCCCCCCAATAGTCGAGCAGCGTCCCCGACAGCTGCAGCCGGGCAACGCGCAGCGACGGCAGTCCGCCCGCCGTCCAGTGCGACTCATACACCACGACGCCCGACGCCGCGCGCAGGAGCTTGTTCGGCGTGAGCTGGAGCACGTCGATCTCTTCGTGCGCGATGACGTCGTTCACGAGCGTCACGAACCCCGCGTCATTCGTTTCGATGCCGGGCCCGGTGTAGTGCAGGGAGCTCACCGGACGAATCCAGCCGCCGATCTTCGCGAAGTCGATTCCAAAGGCGGTGCCGTCGAGTGCCGTGCGCGTTGAGTCGAATCGCTGGTCACCGTCCGGACGCTGGTAGTAGTGCACACTGCCGAGTTGCGTGAGCGAAATCGCTGAACGGCTTCCTTCAACATGAGAGAGCGCGGCGTACGCGGAGAGTTTCCACGAGTCACCCCAGAATCGCCGGTAGCCCTGCACGAGCGCGGCAGTCGCCGAGTTTCTGAGCGACTGTGCGGTGGTGGAATCGAGCGAACGTCGCGTGTCGGTGAGCATCGCGCCGATTTGCGTGCGGCCCGCGTCGAGTTCACGCACCGCGCGCGCAACGAAATAGTTCGTCTGCGGCTCGATCGTCGCGCCGTTGCCGCCGCGCATACGCTGCGTGAGTGCGTCGACAACGCCAAACTGTGCGCCGTCGGCGAAGCGGCCGGTGAGTTTCGCCGCGCCCGTGATGCTGGTGAACGCGGGATCCGACGCGAACGCCGGCAGCTGCGGCGCGCGGCCGATGCGCCGGGTGTAAAAGAAAGCCTCGCACGGCCCGCTGCATGCGTAGAGTCCTGCGCCCTCCTGAAAAAACGGGCGCAGTTCCGGAAACCGGATTTCGAACGCCGAGAGATTCAACACTGCAGGATCCGCTTCCACCTGGCCGAAGTCGGGATTCACCGACGCGTCAAGACGAATCCCCTGCGTGAGCCCCGCTTTCACATCGAGGCCGGCCGTGCCTTTGCTCACGCTGCGGAAGCCGGATGAGGCCGGCTCGCTCGCGTTCTTCGTGACGGCGTACGGAAGAAGTTCGAATCGGCGCGTGGGCGCGATGCCGCTGATGCCGGTGAGCGTTCCGAGCTGCGAGGCGAGCGTCGAAACCGACCGGCGATACAGCGGCCACGAATCACGCTCGCTGAGCCGCGCGATGTCGCGCCAAATACCGAATCCGAATTCATTCTTCTCTTTCGCGTTGAACCGCAGCTGGCTGAACGGCACGCGAAACTCGGCTATCCATCCCAGCGAATCGATCGTCGCTTTGGCATCCCACACGGCGTCCCACGTGATGTCCTCGGTGACATCGGAGTAAATCGCGTAGTCGCGTTGCACACCGGCGGGGTTGATTGCCATCTCAACGGCGGTGCGCTGATCGTGAAAGCCGTCGATCATGATCTTGATCTGGTCGCTCGCCGTTTTCACATCGCGGCGGCTCAGCAGGCTGACGATGCTGTCGGGATGCGGGTCGTACATGCGCAGCAACGCGTACAGGTACTGATCGTCGTACACGACGCGCGCTTCGGTCTTGAACGACGCATCAAGATCTTCGCCGGGATCGAATTGCCGGAATCCCTTGATCACCGGCGCGTCTTTCCACGCAGGGTCGTTGTCGCGGCCGTCGATAATCGGGGGAGTCGTGACGCGAATCGCCCGCGCCGTGGTCTCGCGAGCTGGATTCGACTGCGCACCCGCCGGCACCGCCACGGCGAGCACCGCCGCTACAAATAAAACGCGAGGATTAAGGGGCCAACCGGCCGGCGGGAATGCGGGCGAGCTCCCGCCGGATTTTGCCATCCGGGAAAGATGCGCTACGGATGGCTGATCTTGTAGACGTATGCGCCGATTGCTTTCACTTGCTCGTCGGAGAGCAGTGGCTGCACTCCGCCGCGCGCGCGCATGTTGAATTTATGCGTCGGGTCTTTGATTTCCGCGGCCGGCACGCCGGTCGTGATCGTATGCACGATGTCCTCGAGACTGCCCGTGCCGTGCTGCCATTTCCCCGCGGTAAGATCAGGGCCGTTTGTAGCTCCAACGCCGCCTTTGCCGTGGCACTTCGCGCAGCTGTTGGCGTTGAAGAGGGAATCACCCTGCGCGATGAGTGCGAGGGTGACGCTGGCGGGGTACTTCGCGCCCGCCTTGGTCTTGAGCGCGGGCCCGCCGGGAGTTCCCGGAGCAGCGGAGTTGTGGCAGGCTGCGAGCGCGCACACGGCACCGATGAGTACAACTCTAGAATAAGTCATCAGGGTGATACCGCGAGGGCCTTGATAAGTTTCGACAGTGCATCGAGATCGCGAAGATCGAGCACTTCGCCGGGAGTGTGCGAATAGCGGCCCGGCCACGAGATGCCGATGTTCGGCGCGCCGAACAGGCCGATCGCCGAGCCGTCCGTTGAGCCCTGCGTCGTGCCGATCTGCAGCGGAATGTTCGCCGCTCTCGCCGCAGCGATCACGCGATTCCGCTCGGCGCGCGAGACGACCGTGCTGTTGTCGAGTCCGCGCAGCACGGGGCCCTTGCCGAGCGGCGCGAGCGCGAACGTCGGGAGCTCGAGCGGCGTGTCGCTTGAGACAAACGTGTCGATGGCGTAACTGCGTGTGAGCGTCGTCCCGTACTTCGCGCCGAACGCGCGCGCACCGAGCAGTCCGGCCTCCTCGCCGACGTCCCAGACGAAATACGTCTTGCGGGGCAGCATGGCCGGATCGATCGTGCGAATCGCCATCAACAGCGCGGACGAGCCGGTGCGATCGTCGCTCGAGCGTCCAGTCACGCGAAGTGATCCAAGGCGCTCGGCGTGTTTGTAGCCAATAATCATCGCGCCGACTTTCGCACCGCGCGCGACCAGCGTCGCCGAGTCTACTCCGAACCACGCCGTCATGTTACGCGGTGCTTTCACTTTCGCCGTGTCACGCGGGACGAATACGCCGTGTATCGCCTCGGGTGCAGCGCCATTCGCACCCTTATCGAAGTAGAGCAGGGCGACTTCACCTTCCCACGCCGATGCGACGGCACCGCCGACCGTACGAAGTGCGACGCTGCCGTCCGGATTGATGCGATCGAGAAGGAATCCGACCTCATCGACGTGCGCGACGAATGCTACGGGATCTTTGTCCGGTCCTGCGGTGACGATCACGTTGCCAGCTGAATCGATCACCGACTTGTCGCGCGCCCACTTGGGCAGTGCGGCGGTGATCACATCGGACATGCGCCATTCATGAGGGTGCACGGCGGGAACATCGAGAAGTGCGATGACCTGTTGCTCGGCGGCTTCGAGTGCGTCGGTGCGCGGCGTGCGCGCCATCGCCTTTTGATCCGACGGGGCGACCCATGTAAAATTCTGGGGAAGCGTGGCGCCTGCGGCGGCGACGGTCTTTGCGAGGAGGTCGCGCACTTCAGCCGCGCTCACCGATTCCACCAATGATCCGGTGAACTTCGTCCGCGGCACGATCGACTTCGTCGGCGCCGCGCCGCGTCCACCGCGCGCTTCGCCGATGAGCGTGAGGTCGTCGTACTTGCCGAGGCGTGCGAGCCCCCCGTTCAGGCCGGCCCAGTTCATCGCGTGCTGCGCGGCGAGAATAAAGATTGTTTCGCCGCTTGAAACGGTTCCCTGCGCCGCCGTCGCGACCGCCGCGCAACCCGCGCGCGCTCCCGCCGCCGGGCCGGCCGCGTATCCCTCGTATGTCCATGCTGGTCTGTCGGCGATGACCGGATCGAGCAACGCGATTCCCAGCCGCTCTGCGTCCGCACGCGACGTCGCGCCGACATCGATCCACAGTTGATCAACTCCAACGACGGTTGTGTCGCCGCGATGCTGCTGTGCGAAGTGGCCGTTGAAAATCGCGCCGACGCCGAGCACGCCAGTCGATCCGCCGCGCGCCGTGAAGATTCGCACGCGCTGTGCCTCGAGCGATTGATCCCAGAGCGGACCAGGGGCGTTTCCGCCCATACGGTGCAGGCGGATGTAGCCTTCGTCCGTGATTCCGCTGACTGCGTACGACGAGACATCGAGCGCGCAGGCGATCACGCGGCGGGGTGAACCCGAGCCTACGTGCTTGATGAGATTGCCGACCGCATCGCGCGTCCATCCCTGCAAGACGCCCTTGAGCGCCGGATCGGCGAGTTCCTCCGCGCCCGCGGGCGCGGGAAGCGTGATCCAGCGTGAAATGGCGCTGGCAATGCGGGCGTCGTCAGCGGAGCCCTGTGCAAAAGCGCGGCCGGAGAGAACACACAGCAGCGCGGCGGCAAAAACATGGCGGGGGAGTTTCATGCGGGAGACGATATGCAGGCCCTCCGCATATGTCGAGTGGCGCCGGCCGCAATCGCAACTATATGTTGCACCCTTCTCGGACCCACACTCTCCTGATGACGTTCGACGATCGGCCCGTTTTTCCGCGCGGATTCCGCTGCGCCAGCACCAACTGCGGACTGAAACCAGACGCCAAAGATCTCGCGCTCTTTGTGAGCGAGCGGGACGCCGCGGCCGCGGCTGTCTTCACCAGAAATCATTTCCCGGGCGCGCCCATCACGCTCGGCCGCGAAACAATAAAAAGCGGCCGCCTTCGCGCGATCGTCGCGAACAGCAAGTGCAGCAACGTCGCGACGGGTGCGAGGGGGCTCGACAATGCGCGCCGCATGGCAGCGGCGGCGGCAACGGAGATCGGATCATCCGCCGATCGAGTGCTGGTCAGTTCCACGGGCGTGATTGGCGTGCAGCTGCCGATCGAAAAGATCGAGAAGGGCTTGGTTGGTTTGTCGGCGCAGCTTCAGCGCGATCCACTGGTTGGCGCGGAAGGGATCATGACGACCGACACGCATCCCAAGGCGCTCTCCGCAAAGGTTGGCGAGGCGACGATCACTTGGGTTGCCAAAGGCTCAGGAATGATCGAGCCGAACATGGCGACGATGCTCGCGTACATTTTCACGGACGCAGATATCGACGCGCCCACGCTCGACAAGATGCTGCGCGCGGCCGTGCACGTCTCGTTCAACATGCTGAGCGTCGATACCGACACGAGCACGAGCGATACGTGCGCGATTCTCGCGAACGGGCTCGCAGGGAAAGTGGACGAGAAAGAATTTCTCGCCACGCTCACAGCAGGCTGCATCAAGATGACGGAAGTGCTCGCGCGCGATGGCGAGGGCGCGAAGCATCTGCTGCGTGTGAAGATCAATGGCGCAGCGAGCGACGATGACGCGCGGTGCGTCGCGAAGTCGATCGTTAACTCACCGCTCATCAAGACGATGGTTCACGGCGCCGATCCTAACGTTGGCAGGTTGCTGATGGCGGTCGGCAAGGCGTTCGACGTATTGCTGAACCCCGCGAGCACCGATGCCTGGATCAATGGATTCCAGGTGGTGAAGGGCGGCGAGCGTCTCGAGTTCGACGATGCCATCGTTCGAACGGCGCTCAAGAACGAGGTCGTCGATCTTGAAGTTTCGCTCGGCGTGGGTGCGGCGACCGCCACGGCGTACGGCTGCGATCTTACTTCGGGATATATCGAGGAGAACGCGGCGTACTACTCAAGCTGACTGTCTCGTCAGAGCAATTCCCGATCGCGTTACTGCGGTATCTGAATCGAAATGGCGTTTGACTCCTGTGGAGTCAGCGCACACGACATCAAAGGCGAACTGCACAGTGTGCTGCCCCAATAGGCGATTCGCAGTTGACCGTTCAACGTTCCGTGCGGCACACCTGCCGACGACCAGGCATTCGGCGCACCTAGTTGAAGAGTGTCCACTCGCGTCTCACCTGGAGCGACGGTCAACGGTGAAGCGCCGACACATCCCCAGACCGGGTTGAACGCAGACTCGCTCGTGCTATCACTCACTAATCGCACAGAGTAGATCGGCGGGGCTTTCCCGAAGCACGTCTCAAGGTAGATCGGCACGTCGCCCGAATTCTCGAATCGAGTAATTACGGAAACGATATAGCGATTGTATGGAGCGGTGCCGATCGAAGTCGCGACATACGCGATCTTGTCGGTTCGCAAACTGGAGCGCTGAACTGGAGCAGTAAGCTCCTGATGGCAACCAGCGACGATGAAAAGCGTGGCAAGAATGGTGCGTGGCGATACCGACTTCATAACTTCTCCCTAGAGTGAGCAACGTCTACTAGGGCTACCTGCTGGTACACGCCACGGTCACGCTGACGCTGCGAATTTTTCTCTTGTCAGGGAAACCCCGTCAGCGAGCGCATCCACGTCACGGGAGTCATTGTAGACATAAAAACTCGCGCGAGTCGTTGCATTCACTCCGAGCGAGCGCATCAGCGGTTGCGCGCAATGATGACCGGCGCGCACGGCAATGTGATCCGAATCCAGCAGCTGCGATAAATCGTGCGGATGCACATCGCGCAACGTGAAGCTCACCACGCCGCCGCGGCGCTCCGGCGGTGGGCCGAGCACGGTGACGCCGGCAATCGCCGCAAGACGCTCGTTCGCATACTTCGTGAGCGCCAACTCATGCTCGTGCACACGCTTCATGTCGAACGACTCGAGATATCGGACTGCAGCTGATAGTCCGACTGCGCCTTCGACGTTCGGCGTGCCCGCTTCGAACTTGTGCGGCAGTTCATTCCATGTCGTCTGCGCATCGCCGACCAGCGAGATCATATCGCCGCCCATCTGATATGGCGGCATCGACTCGAGCAGATCGCGCTTGGCGATCAATCCGCCGATTCCCATCGGGCCGAGCATCTTGTGGCCGCTGAATGCGAATGCATCGACGCCGAGTGAATCAAATCCGACCGTGAAGTGCGGCGCGCTCTGCGCACCATCACACACGGCAATCGCACCAACTCGATGCGCGATCGCGGTGATGTCGGCAGCTGGATTTACTGTGCCGAGCGCGTTCGAAACGTGAGCGAACGCGACGACCTTCGTGTTGGGAGTGCAAAGCTCGCTCAGCACGCCAAGATCGATCTCGCCGGTTGCCGTCAGGTCACAGATTTTGAATTCGGCGCCCGCTGCGAGCGCCAGCTGCTGCCACGGCACGAAGTTGGCGTGGTGCTCCATTCTCGTGACGACGATGCGGTCGTCGGCGCGCACGTTCGCGCGGCCCCACGCCGTCGCGATCAAATTCAGCGACTCAGTAGTCCCGCGCGTGAAGATCAGTGTGTCAGGATCAGACGCGCCGAGGAACTTCGCGATATGATCGCGCGCGCCCTGATATGCTTCGGTCGCAGCGGCTGAAAGCGCGTACGCGCCGCGATGTGGATTCGCGTTTTCGACTTCGTAGTAGCGCGCAATCGCATCGAGCACCGCACGGGGCTTCTGCGTGGTCGCCGCAGAGTCGAGATAGCGCAGTTCGGGATTTGCGGCCAGCAACGGGAAATCGGCGCGAGGCGCCAGCGCTTTGATGTTCACGACTTCAACTCCCCCGGTCGCACGAACACGCCGCCATCCTCCGCACGGACTTCGAACCGCACGAGCGGATCTTCCGCCGGCCCTTCGAGCACGGCGCCGGTTCTGCAATCAAAATGCGCGCCATGCCAGCCGCACTCGAGCACGCCGCCCGCGAGCAGCGTTCCATTCGAAAGCGGAAACGCCGAGTGCGGACATTCATCGCGCACGGCAAACAGCAATCCGTCGGAGTTGCCAACGCAGATTGGCGTTCCATCCGCGAGCCGCGCTGCGCGCAACTCTCCAGCGGCGAGCGTCGCGTCCGTCACGCGCTCAAAGCCGCCAACACTTTCACTACTTTCACTCATTTGAGCGCGGAGTTCAGCGCGTGCCACGCGAGCGTCGCGCATTTCACACGCAGTGGAAAGCGCGAGACGCCGGAGAACGCCTTGAGTCCGCCGAGGTCCTCGCCGCCGCCTTTCCCCGTGACGAGTCCATGGAACGACTCGAACAGCTTCGCCACTTCATCGCGCGTCTTGCCCTTCACGGCCGCGGTCATCAGGCTCGCGCTCGCCTTGGAGATCGCGCAGCCGGAGCCTTGAAACGAAATATCTTCGACAACGTCGTCATTCATCTTCAGCCATACCGTCAGCTGATCGCCGCACATCGGGTTCAGCCCCTCGGCGTGCGCTGTCGAAACCGGCATCGCGCGAAAGTTCTGCGGCCTGCGATTGTGGTCGAGGATGATGCTCTGGTAGAGCTCTTCGAGGTCGCCGCTCATGTCGGCTGAACGCGTCAGCGCTGCTCGCCCTGCGTGAACCGGGCGAACGCCAGCGCCTCGAGTCCCTCGCGAAGGGTGTCGAGCTCGATGGTCTCGAGTACTTCCGCGGCAAACGCGTAGGTGAGCAGCGCCCGCGCATTGTCCGCGCCAAGTCCGCGGCTCTTGAGGTAGAAGAGCGCGCTTTCGTCGAGACGGCCGACCGTCGCGCCGTGCGTGCACTTCACGTCGTCGGCGAAAATCTCGAGCTGCGGCTTGGTGTCGACGCGCGCGTGATCCGAAAGGAGCAGCGCATGATTGGTCTGCTTGCCGTCGGTTTTTTGCGCGATGGGATCGACGTATACTTTGCCATTGAATACGCCGTGCGAACCGCCGTCGAGAATTCCCTTGTACAGTTCGCGGCTCGCGCACGAGGGCGCGAGATGCTCCACAAATGTTTGATGATCCGCGTGCTGGGCGCCGTCGATCAGGTACAAACCGTTCAGCCGCGCTTCCGCGCCGTCACCCGAGAGCTGCGTGTAAATGTTCGTGCGCGAGAGCGCCGCGCCAGCCGCGTACGAAAACGAGTGGTACGTGGAATCGCGGCCCTGACGCACCTGCGTAGTTGCGACATGAAACGAATCGGTGCTCTCACGCTGGATCTGATAGTGGTCCACGCGCGCGCCGTTTCCGATTTCGATTTCGGCCACCGCGTTCATGAGATACGACGAACTCAGCTGCCCGTTGCACGTGAAGCTCTCGACGATCGCGATTTGTGATAGCGGTTCCGCGACCACCAGCAGCCGCGGATGCATTCCCACGCCCGATGCTCCGGAATCCGAGATGTGCACGATGTGCACCGGGGCGTCGACGATCTCGCCGCGCGGCACATGGATCACCACGCCGTCCTGCGCGAACGCCGTGTTGAATGCGGTAAAGGTCTGCCCTTCACTCTTGGCAAGCTTGCCAAGATGCTCAGCGACGAACTCTGGCGACTCCTTGAGTGCCTCGACGAGCGTCGTGATCCGAACTTCAGCCGGGAGGCCGGCAAAATGTGAAAGCGACGATTCAAAGCGCCCGTTCACAAACACCAAACGATGCCACGCGGGATCACCAATCACGAGCGCGGAAACGTCGGCGGGGCTCAGCGACGACGGACCGCTTTTCGCGGGCGCAACCTTGAACACACGCTCCGCGATCGGCGTCACGCTCGTGAAATGCCAGTCTTCGTTTCGCGTGGTGGGAAAGCCGAGCGTGTTGAAACGGTCCATCGCTTCGCGGCGCAACGCCGGCAGCCAGGCGGAACCGCCCGGGCCGCGCAGCGCCGCGAACGAGGATTCGTACGGCGTCGCCGTGCTCACGCGGCCTCCATCACCCAGTCGTAACCCTTCGCCTCGAGTTCGAGCGCGAGTTCTTTGCCGCCGGACTTCACGATCTTGCCGCCTGCGAGTACGTGCACGAAATCCGGCACGATGTAATTGAGCAGCCGCTGATAGTGCGTCACGACGATCGCCGCGTTGTCGGGACGGCGCAGCGCGTTGACGCCGCCGGCCACTACGCGCAGCGCGTCGATGTCGAGTCCAGAATCGGTTTCGTCGAGAATGGCGAGCTTCGGTTCGAGCACGGCCATCTGCAGAATCTCATTGCGCTTCTTTTCGCCGCCCGAAAATCCCGCGTTCACCGAGCGGCTGAGCATTGCCGGATCCATCTCGACGAGCTTCAGTTTGGTTTCCATGTAATCGAGAAACTCGATCGGATCGAGTTCTTCCTTGCCGTTCGCTTTGCGGACTTCGTTGTACGCCGTGCGGAAGAAATACGCGTTGGTCACGCCGGGAATCTCGATGGGATACTGGAACGCGAGAAAGACGCCCTTCTGCGCGCGCTCCTCGGCTTGCATCGCGAGGAGATCGTTTCCCTCGTACGTCACCGTGCCGCCGGTGACTTCGTAGCCCGGATGGCCCGCGATGATCTGCGCAAGCGTGCTCTTTCCCGACCCGTTCGGCCCCATGATGGCGTGCACTTCGCCCGCGCTTACGGTAAGCGAAATGCCCTTGAGAATTTCTTTTCCGCCCGCCGTGGCGTGCAGGTTTTCAATCTTCAACATCGAGTCTTGATCCGTGTGTGGTTGTATTCTCAATCTTCGATCATCGAACTTCGATCTTCGAACGTCGATCTTCAGCCGACTGAGCCTTCTAGCGTGATGCCTAACAACTGCTGCGCTTCGAGTGCGAACTCCATCGGCAGCTCCTTGAACACTTCGCGGCAAAATCCGCTCACAATCAGCGAGATCGCATGCTCGGTGCTCAGCCCGCGCTGCTTGCAGTAAAAGATCTGATCCTCGCCGATCTTCGACGTGCTGGCCTCGTGCTCGGTGATCGACGTGTTGTTGGCGACCTCGATGTACGGAAACGTGTGCGCGCCGCACTGATTGCCAATAAGCATCGAGTCGCACTGCGTGTAGTTGCGTGAGCCGTGCGCCTTCGGGAGCATCTTCACCTGCCCGCGGTACGAGTTCTGCCCCTTCCCCGCGCTGATGCCCTTCGAGATGATCGTCGACTTCGAGTTCTTGCCGATGTGAATCATCTTCGTGCCGGTGTCGGCCTGCTGCATGTTGTTCACGACGGCCACGGAGTAGAACTCACCCGTTGAGTTGTCGCCCTGCAGAATCACGCTCGGATATTTCCACGTGATCGCCGATCCGGTTTCAACCTGTGTCCAGGAAATCTTCGAGTTCGTGTGCGCCTTGCCGCGCTTGGTCACGAAGTTGTAGATGCCGCCTTTTCCTTCTTTGTCGCCGGCATACCAGTTCTGCACGGTGGAGTATTTCACCGTCGCGCTATCGAGGGCTACCAGCTCGACGACCGCCGCGTGCAGCTGGTGCGTGTCGCGCTTGGGCGCGGTGCAGCCTTCGAGATAGCTCACGTACGCGCCTTCGTCCGCGACGATCAGCGTGCGCTCGAACTGCCCGGTGTTCGCGGCGTTGATGCGGAAGTACGTGGAGAGTTCGATCGGGCAGCGCACGCCTTTCGGCACGTAGCAGAACGAACCGTCGGAGAAGACGGCGGAGTTGAGCGCGGCGAAAAAATTATCGGAGTAGGGCACGACCGAGCCGAGATATTTCTTGATGAGCTCGGGATGGTTGTGCACGGCTTCTGTGAAGGAGCAGAAGATCACGCCGTACGCGGCGAGTTCTGCTTTCATCGTGGTGCCAACGGAGACGGAATCGAAAATTGCATCGACGGCAACGCCGGCGAGAAACTTCTGTTCGCTGAGTGAAATGCCGAGCTTGTCGTACGTCTTGAGCAACTCGGGATCGACTTCGTCGAGCGACTGAAGCGGCTTGATGGACTTCGGCGCAGAGTAGTAGCGCTGCGCCTGGTAGTCGATCGGATCGTATTTGAGATTCGACCAGTGCGGCTCGGTCATCGCCTGCCAGCGGCGGAACGCCTTGAGGCGCCACTCGAGCAGCCACTCGGGTTCGTCTTTTTTCGACGAGATCAGGCGAACGGTGTCTTCGGTGAGACCCGCCGCGATCGTATCGGACTCGACATCGGTGACGAAACCGTACTGATATTCTTTGTTGACCAGCGATTCGATCGACGAACTCATCCAGCTCTCACTTTGACGGCGTTTTCGATAGTTGATAAAAGTACTCTGCTTATGGTGCCTGAGTCAACGAACGTGTTGATACGAGTGAGTTTAGGTGCCGCGAGTGATGCACAAATGTGCTGCATTGAAAAACATATGTTTGCAATGATACGATAAAGCATTTTCAAGTAACATGTTATGTGTCACCAATGAATTCTTGCGACGAGTTCGCCCGTGCATCGTCAAACTAGTATGGATGAACCCTGGATCCCAATACTCATCGCAAGCGGCGCGTGCCTCGCAATCTCCATTGTCACGTGGCGAATTCTCCCGCTTCACCGCGGTGAACATCGGCGGATTCCAACCGAACCTCTGGTTCTCGACGCACTTCGCAAAGACATGCCGGCGCCGGGCGTCTACACGTTTCCTTTTCGCCTCTTCGCAGACGACAGCGCCACGCGCATCGACGTCGCGGCCAATCTCGATCGCGGGCCGGTTGGTTATTTGATCGTCGGACCGAAAGGCGCGGAGCGAATCGGCCCGAGGATCGTGCAGCAATTTCTGTTCTTCGCAATCGTATCAATGCTTACCGCCTATCTCCTCTCGCAGACGAGCCTCAGGGACGGTGCACGATTTCTCGATGTCTTTCGTATCGCCGCGACCGTTGCGACGATGGCGCTCGTGCTCGGCACGGTGCCGCAATCGATCTGGTTCTTCCGACCATGGAAAAGCTGGCTCCTGCAGTGCGTAGATGGGCTCGCCTGCGGCGCGGCAATTGGAGCGACCTTCGCCTGGTATTGGCCCGCGTAGCGAGCTGACAACGACGGCGCGAACGAACTAGGGAGCTAGGCGCCGCGCTCGAAATCGGTGCGAGTGTCGATGTCGCGCAGCACCCCGGGATCATCAACGACGACCTCTCGTACGCGCGACGCGTCCGCGTGAATCACCGCGCGCGCGCCGCCGTCGGCCACGGTCATGAGTTCACGCCATGTGTCACGATGAAAAAATGCCGGATGCCCGCGACGCGATTCATGAGTTGGAATCACGATGTGCGCGCCGGTCCGACGCGCGGCGTCGAGAATCGCGAGAATGCTTTCGAGCTTCACGAACGGATGATCCACGGGCCAGAGCAACGCTGAACTGACCGCCGCGCTCGTGAGCTGCGCCAAGCCGAGCCGCGCGCTCGCGATCTGCTCCGACTCGGGCTTCGGGTTCACCGCGACTCGCACACCCGCCGGCGCGCTCACTCCCGGCGGAAGCACCGCGACGATTGGATCGAGTCCGGCCGATCGCGCCGTCTCGACGATCGCATCGAGAAACCGGCGACCATCACCGAGCGTCGCGACCGCCTTTGGTCCGCCGAACCGCTTGCCCGCTCCGGCACCGATGATCACCAGCGCCACAGGATGCGCGCGCTCAGTCACGTTGCTTCAGGCGCGCGAGAGCGCGAGCATCGCCCGTTTGAGCAGCGCGGCAGCCTGCGCCGTCTTGTACCCGTTTTTCGACAGCGGCGCCGCATCGTAGAGCGCGCGCTCGGCGAGCGCATCCGCGCTTTCTTCATCGAGCTCGCCGCTCGCGACATCTTCTTCCACCGATTGATTCACCCGATACGGCGCGGGCGCGACGCCGCCGAGCACGAGTCGCACCTCGCCGTCGGCGCGCTTGATCCCGGCGAGCGAAACAAGGGCGAAATCCCACGCGCTGCGCTGCATCAGTTTTTCATAGCGCTGCGCTCCGCCCGCCGAACGCTCGGGCAGCACGATCGCCTCGATGAGATCGGTGTGCGCGAGCACCGTTTCGCCGTGCGGATTCGAGGCGGCACCGGCGAAGAACTCGCCAATAGGCACCGAGCGCCGTGTGTCGTGCGCGCCGAGAATCTCGACCGTGGCCTCGAGTGCAGCGAGCGCGACCGCAGGATCCGACGGATGCACCGCGTGACACGGACCGCCGAAAATCGCGTGATACTGATTTTCGCCGTCCACCGCCGCGCATCCGCTGCCGCCGTTCTTGAGGCAGGGAACTCCCCGGCGGAAGTACCAGCAGCGCGGCCGCTGGCAAATATTTCCGGCAATCGTCCCCATGTTGCGGAGCGCCGGCGTGCCGACGAGCCGCGCTGCCTCGGCGAGCGCGCCGAATTTTTCGAGAATCACCGGATGCGCGACGAGATCCGCAATGCGCACCGCGCCGCCAAGCCGCACCGATCCGTCCGCGCTCACTGTGATATCGCGCGCGCCGCGCACATGCCGGACATCTACGAGCTGCGCGGGCGCGGCGAGCCCTTCCTTCATCGTGACGAGCAAGTCGGTGCCGCCGCCGAGCGCGCTCGCGCCGGCCGCGCTCAGCGCGGCGACGGCGTCGTGCGCCGATTCGGGACGGAGGTAGCGAAACGCTTTCATCTCGATGCGAAATGTACGCGGAGTTGTTGTCTAGGGCTTCGCCGGCGGAGCGAGCGTGAACACGATGTAGTCCGCGACTTTCCGTTGCGCTTTTCCGTCGGCGGCATCGAGATCCTTCACCGGCACGAAGCTCACCACCGCCACGCGCTTGCCCGAAAGTCTGCGCTGCGCGCGAGCCGCCGTGCCGAACGCGTAGTCGCTGTGAAACGCGCCGTTCACGTGCACAACGAGCGCGCGCGACGGCGCCGCCGCGTACGCCGTGGCGATGGACTCGCCCATGGTTTCATCCTTGATGCACTGCGCTTGATAAATGCGCTCGATCGTCGCGGCTTTTTCCGCCGCGGATTCTTTCGTGGAATCACCCGAGTGCGACGGCATATCGCTCATGGTCTTCGCAAACCGCTCGAAGTAATCGTCGTGCGGACAGAGAACCGATTGCGCGGCGAACGCGCGAGCGTCCGGAATCTTGTTGAGCGAATCAAGCGCGGCGGTGAGACCGAGTCGCGACACCAGACTCGCCTGGCGGCGCGGCACATCGCTCGCGATGACCGGCCACTTCCACAGTCGCGCGAACTCCACCATCGGCCGATAATCGGTGGTGTAGCGCGGCCACGCGCGAGCCACCGCGAGAAATTCCCGCTCCGAGATTCGGTCGCTCAGATAGTTGTCGAGCGGTTTCTGCACGTCACGCTCGAACATCTCCATCGCGAGGATGACATTGCTGCGCCGGCGCGCGAGCCCCTCGAGCGTGGCCAGCTCCAAGCGATGCGTGCCGGGATCGTCGTGCTGTTCGCCCAGAAAAAGAACGTCCGCTGCTGTGACGTCGGCGAGCATCGACTCGAAATCGGTGAAACGCTTGTTGCGAGCGTCGTAGACGCGGTTGGGCACGTAGCTGGATTGCACCGAGTCGGGTGCCGCTCGAGCAGCGAGTGGCTGCTGGGCGCGAGCACTGGATGGTGTCACTCCTGCCGATATTGCGGCAAAAACCGCTTGCAGAGAAAGAATAACTAACTTATTCTTTCTTACAATGTTTGCCATGGAACTCATTATGTTCACTAAAGTAAAGATAGAGGCATATTTTTACTTATATGCGCTATGAAACCATGCCTGAACTGCTGCGAAGTCCATCTCAGGTCCTAGGGTCGGCGGGCATTGCACTGCTTCGCTCCTACGAGGATGCCGCGACCGCCATCGGCCGGCTTGATGCTGCCGCCAAACTCGCCGACTCCGGGTTCCGCGAACTGCTCGTCCTCCGATGCATCGCCACACCAACCGCCGCGACCCTCAAGGGAATGATCGCGCTGGTGCGCCCCGATGGCGAGGGGGACGACGCGCTTCTTCGGTACGGCGCGGCCGTTCGATCCGGCGCAGCTCGCGCGCGCGGCGGCGTACCGCCGACTCTCGCGTCGCTTCACGATCTGCTCGGCCTCCCCGCGCCAAGCGCCACAAACCGCGAGCTCGATGAGTTCTTTCGGGACGCGCACGAACGCACGCCACCGGTTCTCAAGGCCGCACTCGCCGCGCACGCGATTCAAGAATCCTCCCCCGATAAACCCGCCGAGCGCGATGAGCGACTGGCGGCGCTCGCCGTCACGCTCGTCCTCTGTGTTGGCGGTGCGATCACCGACGCCTGGCTGACGCTCCCGATGCCGGCGTCGCGCGCGCCGACATTCGGTGCAGACGCCGCAGAGTCACTCGGATTCACGTTCGCCGCGCTGGCGCGCGAATCGCGTGCGGCGGAGCGCGGTCTCGCCGCCGCGCGCGAAATCGCCGACGCGGACGAGCAACGCGTGCGTGCCGCGCTCGGCCGCGCGTCGATCTCCGCGCTTGAGGTGCTCGCTCTGCTGCGCTCCGAACTCGTGATCACGGTGCCGGACACGGCGCGCACGCTTGGACTCACGCCGCCGACGGCTGGAGCGGCCGTCGCACGTCTCGTTGAACTTGGCATCGCCGTCGAGGTAACCGGCAAGGCCCGTTCGCGTGCGTTCGCGTACGAGGGAGTCGTGAGGGCGCTTGGTGCGGACTGAGAGAAGAGGGACGAGGGAAGAGGGAAGAGGGAAGAGGGAAGAGGGAAGAGGGAAGAGGGAAGAGGGAAGAGGGAAGAGGGAAGAGGGAAGAGGGAAGAGGGAAGAGGGAAGAGGGAAGA
>JBBRBH010000014.1:0-66385 GCA_038205995.1 Gemmatimonadales bacterium
CGTCGAGACGCTCGTGGCCGTCGCGCTCCATCCGGTATTCGTCACGCCGCCCAGCGTCACCGTGATGCCGCTCGACGCCTTGTAGTTCGTGCCGAGATTCGTGGTGGCCTGCGCGTAGAGACTGTTGTTATCCGAGAAATATGCTTCCTGCGCCGTGATCAGGTTGCGAAGATCCGACTTCATCGAGGCGACGTACGCCTTTTCCTTCGTGTTTGCGAACTTCGGAATCGCGATCGCGGCAAGAATGCCGATGATGACGACAACGATCAGCAGTTCGATGAGGGTGAAACCCTTCTTTGTACGCGACATCGCGCGGCTCCTGTGTAGGGGACTTCGGTGCTTGTCATGCTTCCCGGTTATCGGGACAAGCGGGTGTAGTGCAAGCCTCTTGCCAGAGATCGGGAAGCGGGCTTAGTGCAAGGGAATGAACGATTTAGGTTGGTGCATCGTCACAGTCAAGAACCCCGCTGAACTGTGGAGTGCGGGACTGGTTGCAGATTGCGCTGTGCGGTCAAATCGCCCGAGTGGGGTCGGGGTCGCTGTCTACGCCCTGATCAGGGCTTTCGCCTGCGGTGTTTGCCGGTCCATTGATTGATTCCGCCGCCGGAATCCGTCGCGACCAGGGCACTGTCAGCAATCTCGATCAAATACTGGCTCGCCTTTCCATCGTAGCCGTCGGCCCGCGCGAGCAGCGCAGTGGTGCGCGCCAGGCGGAACTGCGCGAGTTCGAGATAACACACGACCAGACCGACATTCGCGAGCGGCAGCGCCGGCTCCTCCTCGAGTCCCTTCTTGTAGAGCGGAACCGCCTCGTTGCAATGGTGATGCTCGCGGTACTTATGCGCGAGATCCACGCGCACGCCGTAGTAGTCCGGCATGAGCTTGAGTGCGATCAGCCACTGGATTTCCGCCTCCTGCGCGTGATGCTGCTCCCACAGCATGCCGCCGTTCACGTAGTGTGCCTTGAAGTCCAGCGGCGCGTCGATGATCAGCATGTTGAACACGGACTCGTTGTCCTTCCAGATGTACGTGCGCTCGGCGCTGCGCGCCGCGCCGAGCGTCAGCAGCCCCGCGAGCGCTCCTGCTGCGGCGATCTTCACTATGCGCGTTTGCTTCTCGACTCGCTCCACGATCCATGGCGCGAGCGCGCCCACCGCCAGCATGACGCCGACGCTCGGCACGAGCAGTGTTCTCTCCGCAATCAAAATGCCGCTCGGAATGAGAATGTTCGCGACCGGCGAGATCGAAATCACAAGCCATGAGAGGCCGAATGTCACCACTGGCCAGCGCGTCCAAGCGACGAAGAACAGAATGCCGAGGCACATCAGCAGCGTCACGCCGGGAATGAGACCGGCGTTCCATCCGGCGTATCCGGGAACCATCTGCGGCGAGTAGTCGGCCGAGAGATGATTCGGCCAGACGAACAGCCGTCCGAACTCCGGCACGAGACCGAGCATGAGCAACGCGCGCTTTCCCATGCCGAGGTGCCGCAGCGCTGGATGCTCGGTGTCGCCGCCGATCTCTCCGGTCACACGCGTGCGCACCCAGAGAAAGGCGAGCGCGACCATCGCCATCCACAGCAGGAGCGGACGCATCTCGGCGGCGCGATCGCCGAGGCGGCGCGAATCTTTGACGAGAAAGATTTCCGCCGCGACGAGCAGCGCGGGGAGTACGATCGCGTTTTCCTTGATCAGCATGCCGACCGCGTACAGCGCGACGATCGCGATGAACGAGCCGCGCGGGAGCGGCGTGCCGCCCTGCCGATCGCGCACGTAGATGAGCATCGCGCTCAGCAGCACGAGCGCGGTCCAGAGTTCGGCCTGCCCGACGCCGTTCGCCACCGCCTCCACGTGCACCGGGTGGACCGCAAACAACGCTGCAGCGACCCATGCCCCGCTGCGCGGCAGGCACTGCAGCCCGAGGAGCAGCACGAGCACGGAGTCGAGGGCGTACAACGTGATGTTCGTGATGTGGAACAGCAGCGGTTTGCCGCCGCCGAGCACATACTGCACCGCGTAGAACAGGATTGTCAGCGGGCGATAGAGCGATCCGCCGCGCGACGTCGGCCAGTAGGTGGTCGCGAAGAGCTCCCACGGCCTGTTGAGCGACTTCACGTTCATGTTTTCCGCGATGATCCAGCGATCGTCGAACGCGAATCCGTTGTGGAGTCCGGTCATCGACGAGACGAGCGCCAGCGCGACGATCGAGATCGCGAGCCACATCCAGCCGCGCGGATCTTCCGAGCCGGCGTCGTACCGGCGCGCGGGGTCGGTCACGCGAAGAGGTTGAATCGAATGATGTGCGCGATGGCGGCGACGCCGTCCTTCCAGCCGATCTTCTTCCCTTCGGCGTAGGTGCGGCCCGAGTACGAAATCGGAACTTCGAAGATGCGCACTTTCGCGCGCGACAGACGCGCGGTGATCTCCGGCTCGAAGCCGAACCGGTCCGACGTGAGGTGGAGCGCGCGCGCGATGTCACCACGAATCGCCTTGTAGCACGTCTCCATGTCGGTGAGGTTGAGATTGGTCAGCATGTTGCTGAACGTCGTGAGGCAGAGATTGCCGACGGAGTGCCAGAAGTAGAGCACGCGGTGCGGGCCGCCGAGGAAGCGCGAGCCGAACACGGCATCGGCGCGGCCGTCGAGAATGGGCTCGAGCAGCGTGGGCCAGTCGGCGGGATCGTATTCGAGGTCGGCGTCCTGCACGATGACGACGTTGCCCGTGCTCGCCGCGAGCGCCGTGCGAATCGCGGCGCCTTTGCCGCGGTTGAGATCGTGGAATATGAGTTTGTCGATGCGGCCCGCGTCTTTGAAGCGCTGGAGCATCTCACGCGTGCCGTCGGTGGAGCAGTCGTCCACGCAGATGATTTCCATACGCACCGGCACCGCGTGCACCTGATCGAGAATCAGCTCGATGGTGGCACGCTCGTTGTACACGGGCATGAGCACCGAAAGAATGAGCGCTTGCGAATCCATCGGCGTGCGCCCGCGGAGGCGGGGCAGCGACTCGATGGCATTGACTGGAGTAAAGCGCGCCGGTGACGTCATGGTTTGACCTGAGTGTACAGCAAAATTCCTGCCGGAGACACACTGTTGTATTTGATCTTTGGATTTGGGGCGTGAGCCAGAACATTTGCCGCGCCCAATGCCTCGCTGCTACCGACGAGCAGAAAGGCGGGATGGTAAGCGTCGATGATATCCGCCATTTGGGCTGCGGCCTCCTGCGTTGTGCGTGGACGGAGGTAATTCGCGGCCATCAAGGGAAGCAGCGGCACAGCGGGTCGTCCCGTGTAGAGACTCACCGTGGCGTCAAACTCACTGGCGATCAAGCCCGGCGGAAGCTGCGCCGCCGTTTCGGACGCGGCCTCGGCGAGTTTCGCGTTGGCGCGCGCTGGGCCCTCCCAACCGCGCGACGCGTACAGCTCGATGTTGAAGTCCACGAACAGCAGCGTGCAGACTCCGAGCGCGGCAAGCATCGCGCCGCGCGCGGTGCGCGAGCCCGCCGTATCCACGCGCCATTTCACGATCCCGGACGCACCGCACGCGAGCGCGATGAGCAGCAGGGGCCACATGGGCCAAAGAAATCGATCGGGAGTTCCGGGCCAGATGAGCACGACGAGCAGATAGGTCGCGGCCGAGGCGACGCTCACCGGAGCGCGCTGCGCAAGTCGCGCGGTACCGATCGCCAATGCGATGAGCAGTGGAACCGCGACGAGCGACCGCGCCACGATGCCATAACCGCCAACGGCGAACAGATCGAGCAGAATTCCGAATCCGCGAACGTTTGCCAGCGCCACGCGGGCAATGAACCCATTGCCTTCGGTGTGCAGTGCGGCTCCGATCCAGCTGCCGTACGTGCCGTAGTCGCCGTAGAGCACCGCGGGAAGGTCGACGCCGTGGCGCATGGTCCACAGCTGCCATGGCACCACAAGCAGCGCCATTCCGCCAATCGCAAACGCGCTTGCGAGCCAGCGTTTGCGCAGCACAAGCGTTGCCACGAGTCCGACGCCGAGCGCGATGCCGAGCGTCCGGATCATCGTGACGCCGCCGACGGCCAAGCCCGCGGCGAACGCGAGGCGCGCGATGTTCGCCGGCGCGGCTCGATCGGCGACGCGCTCGCCGAGCAGCAGCGCGCCCATCAGCGCCGCAATGAACAATGGCTCCGAAAATAGCACGCCGTCGAGGAAAAGAATCGGAACGGATCCCGCAAACGCGATCGCGACAGCGGCCGCGGCCCACGGCGCGAGATTCGCTCTCGATCGTGCGAACGTGAACGTCGCGAACGCCGCAGCGGCGAGCAGCACCGCGTTCAGCAACTTGAACAGCGTCACGCTCGCCGGAAACGCCGGCGCGATTTTCCAAAGCGCGGCGAGCAGCAGCGGAAACGCCGGCGGAAAATGCGTGCCGGCCGGCGCGCCGGGCACGAACACGAATCGATAGCCGGTTCCCTCGGCGATCGATTTGGCGAGCAGGAGATAGCGCGCATCATCATGAAAGGCGCCGATCACCAGCGGATTCATTGCGAACACGCCGAGCACGAGCGCAGCTGTGACCGCGGCGATCGCAGGCCACGAGAGCGCGGACCTTTTCATGGTGAAAAGATCACACGATACGCGGAGCCGCCGCCGGGGAGCGCGGCTATCCATTCGAGCTTCGGCGATCCGTTCGCGCCGTCGAGCAACGGCGCCGCGTCGCGATCGCCCGCTGCCGCCGAAAAGACCGCGTAGCGCGGACGGCCTTCAGCGAACAGCGCGCGCATGTCAGCGGCCGACTGCTCGAGCGGCGTCCCCGCGAAGTATTCGTCCGGCGAGAGAATGTGCACGGGCATCATCGTGCGGCCGGTGTGCAGATAGACGTACGGCTCTCCGTCGGCGGCGACGACGTCATCCGGCCGGGTGTTGGCGTTGATCCAGTCCGCAACGGGAATCAGCGCGTCGGCGTTCGTGCGCGCGGCGCTATCCCACCAATGGCGCGACGCGCCGCGAATCGAGTATCCGGCGTTGCCGCCGAGCGCGAGCACGGCGACCGCGCACGCGCACGCCGTCGTCACGCGAACGCTTTTGGAGGAGTGGTTCGCGGCGCCAGTGCGCCAACACTCCACCGCGCCGCTCGCAATCACCATGCCGAGCAGCGGCCAGACCGCCCAGAGAAAACGGTCCGGCGTGTACGGCCACACGAGCACGACGCCGAAGTAGAAGCACAGAAAGAGCAGCGCCGTCGTCGCGCGCGTTCGCGCTCGGATCGCAGCCACAGCAGATACGACCAGCACAAGCGTGACGAGCAGCGGCCGGATCTCGCGCGGACCGAACGGAAAGAGCGAAACGCCAAGGGATCGCATCATGCCAAGCAGATTCATGCGCGCGATGAACACCGCGAATCCCGCTCCGCGCTGGCGGTACAGGCCGAGCACCCAGTCGAGATACGGGCCGTAGCTCCCGCGCAGCGGCGCCGCGAGCTGATTCGCGTGCATCCACAGCCAATACTGCCAGGGCGCGAGCACGGCGATCGTGCCCGCGCCTGCGAGGAGTGATTCGCGGCGCCGCCGCGCGAGCAGCAATGCGATGACCACTGCGGGAGCGAGCACGATTCCAGCGCTGCGCACGAGCGCGAGCGCTCCCGCGGCCGCGCCGGCGGCCAGCGCGAACCGCCAGCCGCCGCGATCGACGGCCACATCGGCCACCATCAGCGCGAGCACCAGCCCCACGAAAAAGAATGGCTCCGAAAACAGCACGCCGGCGATCACCATCACCGGCAGCGCGGCGCCGAACACGACGGCAACCACGAGCGCCACCGGCGGCGGAATCGCGAATCGCCTGACGCCATATGCGCAGGCGAGACCCGCGCCGACCGCGAGCAAAATCGGATTCACGAGTTTTAGCAGGCCCGCGTTCTCGGGGAACGACGGGTGCAGGCGCCATACGAGCGAGAGCAGCGCGGGCCACGCCGGCGGAAAGTGCACCGCGGCCGGCGCGCCGGGCAAATGCAGGAACCGATATCCCGCGCCCATCGCGAGCGACTTCGCTCCAATCAGATAGACGCCGTCATCCCAGAAGACGCCCAGCGGAACGGCAGTGATCGCTGCGAGCGCGATGGCGCCGACGATCGCGCCGGCGGCGAGCGGAGCCCAGGCGCTGTTAGGCCTCAACGCCGAATCGCGAAAGCTTGCGATGCAGGGTGGACGGATCGATGCCAAGCACCTCGGCCGCGCGAGTCTTGTTCCCCTGCTCGCTCTCCAGCACCCACATGATGTAGGCGCGCTCGATCGTTTCCATCGTCGGATTCACCGCCGTGCGCTCGGAGACAAGCGGCTCCGCGATGCGCTCGGAGATTTTCTCCGGCAGGCCGTCTGTGTTGATCACCTCGCCGGCCGTGAGAATCACCGCGCGCTCGAGCGCGTTCTCAAGCTCGCGCACATTGCCGGGCCATGAATACGACTGGAGCACTTCCATCGCCGACTCGCTGACGTGCTTCTGCGGCTCCTGCCGATGCTCCGCGTGGCGCGCCAGAAACGTTTCACAGAGGAGCGGGACGTCATCGAGGCGCTGGCGCAGCGGCGGCAGGTGCAGCGCGATCACATTGAGACGGTAGAACAGATCGCGGCGGAAATTGCCGCGTTTGATTTCCTCTTCGAGATCGCGATTCGTAGCGGCGAGAATGCGCGTGTCGATCGGGATGGCATCAGTTGCACCGACGGGAATGACTTCACGATGCTGCAGCACGCGGAGGAGTTTCACCTGCGTGGCCGGTGTGGTCTCGCCGATTTCATCGAGGAAGAACGTCCCGCCGGCGGCGGCGGTGAACAGGCCGGATTTGTCGCGCACGGCGCCGGTGAACGATCCCTTCACGTGGCCGAACAGTTCGCTCTCGAGCAATCCCTCGGGGAGCGCGCCGCAGTTGATGGAAAGGAACGGGCCATCGTTGCGGTGCGAAAGGTCGTGGATGTATCGCGCGACGACTTCTTTGCCGGTGCCCGACTCGCCCATCAGGAGCACCGTGCTCTCCGTCGGCGCGACGGCCTCCGCGAGACGCAGCACCTCGAGCCATTTGCGATTCGAACCGATCGGCGCGCCCGCCGCGCTGCGATCGCGGCGGCGAATCTCCTTTTTGAGTGTGGTGTTCTCAACGCGCAGCATACGATGCTCGGCGGCGCGGCGGAGAATCGCAACGAGTTCGTCGTTGCGAAACGGTTTCTGTATGTAGTAGTAGGCGCCCTCGTTCACGGCCTGCATCGCCGACTGCAGCGTGGCCTGCGCCGTCATCAGAATCACCGGCGTGTCCGGGTCGTGCGCGCGGGCGGCGGAGAGAATGTCGACGCCGCCGACCTGCGGCATCCGCACATCGGTGAGCACGATATCCGGCGAGAGCAGCGGAATCTTCTCGAGGCCGGCTTTTCCGCCGAGCGCGACGTGCGGAGCGAAGCCTTCGTTCCGCAGCAGAATCTCAAGCGTCTCGAGAATTCCGGATTCGTCGTCCACAACAAGCACGGTGGGTTTCTCGTGCGTGGGCGTGGTGCCGCGGCCCGGCGTTGCGCCGCGATCTGCTGGTGTCGGGTTGCGTTCGCTCACGAGGGTACTCCGTCGAGTGGTTCTGCGCGCGGCACCAGCACGGTGAATCGCGTGCCGCGTTCGTTCGTGTCCACGAGCATGACGCCGCGGTGCGCCTCGATCGCGCGATGCGCGATGGCGAGACCAAGGCCGGTGCCGCCCGTTTTCGTAGTGGTGAACGGTTCAAACAGGCGGTCCTGCACGGCCGCCGGGATTCCCGGCCCTTCGTCGATCACCTGCACCGCCACCGCGCCGTGCGGAAAAGGCACTCCGCGCGGGAGCTGCTCGCGCGTGGCGACCGACGCGACGACGCGAACGGTTTCGTTCGGGCGGCTCGCCTGCACCGCGTTGAGCACGAGATTGAACACCGCGCGATGCAGCAAATCGTCATCGCCGAGCACGGACAGCGGCGTCGCGGGAACGTCCACCTGCAACTTCACTGATTCCGCGTGGGCCGGATGCGAGCTGACGAGCGCCGCCGCGCCGCGCACGACCGCCGAGACGTCCACCGGATCGCGGCGCGTGACGCGCACGCGCGCAAAGTCGAGAAATTCCGACAGCAGCCGCGAGAGACGATCCGACTCGCGCACAATGAGATTGCCAAGCGTGCGCTCATCGGCGTTCGCTGCGGGGCGCGCCGACATCTGCTCCACGGCGCTTCGAATGGAGGCAAGCGGATTCTTGATCTCGTGCGCGAGCGAAGCCGAAAGTTCCGCCACTGCCTCGAGCCGCTGCGCGCGGAGATTCAGCTGCTGCAGCCGCTTTTGATCGGAAATGTCCTGAAAGATCGCGGTGGTGCTCGCGCCCACCGAACGGTCGTCGCCTTCCGCGGACGTGGTCGTGACGCCGAACGGAAATGTGCGACCTCCGCGCCGGATTTCGCCCTCGGCGCGATTCGAGCCGAGATGGTCGCGCGCGGACTGATCGAGCGTGTCGGCAAGCACGGGAGAGACGGAGCGCATGAGCGAAATAATCGGCATGCCGATCTGCGATTCGAGATCGAGGCCGAGGAGGTCGCTGGCGCTCGGATTGGCGAAGAGGAGCGTTCCCGTGTCGTCGACCGTCACGATCCCGCTTTTGATGTTGGCGAGAATGTCCTTTTCGCGCAGCCGAACGCGCGTGAGCTCGGCGACGAGCAGTTCGCGCCCCTGCCCCGCCTGCTGTAATCGCGCGCTGATGTACACGGTGCTGAGCGCAACGATGGCGAAAACGAAGAGCTGCAACGACGTGGCGTTGCTGAAACCGCTGACGATGATCGCGTCGAGCGCGTAGATCACGACGCCGAGCGCGGCGATGAGCAGCGCGCCCCCCATCGGCAGGAGCAGCGCAGCCGCAGCGTTGACGAGAATGTAGAGCGCGGCGAACTGTGATCCGGCATCCGGCGCGCTGGTGACATGCACAACGGCCGTGACGACAAGCAGATCCACGATCATTTGACCGTAGAGAAATCCCTTCGTCAGCGGCTTTCGGTTAACTTCCGTCCAGAGAAACGAAACGCCGGTGATGAAAATCGCAGCGACGAGCGTCGCCGTTGCGATAAAGGTTTTCGGGACTTCGGTGCGGAACCAGGTGACGAGCGCCGCGACAAAGATCGACGAGGCGAGCGAAAGCCTGCCGACGTAGAGCCACCGGATCAGCCGGCGGGGATCGAGGACCAGCAGATACAGGTTGTCGACCTGCGGAGAGGATGATCGTCGCACAGGGGACCTCGAAGGGCGTTGCAAAACGCGTTAGGTAGATTGTGGCTGTTTGACTTGCAAAATGCAAGATAGGAGCGAAAAATGGCCGAAATCGACACCCCAGCCGACGAACTCAGGATCAGCGATGTGCTCGCGATCCCGCGGTCGGAGCTCGAGGTCCGCATGTCCCGCGCGGGCGGGCCCGGCGGACAACACGTGAACACGTCGTCGACGCGGGTCGCAGTCACGTGGAATGTGAAAGCGTCGCACGCGATCTCACCCGAGCAGCGCGCGGCGATTTTCAGCGCGATCGGGTCCAAAATCACGGACTCGGGAACGATCCGCGTGGTTGCGCGGGACACGCGCAGTCAAAAACAGAATTGGATGCTTGCCGAAGCGCGGCTCGCGGAGATGATTCGCAAGGCGCTCATTCCGAGGCGGCCGCGGAAGAAAACGAAGCCGACCAGGAGCGCAGTGGAGCGGCGGCTCGACTCCAAGAAACTGCAGTCGAAAAAGAAGAACGATCGCCGCGATTCCGGAGACGAGTAGTTGCTCGTTCCGAAGCTGTTTACGGCTCTGAGATCGTACAACAGAGAGCAGGCGATCGCGGATGTCACTGCGGGCGTGATCGTCGGCATCGTCGCGCTGCCGCTCGCCATCGCGTTCGCCATCGCGAGCGGGCTTCCCCCGCAGGCCGGACTCTACACGGCGATCATCGCGGGATTCCTGATCTCCGCGCTCGGCGGCTCGCGCGTGCAGATCGGGGGTCCCACCGGCGCGTTCGTGGTCATCGTGTACGGGATCGTGCAGCAGTACGGCGTGGCGGGGCTTACGGTCGCGACGATGATGGCCGGAGCGATTCTCATCGTGCTGGGCGCCGCGAAACTTGGCGGCGCAATCAAATTCATTCCCGCGCCCGTCACGACCGGATTCACGAGCGGCATCGCGGTGATCATTTTCAGCGGCGAGATCCGCGATTTCTTCGGCCTGAAAATGGCGAACGTGCCGGCCGAGTTCGTCGCGAAAGTCGAGGCGTATGCGGCGCACTTCGACAGCGTGAATCCGTGGGCGCTCATGATCGCGGCGCTGGCGCTCGCGATTCTTATCTACTGGCCGCGCATTTCAGAGAAGATTCCGTCGCCGTTCGTCGCGTTGATCGTGACGACCGTGCTGGTGCAGTACTTCACGCTGCCGGTCGAAACGATCGGCTCGCGCTTCGGGAGCATCGACGCGTCGTTCCCCGCCCCGCACTGGCCGGCGATCGCACTGCACGATCTTTCGCGGCTCGTCGCGCCGGCGTTCACGATCGCGATGCTCGGCGGCATCGAATCGCTGCTTTCGGCGGTCGTCGCGGACGGCATGATCGGCAGCCGGCATCGTTCGAATATGGAGTTGGTGGCGCAAGGAATCGCCAACGTCGTGACGCCGCTCTTCGGCGGCATTCCGGCGACGGGCGCGATCGCGCGCACGGCGACGAACATCAAGGCGGGCGCGCGCACGCCGGTGGCCGGCATCGTGCACAGCCTGACGCTGCTGCTCATTACGCTCTTTTTCGGGCGCTGGGCGTCGCTGATTCCGATGGCGACGCTCGCAGGAATTCTGGTCGTGGTTTCGTATCACATGAGCGAGTGGCGCACGTTCCGCTCGATGTTCGCGGCGCCGCGCAGCGACATCGCGGTGCTGCTCGTCACGTTCTTTCTCACCGTGCTCGTCGATCTCACTGTTGCGCTCGGCGTGGGCATGGTGCTCGCCTCGTTCCTCTTCATGCGGAAGATGGCCGAAGTCACGCACGTCACGGCGATGACGGATCTGTTCGCCGACGAGGGATCGGACACCGATGATCCGGCCGCGATCGCGCGCGGCTCCATACCGAACGGTGTGCAGGTCTACGAAATTGACGGCCCGTTCTTTTTTGGCGCGGCGGAGAAGTTCAAGGAGACGATGGGGTCGATCGCACAGCCTCCCGTGGTGCTGATTTTGCGCATGAGGAAGGTTGGGCTGCTCGATGCGACGGGGATCGCGCTGATCAGAGACCTGGTTCGGAAGGGTAAACGCGACGGGACGACGCTGATTCTTTCAGACGTTCACTCACAGCCGATGGTGGCGATGACGAGATCGGATCTGCTCGACGTGATCGGGGAGGAGAACTTCGTCGGCGATATTGCCGAGGCGCTCACGCGCGCCCGGCAAATCGTCGACGCACAGAACTAGAGGGGCGGAGGCTCGCCGAACGGATCGCCGGGCGGTGCTCGCAATGCCGGCGTCGGAGCTGGAAGTTCGCGACGCTCGATCCAGCGCGTAAAATCTCCGGCGATCGCGTGCCAGTGCGCGCGGACTTCATCCGTTCCCGGCGCGGCGGCGCTCGCCGCGGCGCGTGACTTGAGCTGCACAATTTTGTACTCGGCCATCGCGCGAACTTCCGGCGCGGCGTCTTTGTCGGCGGCGAGCGTCAGCAGGCGATCGGCGAGCGCGCGTTGCGTGGTGCGCTGCAACGCGGCGAGCTTCGGGGTCGGCTGCGCCGCTCCGCCCCACGTGGCGGCGACGAGCTTGTCGATTGTTTCCGCCAGCGTGAGCGGGTTGGGTCCACGCGTCGCGAACTGCACGAGACGCGCCGCGCGTTCGCGCTGTAGAATGCCGTCGACGATCATCTGCGAGAGCGTGCGCGCGGCGCCGAGTTCGTCGAACACGGGCGAGGTGTGCGAGCCGAGCAGCTCCACGGTGAAATCGAAGCGCGGCGGGAAGAGCGTGAGCAGCGTGTCGGGGATCGCGAGCTCAGCAGGCTGCAGTTCCGCGAGCAGCGACATGAGGGCCGTCCGCTGCCGCGCGCCGCTGATCGGCGTTGTCGCCTGCTGGCCGTCGCCCTTGAGCGGATTCGAATATTCCATTCCGCCGATCGTCTTCGTGACCGAGTTGATGGCGAAACGATGAAAGAAGTAGAGCAGCGGAAAGCGATCCTGCAGCAGCGCGAGCGGATCGCCGTCGCGCACGTTGCGCAGGCCGAAGCGCGACATCGCGAGCCGGCGCACATCCGTTTGATGCTTGAGGAAATCTCCCGCAGTGGCGGCGTCGTCCCAGAGATTCGTGCGCGGATCTGCGGCGTTGTCGGGGCGCGCGTCGGCGTCGCTCAGATAGAGAAATCCTTTCCTGAGGCCATCGGCCATGATCGCGCGCAGCGAATCCGCCTCAGAGCGATCGGGAAATATTCCGTATCCCCAGTGAATCGCCCACACGTCGTACGCACCCGGGCCAACGCCGTACGCCTGACTCAAATCAATCTGCCCATTGGTGAGCAGGACGCGCGGCGCGGGATAGTCCATCACCGACGCACGCTCGTAGGTGCTCGCGATGTAGTTGTGGCCGAGTCCGAGCGTGTGGCCGACTTCGTGCGCGCTCACCTGACGCACACGAGCGAGCACAAACGCCGTGTCGGCTGCAGAGGCGTCGGCGCCCATGAAGGCCGCGTAGATGTTGTAGTCCGTGCGCGCCCGATGCGAATCGAGACGCGCCATTCCCTTCAGCATTTCGCCCGTGCGCGGATCGGTGAGTGCGCCGCCAACGCTCCAGCCGCGCTCGTTGCGATTTTCCCACTGCACCACGTTGTACCTGATGTCCATCGGGTCGGCGCCCTCGGGAAGCCACTCGACTTTGAATCCGCCTTTGAGACCGGCTCGGTCGAACGCGTCGGTCCACCAGCTCACGCCCTGGAATGTCGCGGTGCGCATCGGCTCCGGAATTCCGCGATCGATATAGTAGACGATCGGATTCTTGATGGGACTGTTCGGGTCATTCGGATTCACGCGCTCGAGACGATGACGTGACGCCCACGTCTGTTCGAGCGAACCCTGAATGGGCTGCGCATAGTCCTTGAACGACACGCCAAAAAATCCGACGCGCGGATCCGCGGCGCGCGGCTTGAACTTGTCGTCCGGCAGGCGCATCAGCGTGATGTGCTGGCGCAGCGTGATGGCTTTGCCGTCCGGCGCGACGCGCGAGACGATGCCACCGGGATTTCCCGCGGCGGCCCACGTGAGTGCGACGTCAATTTCGGAATTATCGGGAAATGCTTTCGTGTACGGTTTGTAGACGTGCGAGCGGTCGCGCGCGACGGTGTACGCGCCCTGCTGGCTGCGCTGCAGCGTCGAGGCCACGTCGTTCCAGTCGCGCATCACAAAGTCGGTCGCGTCCACCAGAATGCGTCCGCCTTCCTCGGCGACAATCGGCAGCGCCGCGATCGTGCTCGGCGGAAATGCCTCCGCCACCGTGCGTTTGTTGTCCGCGCCGCCGCTCGAGCGGTAATTCCAGTTCTCGAAAACCACGAGCATTTTGTCGGCGCTGCGCTCGAAGCGCGTGACTTGCTCGCCGCCGCCACTGCCGCGGTCGAGACCTATTGGATTTGATCCAAGCCCTGTGGCGAGGGTGGTCAGCATCAGCGCCCGCGTGGAATCCGCGGGCAGTTCGAGGAGGATCGCGCCGGTGCGATCGTTCAGATAGAGCGGAATGAATCCGTCGCGCTTTTCGAAGCCGGCGGTGCGCGCCGAGATGGTCGGTGTTTGCGCGCCGAGCGATGCCGCAGCTGCCGCGGCTGACGCGAGGGCGAATGCCGCGGCGAATGCGAGCCTGTTCATCGATGCTCCGGCTGTGTGGTGTCTACGGCTTGACCAGCTTCTTCACATCGTCGGGCAGCGCAAAAACCGATTTGTCGACCGCGTCGAACTCGGCCTTCGTTATCTCCATCACGATTTCCACCGTCACTTGTGGCGTCGGGATCTTCTGCACGCGCTTCATCGGCATCATGACGCCGCCAATCGACTTGTAGTCGGTCATGACCATCGTGCGCTTGATCTCCTGTCCCATCATCTTCGTGACTTCACTCTGGCCGGTGCGAAGGCCGGTGGCGGAATCGAACCAAATCGTGGCTTCCGTGCCGTTCTGGTGGACGACGTTCACCTTGTAGCAGCGCTTTCCCTCGAAATCTTCGAGGGCGACCGTCTCCGCTGATTTGATCTTCGCCGCGTCGTAGTAATCGCCGAAGAAATCGGCCTGCCCCTTCATTCCCGCCGCGGCCGCGGAATCAAGCAGCGACGCGCCGCCCTGCCGCGCATCGACCGACCATGCTGTCTTGCCATCGAACCCCGCGGTGGATTCACCGCCGGCAATGGTCTGTTTCGAGAAATAGAGATTCGGTTTCGCCTGATAGATCTCGGCCGAACCGTTCGCGCCCATCGCGGCGATGCTCAGCGAGATCACCTGGTGCAGTGAGGTGTGCTTATCCATCGCCGCGCGGCCGCCGACGGCCGCATCGTGTTTTTCCATCAGCGATCTCGCCAACGGAAGCGCCTGCGATGTTGCGACGCGCGCCGATCCGGCGGCAGACATCAGAATGGCGGCGGCGGCTATTGCGAAACGGTGAATGGAGCGCATCGGGTCCTCGAAGAATGAAGAAGGGCGAGCGGAGGAATATACGGGTTGCCGCTGAGCTGGCACGGGGCTAGGGCTTGGCCGGCGCGGGCAGCCCGGCTTCGAGTGCCAGTGCGACCCGCTCCCGCGCGACGTCAGTCCCTCCTACCATCACAGCCGCGAGATTGTTCTGCGTGATCAGGATGTGACGCTGCTCGTATGGAGTCGATTGGCCGCGCGGCGCGGCTGTGAGGGTATCGAGCGTCAAGGTCACTGCGAGGCGAGCCGAACTGTCCGCGTAGAGGTAGACGTAGAGCGTGTTTGGTCCGACCCGATAGGCGTGTACCGGAACCTTGAAGTACTTCTCGCCCTTTTCACCATGCAGCGCCTGCGGAGCGAGGCCGGCGCGCACGAGGCGCTCGGTGAGATGCGCCTCGTCCCATATGCCCGTGAGCGGAAGCGCCGCCGCCTGATGAGCGGCGGAGGATTCCACGGCAATCGCCTGTTGCGCGGACTTTTCTTCGCGGGCCTTTTTGTCCGCCGCGGATTCGCAGGCGACGAGCGAGAACGCGAACACCACGGGAAAAACACGCGTACTATTAAGCATGGCCCGTGAATCCGAATCTGGTGAACGCGAACACACATCGGTGCGCGTGGACAAGTGGCTCTGGGCCGCGCGCTTTTTCAAGTCGCGCTCGATTGCGGTCACGGCGATCGAGGGCGGCAAGGTGGCGGTCAACGGCGAGCGCGTCAAACCGTCGCGCGACGTGAAAGCCGGTGACGCGGTTCGCGTGCGGCTGGGACCGTACGAGCACACGGTGATCGTTCGAGGCATCCACGACAAGCGGGGACCGGCGGCACAGGCCGCGCTGCTGTACGAGGAGACGGCCGACTCGCGAGCGACGCGCGAGAAACTTCACTGGCAGCTCAAGCATGCCGCGCCGGTGATCGATCCGGGCGAAGGAAGGCCGACCAAGAAGGACCGTCGCGATCTGAACAAGTTCAAGGGTTTCTAAATTTGATGACGAGTTAACGCGCGGATCCGGTCGCGTCGTTCTCCAGCGGCATGCCGGCCAGCGCGCGAAGGGTGTCATCGTCGAGCCGGTGCCCGCCGGTGAACGACACGAAGCGGGACGGAAAATTCGCGGCGAGCAATCGCGCATTCTCTTTTTCGACCACCTTCGGCGTCGCGAAGATGTCCTTCGTCCCGATGACGATCACGGTCTCCGCGCGGCGAATCGGAGTGCCGGCGGTGACGAGATCGATCTCCGGCGCGATCGACGAACCCCACACGACCAGGCGATCGGCGTTCACGCCGCCGCTCGCGACCCAGCGCGACGCCGCCGCCGCGCCCTGTGAAAATCCGACGACGGTGATCCTCGGCGCGGCGTTTGCAGAGCCCAGCCGCGAGAGCATCGATACGTGCACGGTGTTGAAGTACGCGATGTAGTCCGTGATCTCGGACTCGCGCTCCTCACGCGTCATCCAGCTCGCGCCGACTTTCGCCTCCTTGGAACCGACGCGCCGCTCCGCTCGTTCTTCGTAGAACCGCGAGAGCGCCTCGGGTGCGACGATGAGGCGGCTGCCGTCGTCGATGACACGGAAATCTTCCAGCGAAGGCGCCGCAAGGTATCCGTAGCCGTGCATGAAGTACCAGAGCTCGCGCACGTCGGGCGTCTCGGGGCCAAGCAGCGCGAGCCGAGCGGTGCGTCGAACGGAAATCGATTCCGTCCGGATGATTCGCGCTTCACTTCGTTCACTCACGAGCTGATCACCCAGCGGCCGTGTCGCGCACCTTGCAGATCAATCCGTTGTGGGCCTTGATGACGCCGCCGCGCAACACATCGAATCCATTCTCGGTCGCATACAGTCCCATCTGCTGCACAGTCATCAGCTCGCGATAGCCGTAGTTGAGCTCGTCGGCCATCACGCTGTACCAGGCGCGGCTGCGCAGCTGGTCGCGCGGCGTGGTGATGATCACGTAGCCGCCCGGCTTCACGAAGCGGCGATGAAACTCGAAGGCGAGTCCTTTGTGCTCGTCGGGAAAGTGCTCAATGAGCCCGATGCTCACGACGATATCGAATTCGCGGCCGTATTTCAGATTCCGGATGTCCTCGACCTCGAACTCGATGTTCATCTGCTCGCGATACCAGACGCGCTTGTGGCCGCTGCCGGGCTCGACGCCGAGGAACGGATAGGCCTCCGGGAACTGGCCAAAGCGGTGCGTCTTGCAGAACTCGTCGTAATCCACGAGGACGGTGCTTCCGCCCGGATACATCGCCGCCAGCGCCATCGCTTCGTAGCCATCGGCGGCGCCAAGAAAAAGGATGCGCGGGTTTTTTACATCGAGCCCGTCAAAGAGCGCACGCTTGCCGCGCGGATCGAAAATGGCGTCCTCGACGCGATGAATGCGGTTCCAGATGAGAAGATGAAACATCTCCTCGATGGCTTCGCTGGCGCCGTGCACGTCGGCTGTGCCGATCGCGGCGATGAGTTCGGCGCGCGCCTTCGTTTGCGCCTCGGGAACGTTGGTCGAGAAATAGCGATGGAAGTTCTCGTTGAACTTCTTCCACCCTTCAATGACGGGGAGCGGCTCGCCGTGCGTCTTCTCGTAGACCTTCTTCTCGGTGGCCCACTTTTCGACCTTGTACGGGCGGCCCACGCTGCGCCAATCGAGCGAGCGCCAGTTGGTCGTCGTGTGATCGACGAACATGTCGGGCGGCTGATCGAGCAGGTCGACGACGTATTCGCCGGTAACAATGTGATGGCCGATCCGATACGGCTCTCGGCTCACCTGTGGGTCGCGCTCGGTGGTTGCCATGCGTTGAAATGAAGCTGTGTCACGGACGGCGGGCCAGTGGTCGCGGTGTTTTCCCGATTGCGGGATGGCGGGCCAAGGCGTTACGATACTCCGTCCAGAACGGAGCCAAAATCGTGAGTACCAGTCGAGTCAATCCGTCTTCCAAAGGGTGGGGCGTCGCCGCCTTCATCATCGCACTGGCCGTGATTGCCAATGTGACGGCTTATTCGATCCATAAGGCGACTTATTTGAAGCCCGACAGAGCGAGTCCCTCCGCAGAAAAGGGTCGCTGAGTGGCCGATACCACACGCCTATCGAGCGAGACGTCGTGGATTCTCCGCGTCTCCGAATCGGAAACGAATTATTGGGCGACGTATGTGGTGGATTTCAGCCTGATGGTCTTCTTCCTGAGCTGGGACGCTGTTCGGCTCTCCGCCGGCGCTCTCTATATGACGGGAATGTTCGTGCTCGGCATCGGCCTTTGGACGCTGACCGAGTATTGCGCGCACCGGTGGATCTATCACTGGGAGTTCGCGCTGGCACGCAGCGGCCACGAGAAACATCATGACGATCCGCTCGCTCACCTTGCGATGCCGTGGTTCATCACGCCGATCCTCTTCCTGCCGCCACAGCTGCTGGTGGCGGGCTACTATGGCGTACACGGATTGTCGTCGGTGCTCGCCGGATTTTTCGCGGGATTTATTGGATACAGCTTCATGCATCACAGCCTGCATCATTACAAGCTGAAGTATGCGTGGTTCAGACATTTGCAGAGTCAGCACCGGATTCATCATGCGGTGCCCGAAACAAACTACGGCGTGACGATGAGATTTTGGGACAAGGTTTTTCGAACGGAGTTCGTCAAGAAGTAGCAGCGCTTCGAGCCAAAGCCGTCCAGAGCTTAAGGCCAAAAAAAGAAAGGCAGCGCCGTGTTGGCGCTGCCTTTTCATTTGAGGGCTCAAAGCTGTGAAAAGACCGCTTGAAAACTTCCTGGCTTGAAGCCGTTAAGCTTGAAGCCTTCCTACAACCTTCCTACAATTAGTTCTTGTGGCGGAAGGTGATTCGGCCCCGGCTCAGATCGTACGGCGAGACTTCAACCGATACCCTGTCACCCTGCAGTACTCTGATGCGAAATCTGCGCATCTTCCCGGCCATCGTCGCCAGCACATCATGTCCGTTGGTGAGGTGCACTCGAAACGTGGCGCTCGGCAGCACTTCGGTGACGGTTCCTTCGAGTTCGATTGCTTCTTCCTTCGCCATGGAATCCGGGTCAGAGGTCTGGGACTAATCCGTTCAATCTAGCGGGGCCGCAGTCAGCCTACCAGCTTCGCGTCCATCGTAATCCGCGTATTGAACAGCTTCGAGACCGGGCAGCCTGCCTTGGCCTCGCCGGCGATCCGCTCGAATGTTGCCTGATCGGTGCCTGCGATCTTCGCCTCGACCGAGAGATGGACGTGCGTGATCCCGAATCCGGTCTCGACCTTCTCGACCGTGACTGTCGCAGTGGTCGCGATGTTTTCCGCCGTCAGTTTCGCGGCGCCGAGCTGGCCAGAGAGCGCCATCGAAAAACAACCGGCGTGTGCGGCGGCGAGCAGTTCCTCGGGATTCGTGCCCGCGCCATGTTCGAATCGGCTCGTGAATGAATACGGCGCCGTGTTAAGCGTGCCGCTCTCGGTGGAAACCGTTCCCTTTCCCTCTTTCAGCGATCCCTGCCAGACTGCGCTTCCCTTGCGATCCATATTCCGCGAGCTCCGTGATGTGGTTATACCTCAATCTTACTTACAAACGAGACGTCATGTTTACCATCCGCAAAATCTCCGCCGGGCTCGCGGGCGCATTCATCATATCGATGACGCTCCCGCTCGCCGCTCAGCAGCCGGGCGCACAGAAGGCCGGCGATGACGAGATCGACCGCCGCGTCGCGGCGGTCATGCCGCAGGTGATCACATGGCGGCGCGATTTTCACGAGCATCCCGAGCTGGGGAACCGCGAGACCCGCACCGAAAAAGTGATTGCGGAGTACCTGCGGTCGATCGGACTCGAGGTGCGCGAGGGAATCGCGCACACCGGAATCGTCGCGACGCTTCGCGGCGGAAAGCCGGGCGGCGTGGTGGCGCTGCGCAGTGACATGGATGCGCTTCCCGTTGCCGAGCAGGTGGATCTTCCGTTCGCATCGAAGGTTCGGTCCACGTATGCCGGACAGGACGTCGGCGTGATGCATGCCTGCGGACACGACGCGCATATGGCGATGCTCCTCGGCGCGGCGACGGTTCTCTCGCAAATGAAAGCGCAGCTTCCCGGCACGGTGAAGTTTCTCTTTCAGCCCGCAGAGGAAGGTCCGCCGCCGGGCGAGAAGGGTGGCGCCGAACTCATGATCGCCGAGGGCGCGCTCGAAAATCCCGCCGCCACCGCGATCTTCGGCCTTCATGTATGGCCCGAAGAGGCTGGGAAGCTGAGTTTCAAACCCGGCGCCGAGATGTCGATGGCGGATGGCCTCTCAATCATCGTGAAGGGAAAACAGTCGCACGGCGCGATGCCGTGGAGAGGCATCGATCCCGTGGTGGTCTCCGCGCAGATCGTGACGGCGCTTCAAACGATCACCGCGCGTCAGACCGATATTCTTCTCGCGCCAGCGGTCGTGACGGTCGCAACGATCAATGGCGGCGTGCGCGGCAACATCATTCCCGACAGCGTCGTGATGACCGGCACGATCCGCACGTTCGACAAGGGAATGAGGGCGGAGATCCACGCGCGCATCAAGCGCACCGCGGAAATGATCGCGCAGGCGAGCGGCGCCACGGCGATCGTGGATTTCGGCGCGGCGTCCGGTTCGTCGCCGGTTTTCAATGATCCCGCGCTGCTCACGCGCATGATGCCGACCATCACGCGCACCGCGGGAGGAAAGATCAATGCGAACACAGTGTGGATGCCCAGCGAGGACTATGCGCTCTATCAGGAGAAGATTCCCGGACTTTTTCTTCTGCTCGGAATCAACAAGACCGGAGTGAAGGCTGACGATGCCGCGCCGAATCACTCTCCGTACTTCTTCGTCAATGAAGATGCGCTTCCTGTTGGCGTGAAAGCACTTGCCGGACTCGCGTTCGATTATCTGGCAGGCCCCGCGAAGTGAGCTGGATCGAGTGGGTCGCCGTCTCGACGGGAATCATCAGCGTCTATCTCAGCGTCAAGCAAAAGATCTGGAGCTGGCCGACCGCGCTCGTGAACGTCGCGTTGTATTTCGTGGTGTTCAAGGAGGCGAAGCTCTACGCGGACATGGGGCTGCAAGTGATCTACTTCGCGCTCTCGCTGTACGGATGGTATGAGTGGCTGTATGGCGGCGCGAACAAGACGGAGCTCAAGGTCTCGCGCATGAGCCTTAAAATGGCGTGGACATTGGCGGCGATCGCCGTCGTCGGCGTCGGCGTGCTGGGCACGCTCTTCTCGCGGCTCACGGATGCCGCGCTGCCGTACGTCGATTCCGCGACCTCAACCGTGAGTCTCATCGCGCAGTATTTGATGACGAAGAAAGTGCTCGAGAACTGGGCGATTTGGATTGCCGTGGATCTCGTGTACGTCGGCATGTTCATTTTCAAGCACCTGCTGCCGACGGCGGGACTCTACGCCGGCTTCCTGGTGCTCGCCATCATGGGGCATCTGCAGTGGCGGCGCTCGTATCTCGCCGACCGCACCGCCGCAGAAACCGCTTCGGGCGCCGCAGCGGCCGCGTGACACGCAGGATCGTTCTCACCGGGCCCGAAGCGAGCGGCAAGACCACGCTCGCCGCCGCGCTCGCTCGCCATTTCCGCTCGCCCTGGCTGCCGGAGGCGGCGCGAGCGCACGCCGAGCAAGTGAAGCGCGAACTCACTGTTGCAGATGTCGCACTGATTGCGCGCCGCACGATTGCGGCGCAGGATGCGGCGCTCGCGAGCAGTCCGCCGCTTCTGTTGCTCGACACCGATCTCATCAGCACGGTGGTGTACTCGCGCCACTACTATGGCTCGTGCGAGGCGTGGATCGAAAACGAAGCGCGCGCGCGGCGCGGCGAACTCTACCTGCTGTGCCGGCCCGATCTGCCGTGGGAGGCGGACGGCGTACGCGACAGGCCCGAGCAGCGCAAAGAGCTGTTCGCCCTGTTCGATGCAACGCTCGCCGAGTTCTGCTGCACCGCGATCGAAGTGGCCGGAGCAGGACTGATTCGCGAGCGCGCGGCGCTCTCGGCTGCCAACGCGCTTGTTGCAGCGGCCGGGCACGCGTGATCCAGCGACAGTTTGCTGCTTGAACGCCACCGCGGCGCTCTATCGGACGATTGCCGCGAGATCGAGACGGCGCACGAACTCGGCGATGGTTTTTGCGCAGCGATAGAAAAAAGCGGGTTCGATATGCGCGACGGTGTCGCCCGGTTTGTGGTAGTCGGGGTGATCTTCGACGCCGAAGTAAATGAACGGAATCTTCTTGTTCGCGAACGCGCCTTGATCGGATTGCTGGATCCAATTCGATTCGCCGATTCCGGTGTCGTGGCCGAGCAGAAGTCTCACGGGCGCGATTTGCGCGATGCTGTCGAGGAGCGGCTTCATCGCGGGATACTCTGACGAGCCGCTTGCGTAGATCTCGCCCTTTGTACTGCGGCTGACCATGTCGAGGTTGACGTTCGCGATCATGTTCCCGAGCGGAACGGGCGGAGAATTGACGAACGCTTTCGCGCCGAGCAGACCCTCTTCCTCGCCATCGAAGAACGCGAAGATGATCGAGTGCTCCGGCGGATGCGCCTTGAACCACTGCGCCATCGCCAGCACTGCTGAAGTACCGGAGGCGTTGTCATCGGCGCCCGGATAGATAGTGCCGTTGCGAATTCCGAGATGATCGTAATGTGCGGAGACGACGATGCAGCGGTCGGCGTGCTTCGTGCCGCGCAGCGTCGCGAGGAGATTCACGCCGGCCGACGAGAATGATTGGCGCGCGGGTGAGAATCCCAAACGTGTCAGCTCACGCACGAGGAATTCGCGGGCGCGAACACCGCCGGGTGTTCCCATCTTGCGGCCTTCCATTGAATCGGCGGCCAGCGCCGAGAGATTCGCCATAAGCCGCGCTGAATCAAGAGCGGGCAACGCTGGCGGCGCCGGTCTCGAGCGATTGGCGTGCTGCACCAGGAGCAGAGCGTCGCCCACCGCTCGCTCGCCTGCGGAATCACTCGGCGTGTTCACGATGCGATCACGCACGACCATTGTCGTGGAGCCGCCGCCGTCGAAGTTCAGCGCCTGATAGGCGCCCAGCTCGATCATCAGTCCGCCGAGTTCAACACCCGTCATGCCGACGCTTGTTTTGGAGCGGCCGTCGACCGTGACCAGATAGAGTGTGTTGCTGTCGCGCGAGAATCCGACAGCCGTGCGCGGATTTCTGAGGCCGATGTTGCGCGGGATCGCGCCTTCGAGTGCGCCGGAGCTCGCAGCGATGTTGACGCCATCGCGCACGATGCGCGGCCAGCCGCCAACAAGGAGGTCAAGCGGCGGAGTGCGCGGCAAGGTTCGCAGCACGACTCGCAACGTGTCGTCATTGCGAAGCGAGCCGACGCGGCGCCCGAACGATTCGTATCCGGTGAGCACGGCGCCGCCCGCTGATTGTGGAGCGCGCACAAAGAGCAGGCTGTCGCCGCTCTGGCCCACCGGCGCGAGTTGCACCTCGATCGTTTGACGAACGGAGTCGAGCGGCGCGGGCGTGCGGTAGCGCGAGGTGAACAGCGCGGCGGAATTCACCGCGCGTGGAATGGCGTTGAGGGCGCTCAGCGGAAACGTATCGCGGCTGCCGATCACGACGCCGTCGAACGCGAATTGGTCGATGAGCGGACGCCGCCTGGCGTCAAGTGCAAACTGCGCGTGCACTTTTCCGGAAGAGTCGGCGGGGGAATCGCTGACCGCGACACCCTTCCACCACTCGCCGCCGATGACCGAGTTGTTTTCGTTTTCGCCCGTCTTGAGATCGAAGAAATCCGTATTGACGGCGGCGAGAACGGTCTCGCCGCCCTGCACTGCGCGAGCGACGATCGCAGTGGTTTTCTCGCGGCCGCGCAGTTGATCCAACGCGCGCGAATGGCGCAGTTCGAGCTCCATGCGACGCATGTCGATTGCGAGGACATTCACAATCCACGGCCCGGCGAGCCGCACAAACCGCGTGTGGGTCACCCCGCCGGCGACGGACTCGGAACGGATCGAGTCGGCCGCCTGCGCTCGCAGCACACCGGTCCCCACAATTACCGCGAAAATCGCTCGGCGGAACGTTCTCAAGCACGCCTCGGGTCGAGTTCGGCGTAAAGATCGTGGAGCGGGCGTCGGGACGCTATCTTTTAGGGCGTACTTTTCAGCCCGAATCAGGACAAGAACCATGAATGCCACGCGTCACTCAAACCTGAAATTGGCCGGCGATGGGGAAACCCGCGACGTGACTCGCGGCATTCCCGGCGCGCACATCGCGCGCAATCCGGGAATGCCGCTCGATCTCGATCTCGTCCTTATGCAGCGGGTGAACCGCAGCGCGGTCGAGCGCCGAGCCGCGACGCTGCCCGGCCGGCGCACGGTAAAAAAGCAGTGGCAGGCCGCATGGCTGCTCCGCGCCGTGACGCTTATCGATCTCACCACGCTCTCGGGCGACGATACCGCCGGCAACGTGCGCCGGTTGTGCGCAAAGGCGATGCATCCGATTCGCCAGGATCTCGAGCGCACACTCGGCGTTGAGGGGCTGCATATCACGACCGGCGCGGTCTGCGTGTATCACCAGCTCGTCGAGACCGCAGTCGAAGCACTGGCGGGATCAAACATTCCTGTTGCAGCGGTGAGCACGGGATTTCCCGCCGGGCTTTCTCCGCTCTCGACGCGGACTGCGGAAGTGAAGGCGAGCGTCGCCGCCGGTGCGCGAGAGATCGACATCGTCATCACACGCGGGCACGTGCTCACCGGCAACTGGCACGCGTTATACGATGAAGTGCGCACTTTCCGCGACGCATGCGGCGACGCTCACATGAAGGCGATCCTTGGGACGGGCGATCTCGCCACGCTCACCAACATCGCGCGCGCGTCGATGGTCGCGATGATGGCGGGCGCTGATTTCATCAAGACGAGCACCGGAAAAGAGGGCGTCAACGCGACACTTCCGATTTCGCTCGTGATGGTGCGTATGATCCGCGCGTACTTCGAACAGACGGGATTCGCGATCGGCTACAAGCCCGCCGGTGGAATTCGCTCGGCAAAAAATTCGCTCGAATATCTCTATCTCATGAAAGAGGAACTGGGCGAGCGCTGGATGCGTCCGGATCTTTTCCGCTTTGGCGCGTCGGGCCTCCTCACAGACATCGAACGCCAGCTCGAACACTTTGCGACAGGCCGCTACGCCGCGGCCCATCGCCAGCCAATGGTATAAGCGATGGCCACCAGTACGCACGGCACGGTCGCCGGAATTTTCGAGACGATGGACTACGGACCCGCGCCTGAGAGCGACAAACCGGCGCTCGCATGGATCGAAAAGCACGGCGCGCAGTTCGGTCATTTCATTGGCGGGGCGTGGAGCACGCCGGCCAAAGGCGCGCGATTCGATGTGATCGATCCCGCGACCGGAAAGGTTCTCGCGAAAGTCGCCCAGGGGAGCAAGAACGACGTCGATGCCGCCGTGAAGGCCGCGCGAAAGGCGCTGCCCGCATGGCAAAGATTGAGCGGTCATCAGCGCGCGCGTCATCTCTACGCACTCGCGCGCAGCGTGCAGCGCAACGCGCGCCTGCTCGCGGTGCTCGAGTCGATGGACAACGGCAAGAGCGTGCGCGAAACGCGCGACATCGATATCCCGCTCGTGGCGCGGCACTTCTATCATCACGCCGGCTGGGCGCAGTTGCTCGAGACCGAGTTTGCCGGCTACCACGGGGCCGGCGTCGTTGGCCAGATCATTCCGTGGAACTTCCCGCTGCTGATGCTCGCGTGGAAAGTCGCTCCGGCGCTCGCCGCGGGTTGCACGGTGATTTTGAAGCCGGCAGAGTTCACGCCGCTGACGGCGCTCGCGTTCGCGGAGCTTGCGGCTGAGGCGGGATTGCCGCCCGGCGTGCTCAACATTCTCACCGGCGATGGGTCAACCGGTGCGGCGCTCGTCGATCATCCCGACGTGGACAAGCTCGCGTTCACCGGCAGCACAGACGTCGGCCGCATCATTCGTAAGGCGACCGCGGGCAGCGGCAAGAAGCTCTCGCTCGAACTCGGCGGCAAGAGTCCGTTCATCGTGTTCGAAGACGCCGATCTCGACGGCGTGGTTGAAGGCGTCGTCGACGCGATTTGGTTCAACCAGGGTCAGGTGTGCTGCGCCGGTTCGCGACTGCTGATGCAAGAAGGAATCGCAGACACACTCGTCGCGAAACTCCGCGCGCGCATGGAAAAACTCCGCGTCGGTTCGCCGCTGGACAAAGCCGTGGACATGGGCGCGATTGTCGCGCCGGTGCAGCTCGAGCGGATTCGTTCGTTGGTGGAGCAGGGATCGAAAGAAGGCGCGCAGATGTGGCAGCCGAGTTGGGCAGTGCCCAAGGAAGGATGTTTTTATCCGCCGACGCTGTTCACCAACGTCGCGCCGAGCAGCACCATCGCGCAGGTGGAGATCTTCGGGCCGGTGCTCGTGTCGATGAGCTTTCGCACACCGGAGGAAGCGGTCGCGCTCGCAAATAATACGCCGTTTGGATTGGCGGCGAGCATTTGGACGGAGAATATCAATCTTGCTTTGGACATCGCGCCGAAAGTGAAGGCAGGAGTTGTCTGGGTGAATTGCACGAATCTGTTCGATGCAGCAGCTGGGTTTGGCGGATATCGAGAGTCGGGATATGGCCGCGAAGGCGGGCGCGAAGGCATGTACGAATATTTGAAGGCGGATTGGATGGCCGCGGGACGATCGAAGATCGAGGACGGAAGACCGAAGATGCCGGCCAAGACGGCGAAGTCGTCCATCATCCATCGTCCATCGTCGATCGCCGCTTCCGTTGACCGCACGCCGAAACTTTTCATCGGCGGCAAGCAGGCGCGGCCGGATAGCGGCTACTCGATTCCGATCATCGGATCCAAAGGCGCGAGCTTAGGCGAAGTCGGCGACGGCAACCGAAAGGACATTCGCAACGCGGTCGAGGCGGCCCGAAATGCTGCGGCCGCGTGGGCGCGGAGTACCGGGCACAACCGCGGACAGATTCTGTATTACATCGGCGAAAATCTCTCTGCACGATCCGCGGAGTTCGCCGAGCGCATTCGCGATCTCACCGGTCGCGAAGGAAAGAGCGAAGTCGAAGCGACAATTGCGCGGCTGTTCACCTACGCCGCGTGGGCCGATAAATGGGACGGGCTCGTGCATCAGACGCCGATCCGTGGCGTGACGCTTGCAATGAACGAGCCGATCGGCGTGCTCGGCGTTGCGGCTCCGCCCACGCATCCGCTGCTCGGATTCGTTTCGGCCGTGGCACCGGCGCTCGCGGCGGGAAATACCGTCGTCGCGATTCCGTCCGAGCTGCAGCCGCTCGCGGTCACGGATTTCTACCAGGTGCTGGAGACGTCCGATGTTCCAGCGGGCGTGCTGAATGTCGTGACCGGCCGCCGCGACGAGCTCGCGAAGGTGCTGGCCGAGCACGATGACGTGGACGCGATCTGGTATTTCGGCGGCGGTGATGGTGTGCGGATGTGCGAACTCGCGTCCGTTGGCAATATGAAGCAGACGTGGTGCGATATTCGAGCTCGTGAGTGGATGAACCGTGAGCAAGGCGAAGGCCGTGAATTTCTGCGTCATGCGACGCAGGTAAAAAACATCTGGATTCCCTACGGCGAGTAGGCGACCCACGTGTTTGACGTCATAGTTCTCGGACTCGGTGCGATGGGGAGTTCCACCGCGTATCAGCTCGCGCTGCGCGGTGGCAAAGTCCTCGGCATCGATCAATTCTCGCCGCCACACGCATTTGGATCGTCGCACGGCAAATCGCGCATTATTCGCGAGGCGTATTTCGAGAGTCCGCTGTATGTCCCGCTGGTGAAACGCGCGTACGATGGCTGGGCCGAGCTGCAGGCGCGCTCGGGAAAGCGCGTGCTGACACGCACGGGCGGGCTGATGATCGGTCCTCCGGATGGAATCGTCGTCAGCGGCGCGCGCGCGAGCGCGGTGCAGCACAGCCTTCCGTACGAAGAACTTGGCGCGAAAGAATTGCGCAGCCGCTTCCCCACTTTTCATGCGCGCCCGACGGACGTCGCAATCTGGGAACCGCGCGCCGGCGTACTCGATCCCGAAGCGGCGATCGACGCACAGCTCTCACTCGCGCGGCGGGCCGGCGCAGAGCTGCGGTTCGGAGAGCGCGTTACGAAATGGCGCGCCACCGATAGCGGAGTCGAAGTCACGACCTCCGGTGGAACGTACTCCGCGGCGCACCTCGTCATTTCCGCCGGCGCATGGGCGAGCGAACTGCTCCCCGAACTCGCGCTTCCGCTGACCGTGGAGCGCAACGCCGTGTACTGGTTCGATCCGCTCAAGCCGGCCGAGTTCACGCCGGAGCGGTTTCCGATCTTCATTCACGAATTCGCGCCCGGCCTGGCGTGGTATGGATTCGCGGATTTCGGCGACGGAGTGAAGATCGCGCTGCACCATCAGGGTGAAACGACCACCGCGAATACCGTGCGCCGCGCTGTGAGCGACGCCGAGATCGCGAACATCCGCACACTGCTGAGCGATTTCGTGCCCGGAGCGAACGGCGCGCTGCGCAGTACCACCGTGTGTCTGTACACGAATACTCCCGACGAGCATTTCATTCTCGACAAGCATCCCGAGCATCCCGCGGTGTTCATCGCGAGCCCATGCTCCGGTCACGGTTTCAAATTCTCCATCGCGATCGGCGAGTTGATCGCCGACGAACTCGCCGGCGGCCAGCGGCGGTTCGATATATCGCCGTTCCGGATCGCGCGGTTCGAGCGCAAATGACCGCGCGCCGTGAGTTCTTGCGTTCGACGGGCGCGTTCGCGCTTGGTGCCGCGGGACTCTCGCACGTGAAAGTTTTTCGTGCGCTCGACCGGGCGCTGCCGGCCGCCGATCACATGGCATGGTGGCGCGATGCGCGATTTGGAATGTTCGTGCACTGGGGACTGTACTCCGTGCTTGCGGGCGAGTGGGGTGGCAAGTCGAACTACGCCGAGTGGATCCGCAACAACGCGAAAATCCCGATCGACGAATACGAGAAACTGCTCGGCCGATTCAATCCGACGGAGTTCGACGCCGACCGTCTCGCATCGCTCGCGGCAGACGCGGGCGCCAAGTATCTGGTGATCACCACAAAGCACCACGACGGATTCTGCCTGTTCGACACCAAGCAGACCGATTTCAACGTGATGCGAACGCCGTACAAGCGCGACATCATGCGGATGGTCGCCGACGCGTGTCGCCGTCACGGCGTGAAACCGTGCTGGTATCACTCGATCATGGACTGGCACCATCCGGATTACTTGCCGCGGCGTGACTGGGAAGGCGGCACGCGCCCCGTGAGCGGGGCGCAGTTCGAGCGGTATGTGAAGTATCTGCACGCCGAAGTCGAAGAATTGCTCACGCACTACGGCGATATTGGCGTGCTGTGGTTCGACGGCGAGTGGGAAAACACGTGGACGCGGCAACTCGGACTCGATCTGCAGGACCGCGTGCGGGCGCTTTCACCGAACATCATCATCAACAGTCGAGTGGCTCCAAAACAGTCGAGCGGATTGAACGCGAAGCTCGCAAAAGCAGAGATCGGCGATTTCTCGACGCCCGAGCAGGAGATTCCCGATCGCGGTATTCCGGGCGTGGATTGGGAATCGTGCGTGACGATGAACGACAACTGGGGCTACAACCGCGCCGATCACAACTTCAAGAGCGTGTCAAAGCTGGTGAACATGCTCGTGGAGACGGCGTCGAAAGGCGGAAATCTTTTGTTGAACGTCGGGCCGACCGGTGAGGGATCGGTGCCGCCGGAAAGCGTCGATCGCCTGAAGGGAATCGGGGCGTGGATGCGCGTGCACGGCGACGCGATTCGCGGAACCGAGGCATCGCCGTTCGACAATGCGGGATTTCGCGCGACACGAAAAGGGAAACTGGCCTACTGTTTCGTTCCCGAGTGGCCCGAGTCGCGCCAGATTCTGCTGCCGAAGCTCCAAGTCGCGCCTCGTCGCGCGTGGATGTTGGGCGATGCGGCGCGAACCGCGCTCACGCTCCGGATATCCGATGCGGGAGTGATCGTTTCCCTTCCCGATCGGCCGAGCGATTCCGTCTGCTCGGTCGTTGCGTGCGAGTTCGAGGCGCCACTCAAGCGTTCCTAGGGTTTTCTGAGCGGCGTCGGCGCGGTGACCGTGGGATATTTCAGACGCGCCCACTCTTCGTACGATCCGTCGTAGAGTTTCGCCGGATAACCGAGCAGGCGTGAGATGAACCAGCTGCCGCTCGCGCGATATCCGATGTAGCAGTAGGTAATCACGGAATCGCCCGCCGCCACGCGTTCGTGCCAGAGTTTCGTGAGCTCGCCGATGCTCTTGGGTGTGAAGTCCGTTGAATCGGTGAACGCGTCCTGCCACTCGAGGCGGCGCGCGCCGTCGAGGTGGCCGGTACTTTTGAGTCCGCCGCGCGAACCGATGCCGATGTACTCGCTGTCGGTGCGCGTGTCGATCATCGAGAAACCAGGTTTGCCGATGTGATCCAGCACGTAAGTCGCAGTGGCGACGATCTCCGGTCGCGGCGCAGGGGTGATGCGGCCGCGAGCGGCGGCTGGCGCCGCGGATTCGGACGCGCGGTGTTCTCGCTTCCATTTCGTGAACCCGCCGTCGAGCGCGGAAATATTCTTGAGGCCGAGGTAGTCGAGCGTGAAGAACGCGCGCGTGACGATGAGCGGCCGGCCGGTGAGCACGACGTGCGACGAGCTCGAGACCCCGGCGGATTCGAAGAGGGTTGTGATCGAGTCCGGTGATGGGAGCTCGAGATTGATGCCGTTGGCGGTCACGCCGATGGCCGCGTACGGAACGAATCGCGCGCCGGGCACGTGACCCGCCCGAAATGCGGAATCGGTGCGGTCGACGACGATCACAACGACCGAGCGATCAGAAAGATTTTTTGCGAGCCACTCGGTGCTGACGAGCATGGAAGTCGCTGGCGCTCGTGATGCCGCGGTGACGATCGCGACGACAGCGGCGGCGGAAGCGAATGCGAAGATTCTTCGGATGCCGCGTTTCATGTGCGGACTCATTTTTTGCGGACGGATTTACCCTGAACGTCGGTCTTCCAGCTTTTTCCGTCGATGGATGACTGCGAGCGCCATGTGTATGAATCAGCCGCACCGAACTCGTTCAGCGTGCGATAGAACTTACCGTCCTGCTCTTTTGTGAGCCCGCCGTAGGTCCAGGTTTTGCCGTCGATCGAAAGCGGCGTGGGCTTCATCGGGTCGCCGGGGTGGCTCAGTCCGTAAAAAACAAACTTTTTCATAGCCGGTTCGAACGTGAACAGACTGAGCGCGTGCAGCGTGGCCTTCGGCGTGGTCACGATCTGGTCGCAGAGCACGGCGGTGCGCGTCGCGGTCCAGGCGCAGTTGGAGAGGGCCGACGTGCCGTTGCTGGTATCGCTCTGCCAGACGCCGACGATTGGCGTGAGCGATTCAAAGCCCGGCGCTGATGTGGCTGGTGCCGCGGACAGCATGGCGCTGGTGGCACAAATGAGTCCAAGGATTGGGGTTCGCATCCCCATACTGTAACTCGCCTCAGCGCTCCGCGCCTCCCAACATGACAGTTGTGACGGCCCGGCCCATTCCGGGGTAATCTGACTGAACAAGTGCAGCATTTCGTCCAGTGAGAGCTTCGCGCTGGGCTGCCCGGCGTTCACCGTGGCTGGTGAACGCCGGGCTTTTTTTGCGGCTGCCTGTTCACTTCGCCGAGCGGGCGCTCAGTGTACGCTCAGTGTAATGCAAAGCGGGGGCGCCACTCTCGTGGCGCCCCCGAACACCATCAATGTCGCCTTCCGAACCTATTCGCCGATCCCTCCGGTGGGCGTCACCCGCGGACACTCGAAGCAAAAAATAAAGTGCTTGACCTGGATAAGTACCTGTTCGGCCGTGCCACTGATGTTCTGCAAAGGTATGTCATTGTCGATGACTACCGCGCTGGAAAGCAGGCCGGAACTCGAGCCAAAGATTTCAAGCAAATCTACCGTGCCGGGAGTGCACCGTTTGCCTGTGTCGTTCTTGATCTTGAACGTGAAAGTGCTTCCGCTTGTAGTTTGGGCAAGCACGGGGAACGTTCTCAGCGCAGCGATCGCGCTCACACTGCTACTCGGCTGGATGTCGAATACAAGCGTCGCCAAGCTCTTGCTGTCGTGGTTGACCAGCGCCTGCTCGCTCGCGGGTAACGTCTTGTAGTCCACTGGCGCCATGTCCGTCATCTTGATCTGCGCTGCGCCGCCTACCAATTGGGCTATCTGCTGCAGTGTCTTCACGTCCAGTGTCACCTGCACATTGGACTGGGGGTCGTTCGTGGTAATCGTGATCGGCGCCGTCGGAACCGCTGGCACCTGAACCGTGGCGGCCACACTGGCCGTCCGCACGGCCGTCGCCGCCGTTGGGTTGCTGTGGCACGCGACGAGTGAAACCGACAGGGCGGCCGCCGCCACAACCATCTTCAGGGTGGTGAGCTTCACGTGTGTCCTCAAGTTCGCTTTGATTGGGAGATCATTCCTCTGGATTGCCGCAAGCTGTCGCCGACGGCACCCGGACGCAACCCTTTCATTGCTTGAACTTCACCCGGTTCGTGACGTTCTGGCCAACGTTCGCGCCTTGGATCAGTCCTGTTGCAATCGCATCCATGTAATGAATGCCGCCGTATAGTCTCGAGATTCCTGCCTCTTGGGCCGCTGCCGTAAATGACGAGAACGATCGCGGAGAACCCAAAACCCCGGCACTGTCGGTAAACGCCATTGCGCCTGCGTAGTTGGTAATCACTCGTGCCGCCGCACCTGAGGCAACGGAATGTCCCGACGTATACTCGGGAAAAGGTGGTGTAAGGAATCCGCTTTGCCCCGTAGTCCAGTCCGGGTTGATATACGCTCTGATATAAGTCTCGGGCCGCAACAAGTTGTACTTGTATTTCATGTCCCAGCATGAAATGAACGCGTCTCCCAAGGCTATTCCCGCGAGCGCATACAGTTCTGCCGCTTTGTTCAGCTTGAAGCTCCTCAGATGAACCACGTACTGCACGATGCCGATCCAGTGACCGGCCGGAGACTGCGTGCTGCTTCCGTCTCGCCACCATGCGACTATGTCCGATTTGGCCTGCGTGATGTTGGCCACCGTGTCGAGCACCTGCTTCGCTCCCCTGCCAAACGCCGAACTGGTGTCTGTTGAAAATGGTATCGAGGATGGTACGGCGAATTGCGCGGCGGAATCCATCAGGAACGGCCGGATTCTCCCCCAGTACGGTTCCGACGGATTGAGATGCCCAGCGTCGGTCGGCTCCCAGTACGAGAGATGCGATGCGTCGCGCGCGGGCACGGTGTAGGACAACGTACTGATCGCGAAGAAATTATCGGTGGCTGCGTATTTCAGTATCGCGTTGGCCACCAGAACGCCTCTCGCCTTTGATTTCGTCACGAGCGCGTCTGATACGCTGCCGACTCTCGAGGTCAGGAAACGGCCGTGCAAGCTCTCGATAGCAGACAAATTCTGCTGCGTCAGGCTTGGAACTATCGTATCAGACTTTGCGATGACGTAGAGTGCTTCATTTGCGACGATCCCGAAATCCAGTGAATCGGAGTTGGCTGGAATTGAACCGGCGGAGAACCCGTTCAGCTGGCCCTGAAGCGATTGATTCCCCTCGATGCCGTCCACCACTCCCTCGTAGAGCGCGACACTCGCGTACGCATACATTCTGGATGCACGAGGCGGATTCATGGACTGCAGAGCGGCAATACTCCTGAACTCGTTCATCCAATCCACGGCAATCTGCGGGTCGTACGAGGTGGCGTCCGAGGGCGATTGCGCGCCAGGCTGTTCAGGGGACTTGCCGTCCTGCCTGCAACCGATCATTCCGCACAGCACGGCAAGAAAAGAGCGAACGCAGAATCGGCGAATTGAAACGTTCATCGAACACCGTCCGTTTTTAGCGAGCGCAGCGAGGCCTCCCGGCGCGCGTCAATGTGGAGCCGGAGGTTAACAGCCTGCAAGCGATCGTGAGTGCGGTAGGCGCCGGCGATCTCGTTTCTTGGGACGCGTACGGAATCTTCTTTGCCGTATCCGCGACAATCGCAATGGGCGGCACGGGAAGTCGTGCGTGGAATGATTTGATTCCGGTCGCGATATCTCGCGCTTGGCGATCGAACCCGCGCAGGATTGTGTAGGGGCGACACCACCGTCGCGGGTCGCTAAGATGGAAAGCGGCGAATCCGGTGTTTCGATTGACCTGCTGATTCAGGCACTCCTCGCCCTGAAGGCCACGCGCAAGGATGTGGCGCGCGCGTTAAGTGGAGCCGCCTGATCTCATCACCGGTGGTTCGCGCAAGCAAACCGGGGCGCCGCAACTCGCGGCGCCCCGGACTGTTTTCATCTTCGATCGTCCATCTTCCATCCTCTATCGTCTATCGTCTACTGCACTGCGTTCACCATGTCGAAGATCGGCAGATACATGGCCACAACCATGCCACCGACCACCACGCCTAGGAACACGATCATCACCGGCTCAAGCAGCGAAAGCAATCCGCTCACCGCCGCATCAACTTCTTCGTCATAAAAGTCTGCGATCTTCGAAAGCATTTCGTCCAGACCGCCCGTCTGCTCACCAACCGAGATCATCGAAATAACCATCGGCGGATGAGCTATCGGCGTGATTTTGCGCTTGCATTTCATGCCGATACCGGTGGCGCAATATCGCCGCTGCGATTGCGGCAGGCGCTCGCGGCGTATGTGCGGTCGCTCGTTGCATTGAACTCGCGATTCGATCGTGCAGTACGAGGTGACACGGGGTTGCTGACGCAACAAGAACGCCGCGGCTTCACTCTGTTCATGGGCAAAGCCGCGTGCGGTTCTTGCCACTTTGCGCCGCTGTTCAGCGGGAACACGCCGCCGCTTTTTCACTCGAACGATGTCGAAGTGATCGGGACACCGGCAACGCCGTCTGAGATGGCGAAGCTGGATTCTGATTCAGGTCGCGCGAAGATTGATCATCTGTCGCTGCATCTGCGCGCGTTCAAGACGCCTTCGCTGCGCAACGTGACGCTCACCGCGCCGTACATGCATCACGGAAAGTTCGCGACGCTCAATGAAGTGCTTCGGTTCTACGATGGCGGTGGCGGACTCGGCGCGGGCGCAAGAATAGCGAACCAAACGCTCGGCGGCGACGCGCTCCACCTAACGGGCGAGGAACGCGATGCGATCATCGCGTTCCTCGGTACGCTGACCGACACCTCGTACACGAAGCCTCAGCGGCCCTAACGCTGTTTGGTGCTTGGTAGTCCCGTGACGAGGACCATGCCCGTGCTCCGCATCCGTTCCGTGGTGGGACTTGGCGTACCAGAATTGAAGATGTTGAAGACGACAGGCAACTGGACAAGTTGCTGCACGTTTCGACCATCAACAGCATTGACGCGAAATCTCATTTTCGGCAAAGCATTCAAAACCGAGTTAGCGAATAGCTGATGAGTCGCCTTGACGACTCTCTCGCTCCCCGGCACCGCCACACCGGTCGTATCCACAACAAATGTCACGATCGCCTCGCCTTCTACGCCTGCCATCTTGAGGATATCCGGATAGCGGGGAAAGGGAGAACCCGGCATTGCGAGGGCGGGAGACGCGGACCGTTCGTCTTGTGGAGTGATACGAGCTGCAACTGGATTGGACCGCACGCCCATAAGATCCGCGCCCACTCCTGTAGTGCATGCCGCGACCACAGCGATCAGCGCAGCGGCCCCGAACGCGGCCGCAAGAAATGGCTGTTTTGCGTTTGAACGGCGATTCATGGCGATAATCCTCCGACTTAAATGTGAACTGGACTCCGCGAGCATTGGCGCCAGCCGAGTCATTTGCTGACGCTGCGCGATAAGCAGCAGAAGTGATCCGTACGTCGTGGCTGCTTCGGGATTTCGCAGCGTGCGCGTATCGCAGTCGAGTTCCAGCGCCAAGCGCAAGCTGCGCGCCTGCCACCACACGGCTGGGTTCCACGGCATCATCACGACGCCAACCTCGGCAAGCGCGAGGAAAATCGTGTCACGCGCTCTGCAATGTTCGTTCTCGTGGCGCAGCACGAGTTCACGCAGCGGTGCGTCGAGTTCGCTGAGCCACGCGGGAATGGCGATCCTCGGCGCAGTGATGCCGACTACGGCCGGCCCAACGCCGTCGGTAATCCAGACTTCGTGCCCGTCCATTTCTGATCGACGCGCATTCCTGGAAATTCGCGTCACCGCACGATGAGCGGCGAGCAGTCGCGCCGCGAGAAGTATCGAGATGACTGCCCAGAGCGAGAGTACGATCGTGTTCGTGTTCGAGTTCGAAAGAACTATTTGCGTCGGCGGCGGCAAGCGAGTGACCACGGCGCGAACGGCATCGTTGCGCACCACAATGGGAGCGCGCTTGATTGCCTGCGGCCGCGCCATCCATGGCACGACAACGGGCCATAAGAGGCTCAACGTGAGTGCGACGACCCACGGCGCCCGGCCTTGCCATTGCATGCGGCGAAAAGCCGCATCTGTCGCGCGCGCCGCGATGCCGACGAGCAGCGCGAACACTATCGCAGCGACCATCCATGCGAGAATCATCGCGACCCCCTGCGACGAGCTCCGCGCTTGTCGAGCTGCTTCGCGAGTCGCTGCAACTCGGCGGGCGAGATGTCATGATCGTCGACAAGGCGCGCGATGAGCGCGTCCGGCGATCCGTGAAAGAGTGTGTCGATCAGCCGAGAGAGCGCGCTCTTCTGCGCAGTGCCTTGCTGCACGCGCGGGAAGTAGCGGTGCGCCCGCCCTTCCTCCTCGTGACGCAAGAACTTCTTGGCCTCGAGGTTTCGAAGGATCGTGAGCACGGTTGTGTACGCGAGCTTCGGCCCGAGCTTACGCTTGACCTCGGTGACAGTCCCCGAGCCCTCCGCCCAAATGACCGCCATAACGTCGAGCTCTCGCTCGCCCAGCGACAAATCCTCCGCCATTTCCTCCCTCCGCGCATTTGGTAACTACTACTGTGATAGTAGTAATGAAGCGCACAAGAACGATTGTCAACTATCCCGATAGTAGTTAATCGACTTGTAATCTGCCATTAACGAACTGGGGCGCCGCTTTCGCGGCGCCCCAGTCTGTTTTCCGTCATCCCATCTATCATCTGTCATCCGACTTCTGCCATCTGTTACTGCACCGCATTCACCATGTCGAAGATCGGCAGATACATGGCCACAACCATGCCGCCCACCACGACGCCGAGGAACACGATCATGACCGGCTCGAGCAGTGACAGAAGTCCGCTGACCGCTGCGTCAACTTCTTCATCATAAAAGTCTGCGATCTTCGACAACATTTCGTCCAGACCGCCCGTCTGCTCACCAACCGAGATCATCGAAATAACCATCGGTGGAAACACGTTTGATTTCTGAAGCGGCGCGCTGATGGAGTCACCGCCTGCGATCGACGAACGGCTCGCCATGATCGCGTCGGAGATCATAGCGCGAGATAGGGCATGCCGATCTTGCGAAGTATCGAATCGGATTTAGCTTGACCGAAGCCGTTGACTACGCTGAATCTGTTATGGGTTCGTTCGATCCGTTGCGCACCAGCAAGTCACAGGAGTCGTTGTTGACAATGACGTTCGCGAATCGTCGCGCGACACACGCCGCGTATGCAATCGTCGGGCTGCTGGCTTCTCGCTCGCTGCCTGCGCAGCAAGTTCGAGGCGTAGTGCGCGACAGTGTGTCTGGGCAACCAATCGCAGGCGCCGTCGTGATGCTCGCGGATTCGGCCGATGCCGTCCTCGGCCGAACCATCACAGACGCCATGGGGCGATTCGCCCTCAAGCGCCAAGCGACAACGCGCTGGTTGCGCGCCTTGCGCATCGGCTTTCAGCCCCGCGAGATCCAATTTGCTGGTGGCGCACTCGACAGCGCAAACGCGGATTTCGCATTGGTTCGGTTCAGTATCGCACTTGAGTCGGTCCGAATCCCCGATAAATCGCGTTGCCGCGCGCGCAGTGATGGCGCGCTGACGGCAAGTTTCTGGAGTCAGGCGCGGGCAGGGTTGCTCGCGACAATACTGGCGCGAGAGACAACTCCGGCGACGATTCATCGCTTGATCTTCGAGCGAACGCTCGATGGCAATAGCGCTCGGATCGTCAGATTTCTGGTCAGTGCGGATTCTGCTGTGGGCACGACCGAGTCATTCACGGCATCGCGGTCAGCGCTAGAATTCGTCAACTTGGGCTTCACATCGGAACGCGCGGGTGTGCAGACGGTTTTGGGGCCGAGCGCAGCTGTCTTACTAGACGGTGCGTTTGCAGACCGCTATTGCTTTCGCCTTGCTGAGGCAGTTCGCAACAGACCCCGCCAAGTCGGCTTGGCATTTTTGCCAGCGTCGCGCTCCAAGGGCCGAATCGATATCGACGGTACGCTTTGGATTGACACGGCGGCGCGCGCGCTCGTTGATCTCGAATTTCGTTATCTCGGATTTCCTGCACGTGCCGAGGAGTTCCACCCGGGCGGACGGATTTCGTTTCGTACCATGTCGAACGGCGTTGCCTTGATCGACCGCTGGTACTTGCGTCGGGTAGACGCGACGCAAGACACGTTTGAAGTGCGAGGCGTGCTCAAGACGCGAGACTGGCTATTTGCGACGGAGAGCGGCGGCGAACTTGCACGTGTGGATTGGCGAGAGGGAGAAGTATGGCACGCTCCCCTCAGTGCGCTTCGACTTCGCACCCTTAGAACGAACGGACGTCCGGCGACCGGAGCAGTATTCGCTCTGCCGGGCACGCCCTACCACGGCGTGGCGGACTCGGCAGGCTTCGTCGGGATCGCCGAGCTGTTACCGGGCCCGTACTCGCTCACTGAGATCGACCCTCGTCTGGCGGAAATTGGCATCACGATACCAACGGGGTTCGCTTTCGTGGCCGAACGCGATTCCACCGCTCGTGGGACAATCACGGTGCGGACAGCGAGCGAGTTCATCAAGGACAAGTGCGTTGCAGCCCATCAATATTCAGTTGGCGACTCGATGCTCGTTATTGGACGAGTAGAGAATGCCTTGGGAGCGCCCTTGCCTAATGCAAGGGTGTCATTCGGCATCGAGCAGATCGGTGCCGAGCCAGTCGTTCTCGGCGGGTACTACGTCACTGGAACCGATGGCGCGTTCCAGCTTTGCTCACACCGAATCGATATCGGCAGCACCGTGGTCATTAGCGTTCATCGAAGTGACATCGGTACGGTTAGTGTTACGCAAAAACTCACGAGCACGCTAACGGTGCGACGTGTCCAGACTGGGCCGCCATAATCGGCGGCGGCAGGCGCGCGATGGAACGCGTTACTCTGCGCGCTTGATTCTGCGGATTCGCCGCGACCTCCGGCGCTCTCCAACGCTCAGTTGACGCCTGACCACGGCGAACGCGATCCTTTGTGCGGCAGCAGCTGCATTTCCATGCACAGTGCATTCAGACGCGAGAACGGCTCACAATTGTGCACGTCGAAGAGAACTCCGCAATTGCGGAATCGGTGTCGCAGCTAGCCATTCGCACCGGAGAGAGTCAGAATCGGGTTCGCGCGCGTCGGTATCGCAAGAGCTCGCGGACGCATTTTGGTTGCACGCGAAACGGGGTATGTCGGCAATAGCAACGACACACCGCGCCAACTCGCTACCAAATCATGACTTACGATCGGCGCGCATTATGCAGTTCGCGGACCCGCCACAATCAGATTCGCCCCACACCATTCGTCTACTGCACAGCGTTGACCATGTCGAAGATCGGCAGATACATAGCCACAACCATGCCGCCGACCACGACGCCGAGGAACACGATCATCACCGGCTCGAGCAGTGAAAGCAATCCGCTCACCGCCGCGTCGACTTCCTCATCGTAAAAGTCGGCGATCTTCGCGAGCATTTCGTCGAGCCCGCCCGTTTGCTCGCCAACCGAGATCATCGAGATCACCATCGGCGGAAACACATTCGACTTGGCGAGCGGCGCGGAAATCGTATCGCCGCCGGCGATAGACGACCGGCTCGCCATGATCGCGTCAGATATCACGCGGTTTCCGGCCGTCTTCGCCGTAATCTCCAGCCCATCGAGAATCGACACGCCCGAGCTGATCAGGGTGCCGAGCGTCCGCGTAAAACGACTCACCGCTGATTTTCTCAGCACATCACCGAGAATGGGCGCATGGAGCATCAGGCGGTCGATGACCAGCTGACCCTTGGACGTGGCGTAGTATTTCTTGAGAAAGTAGCCAGCCAGGAACGCACCAATGCCGATGGCCCACCAGTACCCTTTCAGGAACGCCGAGAGCCAGATCACGATGCGCGTCGGCAGCGGCAGCACCAGCGCGACGGATGCGAACATGTTCTGGAACACGGGAATAACGAAAATGAGCAGCACGCTGATGGCGATCCCGGCCACGCTCATGATGACGCCAGGATAGATCATGGCGCCCTTCACCTTTCGCACGAGCGCGTCGTTCTTTTCCATGAACGTCGCGAGTCGCATGAGAATCGTGTCGAGAATACCTCCGGCCTCGCCCGCCGCCACCATGTTCACGTAGAGATCGCTGAACGCCTTGGGATGCTTTGCGAGCGCATCAGCCACCGTGTGACCTGACTCCACGTCGAACACGATCTGGCGTGTCACGGCCTGCAGCGCCTTGTTTTCCGACTGTTTCGAAAGAATATCGAGCGCCTGCACGAGCGGCAGACCCGAGTTGATCATCGTCGAGAACTGTCGCGTGAAGATCACGATGTCGCGCATCGAAACGGCGCCACCGGTCTTCTGCTTCGCCTTGGCCTGCTCCTCAACCTTGACGACGTTCATCCGCAGCCTTCTCAGCTGCTGAACGACGTCCTCGCGGTTGGCCGCGTCGATCGTCGCGGTCTTGAGCTCGCCCTTCGCGTCGCGTGCGGTATAGGTAAACGTCGGCATGGTTGTCCTTACTCCTTGATGAACTTCATGGCCCGCTTATGGCCCGCTTGCTGCCTAGCGCCGGCCCGGCACTGCCTGCGGCTTCGTCGCCTGCTCGCGCGGCGACGTATCCCCCTCGACCATCGTCTTGCCAATCAGCCGCAGGAACTCGGTCGTATCTCCAGAGACGCGCAGACACTCCTCTTCGTCAACTTCACGCGCGAGATACAGCTGGTACAGCGCGTCGTTCATCGTCTGCATGCCGTGCTTCTTGCCTGACTGCATTGACGAATAGATCTGGTGGATTTTGTCGTCGCGAATCAGCGACCGAATAGCCGGCGTGATCACCAGAATCTCCGCCGCCATCGCCCGCCCCTTTCCGGTCCGGCGCGGCAGCAGCACCTGCGTGATGATCCCCTCGAGCACAAACGCGAGCTGCGTGCGCACCTGCGACTGCTGATGGCTCGGAAAGACGTCGATGATACGATTGATGGCTTCGGCCGCGCTGTTCGTGTGCAGCGTGGCAAACGCCAAGTGACCCGTTTCCGCAATCGTGAGCGCGGCTTGAATCGTTTCCAAATCGCGCATTTCGCCGATGAGCAAAACATCGGGATCCTCACGCAACGCGTACTTGAGCGCATTCGCAAAACTTTTCGTGTCCGTCCCGACTTCGCGCTGATTGATAATGCAGCTCTGATGCTTGTGAATGAACTCGATGGGATCTTCGACCGTGATGATATGGCCTTTGCGCTCGCGGTTGATCTTGTCGATCATCGCCGCGAGCGTCGTCGATTTTCCGGAACCGGTGGGGCCCGTGACGAGCACCAGGCCGCGCGGCTTCTCCGCCATCTTCGCGATGATCGGCGGAAGATTGAGATCGCCAAATGTCTTGATGCTGATCGGAATCTGACGCATGACCATCGAGACGCAGCCGCGCTGCTTGAAACAGTTGCCGCGGAAACGCGCGAGGCCCTGAATGCCGAACGAGAAGTCGAGCTCGTCCTCCATTTCGAAGCGCTTTTTCTGCTGCTCCGTGAGCACACTGTACGCGATCTGCAGCGTGTCTTTCGGAGAGAGAACGTAATCGCTCTTGGAGTTCACGATATCGCCGTCGATGCGCATTTTGGGGCGTTCGCCGGCGGTGATGTGCAAGTCGCTCGCGCCGCGCTCGATCATTTCTTCGAGCAGAACGCGGAGATTAATACCAGTTGGGATTGGAGCTGTCATTAACTACTCGATCCGGGATGCGGGATTGGAGTGCGGGATGCGGGACTTCGAGACGATGCGGGGTGCGGAAGAGGAATGCGGGTCTCCAAACACTACGCGGCGGTTTCGCGGATGACTTGTTCCAGCGTCGTGATGCCCTTCAGTACCTTCAGCCAGCCGTCCATTCTCAGCGTGAGCATGCCTTCGTCAACGGCACCGTCTTTGATTTCTGCGGCGCCGACGTTCATGAGAATCAGTTTCCTGAGTTTCGGAGTCATGAACATCACTTCATACAGACCCTGACGTCCCTTCAGGCCGGTGCCATTGCACTGATCGCAGCCGGTGCCTTTGAAGAACGGCACGTCGCCGATCTTGGTGTCGAGCGAGAGGTTCGTCAGGAACGGCAACGCTTCCTTGGTGGCGCGGCCCTTCGCGCCTTCGAGCGCCTCCGCGGTGAAGCGAAGCTCGCGGAAGGTCATCGTGCGATTCACCTTCGCCGCGTCAAGTTCGAGGTCGTCCGGATCGTACTTCACCTTGCAGTTGCCGCAAATGCGGCGCAACAGGCGTTGCGCGAGCACGAGGTTCAGCGCGGAACTCACGTTGAACGGTTCGAGGCCCATGTCGAGCAGACGTGTCACGGTTTCAGGCGCCGAGTTGGTGTGCAGCGTCGAGAGCACCATGTGGCCCGTGAGCGCCGCCTTGATGGCGATGCCGCCCGTCTCGAGATCGCGAATCTCGCCCACCATGATGATGTTCGGGTCCTGACGCAGGAACGCCTTCAGCGCCGCGGCGAACGTCATGCCGATTTCGTTGCGCACGAGCACCTGGTTGACGCCGTAGAGGTTGTACTCCACGGGATCCTCGGCGGTCATGATGTTCACGTCGATCTCGTTCACTTTCGAGAGCGCCGAGTACAGCGTCGTCGTCTTGCCGGACCCTGTGGGGCCGGTGACAAGCACCATGCCGTAGGGGTTGGACACGGCCTCCATGAGGTCCTTCTCAGCGCGCGGCTCGATGCCGAACTTCCCGAGGTCGAGCGTCAGGTTGCCCTGATCGAGAATTCGAAGGACGACTTTTTCGCCGAATAGCGTCGGAAGCGTCGACACGCGATAGTCGACGACCTTCTTGCCCATCTTCAGCTTGATGCGGCCGTCCTGCGGCACACGGCGCTCGGCAATATTCAGCGAGCTCATGATCTTGAAACGCGAGACGAGCGCCGCCTGCATTTTCTTGGGCGGTTTCATGATTTCCTCGAGCGCGCCGTCAATGCGGTAGCGCACGCGGAGTTCGTGCTCGAAGCATTCGAAGTGAATGTCGGAGGCGCCGCGCTTCACGGCGTCGGTGAGGAGCGCGTTGATCAGTTTCACAACGGGCGCCTCGTCCATCTGCGCGGCGAGCGCCGTGGCGTTGACTTCTTCTTCTTTCGTCTCGACGACTTCGAGGTCTTCCTGGTCGCCCATTCCCGCGATGTCATCGAGCAGGGCGGAGATCTGGACGTCGGCCGACTCATAGTACTTCTCGAGCGCATTCTTGAGCGTGAACTCGCCCGCGATGACCGGGAAGATGTCGTAGCGCGTGATGAACTTGAGGTCCTCGATGACCGCGAAATTCGTCGGATCGGCCATCGCCACCGTGAGAGTGCGGCCGTCGCGCTTGAGCGGGAGGACGAGATTCTTGATCGCGAGATCCGCGGGACCCAGCTTCACGATCTTGGGATCGACCTCGAACTTCGAGAGGTCCACCGCCGGCATCTTGTACTGGCGCGCCAGCGTTTTGGTGAGCTCGATTTCCTGGACGAATCCCAGTTTTACGAGGTTGTAGCCGATGCGCGTTCCGTTCTGCCGCTGCTCCTGAAGGGCCTTGTCCAATTGGTCCTTCGTGATGACCCCCTCGCGGACGAGGAGATCACCAATTCGTTCGCTGCTGGCGGTGTTCTGGGCAACCGGTGTAGCCATTGCGCGTCGGGTCCTTTGGGACAGAATACGGTGAAAAAATCGGGTCCCCAAGCATACTATAGAAGGGAAAACCCGATTTGGTGAAGCTGTCCGACGGCAGGAGTGGTGTCAAGGACGGAAGACCTGCCCGGAGGGGCGCGAACTTTTTGGCCGACCTTTTTGGGCTTTCTGTCCCGCACTTTCAAGACGGGGAGAGAGGGAAAAGGTCACGTAGGGAGACAGACGCCTGGCGTACAAGTGGGTGATGCCGGGGACTTGCTCCAAACCGGGAAGATCTCCGAACGGACCGTTGGCCATTCGGTCGTGGACGATGCGCCGGGCCATCGGCTGGCCGACGAGCGGAAGCGCGGCGATTGCGTCGAGAGGCGCGGTGTCCAGATCCACAGGCGCGGAATCTTCTGTCCGAACGATTCTGCGCATGGTGCGGGGTTTGGGTTGCGCGCGCACCGTGTCGATTTTGGGATTGGCGGACCGTGCCTTTCGTTTCGAGCTCGTTACGGCGATTGCGGAATCCACGGCCTGGATCTGGCGCGCGAGGGCGCTGCGGCTTCCGGCGAGCGCTTCAGGATTTTGCGGGTGGAACTCCCGCCACCCGCGAACGGCGACGCCGAGTGCGGCCACCGATGCGATGAAGATCAGCGCGTGGCGCTCGCCGGGAGTGGGCATGCGCGAAGCATGTGCGATGCGGTGCCAGCGTGTGCCACCGAATCATCGCATCTGGAATCATTCGGTTTCGCGGCTCTGCTCTACTTCAACAGCGCCAGCGCGACGTCGCCCACGATCTTCATCGATTTGATCGAAACCTTGTCGATCGTATCGCCGGTGGTGTGGTGCTCGGGGTAGTCGATGTCGAGCACATCGATCACGCGCAGCCCCGCCTTGATGAGCGGAATGTGGTCGTCGGTGATCGGTTCTTTCGCCTCGGGAATAAAATATTTCTCGAATCCCATATCCTTGGCGAGCGACCAGACCTTCTGCACCACCTCGGGCGCGGCGTTCACCGAGTTCACTTCCTGGTAGATGTTCAAGTTCGCGTCGCCGATCATATCCCAGAGCACGCCGAACAGCGGCTTGTAATCCTTCGACGGCAGGTGATCGGCAAAATAGTACGAGCCAATCAGCACGTCCGTGTTCGTGTCGAAACTTCCCCAATCCTCGCCGTCAACGAACAAGAGATCGACGCCGACGCCGGGCGGCGCTTTCTTGAGCGCATCGGAGATCGCGAGCAGCAGCGCCACGCCGCTGGCGCCGTCGTTCGCGCCGGGCATCGCGTCCTTCCGCTTCGCCACATCGGGATCGGAATCCGCCACGGGGCGCGTGTCCCAGTGCGTCACATACAGAATTCGCTGCGGCGCGTTCGGCTTGAACCGGGCGAAAATATTTCTGAGCGGCAGCGTCGTGCCGTCGGCGAGCTTGTGGGTCCAGCGCTGTTCGAGGACCGTATCGGCCGTCGTGCGGAGATGCGCCACGATCCAGTCACCGGTCTTGCGCGCCGTCTCCGTCCCAGGCGCGCGGGAACCGATCGCAAGCTGCTGACGGATGTAGCTCATCGCAGAGTCTGCATTGAATTCGGTCGTCTTCACCGCTGCCGGTTTGTCTTGCGACGCGCCGCTCGCTCCGCACGCGGTGAGCGAAGCCACCGCAAGAATTCCGGCGATCCGAATTTTCCCGATCATCTCATTTCTCCGGCAAAGAACGCGATCTGCAATACTGCGCTCAGCACGATCTGCGTGAAACGTCGATTCAAATTATTGTCGAACGTGACGATGCGCGCGCTCTGCAGCGAGAATGTCAGGTTCTCCGCGATCTCCGTGTCCGCATTCAACGTAATAGCCTGACGGCCGTTGTCCGCGAGCCGGCTGCGGAAACCGGCCGCCAGTCCATTGGAAACATCGCTCACCGACGTCGTCTGCTGGAACCCGAGCCGCGCCCGCAGCGCGCTGCGCATCTGCCAATCCGCGGGGAGCTTGAATGCGCGTGAGGCGTCGGCGCTGATGTCGTGCGCGCGGGAATCCGTCACGCTCCCCGGCAAGGAATCCTTTCTGAATGATGTGCCGAAATTGAATCCGGTCGTCAGTCCGCCGACATCGTTCCACACCACGCTCGCGCCCAGCGGGTAACTCACCACGCGGCTCGTCCGGATATCCGCCGGCAGCAGCGTCGTAATGCTCGGCACGGCCGATCGTTGATGCGTGAGCACGTAGCGCGCGCTCCAGGTGAAGCTCGTCACGTAGTGCTCGAGAGCTTTTGGGTGATACGTGGCGCGCAGCGTGAGGTCCGGCATCGTGATCTGCTCGCCGTCGATGATGCGCTGCGTGGTGTCACTCCCGCTGATCCAATTGCGCGTGGCCATGCGCTGCGTGCGCGCACTCAGTGTCATGCCAAATGGAAGTTTCAACCCGGCGGTGAGCGTAACGGCCGCGTTGCTCCCGGCGGTGCTCGCGAGCAGGCCGTGGTTCAACAAATAGCCGCTGGTGTTCGCGAATCCGAGCTGGTAGCCGAGCCCCGGCGTGTACGGCGTGCCGTCGAACGCGGAGTTGAGCGTGCGCGAGTAATTGAAGTCGAACGGAAGCAGCGTGTTGTTGAGCTTGCGCAACACGATCGAATCGGACGTCCACGCGCTCGCGACGCGCACAAGATCGAGCGTGGCGCCGGTATTCAGCGACTGCAGTCCGTTAAGACGTTCCGGAAGCCGCAGCGCGCCGGTGCTGTCGCCCGCGTGCAGCAACTGCGTCGAGTTGGGGTCGCGCAGCATCGCGTAGCCGGTGGAGAAATCGAAGCGCGGACGGAGCCAGCCTCTCAAACGCGGCGCAAAGTTCACCTGCGTGTTGATCGTGCGAGCACGCTCGAGTCCGCCGGGGAATCCGAGAAGGCTCGACCGCTCGCTTCCGGCGGCGACTCCGAGCGCGGTCGAATCGCCGTAGTCGTGCAGATCGCGGAGCGACGAAAACTCCCACCGCGCGCTGAGCGCGTCGAACGGGCGCAGTTCGAACGCGGTGGAGTTCCGCCAGAAACTGGTGAGCGAAGCCACGATCGACGCGGTATCCGTTGGCGAAATCGCAGGCTTCGAATAACTCGACCGCCGATCGTCGCCCTTTGCATAGTTGCTGCTCAAGCGGAACGACGCCGGATCGGTGTGGCGCTGTGCGCCGGCCACGGCCTGCGCAAACTCGGAGGTGGAGAGCCACGTTGGCAAACCATCGAAGGCGTGACTCCACCAGTACGGCATCGGCTTCGTTTGCCCGCTGCCACCGATCGCGTAGCCCACTCCAGCCGTGAAGTACGAATGTGTGGCCGTTGAGTACTCGTCGCGTGACGTGGCGTTGATGATGGCGCCGTTCACGGCGAGGTTGTTCACAATCGGCGCGATCCATCCCTGAGTCAACGGGATGGTTCTGCGCATGGCGATCGAAACGCTCGTGGCTTCGTCCTTCGGCGTGCGCAAATTCGAAACGCCGTTCGCGAGGATATCGGAATTGGAGAGATACGTTGGCGTCGTGATGATGGTCGAGTGCGCAACCGTCAGTGGCACCGCGTACGGAAACGACGGATCGAGGAATCGTTCCAGACGCACCGTTGTGCTCAGCTCGAGATCGTCGTCGGCGAGATTCGAGGCGGCTTGGCCGAGCGGGCGGAAGTTCGGATCCTGGTGTGAGAAGTTCGCGTGAAACGTTCCAAGGTCCGATTCGAGGTCGAGCCCCACCTGCCCCGCATACCCCGGAGTATTCACGCTGTTCGCGAGACGGATATCGTCCACCCACACCTCGAGCGTGTCGCCGGGAACAATGCGCGTGGCGCCGAGCGAGGAACTGTCGACGCGCACGATGCCCACCGCGAGTTCCTGAATTCCGCGCAGGTTCGGCGCGCTCACGCCGGGATCCACTGTATACACCATGTAGCCGTTTCCGCACGCCGCGAACCGTCGCGAGATTTGTCCGCTGGGAAGAACGCTGTGCGCGATCAGCGCGGAATCCACTCCGGTGCACGAGAGCGTGTCCTTGCTGTTCTGCAGATACGCGTTCTGCAGCTTGAGTCGCAGGGCGTTGAACTGAGCGAAATCCACCACCACCTCGGGCAGCCACGCGGCCTGGCCCGCGCCTGAGTTCACCGGCGTGCGGTAGAAATAGAAGTTGTTGTCGTCGCGGCCCAGCTTCACATAAAACTGAAGATCGCCCGTGGCGCCCCAGCCGTTGCCGCGGCCGCGCGCCCACGCGCGCAGCTGCTTGTACTGCATGAAGTTCTTTGCGCCCTCGGGGAACCGGTAGAACGCCTCGGCGCGCTCGTACTTGTTGAGGGTCGTCGTCGTGAGCCGCATGGATTGTTCGTTGATCACGATGCGCTGATTCTCGAGGCCGCTGAGCTTCGTGTTCGACTGGTCGGCAACGCCGGGGGGCGACTGGTAGAGAAGCGAGCTCGTCGAATCCTGATCCTGCGTGCCGATGGAACTCGCCGCAACCACGCCAAAGGATGTTCGTTCGCCCGCGACGCCCGCCAGCGCCTGCGGCGAACGCTTGAGCCAGCTCGCGCCGGTGAACTTGAAGCGGGCGATCGGAACCTGTATGAACTCGTTGTCGGCCGCGGCGGCTCCAGAAATCATCGTGAGCCGCACGGCACGCGCGCGCTGCAGATTCGGGCCGCCGCCAATCGTGTCTACCGGTGCGCCAAAGGGGATTCTCACCAACACCCAGCATTTGCGCGCACCGGCGATGCCAAGCGAGTCTGCTGGTGACGGAGCGCAGCCGCCGACCCGCACGTAGTTCTTGGGATTGCCGAGGTCGACCGCATAGCGGAGCAGTTTCTCGCTTTCGCGCCGCGACGAATCGAAGTTGAGCACGCGGTCGCCGTCGAGATCCCATTCGTCGAGCCGGCCGTTGTTCACGGTGCAGTTCGTGCGCGTGTCCCCGATCTGGCGCAGCTGGGTATTCCCCTTTGAACAAATCTTGAAATTCGTGAGCGTGCCGGAGGAATCAGGCGACGTAAACGCGAGATGCGGAATCACGTCGCCGGCGAGGCCGGTGTCGTTCTTTGACTGATCGAACGCGCGCGAGAACGGATCGCGCTCGGACTGCAGCGTGTCGCGGCCGTATATCGCGCGGCCGCTGAACGTCGAGTCGAGCCCCGACGAGCCGCGCGTCACGGCGAGATTCGTCGGCCCAACGGCGACGGTGTTCTCGGAGACATCACCGACATCGATCACGAGCAGCGGATTGTGCGCGCGGCGCGCCAGCGTGGTGTCGACCAGCGCCCACATCTCGATGTTCTGCGCATGACTCAGATCGGTGCCCGAGGTGCTGAGCGGCTGGCGGATCGAACGCCAGCGGCGGCCGATCTGCCCGTTGGGCGTGAGCCATTCATAGCGTTTTGCTTGATCGTTGTACGCGCCGCCGATGCCGAGCGGATAGAGCGTGAGCCATAGCACCGGCTCGGGTTCCTGCAGGCCGGCGCCGACGATATCTGTGAGGGGATCTATCTGTTGCAGGGTAAACGCGACCGACTTCCCCGCCGGGTTCAAGCCGTTGTTCTGCCACGCGAGCGTGGACGCGCGCGAAAGATCGAGCGTGCCTGCACCGCCAATCAGCGCGGACAGCCGGCCGCCGAGCGCGGGCTGGCTCGAGTAGTACCAGTTCGGGTCGAGCAGCGAAACGGGAACGCCGCCACCGCCCTCGAAATTCTCGAGATACGCCTGCGACGATCCGCCGAATTGCGGCCTGCTCGTGGCGAACTCGGCGAGCAGGTGCACGCGCGCGGGCGCATTCCGATTGGCGCCGGGAAGTTTTCCAACCAGTTGCGCGAGCCGATCGGAGTTGAACAGAAAGTTTGCACTGACTCCGGCAATCAGCGACGACTGCGCTTCGTAGCCGAGCGGCGGCCGCGTGAACGTGGTGCTCTGCGATTGCCCCAAAGCGATGAAGTTGATGTCGCCGTACTTCAGCGGCAGCGTGGACGCGAGTCCAAAGATGTTTGTCGGCGCGGTGACGAACAGCGGATTCTCCTCGTAGTGAACCGTCACGTTCTTCGGCTGCGCGAAGAGCGTATCGGCATGGAGGAACGTCACGCGGCCGAGGTCGTAGTCCATCACATAATCGATACCGCGCTTGAGCAGGGTGCCGTCGTCGAGCGTGAGCCGCTCGGAGAGAGGACGGAGCTGGTTCGCGCCGAGCGTGATGCTCCCGGCGTCGCCGCTGCCGTCGGACTGGTATTTCAGGCGAATGCGAAAGACCGGCGGCGGATGCTGCGGCGAGTAGAGGTAAATATCCGGCGTGGTGTAGATCGCTTCGTTCGAAGGGTTCGCCGCGGGCTGCGCGAGTCCGGCGCGCGCGAACGGCAGCAGCGATGGAAACACCAGAAACTGGTCCGTCGCGCCGGTGGATGCGCTCGCGCCCGGCAACGTGGAAATACTGTAGCCCGGATCGCCCGGCCGCGGCCACAGGCGGTTGTCGGAGTCGAACGCGCCGGGATTCCCCGGCTGAGCGAGGCCGAAGAGCTGAAGAAACGTGGCCGACACTCCGGCGGCGGGTTTCTCCTGATCGAACGTGGTGCCGGTGGCGATCGTGATGCCCACCGTCCCGCGCTGCACATCCGCGCCGCCAATCCGATACACATTTCGCAGCTCGTGGAACGACGCATTGTCGCCGGGCACAACCTGCGGATCCCAGAGGAGATTCGCGTACTGTGGACGGCCGGCGATATAGGTCATGTCGGGCGTGCCGCCGGTGCGCGCGTTGATTGTCTCCACGCCGTTTGCGCGCACGGTGTACGCGACCACCAGCCGCTCGTTGTTGAGATTCAGCGGCTGCGTGAGCTTCACCCAGAGCTGCGTGGGATCGACGATGTAGTCGACGTTTTCGCGGAGCACCTCATACACCTGCCCCCGTTGCGAATTCGGATCGCCAATAAGCTGAAACTGCGGTCCGTTCGGATTCGGCGGCTGTCCGCCAATGAGCAGGCGATACAGCACCAGGTGAACCGGGCGCAGCGAATCGGGGAGCAGAGCCGCCGCCTGCCGCATCTGCACCGCGTTGAGGATATCGATATTCGGATATCCACCGAGCACCCGCGGATCGACGATGAAAAAGAATCTCCGCGCCTCGATCTGATAGTCGTCCACCTCGCGCGTGACCTGCGACTGCGTCTGCGCGCCGACCGTGAAGACTTTTTTGTCGACGACGTTTCCTTTTTGCTGCGCGGCGATCGCGCTGACGCGGAGGTCGCCGAATTTCATGATGGTCTGGATTCCGTAATTCCCCTGTGGAATCCCGCTCGACATGTAGCGTGTGACCGGCACGGCGAAGGTGACGTTGCCGACGTCCACGCGCTGGAGCCAGTCGTTCTTCTTCCCCTGGTAGTAGAGCGAAATGTTGTTCGACGCGTCGAACTCGCGGGTGGAATTGTAGTCCACGTTGACATGCAGGCGATCGCCAAACGTGCCGCCGGTTTTCACGCCGAACTGAAAATCGAAGACCGGCTGGAACGACGCGTTGCACTGCGCGGCCGCGCTGAAGAACTGGCTCGTGACGCAGCGTTCGTTCTGCGTTTTTTCGAGCTTCGATTCGAACCGGCCGTTGAACTGGAAGCCGAGGTCTGTTTTTTGGCCGAAGAGATCGGTGACGCGGCCTGTGTCAGAACGCGTCTTATTGGAATCGGCTCGAGCGCGGACGCTAGAGCGGACGCTGTCGCGCGCGGCGCGCGACGTGTCCGCGCCTGCCTGTGCGGACAGCTGCGCAGGAGCGGCGGCGAGCACGGCACAGAGCGCAGACGGGAGCCACGAGAGTCGGATGAGGCGCACCCAAACCCGAAAACGGGGGTATGACCAAGCTTGATTCGAGCGGACGCGAGTTAGAATATAGGCCTAGTGAAGATTCTCACAAAGTACATTCTCAAAGAGCACCTTTGGCCGCTGGTGTTTGCGCTCTCCGCGCTGACATCGCTGCTGTTGCTCAATTATGTCGCCAAGCGTTTTGGCGATCTGGTTGGGAAGGGGCTGCCGTGGAACGTGATTGCGGAATTCCTGCTGCTGTCCGTTCCGTTCACGGTGGCGATGACGCTCCCGATGGCCGTGCTCGTCTCGACGCTGCACGCGTTCAGCCGGATGGCGTCGGAGAATGAGATCACGGCGTTCAAGGCCAGCGGAATCGCGCTCCAGAAGCTGATGGTGCCGGTGATCCTCTCGGCGGGTGTCCTGACCGTGACGATGGTCTGGTTCAACGATCAAGTGCTGCCCGCCGCGAACCATCGGCTGACAACACTGACCAACGACATCGCGCGCAAGAAGCCGACGTTTGCACTGAAGGAAGTTGTGATCAACGAAGTTTCGCCGGGGCGGCTTTTTCTGAGCACAACAAAGCTGAGCGACGGCGACAAGATGAAGGACGTGACGATCTTCGATCTCTCCGATCCGCTCAATCGCCGCACGATTCGCGCCGACAACGGCCGGCTCGCGCTCTCGGCCGACCGGCGCGATCTCCTGCTGACGCTGTATCACGGATCGATGACCGAAATGCAGACGGAGGACCCGGCGCGGCTGCGCAGGATTTTCTTCGACACCGATTTCGTGAAGGTGCGCAACGTCGGCAACACGCTGGAACGCGACTCGATCGGCGGGCAGAAGAGCGACCGCGAGATGACCGTCTGCGAACTGCAGCAAGTGGTCAGCCGCCTCACCAGCAATCGCGACAGCGTGTACCGGATGATCCAGTCGCTCGACCCGACACTCGCAAAGACGATCAAGCCGCGGCCGATTTCGGGCGGGCTCGGACGGCTCTACTGCAGCAGATTCAAGACGCCGAAACTCGTGAAGAGCGCATTTGCCGCTGAGTTGCCGAGGCAGGCTTTGCAGCAGCAGCCGGCGATGCCCGAGCGAGAGACGCAGGGACAGCGGCAGGTACAGGCCGGCCAGCTTGCGCTCCAGTTCGGCCTCGAGCAGAACGCTATTGACGGCAACCAGGTGGAGATCGAAAAGAAATTCGCGATCGCCGCGGCGTGCACGATCTTCGTGCTGCTCGGCGCGCCCATCGCGCTGCGCTTTCCACGCGGCGGTGTGGGCCTCACGATCGGCGTGAGTTTGGGCGTGTTCGGCCTTTACTACGTGGGACTCGTCGCGGGCGAGGCGCTGGCGCGGGCGAATTTCGTGTCGCCGTTTCTCGCTATGTGGAGCACGAACATCCTGCTGCTCGCGGTGGGACTGTATTTGACGTCCAAGCTGGGGCGCGAAGGCAGCACCTCGCGAGGGAGCGAGACGTCCGAGTTGATCGTACGCCTGCGCGAGCGGTTTGCGGCGTGGCGCGGAGCCAGGGCATGAAAGTGCGGCTCCTCCGCCCGCTCGACCGCTACGTACTCAGCGAGTTCCTCAAAATTCTTTTCGCGACGGCGCTCGGTTTTCCATTTCTCGTGATCGTCATCGACGTCACCGAGAGCCTGCAGAAGTATCTGCAGCATCAAGTGCCGCCGCTCGATATCGCGAAAGCGTATGTGTTCGGAGTGCCGGAGACGATGTTCCAGGTGCTGCCGGCGGCAGTGCTTTTTGCGACCGTGTTTTCGATCGGCGGGTTCACGCGGCATTCGGAGATCAGCGCAGCGAAAGCAAGCGGCATCAGTTTCTACCGCTTCATCGCGCCAATCATGTGGGGATCGGTGATCGCGACGGGGCTTGGCATACTCGTGGGTGCCGCGATGCCGATGGCGAACGCCAGGCGCGACACGCTGCTGCGCGAGAAGCAATCGGGTCAGTCGGTGACGCGCTCCAACTTCACTTTTGCGGCGGAAGAAAACCGCGTCTACAAGATTGCATCCGCCGATGCCAACGTGAATGCGCTCGACCGCATCGAGATCGACCGCAAGGGAAAGTGGCCCGACTACCCGCAGTACGTGATCTTCGCGCGCAGCGGACACTACACGCCGAAAGACGGCTGGATGCTGAAGAGCGGCGTGATGCACATTTTCACGGGCGACTCGACGAATCTGACGATCAGCTTCGACTCGCTGCGCGACCGGCACTTCACGCAGCCGCCGAAATTTCTGCTGAACAACGCCAAGGCGCCGGAGGAGATGGGCTACGAGGAGCTCGGACGCTTCATCAAGCAGATGGAGCTCTCGGGCACGGACGTCAATCAACAGCGGGTCGAACGCATGCTGAAGATCGCGATTCCGGTCACATGCATCATCATCATGCTGTTTGGCGCGCCCCTGGCGACCAGCAATCAGCGGGGCGGCGCGGCGTTCGGCGTTGGTGTGAGCCTCGGGACGACGGTTATATTCCTGATGCTCGTACAGCTGACGATTGCCGTGGGTGGAAAGGGCCTGGTGTATCCGGAACTCGCGGCCTGGCTGCCGGGCATTCTGTTTCTCATCGTCGGCGGAGTTCTCCTCGCTCGCGTCCGCACCTAGAGCGCCCGTGAGGCCACTGTGAGCCCACTGTGAGGCCGCCGTGAGGCTCACAGGTCGCAGTTCAAGGTCAGTGGTCATAGCTTGGCTGTGTCACAGCTATCGTTTCACAGCTCAGGGCTTTCAGTTTTCAAAGCTCAAAGCTTTGAAAAAATAACTCTGACACGGCCAACCTATGACCGATGGGCTTGAACTGAGAGCTTTGAAACTGCAACTACTTCCCAGGTTCCAGGATTGACCGACCCAACCTACCGGCAGACCGAAACGTTTCCCATCGTCGCGCGCGGCAGCATTCGCTTTTTCAGGCGGATGTCGCGGGCGACGATCGGCACGTTCAGAGGTGTCGGACAGCGCGTCCTGTTCCTGCGCGAGATCCGCCGCGCGCTGCGCGAGCCGGCGACGTATCTGCCGCTCGTGATACCGCAGATGAAGGCGATCGGCGTGGATTCGGTGCCGCTGGCGATCATGGTCGCCGCGTTCATTGGCGGCGTGATCTCGATGCAAGTGCGCTATCAGCTCTTTCAGGGGATTCAGCTTTCGATCGTCGGCCTCTCGGTGCGGCAGATCGTGATTCTCGAGACGGGGCCACTGCTCACCGGGCTGGTGCTCGCCGGCCGCGTGGGTGCGAAAATGACGGCCGAGATCGGTACCATGCGCGTCACGGAGCAGATCGACGCGCTCGAGACGCTCGCATACGATCCCGTGGCGTACCTCGTTGTGCCGCGATTGATCGCCTCGATCGTGATGCTGCCGATCCTGGTGGTGTTCGCAGATATCGCCGGCGTGCTGTTCGGGATGGTGGCCGCGGTGCTCGTAGCGGACGTGCAGATGTCGCAGTTCATGGAGGGAGTCAGGCTCGGATTCGACAACTTCCAGGTGACGTACAGCCTCATCAAGGCCACATTATTCGGGGCGGCGATCGCCTATCTGTGCACCTTTGAGGGATACAACGCCGATGCGGGCGCCGAGGGCGTGGGCAAGGCCACGGCCAAGGCGGTGGTGGTCTCGTCAATCTGGATTTTGATTCTCGATGCGCTCACGGCGCTACTTCTCGCACCATATTTGCAAGGATGAAGCGAAGCAACGAAGTCCTCGTCGGAATAACGGCAACGGCCGCGTTGATCCTGGCGATCGTCGGCTCGCTGTATCTCGCGCGCGGCGGACTCCAGCCGGGATACAAGCTGTTCGCGAAGTTCACGTGGGGCGCGGGACTCAAGCAGGGCCAGCCGGTGCTGCTCGCCGGCGTGAACGTCGGCTACGTGGACGGAGTCGCGATTCGGGAGGATGGCCTGCTGATCGTGCAATTGCGCATTCGAAAGGAATACCGCATTCCGAAGGGCACCACGGCAACAATCGAACCCAACGGTTTTTTTGGCGACCAGCTGGTGGCGCTGCATCCCGAGCGGCCGAATCCGGAAAAGTTCGCGGCGGGTGACACACTGCTCGCCGGACACGCGACGCCTTCGATCGGCGACGTGCTCGCACGCACCGACACGATCGCGGCGAATATCTCCGTGCTCACGGCAACGCTGAAGAAGGAACTCGTCGACAACAACGGCTTCGACGGGATGAAGAAGACGCTGCGCAACGCCGACGCGGTGATGGTGCAGCTGTCGAAGCTGGCCGAGGATCAGAACGCCGAGCTCAAGGTGACGCAGGCCGCGTTGCGGAAAGCGGTGTCGGCGGTGGACTCAGCGTCGATCGACTCGACACTGAAGTCGATCAGATCGGTCGGCAAGAGCCTCGACAACCTGACGGCCGATATCAAAGAGACCGCAACAAAACTCAACAGCTCGCTCGACAAGATCACGAACGGGCCTGGATCACTCGGCAAGCTGGTAAACGATCCGAAGCTTTATGACGATGTGAAGGCGCTGACGGAGCGGCTGGACGACCTGCTCGCGGACTTCAAGAAGAATCCGCGGAAGTACATAAAGCTTTCGATATTCTGATGATCGAGGATCGAGGATCGAGGATCGAGGATCGAGGATCGAGGATGGATGATCGAGGATGGAGGATCGATGATCGATGATGGAGGATCGATGATCGATGATGGATGATGAGAGCAAAACGAAGCCGGCGGAAGGAGAACCTCTCCAACCGCCGGCTTCGTTTTTCATCGAACTTCCATCATCGAACTTCCATCATCGAACTTCGATCATTGAACTTCCATCATCATCAGAAGCTGTATTTCATCGTCAACTGCATCGAGTAGAAGTTTCCGACGCTCGTCTGCGAGCGGAAGAACGCTCCGTTGTAAACCGACGTCGGCTGAACGTTGTTCATGATCGACGTGTTCATCGTCACGATCGGAACCGACGTGTTCAGCGGCCCCGCGGTGCGCCCAGCCGACGAGAGGATCGTCTGCTGCGGGAATCCGCTGAGCGTCGCGCCGGCAACCTGACCCCAATCCTTATTGATCAGGTTGGCAAAGTTGAAGATGTCGAGCTGTGCCGTGAGGCGCTGGCCCATCCAGCTCGGGAAGCGCTGCTGGACCGAGACGTCGAGGCGATTGTTCCACGGCGTGTTGCAGCTGTCGCGGGACATGATGTGACCGCGCTGGCTGTTCAGGCATTTGTTCGCCGTGATGTAGTTATCGAACGCGGTGACCTGCGCAGCGGCCGTGATGGTGCCATTCGCCTTGAACGACCAGGCCTTCGGATCGGTCGTTCCCGTCGGGATGTAGACGGCGTCGTTCGTATTGATGCCGTCGCCGTTCAGGTCGGCGCTCGAAATCGTGTAGGTGATGGCGAAGCCCGACTGCGCCTCGTAGTACCACGAGAAATCCGTCGTCTTCCACGGCAGCGTGTAGGTGCCGAAGAACAGCCAGCGGTTCGGACGCTCGAATGCCGACGTCGTCGGCGTCTGGCTCGTCTGGAGTCCATCGTAGTTGCGGCCGTTCTGGAAGTTCGACACGGCGCGGTCCGACGTGAGGCTCTGAACGTCGTACGCCTTCAGGCGCGTGTACGAAAGGTTCATTTCGAGAGCGTCGGAGAACTTCTTCTTCAACTGGCCCGTCAGAGTGTAGTTGTAGTCCGTCGTCTCGTTCGTGATGTAGTAGATGCCCTGGCTGAACGCGACTGCCGGTCCGCCGAGGAAGTTGATGACTTTCTGGCCAGCGTTTGTTACCGCACCCGTCGCAGAGATCGTGTCGGCATAGAGCACGCGGCCGTTGATGTCCGTATACGGCACGCCACCGACCAAGCGCGGACCCTTCAGGTTCGCGTCGGTGATCATGATGCCTTGTTTCGCATGACGATACAGCGCGTCGAAGGTGAACACCGTTCCCCACGGAAGCTGCCGGTCAAAACCGAATGACGCGACATACGACTGCGGATACTTGAAGTTCGGATCGTTCGCGTTGATCACGTTCGTCCCGGCGTAGCCCGGCGTCGGCGCTGCAAGACCAGCGCACGACTTGGGCAGGTTGGTCACATCCGTCGTGAACGCTGGCGCCGTCGCCGCCGTGGTGCATGCGAGCGAGACGTAGCCGAGACCGGTGCCCTGGTACGCGTTGCCGAGCAGAATCTGCGGCGGGTTGGCGGTAAAGATGCCGATCGTTCCGCGAACCTGATTCTTTTTGTCGCCGGTGGGATCCCAGTTGAAGCCGATACGGGGCGACCAGAGGATCTGCGCTTTCGGCATCGCATCCGTATATATCGGCGGCAGGCCAGCCTTCGTGAACTGCGCGACGACCGAATCGTTGCGAACAGGGTGGTCGAGGAATGTCGGCATGTCGGCGCGGAGACCGTACGTGAGCCGGAAGTGGTTCGTGATGTCCCACTGATCCTGCGCGTACAACGACGACTGCTGATAGTTGAACTTCACGAATCCGACGCCGCCGTTCGAGTATCCGACGGCGTACGAGAGCGGCGTGTTGGCTTCGAGCGCCGCGATGTTCGCGAACTTGTAGACGCCGTCTGCCTGCTGCGGGAAGTTGTCGTAGATGTACGTGCGAGCAAATCGCGCGCCGAACGTGAACGCGTGATTCCCCACCGGGACGGAGTAGTTGTCCGCGAGCTCGAGAATCTTTTGGTTGAGCGCGTTGCCGTCTGAAAACTGTTCTGTCCCGAAGGTCATCGCGATCGGCGTGCCGCCCGCCTGCGGCGTGACCGCGAGGCTGATTTCAGGCAGCCTCTGCGCGCTGCCGAGGATGCGAATGTCGTCGATCGTGTTGTAGCCAAAGAAGACTTCGTTCGTTTTGCCGGCCTTGAGCTGCGTGTACAGCTGGCCCGTATACGACTGGTTCGTGTTCTGTCCCGTGAAGCCGTTCGACGTGAGACGAAAGCCCGAGCTCTGAACAGTCGGCGAGGTATTGAACGTCGAGGTGTTGCGAGAGAAGGATGTGCTCTGCGCCGTGTTGTACAACACGCGGAAGACGAGGCGATTGTCGTCGTTCACCATGTAGTCCAAACGGCCCATCAGGTTCTTGAGCGGATTCTGCACCTTCACCTGACCGCCGCCACCGATGTCGATTCCTTTCCCCTTGAAGAAGTTGACAACACGTGCCACCGTGTCGGCCGAGACGAGGCCTACATCGGTCGCTGGGGCTCCGAGGTACGTCCCGCCTGCGGGGTTCGTCTTGGTCTGGAATTCCGGGGCGATGAAGATCTGCAGCTTGTCCTTGATGATCGGGCCGCCGACATAGAACCCGAACTGGCTGACCTTCAGATTACCCGCCTTAATGAATGCCTGGTTCGACGCGAAGTTCGGGTCGCGATACGAGTAGCCGGCGCCGCCGGTCCACGTGTTCGTGCCGTTCTTCGTCACCATGTTCACGGCCATGCCGGTGAAGTTGCCCTGGCGCACGTCCGCCGGAGCCAGGAGTACCTGGAACGCTTTCACCGCGTCCGTCGAAATCACGTGCGCGCTGCTCGCGCCGCCCGGGGTTCCATTGCTGCCCGCGAGGCCGAATGCGTCGTTCTGGTTCGCTCCGTCAATCGTGAAGTTGTTGTAGCGGTTGTACTGGCCGCCCGCCGACGGGCCGCCGCCGGTGTTGTTCTGCACCTGGGGCGTGTACTTCACGAGGTTCGTAATGTCGCGTCCGAGGTTCGGAAGGTGCGCGATCTGATTCGCGCTCAGTTCGCTCTCGGCGCCATTGCGCGACTCGGTAAAGACGTTTGACGGATCGGTGGTGACTGTCACTGCGCCGAGCACCGCCGCCTGTGACTTCAGCGAGAAGTCCTGCGTCGAGGTTTCGCCGAGGGTCACGATGACGTTCGCACGAATCACCGGAGCGAACCCGATGCGACGCACTTCGACTGTGTACGTGCTGGCCACGTCGAGATTCGCGATGAGATAGCGCCCGTTTTCTCTTGAGATGCTCCCGGACCTGAATCCGGTCTCGGTGTTCACCGCGCGAATCTGCACGTCGTGGAGGGGCTTACCGCTGTCGTCGGTGATCGTCCCACCGATCGCGCCGGTGGTGATCTGCGCGCTTGCAGTTACCGCGGTCATCACGAGCGCGGCGAACGCGGCGACAATGTTTCTAAAACCAAATCTCTTCATGTTGCTGGATCCTGATGAGGGGGTGGGCCGCAGTCAGACGCAAAACTTACCGCTTTTCGCAGCACTCGGTCAATCTTAATTTTCGTAACCGGCGCGTCACACTTGTTGACAGACGGCGGATAGGCGCTACGCCTTTTTTCGGCCGACGGTCAGATAGTAGACGGGAACGCCCAACAGAAGAACGCCAAGCACGGCAAGTGTCGCCCTTCGACTCGATTCCTGCACGATCGCGTTGCCAAGCAGATACAGAACCGAAACGATAAACAGCCCCGGAACCACGGGATAGAACGGCACTTTGAACGTCGGGTTGTAGCCCGGCGTGCCGCGCAGCTTGAACACCGACGCAACGGCGAGCAGATAGAACGGCAGAAATGCCGTCACGAACGTGTCGGCAAGCTGCTCGAACGGCAGAAGCAGCACGAAAACCACTCCCAACGCGGCGACGAGCGTGATGGCCAGGTACGGCGTCCCGAATTTGGGATGCACCTTCGCGATCGGACGGAAAAAGAGCCCATCGTCGGCCAGCGCGAAGAACACGCGCGGGCTGGTGAACAACACCGTATTGAGCGTCCCGAATGTGGAGATCATGACCGTGATCGAGACGAACGCGACGCCGCCACCGCCGATGACACGCTGCGCCACATCCGCTGCGACAAGTTTCGAGGTGCGAATCTCTTCAATTGGCAGCACAGCCATGTACGCGAGATTGGCGAGCAGGTAGATAATGAGAACGGCGACGGTACCGCCGATCAGCGCGCGCGGAAGATTGCGGCCGGGATTCATCACCTCGCCGGCGTTGTACGCGAGATCGGCCCACCCATCGAACGCCCACAGCGTCGAAACGAGCGCCAGTCCGAACGCCGGCACCGTGAAACTCCCCGGCGGCACCGCGGGCGTGAAATGCGAAAGTCCGTAGTGCGGCAGCCCGAACGCGAACGCGACGATGATGATGAACATCAAGCCGCCGTATTTCGCGAGGACCGTGAAATTGTTGACGTTCGCCGCGAAGCGCACCCCGATGTAATTGAACGCGCCCGTGAGCGCGATGGCACCGGCGGCCGCCCAATGCACTTTCCAATAATTCTCCGGCGCACCCGGATTCCAGCCCATCACGCGGAAGAAATACTCGGCGAACGTGATCGCAATTCCGCCGAGCGACGCGGCCCGGATCATGGAAATCTGACCCCAGCCAAATAAGAATCCGGCGAGCCTTCCCCACGCATCCCGGCAGAACACATACAGGCCGCCGGTCATCGGCAGTGCGCTCGCCACCTCGGCCATCGTAAGCGCGCCGCACATCGCGAAGATTCCACCGGCGACCCACACGGCCATCATCGGGAGCGGACCCGGAAGTTTGTCCGCTATGCCCGCGGGGGACCGGAAGATGCCCGAGCCGATGGTCGAGCCGATGACAACGGCCGTCGCGCTCCAGACTCCGAGCCGGCGCGCGAGTTCGTTTTTGGGTCGCGGCGCCGCAGCGCCAGCCGGATTTGCCATTGGGCAACGCTACTGCACGGCCGGAGAAATGGCGAGAGAAAGAAAACAGCGAAAAATGACACTCCCTTCCTTGCCGTACCGCAACCCGCGAACTTTCGTAGCTACATGCCAACGCCGATCGCCGAATTCCTGTTCTGGGCCGCCGCCGCGGTCATTGTGGCGGCGCAATTTTTCATTTTGCGTTCCACGCGGCGCGGCATGCGCGTCGGGCCCGCGGGTTCGTCGAGCGCGCTCGAGTGGGCGTTCGCGATTCTGCCGGCCGTGTGCCTGATGGGCCTGCTTTTTTGGACCTGGCACACCATGCACGCGGGCACGTTTCACTTCGACGCAAAAGCGCCCGCCGCTGGAGTGAGCGCGTGATGGCCGACGCCGCCGCGACTCGCGTGAAGCAACATACGTTCGCGTCGGATTTGATTTCGCTCACGAAGCCGCGGATTATCTCGCTGCTGCTCGTCACGACGGTCGCACCGATGTTCGTCGCGGGAACGCCAGGCTGGTCGGCCGTGATCTGGGTGACGATCGGCGGCTACCTGATGGCCGGCGGAGCGAACGCCGTGAATATGTATCTCGACGGCGATATCGACGATGTGATGGCGCGCACGAAGCTGCGCCCGATTCCGAGCGGAAGAATGTCGCCGCGCGCGGTGATCGCGTTCGGGATCCTGATCGCGACGGCGGCGACTTATCTGCTCGCGCATTTCGTGAATGTGCTCACGGCGGCGCTCGCGCTCGCGGGATTCTATTTCTACGTCTTCATTTATACGCGCTGGCTCAAGCGCAGCTCGCCGCAGAATATCGTGATCGGCGGCGCCGCGGGCGCGTTTCCTCCTCTCGTCGGATGGGCGGCGGTTACGGGACGGGTCGAGCTCGCGTCAATCTTCCTGTTTCTGATCGTGTTTTACTGGACGCCGCCGCATTTCTGGGCCCTGGCGCTCAATAAACAGAAAGACTACGGCAATGCCGGAGTCCCGATGGCGCCGCTGGTGTGGGGAGTACGCGAGACGATCGATCAGATGTGGTACTACACGCTGCTGCTGGTGGCGCTGACGGTGCTGCCGGTGTGTTTCGGGGTGTTCGGTCTGGTCTATCTCGCGTCGGCGCTGGTGCTGGGCGGATTGTTGATCGTGGGTGTTTGGAAAGTGCGGATCGTGCGCGACGGGGCGTGGGAGAAGCCGGCGTGGTGGGTGTTCAAATACTCGCTGCTCTATTTGGCGCTGTTGTTTGTGGCGATGGCGTTGGACCGCCATTTGTAGAGAACGACGCCAGCCAGCAGCATTCCCGTTCCAACCAGCGACATCCGCAGCGCACTCACATACGCGCTCACGATCCCGACAATCGCCGAGAGTACAAAAAACGCCGGCAGCCAGGGATAGCCGAGCACTTTGTACGGCCGCTTCATCTGCGGCCGCGTCCGCCGCAGCACAAAAACGCTCGCCGCGCCGAGTCCAAAGAAAATCCAGTCAGCGAACACCACCCCGCTGAGCAGTGTCCCGATCGTTCCGCGCGTCGCGAATAGCAAGACGAGCGACCAGCCGCCGAGCATCACCAGCGCGATATGCGGCGAGCCGAACTTTGGATGCACCTTTCCGGCGCTCGGCAGAAATGCGCCGTCCTGGCCGAGCGCGTAGAGCACCCGCGCGTTGGTGAGGAGCGCGACATTGACGAATCCGAAGATCGAAAGCATCGCCGCGACCGTGATGGCAGTCGCGCCGGCGGGGCCGATCAAACGGCCGGCAGTATCGGCGGCGACGGCGGTGCTCAGTGCGAGCCCGTCGCGGCCCAGCGTTTTGAGGTAGACGATATTCGCGCCCAGGTACACGGCGATCACAATTCCGATTCCCACTGCGAGCGCTTTCGGCAGGGTGCGCCCGGGATCGCGGATCTCTCCCGCTACCATATTTGTCTGCTGCCACCCGCCGATCGTGAAGAGCACTGCGACAAACGCCGCGGCGATGCCGTTCACCAGCGGCGGCGCAGCCGGCGCCGGTGCCGCGAGCGGCGCGAGCGGCGCGATCCCCGGATGCAGAGCGAGCCCGATGGCGATCAGCGCGCTCAGCGCCGCAATCTTCGCGATGGTGAAAATGTTCGCGGTGACGGTACCGGGCTTTACGCCTAAATAGTTGGTGATCGTGAGCGCGATGATCGTCATTGCGGCGACGCCGAGCCGGCCGCCAACGGCGTCGATCGAAACAAAACGCTCGAGATATCCGGCGAATCCCATTGCGACGGCGGCGATCGCGCCGCTCGCGATAAGCAGCAGCGTCATCCAGCCGAGGAGAAAAGCGGGAAGCCGGCCGAACGCTTCGCGCACGTACACATATCCGCCTCCCGCTTCGGGCATCATCGCGCCGAGTTCGGCGTACGTGAGCGCACCGGCGAGCGCCACGACACCGCCGACGGCCCACACGCCGAGCACCCAGCCCGCGGTCGGCAGCGCGCGAGCGGTTTCAGCCGGCGTGAAGAAAATTCCCGATCCAATAATCCCGCCGACGACGAGCAGCGCGGCGGAGAAGAGACCGAGTTCGCGGCGAAGCCCGGTGTCTGCCATCTGCCGTCCGCCATCTTCCATCTTAGACAATGATCAGCTCGCGCTGAATTTCCTTCGGCGTGATCAGCAGCTCCTTCTCGCCCACGTATCCGTTCACTTCCGTTCGAACGCCGAATTCTCCCGGCAGATAGATGCCGGGCTCGATCGAAAAACCGACGCCCGGAATCAGAAACCGCTCTTCGCGCGTCTCGAGGTTGTCGAGATTCGGACCCGAGCCATGGATCGCGCGCGCATCAATGGAATGTCCCGTGCGATGCGTGAAGGCCGCGCCGTATCCCGCTCGCTCGATCACATGCCGCGCGGCGTCGTCTGCCTCCGCTCCGCGGATCGGCGTTCCCGACGCAATGCGCTGACGCAGCAGGCTGATGGCCGCGTCGCGCGCGTCGCGCGCCACATTCCAGACCTCCTGCAGCTTCGGCGACGGCGCGCCGACGGACGCCATCCAGGTTTGATCGGCGTACGGGGCGTTGGGTTCCATCGCCCACAAATCGATGAGAATCGAATCACCCGTCTTGAATCGGCGCGGCGCCCCGGCCGTTGGTTCGTAATGCGGATTCGCCGCATTCTCGCTCGCGGAGACGTTCGGGCCGTGATCGGTGGAGAGTCCGTTCGCCGAAAACTCCTGCTTCATCCAGAGCATCACCTCGTGCTCTGCGAGCGGAGTTCCGTTTTTCACGCTTGCTCCCGCGCGCGCAAAGGCCTCCTTGGCAATGCGGGCAATGATTTCGGCCGCGCGTTGGTGTGACTCGAGCTGCGCGGTAGTCCAGACCGCAAAGAACTTCGTGACGAGATCGGCTGACGTGACGACGGTGGCGCCGGCGGCTCGCACCATCTCGATCACGCCCGCAGGAACGCGATCGACGACCGGCACGGCATCGCCAGGCGAATATTCCATCGCGGCGCGCTTGCCGCGCACGAGCGACGCGATCTCGGACTCGAGCGATTTCCACGAGGAGTATATTCGGCGTTCCCACGTCGCCGGCCAATGCATCCAGGAATCCGGCTCGATCGCGTGCGTGATTGCGACGGGCGTGCCCGAGGTGGGAACCCACGCGACCATTCGGCGCGAGGCGATTCCCTCGGCGCGGAAGAGCGCCTGCGAAATCGGATTGATCCCGCGAAAATCGTATAGCAGCCATCCGTCCACATTCGCCTCTGCCAGCGCGGCCTGCACGGCGGGAAGGGAGCTTGGCGTCAGCATTGTTCGAAGCCTCCAAAAAAATGCGCGCCCGGCGCGCAGTCTATTTGTGTCCTTTTCCGATCGGCCGCCACTCGGCGCGCCACTCGCATACTCCCTCGCCGCGGCTTGCGCAGCGGACGTGCTCCACGGCGCCCACGCCGCCCACCAGCAGCTCCATCAATTCGCGAAGCGTCGCCTCGTAGTACGCACATCCGCCGAGTTTCGGCGCGGTATCGATCGTGACCGAGTGCGACACCTCCAGCAGGATCATCGAACCGACGCGGCGGATGACGCCTTCACAGTAACGGCCGGTGATGCGGCGCGCGTGCCGAAGGGCGATGGGGCGCGACAGCAGCGACGGCAACGAAAGCATCAGGCGACGCGTGACCGGTGAGATCGTCCGGTAGGATTGCCGCGCGAGCGTGCGGCCTCCCTCGCGAAAAACTTCCTCCGCATCGGGGCGGCGGCCGACGAGCGTCGCGAGCGCGACCGCTTCATCGAACGCGGGACGCTGCTTGCGCTTGACCGCGTCGGTGTAGCGCTTGATCTGCGCGAAGACGGTATCGCTCAGGCCGAGGCGTTTGTTGCGGAGCTCGTGCACGAACTCGGCTTCAAATTCGCCGCGCGGAGTGTCGACGGCGCGCACGGCTTCGAGGAGGCTGAGCGGGAGGAGGGGGTCAACGGTGGCGGACACCAGTCAAAAGTAAGGAGGGGCGCGTCGGAGTGACAGCGAAAAGGACCGGCGGAGAGGGACGGTGTACTCGTCGCTCTCACTCCGACGCGTCCCTCGCTGCGCCGTTCCGTGTATCTTTTGTCCATTCCCGAGTGAGGATTCTGCGATCGAAGAAGGTCTGGTAATTCGCGCGCTGATCGGCGCGGCAAGCGCTGCGGGAATTACCGCCGCCGCGCGAAAGACGCGCTCACTGTCCGAGTCCGGACAGTGGGCGGCGTTTTTCTGCGGCATCACAGCGACCGCGGCCGGCTGGTGGTGGGCGGTCTTGCTCATCGCCTTCTTCGTGACGGGGTCGGTGCTCACGCACTGGCGCGCGCCCACGAAAGCGGAACTTACGATCGGATCGCTTCCGCAATCGCACGATCGAAACGCGACGCAGGTGCTCGCGAACGGCGGTCTGTTCGTGGTGCTCGCGTTTCTCTACCACCACATGCGCAACGAGCACTTCGCGTTCGCGGCGCTTGGCGCGATCGCGGCCGCGACGTCCGACACGTGGTCGACAGAGATCGGCATCCTTTTTGGCGGCCAGCCGCGCCTGATCATCACCGGAAAGCAAGTCGAGCCCGGCATCTCCGGAGGGGTTTCACTCGTGGGATTGGGCGCCGGCGTCGCGGGCGCGGTGTTCATTGCGCTGCTCGGCGCATTCGCGATTCCGGATCATCGAATGAAGCTGGTGATCGCCGGCGCGGCCGGCGGATTCGCGGGGTGCGTCGGCGATTCACTCATCGGCGCCACGCTCCAGGCGAAGCGCTTCTGCGATCGCTGCCGTCACTGGACTGAGCGGCGCGTGCATTCCTGCGGATACCGTACGCGTCACGCTCACGGCCTTTACTGGCTGTCGAACGATCTCGTG
>JBBRBH010000015.1:0-64401 GCA_038205995.1 Gemmatimonadales bacterium
GGATCGCGTCGAGTTCGGTCAGGGCGGCAGTGACGAGATCGCCGCGCGGAATCTGGCGCGGCTGGTGCAGTCCACTCGCAAGTGGCGCGCGAAGTGGGGTCTCGATATCGACGAGTTCACGGATCTCGGGCCGCTCGCAGCGGCGCTCGGCGTGAAGCTCGAGATGCCGAAATGATGCGGACTCGCTCGTGACGCGAGTTCCCGCCAATCGCATCTGCATCGTGATGATGAGCGCCGTCGGCGACGCCGTGCACGTGCTGCCGGTGCTCACGGCGCTCAAGCGCGACAACCCGAAATCGCATGTCACGTGGGTGCTGCAGCCGGGCCCGGCGACGCTCGTGCGCGGACATCCGCTCGTCGATGAAATCGTGATCTTCGATCGCGGCGCGGGGTTGCGCGGATTTCTCGACGTTCGGCGCGAACTGCAGCGGCGCGAGTTCGATCTCGTGATCAACCTGCAGGTCTATTTCAAGGCTGGGATCGTCACCTCGTTCACCAGTGCGCCGGTGAAGCTCGGTTTCGACCGCGCTCGTGCGCGCGACTTCAACTGGCTGTTCACCACTGATCGCATCGCGCCGCACGCGATGCAGCACGTGCAGGATCAGTACTTCGAATTCACGGACTGGCTTGGCGTTTCACACGACCCGGTGGAATGGGGATTGGGTCCGTGGGCCGGCGAGCGGGCGTGGCAGAAAGAGTTTTACTCGAAGTTTGAGCGGCCCGCCGTGCCGATCGTCGTCGCCACGAGCAAACCCGACAAAGACTGGATGCCCGAGCGATGGGCGGAAGTGTGCGACGCGCTGCACTCCGATTTCGGCATGCAAGCGGTGCTCTGCGGAGGCCGCTCGCCCCGTGAGGAACACGCGGAGCGCGTGATTCTCGAACGCGCGAGCCACAAACCGGTAACGGCGCTCGGATCCGGCCTGCGCAACCTCGTTTCGATCGTCGACGGAGCCGCGCTCGTGATTTCACCGGACACGGGCCCGCTGCACATCAGCGTGGCGCTCGATCGCGCGGCGATCTCGCTGATCGGCTATCTGAATCCGAAACGAGTCGGACCATATCGAACGTTTCGCGAGCTGATGATCGACGCGTACGGCAATCCGGGAGAGGACTATCCGGTGACGATGGAAAGTCGCGCGAACCGGATGCAGCGGATCAGCGTGCGCGACGTGCTCGACAAAGTCGAACTCTGGCGCTCCAGGAAAGACAGCTACCGCGCGTGAAAAGTGTAGGGCACGCCGACGCGCGCGAGCAGCACCACGAGCCGCCGCAATCCGAGCCCCATCACGCTGAAATAATCGCCGTTCACGCGCTCGACGATCGTCGCGCCGTAGCCCTGAATGCCGTACGCGCCCGCTTTGTCCATTGGCTCGCCGGTCGCGATATACGCCGTGATGTCGTCGTCGTTCAGCGCGCGAAACGTCACCTCGACGGATTCCACGGCGGATTCCGTTTGCGCGCCGCGCGCCACGGCGATCGCGGTGAACACGGTATGGGTTCGGCCGCTCAGCCGTCGCAACATGGCGCGCGCTTCGCTCGCATCGCGCGGCTTGCCGAGCACGTCGCCGTCAACCACGACGATGGTATCGGCGGCGATGATCACCGCGTCGCGCTCGCGCTCGGCTATCGCATGCGCCTTGCCGCGGGCGAGACGTTCCGCATGCGGCGCAGGTGCCTCGCCGGGGAACAGCGACTCGTCGATGTCCGCCGGCTGCACCTCGTGCCGAATGCCGATGAGCGTGAGCAGTTCACGGCGGCGCGGTGAGGCGGACGCGAGAATCACGCGCATGGGTTTCTCGCTCATTTCTCGCTCATTTCTCGCTCATTTCTCGAGCCAGAGCGTGACGGGACCGTCATTCACGAGCTCGACATCCATCATCGCGCCGAACTCGCCGGTCTCAACGCGAAGGCCGCGCTCGCGCAACAGCGAGATGAATTTTTCGTAGAGCGGAATCGCCACCTCAGGCCGCGCGGCATCTATAAAACTGGGCCGCCGCCCCTTGGATGCGTCGCCGTACAGCGTGAACTGACTGACGACCAGCACGGCGCCGCCGACATCGGCGAGCGCGAGATTCATCTTGTCGTCCTTGTCGTTGAAGAGGCGGAGGCCGTGGATCTTGTCCGCCATCCATGAAAGCGGGTCCGGCGTGCCACCGTCCCGGGCAAGCGGGTCCGGCGTGCCACCGTCCCGGGAAAGCGGGTCCGCGGTGCCACCGTCCCCGGCGATTCGTTCGCCGGCATCGTGCGGCGCGAAGCCGACGAGCAGCAGAAATCCCGCGCCGATCGAGCCGGTCACCCGGCTCCCGACCCGCACCTCTGCGCGCGAAACCCGTTGTAGCAAAACTCGCATGAACGAGTAGAATAGTGCATGGCAATGGACGATCGCTACGACAAGTGGAAATACAATGGCGGCCACATGGTCCTCATGAGCAGCCTGCTCGGCTTCTTCATGCTGCCGGCTGGATGGTCCGCGTCCGGCCGATCGACTCCGTTCGGGCTCGCGCCGCTCTTTCTGATCGGCGGCGTGGGAGGATTCGCGTTCGGAAAAACGATGGCGATGATCATCTTTCAAGGCTCGAGCCGAGCGGCGGAATCGATCTACATGCCGGGCCGGGCCGGCTTTCGCGTGAGCGAACACTCGGAAATCGACTCGCTCGAAGTTCGCGGCGATTTCAAGGGCGCCGTTGCCGCGTGGGAAGCCGTCGCGATTTCAGAACCGGAGAACAGCTGGGCGCTCGTGCGCGCAGGCGAGCTGTACGCGCGCGAGCTCGGCGATCCCGAGATGGCCGTTGAGCGTTTCAAGCATGCGCGATCTCTGCCCACCGCGAAGCCCGAGCTGCAGCGCTACATGAGTCAGAAGATCATCGACCTCCTGCTCGGTCCGCTCGACGACAAGGGCCGCGCGATGGTCGAGCTCCGGAAACTGATCGATCAGTTCCCCACCTCGCGCGAAGCGAGCGGCGCGCGCGAGGCTTTGCGCAAACTCAAGGCCGAGCACATTCAGTGAGCCCGCCCAGTTAGCTCAGAGTTCAATGGTCAAGGTCATTGGTCGCGGTTCGGAAGTTTCACGGCTCGTGTTCAGAGCCAATAGCGGCTGACGGCTCTGAAATACGAGTGCTGACACTTCCAACCTGTGGGCAATGACCTTGACCCTCGAGCCGTTAGCCAACTACTCCACAGTCACGCTCTTCGCCAGGTTCCGCGGCTGATCGACGTGCGCGCCCCGTTTGACGGCGATGTAATACGCCATGAGCTGCAGCGGCACCGATGCCAGAATCGGCATCAGCATATCCAGCGTCTCCGGAATCCGAATCTCGAAATCAATCAATCCCTTCAACGCCGGCTCATCCCGGCTCGTGATGACGATCGTCGTCCCGCTCCTCGCTTTCACTTCCTGAATATTCGAAACGATTTTATCGAACACCGCATCGTGCGGCGCAATGAATACCACGGGCATATTCTCGTCGATCAGCGCGATCGGCCCGTGCTTCATCTCCGCCGCGGGATAGCCCTCGGCGTGGATATATGAAATCTCCTTCAGCTTGAGCGCGCCCTCCAGCGCGGCCGGGAAATTGAATCCGCGGCCGAGGTACAGAAAGTTCGTCGCATCCTTGAACCGCTCCGCAATTATTTCGACGGCCGGCGCGCTGTCGAGCACCTGTTGAATCTGAGCGGGCAATCCAGCAAGAGCCTGCGCGATCTCGCGGCCCCGCACGACCGAGAGATCGCGTTTGCGCGCGAGCTTCAGCGTGAACAGCGCGAGCGCCACCACCTGGCTCGTGAACGCCTTGGTGCTCGCCACGCCGATCTCCGGCCCCGCGTGGAGATACACACCGCCGTCGTCCTCGCGCGCGATGGTCGAACCCACGACATTCACCAGTCCCAGCGTGCGGGCCCCGCGCCGCTTGGCCTCGCGCATCGCGGCGAGCGTGTCGGCCGTCTCGCCGGACTGCGACATCACGATGCACAGCGTGCGCTCGGTGACGATCGGATTGCGATAGCGGAACTCGGAGGCGTATTCGACTTCCACCGGAATACGGCAGAGTTCCTCGATCAGCAGCTCGCCAATGAGCGCCGAGTGCCAGCTGGTGCCGCACGCGGTAATGATGATATTGTCGATCCGCAGCAACTCTTCATGGGAGAGATTCAAGCCGCCAAGCTTCGCGGTGCCGTCCTCCAGAATCAGGCGGCCGCGCATCGTGTTCTCGACCGACTGCGGCTGCTCAAAAATCTCCTTCAGCATGAAGTGCGCGTACCCGCCACGCTCGATCTCCGCGAGATCCCAGTCGATGCGGTCCACGGTGCGCGGGAGCGGCGTCGCGTCGAGATCGATCACGCGATACGAATCGCGCTCGATCACGGCCACGTCGCCGTCGTCGAGATAGACCACCTGCCGTGTGTGCGCGAGAATCGCCGATGCGTCGGACGCGAGAAAATTTTCACCGTCACCCACGCCAATCAGCAGCGGGCTTCCCTTCCGCGCCGCGACGATTTTGTCCGGATCGCGACTCGAGATGACCGCAATCCCATACGTGCCCTCGATCTTTCGCAGCGCGTGAATCACCGCCTCTTCAAGCGAGCCCTCGAACAGCTCCTGAATGAGATGCGCGATGACCTCCGTGTCTGTATCCGAACGGAATTCGTAGCCGAGGTCCTGGAGCGCGCCGCGCAGGACGCTCGCATTCTCGATGATGCCGTTGTGCACGACCGCGACAGAGTTGTCTGCGCTCAAATGCGGATGCGCGTTGCGCTCCGTCGGCGGGCCGTGCGTGGCCCAGCGGGTGTGGCCGATGCCCACCATTCCGTCCACCGGATCGGCCGCGATCGCGGCCTCGAGCCTCGCGATCTTCCCGGCTGCGCGCCTGACCTCGATCGCCTCGCCATCGTAGAGCGCAACGCCGGCGGAATCGTAGCCGCGGTACTCCATCCGCCGCAGCCCCTCAATGAGGAGCGGCACTGCCTGCTTGGGTCCGATATATCCGATGATCCCGCACATATGAGTTCGTTCCTGTGAGTTCTACGTAAGCCTGGCCAGCAACTCGCGTCCACCGTCGACGAGCTTCTGCGCATCGGCGCGCGTTGGTGCCTCGGCGATCACGCGAACAACCGGCTCCGTGCCCGACGGCCGCACATGTATCCAACGATCGGGCCACCCGAGTCGCAATCCATCTTGCGTATCGACGTGGGCATCCGGAAACGCGGCCCGCAGCGCCGCATACACGGTGTCGAGCGGCGCGTCCGGGCGGGCGAGTTTGTCCTTGATGATGGCGTAGCGCGGCGCGCCGGCGACGATCGTTGAAACCGAGCGCTGATCCTCGAGCAGCATTTGCAAGAGCAGTGCCACTCCCAGCGGCGCATCGCGGCCGAGGTGCAGCTCCGGCAGAATCACGCCGCCGTTCCCTTCGCCGCCAATGACTGCTTTCTCGGAACGAATGCGCATGGCGACGTTCACCTCGCCAACGGGCGCGCGAATTACGCGCTGTCCGTATTCTGCCGCGGCGTCGTCCAGTACCCGGCTCGTCGAAAGATTGGTGACAACGTGTCCTTTTCGATGTCGCAACACGACACGGCATGCGAACGCGAGCGTGTAGTCCTCGCCAATCGCGACGCCTTCTTCGGAGACCACCGCGAGCCGGTCGACATCGGGATCGGTCGCGAAGCCGATCTGGGAGCCCGTATCGCGCACGAGCGTTTCGAGATCGCCGAGGTTTTCCGGAATGGGCTCGGGTGGCCGCGGAAAACGTCCGTCGGTCTCCAAATTAATCGCGTGCACTTCGCAGCCCAGCAACTCGAGCAGGTGTGGAATGATCGCTCCGCCTGCGCCGCGGCACGCGTCATACGCAACGCGAAAACCGCGCGCGCGAATGGCCTGCACATTGATATATGGCAGCCTGAGAATGAGCTGCAGATGGCGCGTGATCGCATCGCCGTCGAAGTGCGTGGTGCCGAGTGTGTCCCACGTGGCGTACCTGATCGAATCGCTATCGATTGGCGCGCGCATCGCCGCGCCTTCGTCGGCATTCAAAAAGAGGCCCGCCGGCCCGATGCACTTGAGCGCGTTCCACTCGATCGGATTGTGGCTCGCCGTGATGCAGAGTCCGCCCGCGGCGTGATGATGCTCGACGGCGAGTTGCAGAGTGGGTGTCGTCGTCAGGCCGATGTCGATCACGTCCGCGCCAACGGACTCGAGCGCCGCTCGCGCCACCTGATGAAAGAGCGGGCCGGAGACGCGACTGTCGCGGCCGAGCACAACAGCGCGGGACTTGCCCGGTGTGAGCGCCCAGGCGCCGAAGGCCGCCGCGTACCGCGCCACGACTTCGGGAGTGAGCCCGAAGCCCACGCGTCCACGGATGCCGGACACGCTGATCATGAGGGCGGTATCAGTCATCGTTCAGAAAGGTAGCGATGCGTTATCTTTGGGGCACCTCGCCAACAGAAAACGGAGCCTGACGTGACTCGCGTATTCGACGAAGACCTCCCGTACCGTTTCTCCACCCGCGCCATCCACGCCGGACAGCGTCCGGATCCCACGACTGGCGCCATCATGCCGCCCATCGTGCAAACCTCGACGTACGTGCAGGACGCGCTCGGGGTCAATAAGGGATACGAATACGCACGGGGCAAAAACCCGACACGCGAAGCGCTCGAGCGAAACGTTGCCGCGCTGGAAGGCGGGCGGCACGGCTTCGCTTTTTCGAGCGGCATGGGGTGCACCGATTCGCTCATGAAGCTGTTCAAGTCGGGCGATCATATCGTGTGCGGCGAGAACGTCTACGGCGGCACGTATCGGCTGTTCGATAAGATCCTGCAGAACTTCGGGCTGAGCTTCACGTTCGTCGATACGCGCGACCCGCAGAAGATCGAGGATGCGATCAAGCCGAACACCGTCGCGCTGCTGCTCGAGACGCCCACAAACCCGTTGATGCGCCTGACGGACCTCAAGGCCGCCGCGACGATTGCGAAAAAACACAAGGCGCTGCTGATCGTCGACAATACTTTTGCGACGCCGTACTTCCAGCGCCCGCTCGAATACGGCGCCGATATCGTTTTCCATTCGACAACGAAATATCTGAACGGCCACAGCGACATGATCGGCGGCATCTGCGTGCTCAACGACGACGATCTCGCCGCGCGAATTCAGTTCATCGCCAACGCCGCCGGCGCAGTTCCCGGTCCGATGGATTCCTGGCTCGCGCTCCGCGGCACCAAAACGCTCGCGCTCCGCATGCGCCAGCATGATTCCAACGGCCGCACGATCGCCGACGCGCTCGCGAAAATGGTAGGCGAGGAGCGCGTGCATTATCCCGGCCTCACCTCGCACCCCCAGCACGAACTCGCCAAGAAACAGATGACCGGTTTCGGCGGAATGATTTCCGTCGAGACGCACTCCAAAGAAAACGCCGGCAAGGTTCTCGGCCGCGTAAAAGTATTCTCGCTCGCCGAATCACTCGGCGGCGTAGAAAGCCTGATCAGCCATCCCGCCTCAATGACCCACGCGTCCGTGGAACCCGCACGCCGCGCCGCACTAGGAGTGACTGAGGGTCTGGTCCGCCTCTCCTGCGGCGTAGAGGATGTCGAGGACCTTCTGGAAGATCTGCAGCAAGCCTTCAAAGGCGTGTAGTATCGTCCATCTTCGATCCTCGATCCTCGATCCTCCATCCTCGATCCTCCATCTTCGATCTTCCAACGTCGATCCTCCAACGTCCCTCCCGACACAAATCCTTCCGAAACACCGTACTAAAAAGCATCCCTCTCGGAGTTTCCAATGGCCGATCGCAAAATCCTCACCGACATCAGTTCGACCGCGTGGGAACACCCCGCCGATCGCGCTGCGCTGAATGCCCTCCGCGCCCTCCCGCTCTTTGACGAACTCGTCCGCAAAGTGGTCGGATTCTTCGGCGACACGGGTGTCCGTCAGCTCTTTCTCGCGAACGCCGTTCGTGTAGGCCCCAATCAACGGCCCGGCCTGAACGAGCTGTACGAGGAAGTGCTCGCCACCATGAACTGCCCCACGCGTCCGGAGCTGTACGTCACGCAGACGCCGGAGGCAAACGCCGGCGCCGTCGGATTTAACGAACCGTTCATCGTCATCAACTCGGGCACACTCGGCCTGCTGAATCGCGAAGAGCAGCGATTTGTAATCGCGCACGAAGTCGGCCATGTGATGAGCGGGCACGTTGTGTATCGCACGCTCGCGGCGATTCTTCTTTTGGTTGGCCTGCGTGGACTTCCTTTTCTTGCCGGGCTCGCGCTCCTTCCCGTGCAGGTCGCGCTCTTCGAGTGGTACCGCAAAAGCGAACTCTCGGCCGATCGCGCGGGGCTCCTCGGTTCACAGAGCAAGGACGACACGCTGATGTCGTTTCTGAAATTCGCGGGCGGCGGCGCCGGCGGCGACAAGATCGATCTGGATGAATTCCTGAAGCAGGCCGCCGAGTACGAAACGCAGGGCGGCGCGTGGGACACCGTGATGAAAGTGCTGAATACGGTTTTCCGCGAGCACCCGTTCAATACCGTGCGCGCGGCGGAACTCAATCGCTGGATCGCAAGCGGCGCATACGACACGATTCTCGGCGGCGAATACCCCAAGCGCTCGGATCCCACGACGCAGGCCGATCTGAACGCGGATTTCGCGGCCGCTGCGAGTTACTACGGCGATCAGGCGCGCGCCGCCACGGCAAAGGTCGGAGAGATTTTCGATCGCGCACGGGGAGCGTTCGACGACGCGTTCAGGGGCGGCAACCGGTGAGGGTGCTGGTCGTCGGCGGAGGAGCGCGCGAGCACGCGCTCGGCTGGAAGCTCCTCCGCGACGACCCGACGCTCGAACTCATCTGCGAGCCCGGCAATCCCGGGCTCGCCAAGATCGGGCGATGCGTGCAGGCTGCGCCGAAGAATCCCGCGACGATCGCCGCCATCGCGCGCCGTGAGGAAGTTGCGTTCACAGTGATTGGGCCGGAGGGGCCGCTCGAGGCCGGCATCGTTGATCACTTTCGTGAAAACGGGCTCGCGATATTCGGACCGTCGAAGGCCGCCGCGCAAATCGAAACCTCAAAGAAATTCGCAAAGGAGCTGATGCTCGCCGCGGGAATTCCCACGGCGAGCGCGTGCACCTTCACGAATGTCGCCGATGCAAGAGCGGAAGCGGCCCGGCTCGGCGCGCCGGTGGTGATCAAGGCGTCGGGGCTCGCGGCCGGCAAAGGAGTGATCGTCGCGCAAACGATGGCCGAGGCGAACGACGCGATTTCTTCGATGCTCGAGGGAAACGCATTCGGCGCGGCAGGGCATGAAGTGCTCGTCGAGGAGTTCATGAGCGGCGAGGAGATTTCAGTCTTCGCGCTCACCGACGGAACGCACGTGCTGCCGATGATCGCTGCACAGGATCACAAACGCATTGGCGAGGGCGATACAGGGCCGAACACGGGTGGAATGGGCGCCTACGCTCCGGTTTCGATAGCGACGCGTTCAGTGGCTCAGGACGCCGTGGATCGCGTTTTTCTTCCGACACTCAAGGCGATGCGTAGTGCCGGAGCGCCGTTCACAGGACTGCTGTACGCCGGGCTGATGCTCACGAGCGAGGGACCCAAGGTGGTCGAGTTCAACTGCCGGTTTGGCGATCCGGAAACGGAAGCGTTGCTGCCATTGATGGCGAGTGGGCTGCTCGAACCGCTGCACGCGATCGCGAACGGGGATTCGATCGCGGGCGCACCGCCGATTGTGTGGCACGCTGGTGCATCGGTGACGACAGTCGTGGCCGCCGAGGGATACCCCGGCGCGGTGAGAAGCGGCGACGTGATCACGCTGCCGCCAGAAGAAAAAGATGTGATCGTCTTTCACGCTGGAACGCAGCGGAGCGACAACGGCGAACTGCTCACTGCAGGCGGACGAGTGTTTGCGGTCACGGCACTCGGGCCGACTCTTGCCGCGGCGCAGAAGCTGAGCGCCGCCCACGCCGCGAAAATTCAATTCACGGGCCGGCAGCTGCGCAACGACATCGGCTGGAGAGACCTCGCCCGCTAGACCGAGTATGTTTCGGTGTGCCCGAACTTCCTGAAGTAGAAACAATAGCGCGCGATCTGCAGGACACCGTTCGCGGCGCCACGGTGATCACCGCGCACGTGCACCGCCCCAACGTGCTGCGCGAAGTCTCGCCGAAATCGCTCGCCAGCAGAATCACCGGCGCGACCTTCGTGAATTTCTGGCGGCGCGCCAAGTACGCCATCGGCGATCTCTCGACCGGCGATCGCATGGTCGTCTCACCACGCTTCACCGGCGCGCTGCTCGTTGAGCCGGCTCCGTTCGAGCGGAGCGGGGCGGACTACACCTGCGTGCAGTTCCCTCTCCAGGATGGCCGCACCCTGCGGTTTCGTGACGTGCGCCGCCTCGGCACCGTCGAACTCATGAGGCCGGAGCGCTTTGCGCAGTTCACTGCTGCACTCGGCCCCGAACCGCTCGAACCGGAATTCACCGCGGAGCGTTTCACCGATATCGTTCGCTCATCTTCACGCGCGATCAAGACGATCCTCATGGACCAGCGGCGCATGGCGGGCATCGGCAATATCTACGCGAACGAAGCGCTCTGGCGCGCGTTCATCCGTCCGACTCGCCGCGGCTCCTCGATTACTCGCGCGCAGGGAGCCGTGCTGCGCGACGAAGTTGTCGCCGTTCTGCGTTCCGCCGTCGATCAGCGCGGCACGAGCTTTCGTGACTATCAGGATCCGTATGGCGGCCGCGGCGGATTTCTCGGCCTCGCGAAAGTGTACAGTCGCGAGGGCGAGCCCTGCGTGCGCTGCGGGACCACGCTGAAATCGTCGCATGCAATCGAGGGTCGCATCACCGTCTGGTGCACCACGTGCCAGAAATAGGCGCATGAGCCGCAAGAAGAAGTCTCGCTCCGCGTCCGACGCGATCGAGGCGCGCGTGGAGACGCTGCAAGCCCGCGTGAAGGCCGAGGTGAAAGGCCGCCCGGGCGTGTATCGCATGATCTCGCCCGACGGCGAGATCCTCTACGTGGGCAAGGCGAAGAACCTCCGCACGCGCCTGCTCGGGTATTTCCGCGCGGCGTTTCCCGCCGAGAAGAGCGCGAGAATTATTCGCGAGGCCGGCGAGGTCGCATGGGATTATCATCCGAGCGAGTTTGCCGCGCTCCTCGAAGAACTGCGCATGATCAAGAAGTATCGTCCGCGCCTCAACGTGATGATGAAGCGCGACGCGCGGCACTTTGCGTTCATCAGAATTACATCGGGAGCCGCGCCGAAGTTCACGGTTGTTCGCGGTGCCGGCAACGACAACCACGGCACCTATTTCGGGCCGTTCCACGGCGCGTGGCAGCTCGAAGAGGCGCTCAGAGAACTCAACGACGTCCTCGGCCTGCGCGATTGCCGCATCGACATGCCGATGCACTTCTCCGACGAGCCCGAACTCCCCGTCGCGCCGCCGCGCACGCCGGGCTGTATTCGCTACGAAATCGGCAAGTGCCTCGGCCCGTGCGTGGCCGGCACAACGCAACGACAGTACAGAGCGAGATTCAAAGTTGCGCGCGACTATCTCGAAGGCCGCCACGACTCACCGGCGGAAACGCTGCGCGTCGCAATGGAAGAATCGAGCGAACGGCTGGAGTTCGAACGCGCCGCGCAGCTGCGCGACAAGATGCTGCGGCTCGAATCACTGCGAGAACAATTCGAACGCCTGCGCTTTGCGGTTGAGTCGCTCTCATTCGTCTACCACGTCCCGGGCCACGGCGGAAACGACCTCGCCTATGTGATTCGGCGCGGCCGAGTGCGGGCCGAACTCCCCGCTCCGCAAAACGCCGACGAGCATGCCGCGCTCGCGTCCCGCGCCGCCGAGATCTTCGCGCCGTCCGCGCTCAAGAGCACGACTGTTCCGGCGCACGAAGTCGATGAGCTCATGCTGCTCTCGAGCTGGTTCCGAAAGTTTCCAGCCGAGCTCACTCGTACGGTGCCGGCCGCGGAATTTCCCGTCGCCCGCTATCGCATTCCCGCATGAGTGAGCGCCGCCGCGCCGCCAACGATCGGGATTGAAAAATTGGAGTGCGCGAGGTCAATCGTCAGTTCAGTCCCCGCTTTCGGCCAGAGCGTAAACTCACGATCGCTCGACATGATCATCACCGCGAGCTGCTTGCCCGCCGGCACAAACTCATCATCCGGCTGAAGATCAAAAGTGAGATCGTAGAATTTTCCTGGCACGAGCGGCTCTCCCGCCGCCTTCGACTCGTAGTTCCCGCCCTTCGTAAGCGACTTGTAGTTCTGAATATCCGCCCAGCCATGCGTGATCACGCCCACGTGGCTCTGCGATCCCGACCGCGCTGAATCGTATGGCAGCATCACCAGCCACACGCTGAGATTCGCGGCGGGTTTGCTTGAGGCAATGCGCAGCGTGACCTTCGGCGTGCCGCAGATGTGAACCGTGTCGGTGAAAATTCCCGTCGCGTAGAGCAAGCGATTCGGTGAACTCGCCACGCTCGCAAGTTCGCTTCCGCTGTGCGCCACGTCATCCGCGAACTTTTCCGTTCCGGTCGCCGGCGCCATCGAGAGCGACGCGACGCTAGCGCCGCCCGCCGTCGGATGAAACACCACCGGCACCGCACCAGGAACCGGGAACGCGGCGAACGGCGTCGGCGCCGTCGTCAACCGGCCGCCGCGTCCGCCCGGCACCGTGCCGGCCGCAGCGATGCGCGCCTGCGGCGCCTGCGCCGCCGCATCCTGCACGATCCACACCGGCGGATCCTTCTCCACGCCGTTGTCGACGCCGTACAGGTAGTGGCTGAACCAGCGGTTCACCATCTCGGCCGGCGGATTCCCACCGTGGCCGCCTTGATGCAAATAGATCGAGACCGGCAGCCCCCGCGCTTTCATCTCATCGTAAATGCGCACGCTGTGTTCGGGCACAACATTGTAGTCATTGAACCCGTGCGCGAGCAGCACTGCCGCCTTGATGTTCTTCACAAACGGCAGCAGATCGCGCTCGTACCAGAAATCATTCATGTCACCGCTCGCGCGATCCATGCCCTTCGCAAAAATTCCGTTCTTCCACAGATCGGCGCAGTTCGCGCGCCCGGTTGAGTCACCGCTCGCAACGAAGTCGTAGAGCACATCCACATCCTCGCCGAGATATCCACCGGGCGAGCGCACGAGTCCGTTCGATCGGTAGTAGTGGTAGTACGACGTGTTCGGTGAGACGGGCACAACCACCTCGAGCCCCTTCACTCCTGTCGTCGCCGCCGCGAGCGGCAGCGTTCCTTCGTACGACGTGCCAATCATTCCGACTTTTCCGGTCGACCACGACGTGGCCTTCACCTCTTCGTTTCCGGTCGGGCTCGTGAAGCCTTTCGCACGCCCGTTCAGCCAGTCGACGACAAACTTCATCGCCGTGCGCTCCGGCGTATCGCCAACCGTCGGGCATCCCTGTGACAACCCCGTGCCCGTGGCCTCGGAGTGCACCACGGCGAATCCTCGCGGAACCCACTCCCCAATGAGCGAGTTGGAAATCCTGTGCCGGTTCGCATCGTGCGCGGGGAGTTTCATGGGCGCGCGCGGAATCGGCGGAGCGCCAACCTCCACCTTCACGTCCCAGTCCACCTGATCGCGCGACGTGCCCGCGTAGTACGGGCTCGATCCATACACGATCGAAACCTTGAGTCCTTCGCTCTCGGTTTGCGCCGGACGCGTCACGTCTACGTGCACGCGATCCTTTTTGCCGTCGTGATCCGAATCGAAATCCGTCTCGACCCACAAATCCTGGCGGATCCACTTTGACGTGTCCTGAAACGCGGGGACGATCTGCGCGATTCCGTTCGTGAACACTGGCGCGGCCTTCGCTCCGGGCGCGCCTTGTGCCGCCGCAGCCGAGCCCGCAAACGAAACGAAAACCGCCATCGCAATCCGGATCTCAAATCGGCGCATTGAACCCTCGATCATGGTGTGAGCTGAATGATCTCAACATCGGCCTTTCCATTTTCTATCGCCAGTATCCCCACCGACGCCGGCAGCTTGAATCGCCGCGGCCCCGCCGCTCCCGGATTCACGATGAGCTTTCCACCCAGCCGCGTCACCTTTTGAACGTGCGTGTGCCCGTAAACGATGACATCCGCGTCGTACGCTTCGGCGAGGTTCGCCGGCGTGACCGCGCCGACCTCGTGTCCATGACTCACGTGCACGGTCACTCCCTCCAGCGTGAGGTTGAGTTCCGCCACCATGCCGGGGTCAAAGGGAGAGTCGTTGTTCCCGTAGACCGCGCCGAGCGGCGCGATGAGCGCGAGCTCGTCGAGTATCCCCTCGCCGCACACGTCGCCCGCGTGGAGGATGAGATTCACACCCGCAAACACCGTGTGCACCGCGGGGCGCAGCAGTCCGTGCGTGTCGCTAATCAGTCCGATCCGCACCCGATATCCTCGAGGCGAGAGCGGCGAAGAGCGCGAGCGCGGCAACGCCGAGCGCGGCCTCCGTCAGCAGCATGCCGTTCGTCTTGAGACTGTCGTGCACGGCGCCGAGAATGCGCAGCACGAACGCGCTGAAGAGTGTGTTGAGCGCAATGAACAAGTTGATCTTCGTTGCGGCGGCGCGGTCGCCGATGATCGAGAGAATCATTCCGGTGAACGTCGCAACGCACAGGCCGAGCGCGAACGTATAGAAAAGCGTCGTCGCCGCGTACCAGAACTGCGTGCGCGGCGAGAACGGCATCAGCGCAACCGCCAGCACATCGATCGCGCACGCCACCGCGTACGCCTTTGGTTTCGACATGTAGTCCGCAATAAATCCGCCGGTCATGCAGCCAATCACGATGGCAACGCCGCCGCCGGCACCGAGCACGAACGACACCACATCTGCGGACGCATTCCACTCGGGCCCGATCGAGGAGAACAGAAATTGCGCCGCGCCCGTTCCAATCGGCAGAATCGCGAGCAGCAGCGCGATGCGCCCCGCCTTCGATTTCGCGATGCCGATGAGCTCGCGCCACGCGTCACGAGCGCGGGCACCGACGGAATCGCTCTTCATGGCGCGCGGCGGCTCTTCCACCAAAAAGAGACAGAGCGAGCAGGCCAATATGAGCGCGCCCAGCACGACGCCGGCCATCCACGTCTGCGGCAGATGCTTCATCAGCAGCAGGCCGAGCCCTCCTCCGCCGGTCTGTCCAAACTGATTCCCGCTCTGAAACCACCCGGCCGCCCGCCCGCGCGTGTGCGGAGTCGTGTTGTGCGCGAGGAGGCCCTCAGTGGCGAACGCGAGAAATGTCGAGACCAAATTCGCGCCGAACACGAGCGCGGCCAGCAGCGGCACGTTCGCTGGCGTGATCGGCGTGACGGTGATCGCAAAGATTCCGACCGCCATCGAACTGACGGCAATCATGTACCACTTCTTTCGCGAAAGTGTGTAATCGCCGAGCGGCGCCCAGATGAACTTGAATCCGTGCGCAAAAAAACTCATTCCGACGATCGTCGCGATGGACGAGAGCGGGATTCCCGCCTTGCTGCCGAGGTACCCGAGGGCGACGCTCGGATATCCCAGCATGAGGCCCATGGGAAAATATAGAAACGCAAAAACCCATGGATGCGGCGCGTTCGAGATCAGGCGCGGCTGGGGCGCGTCGCGCAGCATGGGAATCTGCGCCGCGCCGTCCACTACTTCTCGCCCCAGCGCGGCGCGAGCGTGTTCTCCACTCCAAGCTGGTCAAGCACGCGCGCGACAATGAAATCCACCAACTCGGCAATGCTCTTTGGCCGATGATAGAACCCCGGTGCCGCCGGCAAAATCACCGCACCAGCCCGCGTGAGCCGCAGCATGTTTTCCAAGTGAATTGCCGAGAGCGGCGTCTCGCGCGGCACCAGCACGAGCGGCCTCCGTTCTTTCAGCGTAACATCCGCCGCGCGCTCAACGAGCGACCGCGACGTTCCGGCGGCGATCGACGCGAGCGTCCCCATCGAGCAGGGGCAAATGACCATCCCTGCAGTCTTCGCAGATCCCGAAGCCGGCCCCGCCCCGCGATCCGCATCATCAAACACCGTGACATGCGCGTCCCACTTTTTCGCGCCCACAGCTACGCGTAATCCCGCCACATCCTCAACATCCGTTTCCGTTTTCAGCAGCCGCACCCCATGCGCCGAGACGATAAGCGACACATCCCGCCGCGCAGCAACAAGCTGCTCAAGCAACCGCACCCCATACGGCGCCCCGGAAGCCCCCGTAAACGCCATAACGACCGGCAACTGTTTGGAAGGTTCCATTATCCCCGTACCCAATCCCGCACCCTGCATCGTATCGAACTCATCGACTCAAAACTCTATCAGCAAGAACGAATGCAAAAAACGTCGACGAGAGCGCCATATTCACCGTAAAAAACGCCTTGTCCACTTTCGAAACATCATCCGCATGCACCAGCGTGTGCTCATAAAACAGCAGCCCCGCCGCAACAACAACACCAGCGAAGTAATACAAGCCGAGCCCACCCCCAAGTCCGACGGAAGCAAGCAAAGCCACCGTCCCTACATGCAACCCACGCGCGATCACGAGCGCGCGTTTCGCGCCAACCTTCGCCGGCAGCGAATACAATCCATTCGCCCGGTCAAACTCGATGTCCTGCAGCGCGTAGAGAATATCAAACCCGCCGGTCCAGCACATAACGGCACAAGCGAGCGCCGCCAGAATCCACCACGGATCCATCCACTGTCCCGTCACCGCGAGAAATCCGCCCACCGGCGCGATGCCCAGCCCGAGCCCGAGCACCAAATGCGACCACCGCGTGAATCGCTTCGTGAAGCTGTACCCCAGCACCCACATCAGTGCGACCGGCGACAGCGCGAAGCAAAGAAAATTCAGCTGCCACGCCGCTAACTCGAAAATCAGCACAGCGGAAATCACGAGGAACTTCGCCTCCGGCACCGTCATCGCTCCGCTCGGAATCTCGCGCATGGCCGTGCGCGGATTTTTTGCGTCGTACGCCCGGTCAACAATGCGATTGAATCCCATGGCGGCGAATCGAGCCGCCGTGAACGCGAGCACCACCCATCCCAGCATTGCCAGAGTCACCGGCCGCAGATACGAGCCCAGCGTGACTCCCACGAGCGCAAAGGGCAATGCGAACACCGTGTGCGGGAGCTTCACGAAGTTCGCGTAGCGCACAAAGCGCGATCCCCCCGCGAACGTCTGCCCCTCGCGCACCTCGCGCTCCTCGCGCACCTCGCGCACCTCGCGCATCTCGCGATTCGGCACCGAGCCCGTCACGCCTGACCGAGCCCGAGCGTCGCCCACATCGCGTCAACCTTCGATTTCGTGGCCGCGTCCATCTCGATCAGCGGCGGCCAGTTCCGCGAGAATCCCTCCTCCGGAAGTTTCTTCGTCGCGTCGAGTCCCATCTTCGATCCGTACGTAAACGCCCGGCTCGAATGATCGAGCACATCCACCGGGCCCATCGTGAACCGCGCGTCGCGCTCGGGATCGATGTTGTTCAGCGCGACCCACCACGCCTCCTGCGGATTGCGAACATCGACCCACGAATCAACCACGATCAATACTTTCGCGAGCGACATCAGCCCCTGCCCCCACATCGCGTTCATCACCTTGAACGCCTGTCCCGGGTACTCTTTTTTGATCGAGACGAACACGAGGTTGTGAAAAATTCCCTCGGCCGGCATGTGATAGTCCACGATTTCGGGAATCGTGAGCTTCAACAGCGGGAGAAAAATCCTCTCCGTGGCGTGACCGAGATAATAGTCCTCCATCGGCGGCCGCCCGACGATCGTCGTCGCGTACACAGGATTCTTCCGCATCGTGATCGCCGTCACGTGCACCAGCGGGTACAGATCCGCCTCCGAATAAAATCCGGTGTGATCGCCAAACGGCCCTTCGGTCACCAGCGGCTCCGAAGGATCGATGTAGCCCTCGATCACGAACTCGGCGTCGGCCGGCACTTCGAGATCGCACGTGACGGCCTTCGAGAGGTGGACCGGCGACTTGCGCAGAAATCCCGCGAAAATGAATTCGTCGACCGTCGGCGGGAGCGGAGCGCTCGCCGAAAAAATCGACGCCGGGTCCGCGCCGATCGCGATGGCCACCTGCATCTTTTCCCCGCGCTCGGCCATCTCGCGCCAGTGCGCCGCGCCAACTTTGTGCCGCTGCCAGTGCATGGCGAGCGTGTTCTTCGAGAGCACCTGCACGCGGTACATGCCAACGTTGCGCACGCCGGTCTTCGGATTCTTGCTGATCACCATCGGCAGCGTGATGTACGGGCCGCCGTCGTCGGGCCAGCACGTGATGATCGGCAGTTTTCGCAGGTCAATCTCATCGCCCTTCCACACCACTTCCTGGCACGCAGGAGTTCCGCCCTTCATACGCGGCGGAAACTTCGCCACCTCCAGCAGGCGCGGCAGGAGCGCGAACTTTCCGAGCAGTCCTTCGGGAACTTTGAGATCGAGCAGCTGCGTGATGCGCGCGCCATGCTCGTCGAGTTCCTTCACGCCGAGGGAGAGCGCCATCCGCTTCATGGAGCCGAACAGATTGATCGCGACCGGGTACGGCGAGCGCGAGCCATCGGAGAGGATGGCGTTCTCGAACAGCAGCGCCTTACCGCCGCCGGGCTGCTTCATCACGCGGTCGGCAATCTCGCAGAGCTCGAGCTCGACCTTGACCGGCGCTGTGATGCGAACGAGTTCGCCGATCGAATCAATTGCCGCTATGAAATCACTGAGCGAATCGAGGGTCATCTTTTCTCGCCGACGTGTATCGCCGCGACACCGAATGTGAGCGGTTTCCATGCAACGTGTACGAATCCCGCATCGCGCATGATCGACGCGAGTGTATCGGCATCGGGGAACTGCGCGATGCTGTCCGGCAGATACTGGTACGCCGTGGGGTGACCGGAAATGAGCGCCCCCACCAACGGCAGCACGCGCTGTGAATACAGGCGGTACGTCCATCTGATCACAGCGGATTTCGGCGTTGAGAATTCGAGAATCACGAATCGTGCGCCGGGCGAGAGCACGCGCAGCATCTCTCGGCACGCACCTTCGAGACTCACCACGTTTCGAATTCCAAACGCGACAATCGCGCCATCGCACGTGGAATCCGCGAGGGGCACCGCGAGCGCGTCCGCGACCACCGGTGACAGCACGCTCGCCGGCGCCTTGCCGCGGCCCGCGCGCAGCATCGGCTCCGCAAAGTCCGCGCCGATCACCTGTCCGCGAAAGTCCGCGCGTTTCGCAATCGCCGCCCCCACGTCGAGCGTCCCCGCACACACGTCCAGGTACGCGCCCGCCGGCCGCCGCTCCACACCGAGCGCAGCAATAGCGGCGCGCCTCCACGAGCGGTCGATGCCGCCGCTCAGAAGCCGGTTGAGCAAGTCGTATCTGGGCGCGATCTCCGAGAAGATCCGCTGCACGTAGGAGCGCTTCACGGGGGCGCCGGATGCAGCCGCGCGCGCGTCGCGAGTCTCCGTTTCTGTCGTGGTCATCAGACGCGAAAGTTGCCCGCTGGTGAGAGGGCGGGCAAGTTTCTCCCTAGCGAATGGCGGCCCTTCTCGAAGTCTCGAATCTCCCCGACGCAGATGTCGTCGCGCTCGCCCAGCGAGGGCGGGAGGATGCATTCCGGGAACTGGTGCGCCGCTACGAGCGCCCGGTCTTCTCGCTCATCTTCCGCATGGTGCGCGACAGCGCCACCGCCGAGGACCTCGCGCAGGACACGTTCATCAAAGTCCTGAACCACATCGACAAATACCGGCCCGAGTTCAAGCTCTCGAGCTGGCTGTTCAAGATCGCGAACAACGTCGCGATCGATCATCTGCGCAGGCGCCAGCTGCCCACGATCTCCATGAGCGGCTCGCCGCACGCAAACACCGCGTCGGAGATCGAGTCCAGCTCGTTCGATATCCAGAGCGACGACGAGTCCGCGCTCGAGGAGATGGAGTCCAAAGAGCTTGGGAGCGCAATAGAAAAGGCGATCGCCAAGCTCCGCCCGGAATACCGCTCCTGCGTCCTGCTGCGGCACGTCGAAGGCCGAAGCTACGAGGAGATCGCCGCCACCCTCGATCTCCCTCTGGGCACCGTGAAGACCTACATCCACCGCGCCCGGCATCAGCTCAGGGAAGAGCTCGATCACCTGCGAGAATGAACCCGAACACATGCCGAACCAACAGTATTCCCTTCGATCTTCCAACTTCGATCCTCCATCGTCGTTCCGCTGAAACTCGCAACACAGACTGCCGTAGTAAAAGGAGAATCCATGAACCACCGCCATTTGCTCCCCAACGAAATCGATCTTCTCCTCGACGGAGAAGTCGGATTCGGCGTCGCCCCACTCAAGGCGCACGTCGACGCGTGCGAAGATTGTGAGGCCCGCCTCACCCGCGCGCGCAAAGTTGTGGATGTCCTCGAAGATCTTCCCCACTTCGCGCCCTCGCACGGCTTTCTCGAGAGCGTGATGGCCCAGGTGCAGGTCGTCGAACCGTGGCACATCGCCGCGTTCGAGCTGGCCGGGCGCTTCGTCCCGCAATCCACGTCAATGCGTGCCGTGATGGGAGCGACCGCGACTGCCGCGGCCTTCGCACTCACCTCCGGCGCCGTCTGGCTCGCCCTTCACGCCGATCTCGCGCTCTACTCGTTCAGCCTTGCGGCTGGACGTGCGCGAATCGCGTTCGTCGACGCTGCGTCAGCGGTCGTCGGCGCCGCGTTCGGCTCGGGCGGACTCGACGCTCTCCGATCCGGCGGCTTGCGCGGATTGGCGATCGGCACGGGCGTGATGGTCGTTGCGGTGGGTGGCGCCACATTCGGGCTCCGCGCACTCGCTTCGTCGTCGCGTCGCAGCCGGGAATAGCGGTCATGCGCACACAGCACGCGCAGGCCGCCACGGTGCACGTGGTGGAACGGCTGACGTTCGCCGTGTTTGCATTCTGTGCCGGCGCCCTCACGCTACAGGCGCAGCAGCCGGCGGCGCGCATCACAAAAGATTCTCTCGCGAGCGCGATCGGCGCGCTTCGCGCTTCTTCCGACTCGGCGTGGATCCCCGCCGCCGATCGTTTCTCGATCGGTGATTCGACCGTCGCCGCCGGCAAACACGCAGCGGGACCTGTTGCGGTAGCCGGTACGCTGCACGTGCGCGGTATCATCGACGGCGACGCGCTCACGTATGGCGGCGACATTGTCGTGCATCAGGGCGGCGAGATTCGCGGCAGCGCAAATGCGATTCTCGGCAAGATCGTGCTCGACGGTGGAACCGTGGACGGAGATTCGCGCACGCTGGCGGGCGATCTGCGCGCCGTTGACGTCGCGCATGCCGCGGTCGTGCGCACGGCGGGGTCGGCAACGATGCACGCACTCGCGCTCGCGGGAGGATGGCTCGCGGTTCTCGTGATCGTCGGAATCGGCGTTCTCATTTTTGCGTCGACGAATCTCGACGCGGTGTCAGACGCGCTTGAGCGCGGCTTCGGAAAATCGCTGCTCGCGGGAGTCGCGACGCAACTGGCGCTCGCGCCGGTGCTCGTGCTGCTCTGCATTGGCCTCGCGCTCACAATTCTCGGCGTGTTGCTCATCCCGTTCGCGATCGTGGCGTACGTGCTCGCCGCGGCTGGATTGGTGACGCTGGGCTACCTCGCCATCGCGCGACTCGTGGGACGCGGCATACTCGGCGCAACGGAACAGGACGATTCCATGCGCCGGTCCGCTGCGCTGCGCTGTCTGGTCTACGGTCTGCTGGTGCTGATGGTACCGTGGCTCATTGCCGGCGCCCTGACCTCGTTTCCGAGAGCCGAACTTCTGGCGCACATGGTCGCCGTTGCGGTCACCTGGGTCGCGGCATCGGCGGGCCTCGGCGCCGCCGTGGTTTCGAGGGGCGGAGTGAAGCGAGCGGTCGCGCCGGCGGCGCAGCGCGCGATGAATACGGCGAGCTGGGCCACACCAACACCGGTCAGCGGAGTGACCGCGGCACGGCGTCCGACGCCCTTCACCACGCCGGCGCAAAAGTGATGCGCCGGGCTGCGGTGTTCGCCGCCGCTTCGCTCGCCGCGCTCGGCGCGGCAGCGCCTGCGCGCGCGCAAGTCTGGCGGACGGTTGATGCGACGCACCAGCTCCGCGATACGGGCGCGGTCTCCGCGCACGTCGAGTACGCCGCGGGCAAACTCGAACTGAAGCCGCACACAGGCGCGCTGCTCTATCACGCCGATGTGAAATACGACGCCAACCGCTCCGAGCCAATCGCGAGATACGACGCGGCGTCACATGCGCTCACGATCGGCGTGCATGTGCGCAACATGCGGATGACCGAGATGGACAGTGACAATGTCGTCGGCTCGATGCACGCGGAGTTGAGCACCCGCGTGCCCATGGATCTCTCGCTCGATCTCGGGGCCGTGGAAGCCGACCTTCAGCTCGGCGGTCTGCGTCTCACCGATCTTTCATTGCGAACCGGAGCGGCCGATATCACGGCGCGATTCGAACAGCCGAATCGCGGGCAGCTCCGCTCGATGACGCTGCAGGTGGGCGCCGCTCAGGTGAAGATGATGGATCTGGTGAACTCGGGAGTATCGCGCATCACCGCGGAGGTCGGAGCGGGCGCGCTCACGCTCGATTTCGGAGGAGCGCTCGCGCACGATGTTGATATCACGGCAACACTCGCGATCGGAGGACTCTCGCTCAATCTCTCGCCGGATGTTGGGGTATTCGTGGACGAGAGTTCGCTGATTGGTGGTTTCAGCAAAGACGGATTTGTGAAGAGGACCGATGGATGGTACTCGGCCAACTACGACGCAGCACCGCGACACGTCAAAGTACACCTTCATGCTTTTCTTGGAGGGCTCAAGCTGACTCGCGAAGGGCGGTGATCTTTCCGGCGATCTCGATGAGCTTTCGGGCCGCCGTCGATTTCTCGTCACTCACGACTATCGGCTTCCCCGTGTCTCCGCCCACCAGCACCGGCGGATAGAGCGGCACCTCCCCCAGCAGCGGCACCCCGAGCTCATCACTCAGCCGCTTCCCCCCTCCCGTCCCGAATATCGCCATGGGCTTCCCCGTCTCCGGCGACTCGAAGTAACTCATATTCTCCACCACTCCAATCACCGGAACGCCAACGCGTTCGAACATCTTCGCTCCGCGCAGCGCATCGCCCACCGCGACTTCCTGCGGCGTCGTGACGATGATCGCGCCTGAGACCTGAGTCGCCTGCACGAGCGAGAGCTGCGCATCGCCAGTCCCCGGCGGCATATCGACGAGCAGGTAGTCGAGCTGTCCCCACGCCACATCGCGCAGAAACTGCGTGATGATCTTCATGACGATTGGTCCGCGCCAAATCGCCGGCTGATCGCGCTCGATCAAAAATCCGAGCGAGATGATCTTCACGCCGAATGCTTCGAGCGGCTGGATTTTTTCGTCGATCACAGGAGGGGCTTCGTTCACGCCCATCATGCGCGGAATATTCGGGCCGTAAATATCCGCGTCCATCAGTCCGACTCGCTTGCCAAGGTTCGCGAGCGCGACAGCGAGGTTCACCGTGACGGTCGATTTTCCGACCCCGCCTTTTCCGGAGCTGACGGCGATGACCTTGCCGAGATTCGGATACGAGATCGGTGTCGGCGCGGCAACGCGAGGAGCGGCCGGCTTCTGATCCATCACCGGGAGCGATGCGCGTTTGGGCGCGGGAGCAGCGGGAGCAACGGGCGTCGCAGGTCGCGGAAGTTCCGACGCATCCTTCACGTCGACGCGCACGTCGATGACGCCCTCAACTCTTTCGATCGCCTGTCGCACATCGCGGGCCAGCGTCGCATCATCGTCTGCGGAGAGTATGAGCGTGAGCCGCACGCGGCCTTCAGTCGTCGTCGCAATATCGCGCACCTGCGAGCCCGTCAAAACATCCGCGCCTGTCCGCGCATTCACGATCTTCGATACCGCTCCTTCTATGCGCTCACTAAAGGAGGCTGGCATCAGAGCATCTCCCGCGCAGCGGCCAACACCTTCGCGCGAACGTCCTCGACACTCCCCGACACCAGCGCGCCAGACGCCCGCGCATGTCCTCCTCCCCCGAACTGCTTGGCCAGCGCGTTCGAATCCACTCCGCCCACCGAGCGGAACGAAATCTTCACTTTGCCATGCCCAAGATCGCGAAAGAGAATCGCCAGCCGCACGCCTTTCACCGAGCGCGGATACTCGGCGATGCCATCGAGATCTTCACTGCTCACGCCGTACTTCTCCAGCGCGCCCGCCGCAATCGAAACCCACGCCAGTCCCTTCGCATCGTCAACTTCGAGCGTATCGAGCGCGTCTCGCAGCAGCGCGAGCCGGCCGCGCGGCACCGACGCATAGATCCGCCGGTACATCTCCTCAGGATCGACTCCCGCCGCAAGCAGCCGCGCCGCAATCGCGTGAGCGCGCGGAGAAGTATTGCTGAAACGGAATCCGCCGGTATCGGTGACAATCGCAACGTAGAGCGCGGCCGCGATGGCCGGTGTGATCTCGAGTCCAAGCGTCGCGGCAAAATCGTAGACGAGTTCGCCCGTCGCGCATGCGGTCGTGTCCGAGACGTAAATCGTCCCCGGTGGTTCCTCGCCCGGCAGATGATGATCGATCACGAGCGGCGCGACCTTCAGCGCCCGCACGGCGCTCGCAAGCGAGCCGAGCCGCTTCACATCGCTGATGTCGAGCACGATCAGCCGATCCACATTCTCCAGCGCGCGCGCGCCCTCTGGCGAGCGATCGCATACGTCGTCGCCGAGCAGGAACGTGTACATCTCCGGCCAAGGCGTGGCGTTCACGATGTGCGCCTTCATCCCCATCTGCGCGAGCAGCCGTGCGAGCGCGGTCTCCGAACCGCAGCCATCGCCGTCGGCATTGATATGAGTGCTTAGCGCGATCGTTTGACCCGGCTTCAACTCGGCGGCGAGCCGCTCGATGGCGGCGCGGCGCGCGGCTGGAACAATGATTGGATCGTCTGCTTGAATCAAATTCACCACGCGACTTCCCGTTGAAAGAGAGCGGCGCCTGGAGAATCCCGGGCGCCGCTCAAAGTTAATCAGTCGTGCAGAACTACGGTGAAGGCTTAGCCTTTGTTGAGCAGGCTGTGCTTGATGCCGTAGGCGAAGTAGAACACGAGGCCAATCACCAGCCAGGCGCCGAGTCGGAGCCAGTTCAGCGGTCCGAGTCCGTAGATCATTGCGCCGCAGACGACGATACCGAGCACGCACACCGTGCGCACCATCGGTACGCGGAACGCGCGCGGCAGCTCCGGACGCTTCACCCGTAGAATCCAAACACCGGCGCACACAAGAATGAATGCGAACAGCGTTCCGATGCTCGTCATCTCGCCGACAATGCTGTCCGGCAGGAATCCGGCGAACATCGCCGTGAACACGCAGAACAGCATGTTCGCCTTATACGGCGTGCGGAACTTGGGATGTGTATCCGAGAAGATTTTCGGCACGAGTCCATCGCGGCTCATCGAGTAGAACACACGCGACTGGCCGAGGAGCATCACCAGGATCACCGACGAGAATCCGGCGAGAATCGCGACCGTCACGAAATTCGCGAGCCATGTGTAGTGCGTCATGTACTTGGTGATCACGAAGGTGACCGATGCTTCCTTGCCCGCGCCGCGGAAGTCGGCAACCGTGCCGATGCCCGAGAGCACATACGAAAAGAGCACGTAGAGAATCGTGCAAATCACCAGCGAGCCGAGAATACCGATCGGCATGTCCTTTGCCGGATTCTTCGCTTCTTGTGCGGCGGTGGAGACTGCGTCAAATCCGATGAACGCAAAGAACACCACGCCCGCCGCGCCAAGTATGCCCATGATGCCGCCGAACTGGTGCGTCAGCCCGGCCGTGTCGGTGTACGTCGTGGCCGCAGGAATGAACGGGGTGTGGTTCGCCGGGTTCATGAAGCTCCAGCCGAGTCCGATCACGAGCAGTACGATCGCAACCTTCGTAATGACGATCAGGTTGTTCACGAATGCCGATTCCTGCGTGCCGCGAATGAGAATCGCGGTGAGCAAAAACAGAATGACGACGGCGGGAACGTTCATGATGCCGTGCATGCCCGCGCCATCCATGCTCACTTCAAGTGGCGAGTGGCTCCATTGAAATGGAACCGGACTCATCCCGATAATTTTCAGAAGATTGTTGAAGTACTGACTCCACGCGATCGCCACCGTGGCCGCGCCAACGGCATACTCCAGCACCAAGTCCCAGCCAATAATCCAGGCGACCAGCTCACCCATCGTCGTATACGAATAGGTGTACGCGCTGCCTGCGATCGGGATCATCGACGAGAACTCGGCGTAGCAGAGGCCGGCAAATACACAGCCGAAGCCGGCAACCATGAACGCAATGACCACCGACGGGCCGGCGCGCTCGGCGATTGCCGCCGCGGTGCGCACGAACAAGCCGGAGCCAATAATGGCGCCGATTCCGAGCGCAACGAGCGAACCAGGTCCGAGCGTGCGCTTCAAGCCACTCGACGCGCTCTCGTTGCTGATCCCGCTGTCCGCCATGAGGCGATCAATCGACTTCGTCCGCGTTAACGAACTAGCCACGCAAACCCCCTTGAGTTGCTTTCGTTTGTTGAGTGCTCTCAGGTGCCGGACACAACTATGGCGACTGACACACTACCCCGCCACCTCAACGCTTGTTTCTTCGGTCCAACTCAAACGCTGTAGTTCGGGGCCTCGCGGGTGATCGTCACGTCGTGCGGATGCGATTCGCGCAGCCCGGCCGCTGTGATGCGGACGAATTCGGATTCGGTGCGCAACGCCTCGATATCGGCGCATCCGGTGTAGCCCATCCCCGAGCGCAGGCCGCCGACCATCTGGTAGAGCACGTCGCTCACCGGTCCCTTGTACGGAACTCGTCCCTCGATTCCTTCGGGGACGAACTTCTTGGCGCTCATCTCGCCCTCCTGGAAATAGCGATCGGCGCTGCCATCCTGCATGGCGCTCATCGATCCCATGCCGCGAATCATTTTGAATCGGCGGCCCTCGAGCAGGAGCGATTCGCCGGGACTTTCTTCTGTGCCAGCAAGCATCGAGCCCATCATGACAGAAGCCGCGCCGCCCGCGATCGCCTTCACAATATCGCCGGAATATTTGATGCCGCCGTCGGCAATAACCGGCACATCGCCCGCGCCCTCGACAGCATCCATCACCGCAGTAAGCTGAGGAACGCCAACGCCGGTCACGACACGAGTGGTGCAGATCGAGCCCGGCCCAACGCCGACCTTGACGGCATCCACGCCGCGCTCAACCAGCGCAGCTGCGGCTTCACGAGACGCGATGTTGCCCGCTATCAGCTGCACGTTCGGAAATGCCTCGCGCACGGCGGCGGTCGCGTCGAGAACGCCAATATGATGTCCGTGCGCCGTGTCGACGACGAGCGCATCGACGCCCGCGTCAACAAGCGCGCGTGCGCGATCGAGATAGTTTCCGCCCGCGCCGATCGCGGCCGCCACCAGCAGGCGGCCATGTTCATCCTTCGCCGCGATCGGATATGCCCTCCGCTTGAGAATGTCCTTCACGGTCATCAGGCCGATCAAATGGCCTTTCTTATCGATCACCGGAAGCTTCTCGATACGATGCTTTCCCATGATCCGTTCGGCTTCGTCGAGCGTCGTGCCCTGCGGCGCCGTGATCAGGCGCTCGCTGGTGGTCATCGCTGCATTTACCGGGCGGTCGAGACTGCGTTCGAACTGGAGATCGCGATTCGTGATGATGCCAATCAGACAGTCATCGGAGTTCACGATCGGAACGCCGGAGATATGAAACTTCGCCATCAGCGACGCGGCTTCGCGCAGCGTGGCCGAATCAGGAAGAGTGTACGGCTTGAGAATCATGCCGCTCTCGGAGCGCTTCACTCGATCCACCTCTGCCGCCTGCCTGTCGATCGACATGTTCTTGTGCAGCACGCCGATTCCGCCCGCGCGAGCCATCGCGATCGCCATCTCGCTCTCGGTCACGGTATCCATCGCCGCCGAGACGAGCGGGACATTCAGCGTGATCCCGCGAGTAAAGCGCGAGACGGTGCTGACTTCTTTGGGATGCGTGAGTGAACGGCGAGGCACGAGCAGCACATCGTCGAAGGTCAGCGCGGCGTCGGTGCGGATGCGAGCGTGGCCGGCGGCTGGATCGTCAATGCGCGAAGGACCGCTGCCGGCTGAGGCCGGGGCGGTCCTTGAGGTCTTTGGTCGAGTTGATAGTCCCATGAGGGAATGTAGCCGTTCCGCGCGTGTTTTTCAACTGCCCGTGTAGGAAGCCCAAAGCTAAGACGCTTAAAGCTCTGCGGCTCACAGCCAGGAAGTTTTATAGCTCGTGTTCGGAGCTGCCAGCTGGCTGGAAGCTTTGAACACGAGCTATGAAACTCCCTAGCACTGAGCCGCAGAGCTACAAGCGTCTTAGCTCTAAGCCAACTACTCTTTGGGCGTCACGGGAGGTTTGGGCGCTACAGAACTTACCATATCATTGGCCACGCTCTTCCCCGCCGCCGCCACTCCCGACAAAACATTCATCGCCTTGCTCATCAATCCCATCGTTTCACTCACCGCACTCGCCGAAATTTTTCCCGCGCGCATGGTATCCTCCACTCCCTCGGCAAACCGCTGAAAGACATTCGGCGCCGCCACCTCATGGTGCGCATACTTCGATTCCAAAAACTCGATGTAGTCGAGTACCTGATATAACCGCTCGTCAGACAACGTCTCCAACCTGCGGTTCAATCGCTCTTTCATAAATTCGTTCATCTCAGCCTCTCCAGCGTGATGGCCTGCCCCTCACGTCTATATGAACGTACGGCGATCCTCCGCGGTTTCCATAGAGCCCAAGTCCGCCGACGAGATTCGGATGTCGCAGTTCGACTCGCTCCACCGATCTGGCCACTGCGGCGGCGTCCACGAACGTCACCCTGCCGTCTCCGTCCACATCAATCGCGAGATCGATCGCGTCGCCGTACTGATGTCTGCTGTCGCTCGCCGCGCGCGGCACGGTCCTGTTGTACTGCGGACTGCGAAATCCGCTCGAGACATCCATCGGCATCTCGAAGTCCTTCACCCCTAAATCGTTGAGCACGAGTTCGACCTTGTCGAGAAGGCGCGGGTCGAGTGCCACATACCTCGGCCACACATCCTGATTGTCGTGCACCAGAAAGTTACCCAGATACAAGTGCGCGCTCACCTGCATCCCGACGTCTTCCGGCATCACCTGCAGAAATCCGATCGGCGGTGGCGTCGCATCGCCGCCGAGCCGTTCCCATTTGTAGCGGCCGATCTTATAGCCGTTCAACGTGGCCCCAAGTTTCGTCGAAAACGGAACGAGCACGCCGACGACCACCGAGTCCATAATTCGCCGGCCGTTTTCCTTTACCAACGCGAGGCGGTAGAAGCCCGGTATCAATGGCGCCGTGACGGTCGTGCCGACGAGGGGACGCGGCTCGATGACTGCGCTCGAATCCTCGAACTTCACCCAGAGGTACGATTCGGGCGAAGCCGCATTCCCGCCCTCCATCGGAAAATCGAAATGCGCTCCGGGGAGCCGAACCTGAAGCCGCACCGCCCCGCTCTCGCCGAAGGCACTCGCGGAGAGCGTCAGTTTCGGCGCGCTCGCCGCACCGGTGCCGAAGATCATCGACGGCGGAAAGACGATCACGAGCGCAGCGATCAACACGGCGAGCACGCCCACCGCAATCACTCGCCCGAGCGGCCAGCCGTCGTTCTGCACTACCGTTTCGAAATCGACTTGAGATCGAGGATCGGCGTCCCGACCGGCTCACTTCGTCCAACGCGCACTCGCGCGGTAATCAGCACGCGCGTGAGCGGCGGCAGTCCCTTGGCCTGGTTCAGCAGCGAGGGCGGAACGGCGAGATACAGCAGGGCGTTTTCGCTGCCGGGCCCTTTTGCGAGGAGATAGGGCTCGTCACGCGCGAGATCGCGGCGCAACGGATCTGCCGTCTGCAGCGAGAGGACCTGCACGTCCCACTGCACCATCTTCCCTTTCGTGCCCTCCGGATCGCCGCGCAAATCGGCGGCGGTGAGCTGCGATCCAAAAGAGCTGTCGGCCGGCACGAGCTCGCGATCCGAGACCCATCCGTCGATGCGAATCTTTGTGAAGCCGTGATCTTTCGCGAGCGTTTGCACGACGGATCCGGGCGCGAGATCGCCGAGCGTTTTCCCGTTCGGCGAGGAGAGAAGTTTGGTCGACTTCGACACGGCCATGGCGTTCATCGGGAGCGGCGTTGCGGCCGACGGCGTCGCGGCCGACGGCGTTGCGGCCGACGGAGTCGCGGCGCTCCCGAGCGGCGCGTTGGCGGCGGTTTGCCGCTGAGGCGCTTTCGGCAGTGCACTCACCGGAATCCACGCGCTCCGCTTCACTCGCATCCACGTTCCCGTTTTCCCGAGCGTGTGCACGCCGGTGCGCGGCCGAAGTTCGGCGAGAATCGGCGCTTTGTCGGAGGCCATTGCTCGTACGCGGAGCTGCGCCTTCGAATCCACCGAGGCCGGAAAAGTGTCGAGCTTCGCCGCGAGCCTCGACGCATCGACGAATCCTTCGATCGTCACGAGCGCGCTCGCGCCCTTGGTGCTCACCACCTTAACCTTCGTGCCCGAGTGAATCGCCATCACCACCGCCCCGCTCGGCGCGCTGCGGCCCTCCGCGGCGGCTGAGAGCGCCGTCTGCGCACCGACGGTCGTCGCGACCGACGCCAATGCCAATGCGGAACAGAAGCGCCGAATCGCTGGTACGGTCACTGACGCGTGGATAGCTTTCACACTCGAAAACTACCCCCATACACTTCGCCGGGCCACGATGGCGCGAGCTGCAGACAACAAGAGTCCGGTCGTGCTCGTGGTGCTCGATGGCTGGGGATATCGCCCTGAGCGCGAGGGCAACGCCGTCGCGCTCGCGAATGTGCCAACGTGGGACCTTCTCTGGTCGCGCGGTCCTCGCACCCTGCTGAATGCGTCTGGTCTCGCGGTCGGACTCCCCGAGGGACAGATGGGGAACAGCGAGGTCGGCCATCTCAACCTTGGCGCCGGCCGCGTCGTGATGCAGGATCTCGTGCGGATCACTGCGGCGATTCTCAGCGGTGCCTTCCACAAAAATCCCGCGCTCGTGGCCGCCTGCAGCGCCGCAAAAAAGAGTGGCGGCACGCTTCATCTGATGGGACTTGTTGGCGACGGCGGCGTGCACGCGCATCAGGATCATCTCCTGGCTCTCGTTGATCTCGCGACGCGTGAAGGCGTTCCGCGCATAGCGATTCACGCCGAGCTCGACGGCCGTGATACCATGCCCACGTCCGCGCTCGGTTTCATCGAATCGCTCGAGCAGAAAATCGCCGGTCGCGCGACGATCGCCAGCGTGGGCGGCCGCTACTACGGCATGGACCGCGACAACCGCTGGCCGCGCATCGAACTCTGGTATCGCGCCGCGGTGGAGGGCACGGGCCCGTTTGCGGAAAGCGCCGCGAAATGTATTCGCGACGCGTACGCCGCAGGGGAAACAGACGAGTTCATCAAGCCCGTGTTCATCGCAAAAAACGGAGATCCGGTTGGCCGAATGCAGGATGGCGACGCACTCATCTGCTGGAACTACCGCTCGGACCGGATGCGCCAGATCGTGCGCGCGATGGCGATCGATGGCTTCGACGGTTTTCCAATTGCACACCGCCCCGCCCTGCACGTCGCGACAATGACGCAGTACGACGCCACCTTCGGTCTTCCTGTTGCGTTCGAGCCGTTTTCGATGGCGCGGATCATGGCGGATGTCATTGCCGATGCAGGCATGACAACCTTGCGAACCGCGGAAACGGAAAAGTATCCGCACGTGACTTACTTTTTTAACGGCGGCGTCGAGCCGCCGTACACAGGCGAGGAGCGCATTCTCGTCCCGAGCCAGCAGGTCGCCACGTACGATTTGATGCCGGAAATGAGCGCGCCGGGTATCACGGATGTGCTCTGCACGCACATCGAGAAGCGCTCCCACAATTTTACGCTGGTCAACTACGCGAACGGCGACATGGTCGGACACAGCGGCAATCTCGCCGCTACTATCAAGGCGTGCGAAGTGGTGGATCTCTGCCTCGCCCGCGTGATCGCGAGCGCAGAAAAAACCGGCACACGACTTCTCATCACGGCCGACCACGGGAATTGCGAAATGATGATCGATCCAAAGACTGGCGGGCCGCACACGGCCCACACCACCAACCCCGTTCCCTTCATCGCGCTCGGGCCCGGCGCACCGCAGGCGTTTCGCAGCGGTGGCGCGCTCTGCGATGTTGGGCCGACGGCGCTCGCACTGCTCGGACTCGAGACTCCTCCCGAGATGTCCGGCACAGATCTTAGACTCGTTGAGGTGGGCGCGTGAAAAAGTCGTTTCTTATGATGGCATTGCTCGCGTCGTCGGCAGCCACGGCCGCGGCGCAGACCGTCGGATCGCTCCCCGACAAAAGTCCATTCCTCGACACCGGCGACAAGCAGCGTTTCGGCCTCGTCTTTGGTTACCTCTTTACGGGGAAAGACGCGGTCGGCGTCGCGCAGAAAAGCGCGCCGGCGTACGGAGTGCGTTACGATCTCGCGGTCGGAGGTCCGGCGTATCTGACCGCCGAGGTCTTCGCCTCGCGCAGCACGCGCGCGATTTTCGACTACACCAAACCGGCGGCCACGCGAAATGTCGGCACGCAGACGACCGGCCTCATCAACGCGAACATCGGGCTCGCCGTCGCGCTCACGGGCACCAGAAGCTGGCACCAGCTCCAGCCGCTCTTCAACATCGGCGCCGGAATCGCAGGCGGATTGGGCGACAAAGCGGACATCTCCGGCTATCAAATCAGACCCGGGTTTTCGTTCTTCACCGGTCTCGGCGTTCGCTACATCACGGGAAAGAACTCCGAGTTTCGCGCCGACGCCGGTTTCTACTTCTGGACACTTAAATATCCCGATCTCTATCGCTCCACGCAGGGCGATCCCATCGCGATCAAGCCGAACGGCGCGCTCGACTCGTTCACGGCGAACGGCCTGATCACGATCGGCTGGAGTCTGCGGAGTTTCCGCTGAGGCCATTGGCCGCATGAGCACTGTCTCGCTTACCCGCCGCGTCACCTTCTCGGCGGTGCATCGGTACCGACGTCCCGAGTGGAACGACGCAAAGAACGAGGAGGTCTTCGGCCATCTGTCGCTGACACGCGATCATGCGCACGAGTACACCTGCGACGTCACGGTGAGCGGTGCGATCGACGAGACGACAGGCATGGTGCTGAACCTGCGCGACCTCGACCGCGCACTGCGCTCCGAGGTTCTCGATCGGTTCGATCATAAGAATCTCAACAACGACGTCGCAGAGTTCGCCGACGGCAAGCAGATCCCGACGTGCGAGAACATCGCGCGACTCGTCGGGGCCTCGGTGCAGCGCGCGATCGGTACGGCCGTCACCGTTTCGTCGGTGACCGTGGCGGAGAATCCCATGCTGAGCGCTACCTGGCGAGCCGACGGATGAACGCGCGCGCGCACTGCACCGGCGCGATCATCGCCGGCGGTCGCGCGACGCGGTTTGGCGGCGTCGCCAAAGGGCTGGAACTGGTCGGCGGGGTTCGCATGATCGATCGCGTGGCCGAGGCGCTGTGGTCCGCATGCGACGATGTTGTCCTCATCGCAAACGATCCGGCTGCCGCCCGCTGGATTCCCGGACTGCGCGTGATCCCCGACATCCACACCGGAACGGGGGCACTCGGCGGCATCCACGCGGCGCTTTCGGCGGCAGCTGGCGCAGTGATGGCGGTCGGTTGGGACTCTCCGTTTGTGCCCGCCGGCCTCCTGCGTGCACTGCGCAACGCGGGCGACGCAGAAGGCGTGGAGGCCGTCGTGCCGATCAGCAACTCACCGTGGGGATTCGAGCCCCTGTGCGCGTGGTATGCACAGGCTTGCCTCGTGGCCATTGAACGCCAGATTGGCGCGCACGATCTGCGCGCCGGCGCCTGGCAGCAGGAGGTGAACACGTTTCACCTCGACGTCTCACCGTGGGGCTCTCCGGATGAGATATTCTTCAACGTCAATTCCGCCGAAGATCTCGCGATCGCAAACGCAAAGCCACCACGCGCCTCATGACTTCAACTCGCCGCCTGTCTCTCACGCTCTCACTGACACTCTGCGCCGCCGCTTGCGGCGGCCGGATCCACGCGAGCGCACTGGGCCCAACGGACAGCCGTGAATCTCTCCGCTTGTTTGCCGATTCACTCATCGGCGATCCCATGTTCCGCTCCGCGAACTGGGGGGCGCTCATCGTCGATCCCCTCTCGCACGACACGCTCTTTTCGCACAACGCCGGCAAACTGTTCGTGCCGGCCTCGAACGAAAAACTGCTCACCGGAGCAACGGCGCTCACTCAGCTCGGCCCGGATTTCCGATTCATCACTCGCTTCGCAACGAACGGTACAGTTCGCAACGGCGCGCTCGAGGGTGATCTCATGGTTATCGGCCGCGGCGATCCAACGTTCAGCGATTCCATGCGCGCTGGCGATTACCGCAACGCGTTTCGCGACATGGCGGACTCGCTCGCCGCGCACGGAATTCACAGGATCATCGGCTCACTCAGGCGTGGAGGCGATGCCTTTCCCGATTCGACCTACGGATTCGGATGGGCTGTTGACGATCTCGGCACGCCATCGGGCGCCGTGATTGATGAACTCTTCCTGAACGAGGGAATTCTTCCGGCCGGCAGCGGCCGGTCATACGGTGTGAACGCCGGTCGCAACTTTGTCATTCGAGATCCGGCGGCCGCGTTTCTTTCCGCGCTCGCGGATGGTTTGACCGAGCGGGGCATCAGCTACAGCGGCAGCATCGACCCGCACACCCCGGTGGCCGATGCGGGCCTCAATCCGATTTTCGAATTGAAATCCGCGCCTCTCTCGGCAATCCTGGCGCGGATGGCGAAGCCGTCTCAAAACCAGATAGCCGAGATTTTGTACAAGACGCTCGCTCTCGAAAAAACCGGTGTGGGAACTGCGGACGGCGGGCGGCGCATCGTTGAACGACAACTCACAGCGTGGGGCGCGCTTCCCGATGGCTTCGCCGTGCGCGACGGCAGCGGAATGTCCCGCCGCGACATGGTGACGCCGGAGACCATCGTGCATCTGCTGGACGCGATGCGTACGGGTCCGAACTTTCAGGTCTGGTACGCGGCGCTGCCGATCGCGGGAGTCGACGGCACGATCGGCGCACGCATGAAGGGAACGCCCGCCGAGAACAACGTGCATGCGAAGACCGGCACGCTGGACAAGGTCCGCTCGCTTTCCGGCTACGTGACGAGTGCGGATGGCCGCATGCTCGAGTTCAGTTTTCTGTGCAACAACTTCGTCGTGCCGACTCGTGAAGTGGATCGCGTGGGAGAAGCGATTCTCGCTCGGATCGCGTCAGCGCGAATCGGAAATCACTGAGCAGTGGCGAAGAGTGAATCCAGCGGCAACCCGGCAGCGCCGCTCTCCGTAGCGGATGCCGTTGCGCGGATCGTCGCCGAAGCGAAACCGCTGAACGCGGTCACGCGTCCGCTGCTCGACGCGTTCAACAGCGTGTTGGCCGGCGACGCCGTTGCTCCGGTCACGCTTCCGCCGTGGGACAATTCCGCGATGGACGGTTACGCGGTTCGCTCCGCCGATCTCGCACACGTTCCGGTGACGCTGCGCGTGATCGAGAGCATCGCCGCCGGACAGTTCCCAGCGCGCGAGCTCGGCGCCGGTGACGCCACGCGCATCATGACCGGCGCGCCGGTCCCGAAGGGCGCCGACACGGTGATACGAGTTGAAGACACCGACGACGGCCGTGAAACCGTCGAGATTCGCGACGCGCGCGACGCCGGAAAAAACGTCCGCCCGCGCGGCGAGGATATTCACGAAGGAAAAGTCGCCATCCCCGCCGGCACGCCACTCGGCGCCGCGCAGATCGGCGTGCTCGCCTCCCTCGGCTTCGCGAACGTAGAGGTGATTCGCGCTCCGCGCGTCGCGATTCTCACGTCCGGTGACGAGCTTGTCGAGCTCAGCGGATTCGAGGAAGTGCGCGCAGGAAAGAAAATCGTCTCGTCCAACGGCTACACGCTGCAGACGCTCGTGCGGGCCGCCGGCGCGGAGCCCGTGTATCTGGGCATCGCGTCCGACACGCCACAATCGCTCCGCGCATTGCTCGAAAAGGCGCGCGACTGCGATGTGATCATTACGTCGGCCGGTATTTCGGTTGGCGAACACGACTACATGCGCGACGTCCTGCGCGAGATGGGCGCAGACATGAAGTTCTGGCGCGTGCGGATGCGGCCCGGCGCGCCGATCGGATTCGGCCTGCTCGGCGGCAAGCCGTGGATCGGACTGCCGGGGAATCCCGTTTCCACGATGGTGACCTTCGAATTGTTCGCGCGCCCGCTGATTCGAAAGATGCGCGGCCATACTCGCCTTTTTCGCCGCGCCATTCCCGCCACGCTCGAAGAAGCGGTCACGACGAATGCCGATCTCACGCATTTTCTTCGCGCGGTCGTCACCGATCGCGACGGCAAACATTTCGCGCGCCTCACCGGCCCACAGAGTTCCGGAATTCTTACATCGATGTCACAGGCAAACGCGCTGCTTGTGGTTCCCGCCGGGCGGCGCCGCGCGGAGGCGGGTGAGGTATTGAACGTGATTCCGATTGGCGATGAAGCCGAGCTCGCGAGTGATTTTGCGATCTGAACTCGCTCCGGAACTCGAGGCGCTCGACCGGCGCTTCGTGCTCGCCTCGGTCAGCGTGGCGATTGCGGGCGGTGACGTCACGCTCGAAACACCGCGCAGCGCCGATGAGCTGATCAACGAAATCGATTTCGAGCGCGACGAACGGCTGCCATACTGGGCCGATGTATGGCCCTCGTCGATCGTGCTCGCCGGCGTCGCTGCCGCGCTCGATGGCAAAGGCAAACGCGCGCTCGAACTCGGCTGTGGAGTTGGCCTGGTGACAGTAGGCGCGTTGCGCGCTGGATTCGACGTGCTCGCGACCGACTACTACGAAGATGCGCTCTTGTTTGCGCGCCGAAACGCACTGAGCGCCGCCGGCCGCGAATCCGAAACCCGCCTCGTCGACTGGCGCTCATTTCCAAACGATTTGGGAAAGTTTGACCTCGTCCTCGCGTCCGACGTACTCTATGAGCGCGAGTACGCCACGCTCGTCGCCAGCGCGATCGCCGAGTCACTCGCGCCCAGCGGCGTCGCGCTCGTCGCCGATCCGGGCCGCGTCGCGCTTCTCTCGTTCGTCACTGCGTGCGAACAGCTCGGCTGTACGGTTGGCGTTCGCGCTCGAGTTCCGTGGACCGACGGCAAAGCAAAACAGACGATCACGATTCACGAGATCAAGATTCCGGCCAGCGCATGAACTCTGTTTTTTCGGGACCGCAGTTTCTCTATCTGATCGTCGCCTTTCTGGTGCTCGGCCTCTCGTTCGCCGGCATTGTATGGATCGGCCGGCAGATTCGCGGTGAACTCGGCCCGGGCGCCTCGAGCGGAGGTGGCGATCTCGGCGGTCTCGCGATGATGGAAACGATTCCGCCGGCGATGATGAAAGAGGCAATCGGGAAAGGACTGATCGTGCCGAGTCAGCTCGCGGGAATGACACCGGTTGAGCGGACGTTTTTGTTTGCGTCGATCAAGCAGAAACTCACGCCGGCGGTCGCCGCGGCAGATGCGGCACCCTCGCCGATTCCACGTGCGGCACCGATCGCGCCCCTCGCCGCGCCCATCGCAGCTCCTCCTGCGATCCCCGCCGGCGTTCCGCCGGAGATGCTCGCAATCCTCAATGCGGAAAAGCTGCGCGCTTGGTGTCCGATGTGCGGAACCGAACTTCAGTTGCCAGCTTTTCCGCCCTTGCTCGCGAGATGTACGAAGTGCGGAATGAAATCAGCTATTCGCCAGGAGGAGGGCGGGAGATACGTCGTAATTGTCTCGCCGCCTGCGAAGATCTGATAACTGCAGTCCCTGGTTCTGCAGCTATCTCACCGAGACCATCCCCGGCTCCACTTTCACTACCCGCAACACCTGCGTCATCTTCACCCCGCCCACATCGAGCACGACGCGGAAATCTCCCGTCTCCGCCTCAAAACTCACTCTCCCACCACCACCACCACCTCCGCCGCCACCCGCGCGACCACCTCGCCCACCCGCCGCGAGCGGAGCAGTCGGCGATCCCGAAGTATCCGCCGGCGCGATCGACTCCGACGGCCGATACGGCGCAACCGCTCCACCGATGCCGCGGCCGCCGCCCCCACCCGCCCGCCCTGCGAAATCAGTTCCATTCATCGCAAAGTTCCACGTCACTTTATTGATTCCCGCATTCTGCGATCCCGTCAGCCGCGCAACGGTATCTCCCGCTGCATTCAAGATCAACACGCGAACCGGTCCACTCGCCGCTGTCGCAAGCTTGTACGAAATCTCCGCACCGCTCGGACCTCCATCGCCCTTCCACGGCCGCTGCGCGCGCGGCTCCGACGCCGGAATCATCTGCGCGTAGATAAATCCAGGCGAGGGCGCGAACAAATATGACGACGCGCTCAAAACATTCGCCTTCATCTGCTGCAGCGGTGCAACATCCAAAATCAGAATCGCCCGCCCATGCGTTCCCGCAATCAGTTCATGATCGCGCGGATGAATCTGCAAATCGTAGACCGGCACCGTCGGCAGATTTTCCTTGAGCGCAAACCAGGCGGCGCCCTTGTTGAGCGAGGCGAACACTCCGGTCTCCGTTCCCACATAGAGCAGGTTCGGATTCACGAGATCTTCGCGCACCACGTACGTCGATCCCGGCACGCCGCCCGTTGGCAGATTCGAGTTGATCGAGCGCCACGTCTTGCCCCAATCGTTCGTCACGTACACGTACGGCTTGAAATCGTTCTCGCGATGATTGTCGAGCGTCACGTAGATCGTCGCCGAATCCGTGTGCGAAGGATCGATGCTGCTCACATGAATCACGGCCGGAGCGCCCGGGAAATGACCGCCGATGTTCTCCCACGATCCACCGTCGTTGCGCGTCATCTCGACTTTGCCGTCGTCCGTGCCGGCAAACACGAGGCCTGGACGAATCGTCGACTCGCTCATCACCACAATCGTCGCATTCTCTTCCGCGCCGGTCGCGTCGCGCGTGATGCCGCCCGATGCATCCGTCGCGGCATTTCCGTTCTCGTCAAACCCGCTCGACTGGCGCTGCCACTCGAGATTGTCCTTTGAGAAATCCGGCGAGATCGCAAATGGATTCTCTCCCCTCTTCACCGATTTGAACACTTTGTCGGCGCCGCTGTAAATCACGTTCGCGTCGTGGCTCGACAGAATGAACCGCGTGTTCCAATTCCATCGCGTCGCGACGTTCGGATCGGCCATATCCTTTTTCATCTTCGTGCGAATGTCCGCGATCTGCTGCTCTTGTGCAGCCGTCAGCGCGGTCATGCCGTCGCCCCTGATCGCCGCAATCTGCCCGCCGTACGTATTCACCGTCACCGTGCGGGCCTTGATGTTCGTCGTCTCGCCGGTGGCGAGATTGCGACGCGCCATGTTGCCGCCCTGCGATTCGTAGTAGATGATGTTCGGATCGTTCGGGTCCTGCGCCGTCTGCAGACCATCTGCGGCGAACACCGAGAACCAGTCCGTCATCTGAATCTGTCCGCTGCGGCGCCGGCTCAGTCCACATGAGGTGCCGTTGTCCTGCAGTCCGCCGCACACCCGATATGGAACCTGAAAATCGTAGCTCACACCGTAGAACTGCCCCATCGCCATGTTGTTGATCGCGTCATAATTCCCGCCGCGATCCCACGTTTGGAAAATTCCGGCGTCGCCGCCGATGATGAAATGCTCGGGATCATTGGGATCGATCCACATGCCGTGGTAATCCTCGTGCTGGCCGAGCATGCCGAGGCGCCACGAGTAGCCGCCGTCGTCGGAGAACTGCATGTCGACGGCCATGCGATAAATGCGATCCGGATTCTTGGGATCGACGCGAATCTGTGAGAAGTAGAACGGACGATTGTCCACCGTGCTCATCCACTTCCAGTTCTTGCCCGCGTCGGTTGAGCGGTACAGACCGCTCAGCAGGCGCTGCGGTTTCTTGCCGCGAATCGAATCCGCCTCGACCATCACGTACACGATATTCGGATTGCTGTGCGCAACCTGAATGTTCATGCGCCCTTTTGGCGTCTCCGGAAATCCGCCGCCTTTGATTTCCTTCCAGCTCGCGCCGCCGTCCGTTGTCTTCCACAGACCCGAGCCAGGGCCGCCGCTCTTCAGATACGCGGGTTTTCTCACGCGCTCCCAGGCCGCGGCGTACAGCGTGTTCGGATCGCGCGGATCCATCACGAGGTCAACGAAGCCGGCCTTGTCCGAAATGAACTTCGACATCGTCCACGTTTTTCCGCCGTCGATCGTCTTATACAAACCTCTTTCCGGATTCGACGCCCACTGCGCGCCGAGCGCCGCCACGTACACGATGTTCGGATTCGTCGGATGCACGACGATCCGGCCGATGTGCTGCGTCTTCTCGAGTCCCATCGACGCCCACGTGGTGCCGCCATCGACCGATTTGTACACGCCGTAGCCGGGCGTCACGCTGTTTCTGGAGTTTTGTTCTCCGGTCCCTGCCCAAATAGTCTTCGGATCGCTCGGCGCGAGCGCGATATCGCCCATCGAGGCAATCGGCGCGTGATCCCAGATCGGCTGCCACGTGGTGCCGGCATTGACCGTTTTCCAAATGCCGCCGGCAGCGCCTGCTATATAGAACGTCTTCGGATTCTTGGGATCGCCTTCGACATCGGTGATGCGGCCGGCCATGTTCACCGGGCCGATCGAGCGCCATTTGAAGGAGGCGAGAGTGGCCGAATCGGGTGACTGCGCCGCGACCTTCGCCGCGAGGCACACAGACACCACGGCCAAGACTCGTAGAACCGACATGCGCGTTCGCATCGTATGATCAGGGTTGGGGTTATCTACCGATTGCTATCCAATCACGCCGCGACGAACTTAGCCGTTGAATGATGTCAAACTAATGACAGACATTTTTTCCCGTGTCCGGCGACTCGCGGCACTCTTCATCGGAGTGGGCACGCTGGTGCTCGCCGTGTGGATCGTTCTCCCCGCGCCCACGTATTTCTTCCTCAGGTTCAGCGTTGGCGCCGCCGAAGTGAGCGCGTGGCTCGCGCTCGCATCGCTGCTGGCACTCCTGCTCTCGCTCCCCGAAGCACGCGCGCGCCGCACGCGTGATCTCGCGTTCCGCTGCGCGCTGGCCTCGCTGCTGCTCGCGCTCAGCCCGTACGCGCGATTCCCATTTGCGGCGGCGCGATTCGACCGCGAAATGACCACCGCATTCGGCAGTGACTCGCTCCTCGAACTCGCCGCGAACAGTCACAATCCCAAAGCCTTCAGAACCCCAAGTCTCACAATGCTATTGCGAGGTGTTCCACTCGGTGAGGCAAAGATCACAAAGGGCATCCTCGTCGCCTCGCCATCCGGCGTAAAGCTGACGATGGATATCTCCCAACCGCTCACTCAAGGCCTTCACCCTATTGTCGTCCAGATCTACGGCGGCGCCTGGCAGCGCGGCGCACCAAACTCCAACGAAGACGCTGCCCACTGGCTCGCCGCTCATGGCTACACCGTGTTCGCCCTCGACTACCGCCACGCACCCGCATTCCGCTGGCCCGCGCAAATCGAGGACGTCCGCACCGATCTCGCCTGGATTCGCGATCACGCCGCCGAATACGGTGGCGATACTTCACGAGTCGCATTCCTCGGCCGCTCCGCAGGCGGACAACTCGCCATGATTGCCGCGTATTCCGACTCACCGCTCCCGGCGAAAGCAGTCGTGAGTCTCTACGGCGCAATCGATATGGTGACCAGCTACCACCATCCGCCGGTCCCCGATCCGATCGAGACGCGCGATGTAGAACAAAAACTCTACCGCGGCACGCCGGAGCAATTTCCCGAGCTCTATCGCGCGGGCACCGTCTACTCGTACGTCACGAAGCGCGAGCCGCCCACGCTCCTCATCTACGCCGGCCGCGACAACCTGGTCGAGGCGAAATACGGCAGAGCCCTCCGCGACTCACTCGTCGCGAAAGGCACCTCCGTGGCATATCTCGAAATCCCTTGGGCCAACCACGCGTTCGACGAAGTGTTCAACGGCCCAAGCAATCAACTCGCGCTCTACAGTACCGAACGTTTTCTCGCGCGGACGCTGCAACCCCGCCTGAAATAGTGTTGGTTCTCTCCCCTCTCACTCAGACTCGTCCCTGCCGTGGCAGTTATTTGTAGATCCTCGCCACCACGATGCACACGATGAGCATCGCAATCCCCTCACCGGCCATCTGGTGCAGCGCCAGCGTATGCGGCTCGGGCTGTACGGCGTAGTACGTGAGAAACTTGACGGTCGGAGCGAAGATCGCCGCCGCGATGCCAAAGCGAATTCCCTGCCCCAGCCACGGGCTCTCATTGCGGCCGCGCTCGTAGATCCACACGAGCGACATCGCGGCAAGCAGCTGCGCGATCATGAGATATGGAAAGTGCTTTGCAGAATCGTCGACGGTGCGCATCAGGTTCGGCAGTCGGCTGTACTCGTCGGTGAGCAGATACCCATGCACGAGGTATCCGAATCCCGAGAGCAGGACGAACGCGGCGATGGTGGCGATAACGGATTTCTTGGACATCGAAGCCTCTTGGTTAAACGGAAGACGGCGTGCCCAATAATGGGGCACGCCGTCTCGGCCGGCTATTGCTGCGCGGCTGCTGCGCGGCTGCTGCGCGGCTACTGCGCGGCTACTGCGCGGCTACTGCGCGGTTACTGCTTTGCTGCGGTCGCTTCGGTTTTCACTCGCGCACGCTCGAGGTGCGTGATCGTTCCGTCCACGACGCCCATATAGACCACACCGCCCGGGCCGAAGCCCGCGATGACGCGTCCCGGAGGAAGCGCGACGCGATCCACAAGCTCGCCCTTGCCGCTGATGATATCGTACACCGTGCCGCCGTTCTTCATGTTGCTGGTGCGGATCCAGAGGTTGCCATCCATATCGCCGCGAGCCGCACCCTGCTTGAACACCGGGCGGTAGTCGGGCATTTCATTTAGCGCGACAAAGTTGAGCGGCGGCATCGTCATCGCGGCTCCACGTCCGCCACCGCCAAAGCTCATGACCATGTTGCCGCCGCCTTCCGGCGCCGCGCGCTGACGCGTTACGGTAGCACCCTCTGCGCCCGCTTTCTCAGCTGCGCCAGCAGGTGGCGCTCCACCGGGCGTTGCAGACGGCGCACCGTTCATCTGCGCCATCATCGCCGTGCGTTGCGCTTCCATCGCAACTCGCGCCGAGTCGATAATCTTCGTCTTGGCGTCATCGTCCAGGCGCTGCCAGTCAAATCCGATCTTTCCGGTCGAACTCTTTGTGCCATCGACGCCAAAGAAATCGATGCGATAATCGCGGCCGCGGATGATCGCGACGGTGCCATCCGCGAGAAGTGCCCAGTCGTCCGTCCACGGCATCGGATTCACGGTCGTCGTGATCATCATACCGCCGTTGTCGTTGCGCGTCATGTTCATCTGCTGCTTTGGAATGCCGAACGTCGCAACCGTGTCGAGCTTGCGCGAGGCGAGATCGAGGCGAACCACGAGAGCCGATTCCGGCAGCACCGGCAACGCCATTTCCGCGCCGGGCGCTGGCGGTGCAAAGTTAAATTTCAGGTTCGAGCGATAGATCAACCGGCCCTTCGAGTCGAACCCCGGAGTGCCGAACGGACCACCGATGAGATTCTGCACGTCGTTCGGGCGCGGAACGGCCATCGTGCGGCCGATCTTCCCGTTCGGATCGATCACCATCATCGACAGCGACGCAGGGTCGACGAACAGCGTGGAATCGCCGCGAAACGCGACGAGTCCGCCGAGGCGCGAGCTGTATGCTGTGGCCGTTGCGTCGGTCGAGTCAGCGACGACAGTGAACTTCTTGAACGTCGAGTCGAACATGAGAACCCGGCGTCCCGTGTTGTCGTTCACGAGCACGCGTCCGCCTGGAAGCGCGCGCACCTGCGAGACGCTGCCCAGCGGCTCGGCGGTGGTGTTCGTGACGGGACCGAGCGCATGCACCGGCGGCAACGACTGCGCGCCGGCCATCGACGACGCGGCAGCGAGTGCGAACACAACGTGCTTCAGCGTGTTTTTCATGGTATTGGGGATAAAGGTCAGAAACACTCGTTACTAACGATTGATAATGATCATCTGTGAACCGCCGCCGCCGATCGGGCCGCTGAAGTTCGAGAACGGATTGCCGGCGCCGCCCGCCGTGCCCGAGCGGATCGAACCGAGATACCACGGGTCGAGGGAACTCGTGACGATATCCGGCAACTTTCTGCGCTGCTCGGAGGTGAGAAGCGTCTTCACGCCCGGCGCGACCTTGAGGAGAATGTCGACCGTTGCTTCGCGTGCGGCGCGATACTGTTTGTACGCTGCATCGTGATCGTACTTCGACGGGAGCGCAGCGAGCCGCTTTGCGATCGGCGTCCAGATCGAGTCGATACGAATCGAGTACCAGCGATTGAGCGTCGCGATGCTGTCGGCCTGCGCGCCGGTCAGGTGTAGCGTGTCGGCCTGACGGAGAATCGCGGGCAGCGGATTGAAGATCGCGTTCGTGCCGTACACCTGTTTCAGGAACTGCTCCGGCATTCTCGAGCCGTCCGTCGTGCGGCCGCGATCGAGCGTCTGCGTGAGCGTCTGACGTTCGCGCGTCGGCGCGGTGTCCCAGCGCAGCATCGCGACGACGCTCACCGGAGCGAGCGCCGTGTTGAACGCCGTGCTCGATGATCCGAAGCGCTGGTTGAGCGAGTAGACGTACTTGTTGTTGACCTTGTCGAAGCCGCGCACATACAGCAGCGTCTGGTCGATGAACGGCTGCTGGCCCCAGCCGGACAGATTTTTTTCGCCGTGCACGAGCAAGTCGGCGGCGCCGAGCGGGTTGTTGATCGAGAGCTGGAACGATGCGCGCTGCGGCAGATGGAACTTGAGCGGGTTGATCGAGATGTTCATGCTCGCGCTCGTCGTCCACGGCCCTTCGCAGCTGTTGAGTCCCGCGAGTTTGCCGAGCTGTCCGCCGAGACACTTGGTCACACGCGATGTTGCGCCCGAGAGCAGCGTTTGCATCGCCGTCGCGAGCGCCGGATCGGCCGTCGTCGCAGGATTGTAGATGAATGCGCGGTCGTTGAAGGACGAGCCGTCACCGTTCACGTCGCCCTGAATCATCGGAGTGAACGGCGTGCCCGACTGGAAGCGGCCGTTCCACGACACGCGAACGGTGTTGAAGAAGTTGTACCCGATCGTGTACTGGATTTGATGGTGCCAGTCGCCGCCGGAGCGCGCCCACGCGACGTCGAGTGGGTTGCCGACCGTGCTGCTGAAGCCGCGAGTCTGCGCGCGCACCGACTGATAGGTGTACGCAAGATTCCAGGTGAGCTGCGAGCTGAACGTCGTCGGCGCGATCGACACCTGAAACTGCGTCGTTCTCGACGTGAGGTCAGTGCGCAGCTGCGACACGCGATTGAACAGCGGACTGACGCGGCCGTCGCCGGCTGCCACCACACCCGAGTTCGCGTCAATGCTCGACGCGTTCACGAAGATCGGACGATTGGCCTCGTTCGCGAGTGCGAAGCGCTGCGTCGGGTTGAAGTTCAGGTCGACGGTCTCCGGCTGATTCTCGTTGAGCGAGTAGGTGCCGCCGAATGTTGCGTTGAACAGGTTTTTCAGAATGAAGCCGCTCCACTGCAGGTTGCCGCGCACGCTGCGCGGCGACGTGTAGTCCTGTGCGGCGAGTTGCACGTTCGGCGCGGTGCTCGCGAAAGGCGTGCCAGCAGAGCCATTTGCGCAGGCCGACGGAATGAGGCCCGGATTGAGTGCGTAGTCCTGCCAGTCCGGCGCCGGAACCGCCGCGCCCGTGCAGGTGATCTGCTGCAACGCGTTCGCCAACCCGGTGCTTGCCATCGTGCCACCGAGCAGCGTCGGCGACGGGTTGTTCTGGAAAAGTCCGACGCCGCCGCGCACGACGGCGCGCGGTCCGCGGAACGCACCGGCGAAGCCCGGAACCTGCGGCGCAACGCCATACGTCCACGAGAATCCGATGCGCGGACTCACGAAGATGTGGTTCGGAACGTTGTTGTTCGCCGTTCCGTAGATCTGCTGCACCAGCGGATTCTCAGCGGCCGAGTTGATGTACTGATTGCCGTCGAAGCGCACGCCGTACTGGATCTGCACGTCACGCGTTGCCTTGTACGAGTCGCCGATTGCGAGGCCCGCGAGGTAGAGGCCGCCGCTCTGTCCCTGCGGCTTCAGCGTTCGCGTGAACGAGGCCGGCGTACCGTTCTGCAGATCGGTGAGTGAGTTGAAATAGAAGCTGCCGAGCGTATTGCCCGTCGAGTTGATCGCGAAATCAGCGCGGCGGATTTCCGTTGCGAGCTTGATGCGGTGTTTGTTGTTCTCGCTGAACCACGAGAGCAGGTTCGTGAAATCCACCGTCGTGTTGCGGCTGCTCGTGTTCTGCTGCGTGTTGCCGCCAAACGAAACGGTCTTCGATACGTTCGAACCGTCCGGGAACAGCGAGCTGATCAGCACCGAGCCGCTCGGCACCGAGACGTACGGATCCATGTACGTCCGGGTGATGCCGAGCGAGAGGCCGGTCTCGCTGAGAATGCCGAAACTGAAATACGTCGACTGATGCAACTGCAGCTGGCCGCTCAGATTCGTCCGGTCGCCGCTGTGCGCGGGGAGCTCATTCGTGCCGACGCCCGTCGCGGGATTCAGATTGAACCAGTTACCAACCATCGTGAGGTTGTACGCGGCGCCCGTTTTCGATCCGGGCGGAGCAAAGTCGATCGTTCCGCTCAGTGAACCGCTGCTCTGCAGTTTGCTGCCGGGGAGCGACGAGGTCGAAAGCGGAATCTGCTTTGCGCGGAGAACCGTGAGGAGGCGCGCCACCGAATCAGGTGAAAGACCGGCGGTGGTGAGGCCGAGCGGGTCGGTGTTGAGCAGGGTCGCGAGATCATTCGAGCGCTGACCGGCCTGCACGGAAAAATTGTAAAACGCCTTGTCGATCGAGAGCGGGCCCGACCACTGGAATCCGGGCGAGAGATTCGAGTACTGCTGTCCGAGCGCGCGCGCCGAAGCCGTCGTGAACTGCAGTGCGGGCGCCTCACCGACGAAGCTCGCGCGCTGATTGATGAAGTTCGAACCGGAGCCGAGGCGCGTGTTCTGCTGGCCGCCACTGAAACCGCCGCGCGAGACATCGTACGGCGATGTGGAGATCGAGGAGTTCACCTGCGCGTCGCGCGGCAGGCTCGACGCATCGGAGTTCATGCCGTTCAGCGTGCTCGAGTTCTGGTCGGGCGTGAGGCCGAGCACGGAATATCCGGAAGGATCGCCATTCGCGCCTGCCACGTAGTTCACACCCGCAACCGATGCGGCCATCGCGGCAAGATCGCCGAGCTGGTCCGCCGTGAGCGTCGCGTTGTTGATTGTTTTTTCTGTTCCGCCAATATCCGGCTGATTGGCGTCGTTTCGCCCGGCTTTGTCTCGCGTCGCGGTGACCTTCACGGCGTCGAGCAGATTCGCGGCGGTCGAGAGCTTTGCATCGGCCACAAGAATGTCTTCATCGGCGGCACGCTTCAGTTCGTACTCGCGCGGCGCGTAGCCGAGCGCGAGGAACTTCATCATGTAGTCGCCATCGCCGTTCGGAAACGTGATGGTGAAGCGCCCGTTGCGATCTGTTTTCGCCGAACGATTCACGTTGCCGGAAATCGTCGTCGCGGTCACGGTCGCGTTAGGAATCGGCTGACTGTCAACCGTGATGACGCGCCCGCGAATGACGTCCGCCTGCGCCATCGCAGCCCGGCCGTACATGAGTGTTGCGAGTGCACTGAGGCCAACCGCTGCGCGCCGGAAATTCACGTAGCTCTCTCGAGTTCGGAGTCAGATGTCAGGAACATGACGATTAGTACCGCCAACCCAGCAAAGGGTTTACTCGCACGTATTCACGGGCAGGAGTATACTCTGCCCGCCCACCGATGACTCTGATGTTTCGATTAGGAGACCATTAATGATGACGATCCGTTCACTTCGGTTCCTGCTCTGCGCAGCGCTGCTCAGCGCGGTCGCCGCGCCGACACTTTCAGGCCAGGGCGGCGCGCCCGTCGCCGACCAATTCGAGAAGCTGCATCTACGCTCGATTGGGCCTGCTGTCATGTCGGGCCGTGTCTCCGATTTCGCCGTGTACGAGGCGAACCCCGCCATCTTCTACGTCGGCACCGCGCACGGTGGCGTCTGGAAAACGACGAGCAACGGCAATCAGTTCACGCCGCTGCTTCAGGATCGCGGGCTGCTTTCGATCGGCGCCGTTGCCGTGCAGCAGTCGAACCCGAACATCGTGTGGGTCGGCACTGGTGAGGCGAACAATCGCCAGACCTCGTCGTGGGGCGAGGGTCTCTACAAGTCGACCGACGGCGGAAAAACTTTCACCATGGTTGGCCTGAAGGATTCAAAGCATATCGGCCGCATCGTGATTGATCCGCGCAATCCCGACGTGGTGTTCGTTGCGGCTGGCGGCCCGCTGTTCGGCCCCGGCGGCGAGCGCGGTCTCTACAAGACCACCGACGGCGGCAAGAGCTGGCGCGCCGTGATCAAGGGCGATCAGGACACTGGCGCGAACGATGTGCGCATGTCGTATACCGATCCCGACATCATGTTCGCCTCGATGTATCAGCGCCGCCGCACCGCCTGCTGCATGAACGGCGGCGGACCGGGCAGCGCGATTTATAAATCAACCGACGGCGGCGAGACGTGGACCAAGCTCGCCGGCGCCGGTCTTCCCACCGGATCGCTCGGCCGCATCGCGCTCGACATCTACCGCGGCAGCGCGAACATCGTCTACGCCGGCATCGAAGGCCCGGGCGGCGGCGGCGGCGGCGGGGGCGGACGAGGCGCGGCAGCTGACGCCGGTTCGTCGGGTCTCTATCGCTCCGATGACGTCGGCATGACCTGGCGCAAAGTCACGAGCGTGAACCCACGTCCAATGTACTTCTCGCAGGTGCGCATCGATCCGCGCGCTCCCGATCACGTCTACATGGGCGGCGTGAAGATGCAGATGACGGTGGACGGCGGCCGAACGGTGGAGACGAGCGCGTCGCTCGCGATTCACGACGATATCCACGCCATCTGGATCGATCCGAATAATTCCGAGCACGTGCTGATAGGCGGCGACGGTGGCATCGGTATCAGCTACGACATGGCGAAGACCTGGAGCTTCCTCGGCAATCTTCCGGTCGGCCTGTTTTACCACGTGGGCTACGACATGGAGATTCCGTACAACGTGTGCGGCGGTATGCAGGACAACTACGACTGGTGCGGACCCAGCGCGACGCGTCAGTCGGCCGGAATTCTCAACAGCGATTGGTTCCAGATCGCCACAGGTGACGGATTCGTTTCGATTCCCGACCTCAACAACTCCAAGATCATTTACACGGAGACGCAGGACGGCAACATGCAGCGCCGCGATAAAGTCACCGGAGAGTCGAAGAGCATTCGGCCGAACAATCTCAACGTGACGCCGGCTCCCGCGGTGGGCGAGGCATATCGCTTTGAGTGGGACACGCCGCTCATGATCTCGCCAAACGACAACAACGTGCTGCTCACCGCGGGCAATAAAGTTTTCAGATCAACCGACCGCGGCGATTCGTGGCAGGTCATCAGCCCTGATCTCACGAGCAACCAGAATCGCGATGAGATCACGACGATGGGTCTCAAGGGCGCGGACATCACCATTTCGAAAAACGACGGTGTGAGCCAGTGGCCCGCGATCGTCTCGCTCGCCGAGTCGCACAAGCAGGCCGGCGTGTACTACGCGGGCACGGACGACGGCAATCTCAGCGTCTCGAAAGACGGCGGAAAATCATGGCAGAACGTCACGAAGAACATGCCCGGTTTTCCCGCGAACGGCTGGGTGAGCCGCATCGCGCCGTCGAAGTACGACGCGGGCACCGTGTACGTGACGGTGGATCAGCACCGCTACAACGATTACGAAACGTATATCTGGGCGTCGAACGATTTCGGCGCGACGTTCCATGCGATCAACGCGAATCTCACCAAGGAAGTCGTCAAGACGATCACCGAAGATCCGCGCAATGGCGACGTGCTGTACGTCGGCACGGAGACGGGAATTTTCCTCACCCTCGATCGCGGCAAGAGCTGGGCGCGTTTCCATTCGAATTTGCCGAGCGTACGCGTCGATGAAATCACGTTCCATCCGCGCGACAACGCGATGCTCGTCGCCACGCACGGCCGCGCGCTCTGGATTCTCGATCACGCCGAGCCGATTCAGGAATACACGGCGGCGAAGGCAGCGGGCGACGCGAAGCTCTACTCGATTCCCACGGCGTTGCAGTGGAAGTCGAAGAACAATCTCAACCTCGAGTTCTGGGGCCATAACTATTTCATTGGCGAGAACCCGACGTACGACGCGGTGATCCAGTTCCAGGTGAACAAGCCGCTGAGCGACGCGAAACTGCGATTCTCCGACGGCGCCGGAAAGACAATCCGCGAAATGGATCTCCCCGCCAGAAATCTCACGGCGGGAATTCAGACCGCCTGCTGGGACATGCGTCTCGAACCGCTTTCGGGTGACGACGCTGCGGCAGCGGCAGGGCGCGCTGGCGGCGGCGGACGCGCCGGACGTGGCAACGCTGCTCCGGCCGTTCCGGGCACTCCGGTTCCGCCGAATCAGGCAGGCTACTTGCCCATGAATCCGTGCACGGGAGCAGCGCCCGGTGACGCGGGAAGTCCGTTCGGCGGCGGCGGCGTTGCGGCCAACCTCGCGCCGCACGTCGTGCCGGGCACGTACAGCGTCGCGCTCGTTTCAGGCGGCAAGACGCTCGATTCGAAATCGATTCACGTGATCATGGATCCGGGCATTCCGACGTTCACCGCGGATGCGCATCGCAAGTGGAACGACGTGATCCTCGATCTGCAGGAATCGCAGAAAAAGGGCAATGCGATGGCGAAAAAACTCACCGATCTCAACAAGCAGATCGTTGATGCGGCCACCCAGGTCCGCGCGAACGCCAGCATTCCCGAAGCGGTGAAGACTCAGTTCACCGATATGAGCAAGCAGTTCGACAGTGTGCGCGTGAAGTTCGGCGTCGGAGCACCCGCGGCGCCGGCACGTGGCGGCGGTGGTGGCGGCCGCGGCGGCGCCGATCCGGCGAATGCCCTCGCCCGCACCGGCGCGGCGAAGAGCGCGATCATGGGGATCTGGGAAACACCAAGCGCGGGAATGGTGAAGCAGGCGGCAGATTCGAAGGCGGCACTCGCGAAGGCGATTGTGGATGCGAATGCGCTGATGCCGAAGATCGCGACGGTCGCGGCGGCGCTGAAGAAGTTTGATATCACGATCAACATGCCGGCGGAGAAATAAAGGCGATCGAAGATGGATGATCGAAGATCGAAGATCGAAGATGGATGATGACGACAAAAAACCGGCGGTCGGAATGCTTCTCCGACCGCCGGTTTCGTTTTCATCATTGATCTTCCAACTTCGATCTTCCATCGTGTTATTTAGGCCAGATAACGCCTTGGTTCGCCGCGGCCACTGACTTCATCCCTTTATAGACAAACTTCTGAATCCTCTTCCCCTCGTATGTCTCCGTCGTAATGATGTTCCCCTTCGAATCCGTGGCGATCGAGTGCACTGCAAACCACTGCCCCGGTTGCCGTCCGCCGTCGCCGAACATCGAGAGAATCTCCAGTGAAGCACGATCGAGCGTGTACACATGCTCGTTCTTCCCGTCGGCCAGAAACATGTATTTCTGATCTTTGTCCCTCGAGAACGCGATGTCCCACACCGAGCCGTCGCCGCCGGTCTTTGGAAAAAGAATTTTCTCCTTCACGAACGAACCGTCTTTCTTGAAAACCTGAATGCGGTCGTTCGGACGGTCGCACACGTACACCAAGCCATCATTCGAAGGCTCGGCGCAGTGAACCGGATTCCTGAACTGCTGCGCGAGCGGAGCATCCGGGTTGTACGCTCCGAGATTCGAATCGCTCGGCACATGCCCGTATGCGCCCCAGAATCGCTTGATCTTTCCCGTCGTCATATCGAGCACGGCGACTCTCTTATTGATGTAGCCGTCGGCGACGAACGCCTCCTGCGCCGGAATGTCAAACGAGACTTTCGCAACCCGGCCGAAATGATCGAGCGCGTTGCTGTTGGCGGCCTGCCCCGGGATTCCGATCTGCGCGAGAAACTTTCCGTCGTGCGTGAACTTGAGAATGTGCGAGTCGTTCGGACCGTTGCCGCCGATCCATACGTTGCCCTTGTCGTCAATCGAAATACCGTGGTTCGAACCCGGCCACACATAGCCATCGTGCGGTCCGCCCCAGGCGGAAACAACATTTCCCTGGGGATCGAACTCGATCACCGGCGGCGCCGCAACGCAGCATGTGGTAAGCGAGTCCGCCGTATCGGCGCGGTGCACGACGAACACATGGTCTCGTGCATCCACGCCAACGCCGATGACGTTGCCGAGCACCCAGTGATTCGGGAGCGGCTTGGGCCAGAACGGATCGACCTCGAACGTCGGCACCGTCACGGCGCCGCGTTTCGAATGCGCATCGACGACGCGCGAACCGACGCCGAGTGCAGCAATCGCCGCGAGGAGAACAGCGGCGCGAGAAATCGTTTTGAAACTCATCATGGTTTCGCTCCCGTCGCGGCCGGCCACACGACGGCCTTCGACGAAACCGCTCCGACTCCCTTGAAGTGGAACTTCTGCACACGTTTGCCCTCGAGCGTTTCGCCCGTGTAGATGTTGCCTTTGGAATCCGTCGCGATGCTGTGCAGGAATGCGAACTCACCCGGCACGCGGCCGCCGTCGCCGAAGCTCGTGACCAGCTCGAGCGATTCGCGATTGAGCACGTGCACCTGGTTGTTCATTCCGTCGGCCACATAGAGGTATTTCTGCTTTGCATCGCGCGAGAAGGCGATATCGGACACCGATCCTTCCTTGAGCGTCTTCGGCAGAACGGTCTTCTCCTTCACGAACGATCCGTCCTTCTTGAAAACCTGAATGCGGTCGTTTGTGCGATCGCATACGTACACCATGCCGTCGCTGCTCATGTCGGCGCACATCACGACGCCGAACTGCTTCGCGGCCGGCGCATCGGCCGAGTACGCGCTTTGCATTGCGTCATCCGGCTTTGCGCCGTACGCACCAACAAAGCGCTTGATCGCGCCACTGTTCATGTCGATCACCGCGACTCTATGATTGCGCGAGCCGTCTGCGACGTACGCTTCGCCCGCGCTCTCGTCAAACGAGATTCGCGTCGCGCCGCCGAAGCTCTCCATGCTCGAGCTATTGGCCGGAGTCGGCGGTGGTCCGCCGCGTCCGCCGCGGCCACCTCGTCCGCCACGTCCCGCTGGCGGAGCTGCTGCCGCGCCACGACTGACGCCTTGATACGCCGTGTCGGGCGCTGCAGCCGCCGGAGCCGGCCCAGCCGGCGGCGCTACGGCCTTCCCGATGGCCATCAGAAATTTTCCGTCGTGCGAAAACTTCAGAATCTGCGTGTCGTTCGCGCCGCTGCCGCCGATCCACACGTTCCCCGCTTTGTCGATCGCGAGTCCACTCGCCTTCTGCGGCCACGTGTAGCCGGCGCCCGGGCCGCCCCAGTGTCCGACTACTGTGCCGGCCGCATCGTACTCGACCACGTACGGAGCGCCGACGCAGCATTCTGCATTGACGGCCGCCGGCGGCGGAGGTGCCGCGCCGATTTCCGTTCTCGCATTGAACGAGTCGGGAATATTCAGCACGAACACGTGGTCCTGAGCGTCGACCGCAACGCCCGTTGCCGAGCCAAGGATCCAGCGGTTGTCCATGGGTTTTGGCCACAGCATCGCGACTTCGAATCGCGGCGCCTGTGCGCCGGCCGCTGGTGCTGGTTTCGCGGCAGGGGCTTTCGCTGCGCCCTGCGCTGAAGCCGTAGAAAGTGTAGAAACTGTGAGTGCCGCGAGTAACGCCAAACCAGCCGCGTTACGAGCGAGGTGGGGCCTCTGCATCATCGCGATTCTCCTTCGGATGGTCATCGCACTTTCGCTCCCAGCGAGTCGCGCGGGAGCGGCGTATACTTTCGTCGAATGCAACGCACAAATCTTACGCCGGGACCCTCTCGTCCGTTAGGTGGCGCGCTCCAGCGGAGGCCGCGCTGGCGGCGCGTCGCGGCGCTCGCTCTCGCGCTGCTCGTCACGCTCCCCGGCGTCTTTTCGGCTCACGAAATTCCGTCGCGCGTCACGATCCTCGCATTCGTGAAGCCGGAAGGACACCGGCTGCGCTTGATTGTGCGCGTGCCGCTCGAGGCCATGCGCGACATGCAGTACCCGCTGCACGGCGTCGGCTACCTGAACATCGCTGCAACCGACGCCCTGCTCCCCGACGCCGCGCAAATCTGGATCGCGAGTTCTGTTGATATCTACGAGGGAGATGCGAAGCTCAGCGGCGCGAAGATCGTCGCCACGCATGTCTCCTTGCCCTCCGACCGTGCATTCGAATCCTATGAAAGCGCGCTCGCTCACGTCACCGGTGCCGGTCTGGCCGAGAGCACGGAGCTTGCGTGGCAGCAGGCCATGATGGACGTCGTGTTCGAATACCCGATCACATCCGACAGCTCCCGATTCTCGATCAACCCCGCGCTGGCTCGCCTCGGCGTTCGCACGAACACGATTCTCCGGTTCATTCCGGCGGGCGGCACCGAACGCGCGTTCGAATACACCGGCGATCCAGGCCTCGTGCGCCTCGACCCACGCTGGTCGCAGGCGCTGCTGCGCTTTGTGGAGCTCGGATTCGATCACATCATCGACGGCATCGACCACCTGCTGTTCATCGTGTGCCTCGTGATTCCGTTCCGCCGCATAAGGCCGCTGGTCGCAGTGATTACATCGTTCACGGTCGCGCACTCGATCACGCTGTTTGCCTCCGCGCTCGGCTTCGCGCCCGGCGCCCTCTGGTTCCCGCCGCTGATCGAGGTGCTCATCGCACTCTCGATCGTGTTCATGGCGTTCGAGAATATCGTGGGAGCGAACCTCAACCGGCGCTGGATCTACGCCTTTGGCTTCGGCCTCGTGCACGGGTTCGGATTCTCGTTTGCACTCCGCGATTCGCTCCAGTTCGCCGGCTCGCACTTGCTTACTTCGCTGCTCGGATTCAACATCGGCGTGGAGCTTGGACAGCTCGTGTGTCTTCTCGTCGCCATCCCGGTATTGAATGCTCTGTTCAAGTACGTGGTTGCCGAACGCATGGGCACGATCATCCTCTCGGCGCTGGTCGCCCATACAGCCTGGCACTGGATGCTCGATCGCATGGGCACGCTGCGTCAGTTCACCTTCCACTGGCCGGCCCTCGACGCGGCGCTGCTGGTGGGCCTGATGCGGGGTATCATGCTGATGCTGATCGTCGGCGGGGCGCTGTGGGCGATGTTCGGACTCGACGCACGGCTCAGAACCAACAAAGAACCGCGAGGAGCGGAGCGATGACGCGAAGCCGGCACACGGGATGGACGATTGTCGCGGCGGCGTGCATAATCTGCACGTCCGCTTTCGAGGCGGGAGCGCGATCCGCGACGGCTGCGAGTCCGCGCCGAATCGGACAGGATTCAGTTCTCACAACACAAAGCGGCGTTTACACCGACGAGCAAGCGAATCGAGGCAAGCAAACGTTCTACAACAGTTGCCTCAGCTGCCACGCCCTATCCGAGCAGACCGGCGACGCGTTCGACCAGCATTGGAAAGACCATCCGCTTTCGGATCTGTACACGTATGTGATCACGCAGATGCCGCAGAACGACCCGGGAAGCATGGACGCGTACACCACAGCAGATGTCGTCGCGTTCCTGCTGAAACTCAACGCGATGCCCGCAGGAACGAAGGAACTCGCACCAGACACCAGCGCATTGAAGATCGTTCGCATCACACGCACTAAGAGGCCCCCACTATGACGAGCAGTTCGAAGAGATTCTCCTGGCGCACGGTCCGCACCGCCTCAATGATGAGTGCTGCGGTTGCCGTCGTCATCCTCGCCGGCGCTGCCGTATCGAACGCGCGACAGGGCAAGGCGATCGTCCGCGGCAATGCGGTCGGCGAATGGCGCTACTGGGGCGCCGATGCGTGGAGCTCGCGCTATTCGGCGCTCGACCAGATCAACGCCGGCAACTTCAACTCGCTCCAGGTCGCCTGGCAGTGGGACGCCGCCAAGGACGGGCCGGACGAGTACTATCGCACCACGCCGCTCTACGCGAACGGCAGGATCCTCACCGTCGCGACCACGCACCGTTACGCATACGCGGTGGATCCAGCGAACGGCACGACGCTGTGGACCTACAAGCTCGACGAAGGGATCCGTTATCAGAAGGCGCCGCGCCAGTTCGCCGGCCGCGGCCTCGCGTACTGGACTGACGGCAGCGCCGAGCGTGCGATCGTAATCACACCGGGCTATCACCTTGTTTCGATCGATGCCGCTACCGGCAAGCCCGATCCGAAGTTCGGCAAAGCCGGCGTCGTCGATTTGATGGAAGGCATGGGCTACAATCTGGTTCCGCTCGCAGTCGACGACACACTATCGCTCGAAATCTCCGAAGCGTATCCCGCTCGCAAGGCGAAGCCGGGTGAGACGTGGAACGCCACGACGCGCACCGGCGCCGATGGCACGATCGGCATCGATCCAAAAGACGGACAGGTCGCCAACAGCTCGCCTGCAATCGTAGTCGGCAACACGATCATCGTCGGCAACTCGGCGATTCACGGCTACTATGTGCTGAACAATCACAACGTCTCCGGCACCATTCGCGGATTCGATGTGAAAACCGGCAAGCAACTCTGGATTTTCCATCTGCTGCCGCAGCCGGGTGAGTTTGGCGCGGAGACATGGAAGAACGGCTCCAAGCACGGCGATCCGGGCACAGGCAAAGTCGATCCGTGGGCGACGTACAGTGCGGATCCCGAGCTCGGCCTCGTGTACATCCCGGTCGGCGAAGGCATCATGGACGAGTACGGTGGCCATCGTCCGGGCAACAACCTGTTCGCGAACAGCATCGTCGCAATCGACGTGAAGACGGGCCTTCGCAAATGGCATTTCCAGATGGTGCATCACGACATCTGGGACTTCGACATTCCGATGGCGCCGAACCTTCTCGACGTCACGATCGATGGCAGGCCGCGCAAGATCATCGCCTCCACTACAAAAATCGGCTGGGTATACGTGCTCGATCGCGTGACGGGCGAGCCGATCTGGCCGATCCCGGAGACGCCCGTGCTGCAGACGGAGGTTCCCGGTGAAGTCACGTCGCCGACGCAGCCGGTGCCGAGCAAGCCTGAGCGCTATTCGACGATGGGGCTTCTGGAGTCCGATCTCATTGACTACACGCCGGCCATCAAGGACTCCGCGCTGAAGCTCGCCCGGAAATGCCGCATGGGCCCGTATTTTATTCCGGGTTCACCGCTGGACGGCAAAGGCAAGAACGGCCCCGCGCAGTACACCTGCTCGTGGTACGCACCCGGTGCATCGGGCGGCGTTAACATCGATGGCGGAACGGCTGCGGATCCGGAGACCGGCATGATCTACGTCGGTAGCCAGTCTGGAATGAGCGTGATCTCCGTGGTGCACGATCCATGCTCTGAAATCCCGTACGGCTCGCCGCACAACAGCTGCGGCAAACCGGGTGCTGCGCCGACACCGGCAAACTACAACGCGCCGCAGGAAGGCGGATCATCTGGCGCGTTCAGCCGCGTGCAAGTGGCGAACTCGATCGGTGGCATTTCGATCTTCAAGCCGACGCAGCTCGGCGGTATCACCGCGTACAAGCTCACGGATGGCAGCAAGGCGTGGTGGCAGCCGAACGGTGGAATCTGGCGTGACCCCGTTCCGACGAACGATCCGTTGTTCGCTGGCGTCACGCTTCCGAAAGTTCCGAACAACACGAGCCAGCCACAGATCATCACGACCAAGACACTGCTCATCAACGGCACGGGCCGTGGCGGCGGAGGTGGTGGCGGACGCGGAGGCGCGCGTGGCGGTGGCGGCGGTGGTCGCGCCGCGGCTCCCTCCGGCAATCTCTATGCATTCGACAAGACGACGGGCAAGCTGGTCGGCACGGTGCCAACGCCGGGCAACACCAGCGCGGTCCCGATGACGTTCATGCATCAGGGCAAGCAGTACATCGTGTTTGCGACGGGCGCTGGCGATGCGACGAAGCTGATCGCGCTGAAACTGCCATAAGACGATCGAAGATCGACGTTGGATGATGGACGATGACTACAGAAAAGCGCCGGCGGTTGGGATCCTCTCCAACCGCCGGCGCTTTCATCTTCGATCATCGAACTTTCAACATCGATCGTTTTATTTGCCGTTTCCAGATCCTGCCGACGCCGTCCCCATGATCTCCTTCCACGCCGCCTGGAAACGCGCCATTTCGTCCGGCGTGCCGATCGACACACGCAGGTGCGTATTCATCGGCGGGAACGGACGGCCAACAAGCACGCCCTTCTTCTTGAACGCCTCGATCACCGGAACGACCGGCTTCTTGAGCGACACCATGAAGAAGTTCGTGTCGGACTTGATCGTCTCGTAGCCCCACTTGTTCAGCTGCGCCATCGTCTGCTCGCGCAGGTCGATGGTGACTTTCTTCACGCGCGCCTGGCTGTCCGTATCCGCGAGCGCGGCAACGCCGCCCCATTTCACAACCGCGCTGATGCTGCCCATGCTCCACGGGCGCATTTTGTTCACGAACTCCTTCGATGCGATCGCGAAGCCGAGTCGCATTCCCGCGAGCGCCGCGATCTTCGAGAAGGTGCGCGCGACGATCACCGGACGTCCCTCGAGCACGTACGGAATGGAAGTCGCGTAGTCGGCGTTGTTCACGAAGTGGTGATACGCCTCGTCGATGAGCACCGGCATTGCCGGCGGCAGCCCGTCGAGAAGCTGCTTGATTTCAGCTTTCGTGACGATGCGGCCGGTTGGATTGTTCGGATTGCAGAGATACACGAATCCGAGATCCTTGGCGTGATCGTGCGCGGCCTTGATCAGCGCCGGAATATCCTGACGATAGTCTGCGGTGAGCGGCAGCTTGACCGCCTCCGACTTCACGCCAACGACATGCTCGTACACCTGCGAGTACGACGGCTCGCTGCCGAGCACTTTCTTCATGCCGTCGCGCGTGAACGTCGTGCCGACCACATCGAGCACTTCGCCCGAGCCCGCCGTGAGCAGAATGTTTTCCGGCTTCACGCCGTGCGCTTTCGCGATCTCTTCCACAATCCCGCCGTCCGGATAGCCGTAGCGATTCGAATACTTGAACGCCTTGGTCATCGCCTTGAGCACCGACTCGGGCGGTCCGTACGGATTCTCGTTGAACGAGATCTTCGCGTACCCGTCGTAGTCCGAAAGCTCATCCAGCGCCGCCCGCTCACGATTCAATCCCGTGTCGCGCATCGCGAGCGGCATCGCAAACAGATTCGCGCCCGGCATAAAACCGAGCACGCCGGCCGCCGCCGCCACTCCACCCACGAAGGTCCTTCTCGAAACCGATTTCTCTTCGCTCACATGACCCTCCCCGCTAAAGTTGCTGTAAGCATGCATCTTCGATCATCCATCTTCGAACTTCCATCGTTTTTCTACGTCCAACTCAAATCATGCTTCGAAAGCGGCAGCGTCCGGATACGCTTCCCGGTCGCCGCGTAAATGGCATTGATCAGCGCCGGAATCGCAGGCGGCATCGCCGGCTCGCCGAGCCCGGTCGGCGCATTCTCGCTGCGCAGCCAGTGCACATCGACCGGGCACGACTGCCGCATTCTCAGCAGCGGGAACGTCTGGAAATTCGTGTTGACCACACGTCCCTTGTCGATCGTGATCTCCTGGCCAATCGCCTGCGCGATGCCGTCGAGCACGCAGCCCTGCGCCTGATTCTCCGCGTGGATCGGATTGATGATCTGGCTGCCGATGTCGCCGGCGACCCAAACCTTGTCGACCTTCAGCGTGCCATCCTTCGCCACCGTCGCCTGCACCACTTCGGCGAAATATCCGGAGTGGCTGAAGTGGAAGCCGACGCCCATGCCGGTTCCTTTCGGCAGTTTCGTCTTTCCCCAGTTCGACTTCTCGGCGACCAACTGCAAAACACCGCGCATGCGTGCTGCATCGAAACGCGGTCCGCCACCACCGCCGCCACCGCCGCGTCCGCCGCCGCCCGGTGCTGCGCCTGGCGCTGCACTTGGCGGAGGAGCGGCCGGCGCAGGAGCCGGCTGTGCATTCGCGAGAATATCCAGGCGGAACTGCACCGGATCTTTTCCCGCAGCCACCGAGAGTTCGTCGATGAAGCCCTGCATCGCGAACGAGATGCCGTTGCTGCCCGGAGCCCGCATGGCGCCGGTGGGCACACCGAGCGACATGACGGACGCGTCCATCGTGAAGTTCGGAACGAACCCCGACGGAAACTCGGTCGGGTTCAGATTCGCGCTCGCGGCCCAGCCGTTGCCTTCGCCGAACGAGACGAAGTGATCGCGCCATGCAACGAGTGCGCCCTTCGCATCGACGCCGCCGCTGAAATAGTGCCAGCCTGCGGGACGATAGAAATCGTGCTGGATATCATCTTCGCGCGTCCAGAGAATTTTCACCGGCTCCGGTACCTGCTTCGCGATGTACGCGGCTTCAATCAAGTAATCGTTGTTGAGCCTGCGTCCGAATCCGCCGCCCGCACGCGAGATGTGAATCGTGAGGTCGGTTTCGGGAATGCCGAGCACCGCGGCCGCAGAACGGCTGCCGCTTTGCGGCTGCTGCGTCGGCGACCAGATCTCCATTTTGCCGTCCTTGAACCACGCCGTCGTGTTCTGCGGCTCGAGCGGCGCGTGCGAGAGGAACGGATAGAAGTAGGCGGCCTCCACGGTTTTCGTGGCGGATTTCATCGCGCCATCGTAGTCGCCGTCCTTCTTGAGCGAGCGCTGCGGCGCGGCCTTGGAAAGTTCTTCCGACTTCGCCTGGAATCCGATGCTGCTCTGCGACGCCGTCGGTCCTTCGTCCCACACGACGTTCAGTTTTTTGCGCGCCGTCTGCGCCTGCCACCAGCTGTCCGCGAGAATCGCGACCCCTGGCAGCAGCGAGTTGAGCTGCTGCGGCGTGATGCCGTCGACGACGAACGCATGCTTCACGCCCGGCTGTTTCTTGATTTCGTCGATGTTCGCGCTGACAACTTTGCCGCCGAACACGGGGCACTTCACAAAGCAGCCGTACAGCATTCCGGGCAGCACCATGTCGATTCCGTACAGCGGCTTGCCCGTGACGACCAATTTGTTGTCGACGCCCTTCTGACTGGTGCCGATGATCTTGAAGTCTTTCGGATCTTTCAGCTTCACCGTCATGAGATCGGGAGCGGTCACGCTCGCCGCCGCGCTGCACAAGTCTCCATACGAAATCTTTTTTCCGCTCGTGTGCATCACGACTCCAGCACTCGTCGAGCATTCCGACTCCGGCACCTTCCACGTCGCTGCCGCCGCGGTCACGAGCATCGCGCGCGCTGCCGCGCCCACGCGGCGCATCGGCATCCAGTTGCTCGGCGTTGCGGTGCTGCCGCCTGCGCCCTGATTCTGGTACACGCGCATGTCGAACAGCCCCTGCTCGACGCGCACCTTGCTCCACTCCACATCCAGTTCATCGGCGATGATCATCGGGAGCATGTTCTTTACGCCCTGACCGATCTCGGGATTCTTCGCCACGATGTTCACCATGCCGTCGGGAAAAATCTTGATAAACGCGTTGGGCGTGAACTCGCCCACCCAGGGTTCCCCCGGCATCGCCCAGGCTGTGGCAGCTTCAGCCGTGTCGATGTACGCGGAAAACATGATGCCGCCGCCGATGATCGAACTGACCTTGAAAAAGTTGCGGCGCGAAACGTGCGCGGCGGGTGTCTCGATGATCGGCGTCATTAGTTCGTGCTCGCAGTCATCTCGGCGGCGCGATGAATCGCGGCCCGGATGCGAACGTAGGTCGTGCAGCGGCAAATATTCCCGCTCATTGCCGTATCGATGTCGGCGTCGGTCGGCTTCGGCGTTTTCTTGAGCAGCGCCGTGGCCGACATCAGTTGGCCCGCCTGACAGTATCCGCACTGCGGAACGTCGAGCTCGAGCCACGCGCGCTGCAGCGGCGTCGTGCCCTCTGGCGAGAGCCCTTCAACCGTGAGCACCTCGGCGTTGGCCATGGTGGAAATGCGGCGCTGGCACGAGCGCGTGGCGACGCCGTTGATATGCACGGTGCATGCGCCGCACTGACCGATACCGCAGCCGAACTTGGTGCCTTTCAGATCGAGATGATCGCGCAACACCCACAGCAGTGGAGTGTCGTCTGCGACATCTACCGTCTTCGATGCACCGTTGACCTTGAACGTGACGCTCATGTTTTCCTCAGTGTTTCTTAGTGTTTCTGAGTGTTGCTTGATGAGAACTAAGGTTTTTTCTCGTAGCGCTTCAGCGCCCTCTGACCAACTTCGGCGCCGTAAATCACGCCGTGCGGGTCGACGGTAATCCCCTCTGCAGAACTCGTACTCTGCTGGCATGGCGCGGCCTCCGTCGACTGCTGTCCCTGCTGGCAGTGCGTCCACGTATCGGGGATCAGCGCGACAACTTTGCCGTCGCGTGCGCTGCCGACGCGGATGCCGCGCTTCCAGTCCGTGCGCGACGGCGTGCCGTCGGGATTGCGCGATACAGTCTCGGACTCGGAGTCGGCCGCGTAGATCGTGTCGTCGGCGCCGATCCATAGGCCGCTGATCCGGCTGAACTGATACCAGGTATCGAGCAGCTTCATGTTCGACGGATCAAAAATCTTCAGCCGGTTGTAGCCGCGATCGGCAATGAAGAGCCGGCCTTTCGAGTCGAACGCGAGCGCGTGCGGCTGGTTGAAGGCATACGGTTCGTCGATCTTCGCCGGGTCGTACGTGGTGCCCCACTGGCCGAGCGGCTTGCCCGTTTTATCGAACCGCAGCACGCGCGCCGGCGAGACGCCGGCCTGCGACCCGTGTCCCTCGACGACCCAGATGTCGCCATTTTTAGCCGTGATCACGTTGTTCGGCTGAAAGAAATATCCCGCCGCGGTACTGTCGCCGCCCGCCGTGCCAAGCGTCAACAGCAGCTTGCCGTCGGGAGAGAACTTGAATATCTGGTGACCCGCGGTTGCACGAGCAGGCGCTGGCGCTGGTGTCGCCGCGGGTGCGGGAGTCCCCGCTGGTGCGGCTCCGCCTGCGCCGCCTGCGCCGCCTGCGCCGCCACGTCCGCCGCGACCGCCGCGGCCTCCACCACCGGTGCACGCGCAATCCACGACCCAAATATTTCCGTCGCGATCAACGTGAATTCCGTGCGGCGACATGATCATACCGGCGCCGAAACTCTTTATGAAATTTCCGTTTTTGTCGAAGTGCAGCACCGGATCAAGCATTGAGCCAACACAACTATTCGTACCGCAGCGCTCGGCGACCCATACGCTCTGTCCGTCTTTGTCGATCGCCACCGCGCTCGTCGATCCCCACGTGCGACCCTCGGGCATTTTCGCCCAGCCCTCGACGGTCCTGTACGGATTCGGCGCGTCGTTGGTCGGTTTCATGTCGGCCTGCGCGAACGCAGACGACGACGCGACAGCGAGAATCAGCAGCGGCAATGCACGCACGCGACTACCTCGGAATGAGTATGGTAAACATGCATCTATAGTGAGGTTCCCGCCACAAAAACGTACGGCGACAGCAAAACGCTGTCGCCGCAGTTCGTGCAGTTCGTTCATAGCTGTTAGGTCAAGGTCATTGGTCACGGGTTGGAAACGTCACAGCTATCCCTTCACAGCAGGTAGCTGCCGATATTACAAGCTCAAGGCTATGAAATACCGAAGCTTTGAGCTCAAAAAAAGACAGCCGCGACACATCCAAACCTTGACCCGTGACCTTGAACTTTGAGCGTTGAGTCCCTACCGCGGCCACAGCCACCCGAACACTCCCGCCGCCAGGCATGCATAGATAAGCCCGTCGATCGTCGAGCGAAGCGTCGTGCCGAACGAACGGTGATACCAGATGTTCATCTGCCACAGTCCGCCGGCGAAGCCAAGGAACATCGCGACCCCTACGAAGCGGAAAACGTGCAGGTAATCCGAACCGACCCGCAGCGCGCGTCCGGCGACGTACGCACCGAACGTACTCATCACGAGACAATACACGAACCAGAGTCCGAGGCTCCGGCCCATGCTCATCATGCCGTTCGGCAGCACCGTCATGATCGCAACCGGACCGTCGGTGAGCTTTTTCTGGTACTCCGGCGTGCGCATTTCTTTCATGTCATTGCAGTGCGGGAGCATGTAGTCGCCGGGCGGAATGTTGAACGGCCGGAGCGC
>JBBRBH010000016.1:0-64278 GCA_038205995.1 Gemmatimonadales bacterium
TCGCTCGCCGGCATCGCCACGCACTGGCGCGTCTATGCGAACTCGAATATCGTGATCTCGCTGGCGGAGGACAGTTCGGACGCCGAAATCCTGGATCTCGTCGTGCGGCGCGTGGGAACTCCGTGAGTCTCGACGCCGCGAAGTTCCTCAATGGGTTTGCCCAGGCGATCTCGACGATGGGCCTGTACGCGGACGGCCATCCCGCGCGCGAACGTGTGATCGACTCGTCGTTTGCGCAGCTCAAGCGCCTGCAGGAGAAAGACCCGACGCCGATGTTCTCGTTTCTCGGACTCGACGTCATCTACGGACAAGTCGCGCTTCGGGAATTGAAAGAGTGGGACTGGGGACAGCGTCTCGCGGAGGCCGGCGTGCAGCGTCTCGAATTCGCGGTCGACACCGAGCGCGAAGAGTACGAATCGTTCCTCTCCGAGGTGCTCGCGCGCCTCGTCCCACAGGCGATCGACTCGACCACACGCAGCCCGGAGCGCCGCTCGACGATCAAGTTCGGCGCGATCGGCGTGAAGGGGTCGGAAGGCGTGGTTCGTGCGGACGAAATGCTCCCGACGGCAACAATTCAGTATTCGCTCGAAGAGGAAGCCGACACCATTCGCTGGCTGCACGAAGAAGTGCAGGTGAGCGGCGAGCTGCCGCTCATCGAAGCGGAGAGCGTCGTGCGATCACTCTCGGTGGCGATGCACGGCGATCGCGACATCGTGATTCCGCTGCTGCAGCTCAAGGAGTTCGACCAGTACACCACCACGCATTCGCTCAACGTGAGCGTGCTCGCGATGGCGCTCGCCGAGTTCATCGGCCTCGGCCCGAAGGATGTGCGCGCGTTCGGCGTGGCGGGTCTGCTGCACGATCTCGGCAAGGTGCGCATTCCGCTCGAGGTGCTGACGAAGCCCGGCAAGCTGACGGACGAAGAGTGGACGATCATGCGCCGCCATCCGGGCGACGGCGCGAAGATCATTTATGAAAGCGATCGTCAGCTCGACCTCGCCTCGGCCGTCGCGTACGAGCATCACATCATGATCAATGGCGGCGGATACCCCACTCGACATTTCCGCCGCGACTGCCATAAGGCGAGCAGACTCGTGCACATCTGCGACGTGTACGACGCGCTCCGCACGCGGCGGCCGTATCGCGAAGCGTGGGAGTCGGAGCGCGTGCTCGCGAACATCCAGTCTGGCGCCGGACCGGACTTCGACGCGGAACTCGCGCATGCATTCATACAGATGATGCGGCAGTGGGAGAAACGCGTCGCTGTTGTGGACGACAAAGAACCGCTGCCGCACATGACACCGGGCGGCGCGACACCTGCCGGATTGCCAGAGGTTGTGCATCTGCCTCCGGAGGAGCCGGCTCCGGCGGCGGCGGCTGAGACGCCGCCCGCTGCCGACGAAGCACCCGCCGATGCTCCGGCCGCCGCCACTCCGGCCGCCGCCGCTCCGGCGACGGGGTCCGCATCATGAGCAGCCGCCGCATATCCGTCCAGGCGCCGCGCCCGGCACCGGTGGGATTCTCGTCGCTCGACGATCCGCTCAGCCTGCGCACGCTGGTCAAGAAGTTGCGCGAAGGCATCTACATCACGAACGAGCGCGGCGAAATCCTCGACGCGAACCCGGCGTTTCTCGAAATGCTCGGCGTCTCTCATCTCGACGACCTGCTGTCGTACGGACTGAGCGATATGGTGGTGGATCCGTCGAGGCGAATTCAGGAACTCGAACTGCTCGATCGCGACGGCGCCGTGCGCGAGTTCGAACTCCAGATTCTCCGGCCAGACGGCGCCGTGCGCACCGTGCTCGACACGACCTACACGTGCAAGGATCCGGCGAGCGGCGAAGTGTTCTACCACGGAATTCTCGTGGACATCTCCTCGCGCAAGGAGCACGAGGACGTACTCAGAGAGCAGAGCATTCGCGATCCGCTCACCGGCTGCTACAACCGCCGTTATCTCGCGGACGTCGACCGCCGGCTCGTAAATCCCGACACGGCGTGGTCGTGCATTTTCATCGACATTGATCACTTCAAGCAGTACAACGATCTGCACGGCCACCAAATGGGCGACCACACGCTTATCCGCATGAGCCGCTTCCTCATGCGGCAGGTGCGCGCGGAGGAAGCGGTCGTGCGCATTGGCGGCGACGAATTTCTGATTGTCCTCGAGGGCGCCGCGGAGGTGCATGCGGAACAAGTTGGGCGCCGCCTTCAGGTGGCCGCGCTGCGCACCGCGCCGGTGCCATTTTCGCTGGGCTGGGCCTCAAGAAAACCGGGCGAATCGTTCCAACAGACGATGCACCGTGCGGACCAGAACCTGTTGGCCGTACGCGTGATAGAGCGCACCGGCGACCGGAGCAAAACGGACGAGGCATAGCCTCAGTTTTCGGCGCGTGTGCAAGTTTTTTCTGCGCCGGCGTCTCCTTGGCAACCATGCCACCAGGAGATCCCATGTTCCGCCGATACCTGAAGTTCTCGACAGCGCTGATGTTCGTGTTCGCCGCGGTCGCGGCGCGCGCGCAAGGCGTTGAGACAACGCTTCGTCCGTGCAACGCGCCGTGCCCGCCGGATTCTAACTGCCGCGCGACCAACTGCCCCATTCAGCTCGCCGTGCCGCAAGTCGTGCGCACATCGAGCCGAGTTCGCGCGGAACTCGACGGCCGCGTCGTCCGCTATGAAGTCACCGAGACGTACACCAATCGTGGCAGCCGCGTCGGAGAAGCCGACTATATGCTTCCGCTGCCGAAAGGCGCCGCGTTCGAAGATCTCGCGCTCTCGATCAACGGCCAGATGGTGACGGGCGAAACGATGGACGCCGGCCACGCGCGCGGCATCTACGAGGAAATCGTCCGCAAGCTCCGCGATCCCGCGCTCGTCGAATGGATGGGCCACGGATTGCTCCGCGCGCGCATCTTCCCGATCCAGCCGGGCGAAGAGAAGCGGGTGGTCGTGCGGTTCCACGCGATTGCAGAACGCGAGGGCGACGCCCTGCGACTCGACTGGCTCGGGGATCGCCGCACCGGCGACGTGTCGGGCAACAGCACATTCACGCTCGCCTATCCCGACGACAACTCGCTCGGCAACGCCTACTCGCCAACGCACGCGATCAACGCGTCGCGTGAAGAAGGCCGCCGCGTTGCGCGCGTCGAAGATGCCCGCGGCCCGGTAACCGTGCTCGTTCCCGTACGTTCGCGCAGCACTGCCGCCATTTCGCTGCTCGCGAATGCGCCGTCCGGTGAAGACGGTTTTGCATTGATCACGCTCTCGCCGCCATCGCAGACGGGTCGCGCCACGCCGCGCGATATCGTGCTCGTGATCGATGTGTCTGGTTCGATGTCGGGACGGAAGATCGAGCAGGCGCGAGCCGCGGGGCGGCAGCTGCTGCAGTCGCTGACGGCGTCCGATCGATTTCGCCTGATAGACTTCTCCAGCGATGTGCGCACGTTCCGCGACGGCTGGTCGTCCGCAACAGGCGCGAATGTTCGCGCGGCCGTTGAATATCTCGACGCGCTGCGCGCAAACGGCGGCACGAATATCCAGGGCGCGCTCGAGCAGGCATTCGCGTCGGATTCTCCCGACGACCGCCTTCCGCTCGTGCTCTTTCTCACGGACGGCGCGCCGACGGTCGGCGAGCAGCGGCCCGATGCGATCGCGCAGCGCGCTGCCGATTTGCGCCGCCAGCGCCGTCTCTTCACCTTCGGCATTGGAGCCGACGTCAACGCGGCGCTGCTCGAACAGCTCGCGCTGCAGGGGCACGGCACGGCGACGTTCGTTCGTCCGGAGGAATCGGTTGAGCGCGCGGTGGGAGTCGTGACCGAGCGCCTCACTCGTCCCGTGGCGACCGACGTGCACATTCATGCGGACGGTGTACGACTGTACGGCATGCAGCCGGAAGGCGCGATCGATTTGTTCGCGGGTCAGGATCTCGTCGTATTTGCCCGTTACACTGGAGCGCGTCAGGATGCGACGCTGGTGATCGAAGGACGCACGAGCGATGGTCCAGTCCGCTGGACCGGACATGTTTCATTCCCGGCGCGCATCGCGGACAACGCGTTTGTCGCGCGGCTTTGGGCGACGCAGCGCGTTGGCTATCTGAGCGCGGAGCGCCACCGCAGGGGCGGCAACAGCGAGCTCGATGGCGAGCTGCGCCAGCTTGGCGAGCGCTATGGAATTCCCACGGAGCTCACGTCATATCTCGTGGTCGAGCCGGGTATGCAGACCGGCGGCAACGGCGGACCGGTCGATATGATCCGCAAGCAGACGGCTCAGGGGAATTTCCTCAGGCAGGACGCGCCGGCATCCGCGCCATCGGCACAGCGGTTCGAAGCGGCGAAGGCGGCGTCGGAGCAGCGCGCGGCGCTGTCGCTCGCCGATTTGGACAAAGATCAGCTGAACGACAAAAAAGAAACGAGCCGCGACGCCGGCACGAGAAAGTTCACCCTGCAGGACAGTGTGTGGACCGATTCGCGCGCCGTTTCCGGCCAGCCCGTGGTGAAGGTGAAGGCGTTCTCGGCGGCGTACTTCGCGCTCGTGCAGCAGCTGCCGGAACTCGGTCCGGTCTTTGCCGTCGGCGAACGCGTGCGTGTGCATGGACGTCACATCACGATCGAAGTGTCGCCGGATGGAGTGACCACGCTGGACGCGGCTGCGCTCGATTCAGCCGTGCGAAACTGGTAGCGAACCACTGAATGCACGACGTCGAGCGTCTCTTCCGTGAATATCACGCGATGCTGGTGCGGTATCTCACGCGCCGGCTCGGCGACCGCGACTGGGCAGAGGAGGTCGCGCAAGAGACGTTCGTGCGTGCGCTGCGGCAGGAGTCGATCGTGAACGAACGCTCGTGGCTCTTTGCCGTGGCGAACAATCTGGTGCGTGACGAGGCACGAAAGACGACGCGGCAGCGGCGGCACCTCGAGCTGATGGCCGCCGAGGAACGCGACCGCGAGCAGGAATCAGAGCAGGAATCAGAGCAGGGATCAGAGGAGCCGCCGGAGCTCACGCTCGCGCGGGCACAGGAAACGGCCGACGCACGGCGCGCGCTCGAGACGCTCGCCGAGCGCGACCGCCAGGCGCTGCTCATGAAGGAGGAAGGATTGAACTACGATGAAATCGCCGACGTGCTCGGCATCGAGAAGAATTCGGTGGGGACTACGCTCTCGCGGGCGCGCAGGCGCCTCGCGGAGACCTACGAGGCGCTGCAGGATGAGCGGCGCCGGAGAGAACAACATGCCGCATCCTGACGAAGGGCTGATTCACGCCTGGCTCGACGGTGAGCTCGATGCCGCGGAAGCCGCGCGAGTAGAAGCGCTGGTGCAGTCCGACGCGGAGTGGGGTGCGGCGGCCGCGGAAGCACGCGGTCTCCTCGCGGCGTCGTCGAGAATAGTCGGCGCCCTCGACCGCGTGCCGGCGAACGTGATTCCACAGGCGCAGCCGGTGCGCCGCGCAGGCCGTCAGTGGATGTGGCGTGCCGCGGCCGCGCTGGTGCTCGTGGCCGGATCGGCAGTGGTGCTGCAGAAGGAATCTCCGGAATCGCCGGAGTCGACGATGTTGCAGGTCGCGCCGCCAGCGGCAAAGGAGCAAACGGCGGAGCTTGCGAAGAAGGTCACCGAGCCGTCGCCAGCGCCAGCAAAAAGTAAAAGTGATTCTCCACAAAAAGAACTTGATGCAGTAAAGAAACAAAATGAAATTTCGCGCGACAAAGACGTCGCCGCCCTCGCTGACGCCAACGCCACCGCCAACGCGGCCGCCGCGGGCAGTATCAACCGGCTCGCGACGCCAGCCGCTCCGCCAACGGCGGCTGGCGGCGCCGCGCCCGCCCGGATCGCCGCACAGCGCGCGGCCGCCGACAAAGCGGAGGCGAAAGTCGCCGCGATCGTCAGCTGCTTCGAGCAGCGCGTGCCCACGGACTCTGCCAAGCGGATCATCAGGCTCGGAGCCGCCGCACTCGACGACAGTATTCGCCTCGAAAGACTCGCACTGCGCGGCGACACGCTCGCCGCGGTCCACTCGCGGCTTATCGCGGTTCGCGTTCCCTGTCCGTGACGCTCACGGGAGCCGCGCTGTCCATGATGACCGGATCGAGCGTGACGATCTGCTTCTCTTCGCGCAGCGCGCGCAGCACGGTGCTCCCCGCAGCCAACGCGCCGAGGACGACATAGAGATAGAACGTGTAGAAGCGCCACCAGACGAGCGCTCCACCGAGCACCGACGGCGTCATCACATCGCCGAATGCGAGCTTGAATCCAAACTCCACCGCGCCGCCGCCGCCCGGCGCCGGCGCCACCGCGCCCCCATACAAAAAGACCAGCGGCCAGAGCACGAGCTTTGCCAGCGGCAGCGACGGGTTCATCGCGAGCGCGATGATCGGCAGCACCGCGAGACGGAGCGACACGTGCAGCATCGATGCGAAAAACGCGCCGGCCATCGGCGCGATCCGCGCATGCTTCAGGGCCGCGATGCTCGTCCGCAGCGAACGCAGGGCTCGCTGAATCACGCTCCAGCGGTTTCCGTGCAAACCGATTCGTCGCGCCCACTCCGGCGGCGGTCCCTCGGCGTTCCGGTGCGCCAGGAAATATCCGAACGCGCCGATCGAGATCACGATCGCCGCATATCCGCCGATCATCGCCGTCATCAGCTTCACCACAGCTCCCGAGCCGCCGAATGCCAGAGCGAGGATCGCGCAGAGCAGGCACAGCGATGTCATCTCGAGAAACAGTTCGGTGAACAGGATCAGGATCGTGCCCGCGGCCGGCACTCCAGCCTCCGCGAGCACGAGAAAACGCGCGGGTTCCGCACCGCTGCGCGACGGGGTGATCGATGCGCCGAAATCACCGCCGAGGCAGACACGCATCGCGGTGCTGAACTTCAGCGGGATTCTCAGCGCCGCGCCGCTCCACTTAATTTTCACCGTGCGCGTGAGGATTTCGGCGACGACCGCCGTCAGCGCGAGCGCATGCGCCGCGAGCGAAATTGCCGGCGGCGCGCCGGATTTTGCCCATCCGGTCCAGAGTATGTATGCGGAGATACCCAGGGTTGCGGCGAACGAAACCGCGACGATCAGCCAGCGCCGTGGGTTCACCTGGCGGTCACTCGGCGAGATTCACCGACGGGGCCAGCGCCGAGCACGCGCGCCATGGTCGTGATGACGTCGGTCGTGTTCACGAAACGATGATACACTGCCGCGCGGTTCCATGCAGAGATCAACATGGCGGCAACGAACAGGACGATCGAACGGGACGGCGTGGCATATTGTTGTCAGTCCTACCGGAGGGTCGAATGTCCCTTGTCGTGCGCGACGCAGCGGAGCGCGATCACATGGCTGTGTTGACGATGAACAACGCCGCCACTCCGCACGTGAATGAACTCACGGAGAATACGCTCGCGTGGATTATTTCGCACGCGGACTACTTTCGCGTAGCCGAGGACGATGCCGGTATCGCGGGCTTCGTGCTCGCGATGCGATCGGGACTCGACTACTGGAGCTTGAACTACCGCTGGTTCAGCGAACGCGGAAGCGATTTTTTGTATCTCGATCGTATCGTTGTTGCCGCGCGCGCGCGGAAATCGGGTGTGGGCCGCGCACTGTACGACGACATCTATCGATTCGCGACCGGACGCTGGCCGCGGATCACGCTCGAGGTCAACCTTCGCCCGCCGAACCCCGGGTCGCTCGCGTTTCACGAGCGAATGGGATTCAGCCAGGCCGGAATTCGCGAAGAGGATGGCGGTACGAAAGCCGTGTCGCTGATGGAGCGCGCTACTTCGGCGACTTCGGCGACTTCGGCTTCTTCACCGTCGCGGGCGGATACAGGTGATCCTTGAGCATGACCCACTCGAGCGGCGGCGCCTGAATCTTCCATGTAGCGGCGTACTCGCCTCGCTCCGTGGTTTCTCCGCCGCTCGGCCGCGATGAGACGATCGCGTACGATCCCGAATCGACAACAGTGGAGTCGACAATCTGGAACGTGCGTGATGTACGGCTGAAATCCTTGATTGTTCTCCCGGTCGTCAGCCGGTCCATTTCCTTTGCGATCGCATCGGTTCCCACGAATGAGCCGTTCGACGTCGTGAACTCCGCCGAGGCAGCGTACTCCTGCATGACGGTCTTGGCGTCCATCATCGCGAGCGTGGTGCCGAGCAGCGCGTAGTGGCGCGCGAGTGTGTTGCGGGCGTCCATGTCCGAAACGACCGGCTGCTTGACTTTCTTTTCGGTGTCGGATGCCAAGAGTGGCGGCGCGACCTTCACCACAGCGGGAGCATTCGGATCGGATTTCGCAGGCGCATCTTTACTGCCGCACGCTGCGATGGCGAGACATAGAATGGGAAGAGCCATCCCACGCCAGCGAATTGTTTGCATTCAGATCGTCCCTGGTGTTCCCCGGTCCACTGCCATTCCCATCGAATGATAACCCTTGTCCACATACACGGTCGCGCCGGTTATTCCGCTGGCCAGCGGTGAACAGAGAAACGCCGCCGCCGCGCCCACCTCGGTCGCCGTGAGCGCTTCGGGCAGCGGCGTATTCGCCGCGCAGTACTGGACCATCGCGTCGATGATGCCGATCGCGCTCGCGGCGCGAGAAGCGAATGGACCGGCGCTGATCGTGTTCACGCGCAGCCCGTGCCGGCGTCCAGCCTCGTAGGCGAGTACCCGCGTATCACTCTCGAGCGCCGCCTTCGCAGACGACATGCCGCCGCCGTACCCGGGAATCACGCGCTCGCTCGCCATATACGTCAGCGAAAGGAATGATCCTCGCGGCCGCATGAGCGGGGCCAGGCGGCTGACCATGCTGATGAGCGAATATGCGCTGGTGCCCACTGCGGCCAGATATCCCGCGCGGCTCGTCTCCATGAGCGACTTCTTTACTTCGGGGCCGTTCGCGAGCGAATGCACCACGATATCGAGTGACGAGGGCCCGAAATCCGCCGCAAACTGCGTTGCCATACCGTCGATCGAAAAGTCGCCGAGCTCCCTGTAGCGCTTGTTCGCCCGGATATCCTCAGGCGCGTCGGCGAGCGTGTCGAACGCGGCGTCGAGCGGATAGATTTTTTCGAAACTAAATACGGAGCCGTCGGACATTTTTCGTGATTCGTCCATCTTGCCGCGCTCGAGCAGATTCCGGAAAATGTTGAGCGCAGGCGGCCAGGTGGCCACGCAAACCGAGGCGCCCGCCTCGGCGAGCGATTTGGCGATGGCGAACCCGAATCCGCCGTCGTCCGCCACGCCCGCGACAAGCGCGCGCTGGCCGGTGAGATCGATGTTCAGCATACCGCTATATGACCGTGCGCCGCACTTGAATCAAGTGGCTGACAGCACTGCCCTTCCGTTGCCCACACCGTTAGGCCAATGTGCCTGATATGAGCACACGCACCACGCGCGACAAATCCCAGCCGGCGGGCGCGACCCAGGCGCCGCCGCCGCCCCCGGCGCTGCCGCGAGGCGGAGGTCCGCTGTTCTCGCGAGCGCTCTGGCGGATGACCTCGGCCGATGTCTCGGAGGGGAACGAAGTCACGCTCTATTCGGACGGCACGAAGACCTTCGACGCGATGATCGAGTTGATCGACCATGCGAAAGAGTCGGTGGCGCTCGAGAGTTATATCCTGAAATCGGATACCGTCGGCGCGCGCTTTGCGGATGCGCTCACGCGCGCGGCAAGTCGCGGCGTGAAAACGCGCGTCCTCGCGGACTGGTTCGGCATGCGCGGCATCAAGTCGTCGTACATCAAGAATTTGCGCCACCACGGCGTGTTGGTTCGGGTGTTCAACCCGTTCGGATTCCATCGATGGTTCGGCGGGGTGCCGCGAGACCACCGCAAGCTGCTCGTGGTGGACGCCGCGGCCGGAATCACCGGCGGAATTGGAATCGGTGACGAATGGCAGGGCGGGATTCTCCGCAAGCGCCGCCTCGCCTGGCGCGACACCTGCGTCCGGCTCAAGGGGCCGGCGGGAAAAGATCTCGACGGCGCGTTCGAAAGCATGTGGGCGCGCGCCGGCGGCGAACGTCCGACCAAGGCCGAGCGACAACTCACGCGCGCGGCGCGCGGCGCGGAGCTCGATCCGTCGACGTCCGCGGCGTCGGTCGTCGGTGTCGTCGAGGGGGAGCCCTGGCGTTTCCGCGTGGGGCGCGCGCTGCACCTGCAGGCGGCGGCCGCACAGCGCTCGATCTGGGTTGCGAGCGCGTACTTCGTTCCATCGTTCGCGGAAATCGAAGCGCTCAACGGCGCGGCGCGCGATGGCGTCGACGTGCGACTGCTCGTTCCCTCGAAGTACGACCATCCATGGGTGCACCGCATGACGCGCAGTTACTACGACCGGATGCTGAGCAACGGCGTGCGCATCTGGGAATGGCGTGGAGAGATGATGCACGCGAAGACTGCGGTGGTGGACGGACGCTGGACTCGCGTGGGCTCAACCGATTTCAATCCCCTCGGTGTCGCGATCAACTTCGAACTCGATGTGATCATCGAGGATCCGAAAATCGGCGCGCTGCAGGAATCGATGTTCCAGAAGGATCTCACGCACTCGAAGGAGATCCGGCTGCACGCGCGCACTGCGCGAGTACGGAAGCCCCGATAAACAGCGATTCCTCGGCGGGATAAAACCGCGGCGTGTGCGCGGCGAGCAGCTCGCCGCCCGGTTCGCGCGCGCCGATTCTGAGGAAACACCCCGGAATCTTTTCCAGGTAGAACGAAAAATCTTCGCCCGCCATGTTGGTGGTGCCGAGCGGAACGAGCGCGCGTTCACCGAGGATGTCTCGAACGGCCTCAGCGGCCCACAGCGCCGCGTCAGGCGTGTTGATGACCGGCGGCGTCCCCTCGCTCATGGTGACTTCCGCGGTGAGACGATGCGTCGCGGCGACCGCGTGCGCCATGCGTTCGACTTCGCTCACGAGCAGCTCGCGCGATTTCACGGTGGTCGCGCGAATCGTGCCGGTGAGCTCCGCGCTGTCGGGAATTACGTTCGATGCTTTTCCCGCGTGCATGGCGGCAACCGTCACGACGCCGGGAACCGCGGGGTCGAGGCGCCGCGAGACGATCGTTTGCAGGGCAAGAATCAGTTCCGCCGCGCCAACGATCGGATCGCGCGCTTCCTGCGGCCGCGCGCCGTGCGCTCCGGATCCCTGCATCGTGATGTGAAACGTGTCGACCGACGCCGCGAGCGGCCCCTCCTGCGCGACCGCTTCACCAACGGGAAAGCGGCGGTCAACATGAGCTCCGAAAATTGCGCGCACGACGTCGAGCGCGCCGCTCGCCAGCACTTCGCGCGCGCCCTCGCCGACTTCCTCTGCGGGCTGCAGCACCACGAGCACATCGCCGGCTGCCGGATTTTCCTTGAGCAGCAGCGCGGCGCCCACGGCCCACGACGCGTGCACATCGTGCCCGCACGCGTGCATCACGCCTTCGTTCGTCGAAGCAAAATCCAATCCCGTCTGTTCACGGATCGGCAGCGCGTCCATATCGCCGCGAATCGCGATCACCGGCGCGTTCTTGCTGCGCCCCGCCACACGCGCGACCAGTCCGGTGCGCGCGATTCTTCGCACATCCGTGATGCCGATCGCGCGCAGCGCTTCTTCCAGTTTTTGCTGCGTGCGCGTTTCATGCCATGAAAGTTCCGGATGCTGATGCAAATCGCGCCGCAGTTTCGCGAGCAGTTCGCGCGCGCCCGCCGAAAACCCAAAGGCACCGCTCATGCTCTGAGTTCCGTGGTGCGCACGGTGAGCGCGGCGACACGTTCCGCATCGACATCCACGCCGATACCCGGCCGGTCGAGCGGGACGCGCACCATTCCCTGGTTCATCGTCCACTCCGGCGAGACGACATCCTGTGCCCAGTACCGCGCACTCGGACTCACGTCGCCCGGCAGCGTGAAGTTCGGCAGCGACGCGATCGCGACGTTGTACGCGCGCCCCACGCCGCTCTCGAGCATGCCGCCGCACCACACGGGCACGCCTCTCTCCTGGCAAAAGTCATGAATCGCAATGGACGGCGTGTATCCGCCCACGCGCCCCGCCTTCACGTTCACGATCCGCCCGCTGCCGAGCGTGACCATGTCCTGCGCGCGCTCGAGCGACGTGATCGTTTCGTCGAGGCAGATCGGCGTCTTCAATCGCTTCTGCAGTACCGCGTGCCGCACGAGATCGTCGTGCGAAAGCGGCTGCTCGATCATCATCAGTCCGAACTGATCGAGTGTCACGAGCGTCTCGATATCGTCGAGGGTGTACGCGTTGTTCGCGTCGGCCATCAGGTGCGCGCCGGGTCCGAGTGCGGCGCGAGCCGCGGCGATCCACTCCACATCGTGCCCCGGCTCGATTTTGATCTTCACCTTCCGATAGCCCTCGGCGAGCGCGGCTCCCGCCTTCGCGATCAGCATCTCGGGGCTCGCCTGAATGCCGAGTGATATTCCGGTCGCGATCTCGGTGCGCGTGCCGCCAATGAATCGGCCGAGCGGTTCGTGTGCGAGCGTCGCCGCGAGCCCCCACATTCCCATTTCGACCGCGGCCTTCGCCATGTTGTGCCCGCGGAAATCTTTTTCGAGCACGCCGTGAACGTCAGCCGGATGTGGGAACGCACGCCCAAGCACGCGCGGTGCAACCCACTGCGTGATGGCGATCCACGCGGTGTCGATCGTTTCGCTCGAATAATTCGGTGCCTCGCCCGCGACACACTCGCTCCACGTGCTCGCGCCGGAGGCGTCGTGCAGCTCGAGCAGCATGATCCGGCGCTCGCGCACTTCGCCCGAAGAAATTCTGAACGGCTCTTTCAACGGGAGCCGAATCTCGCGCAAGACAATCCGATCGACGCGCATCTATTTACTCGGCCGGGTGAGAAGGTACGCGGCATCGTTGTCGCCGTCGGCGACGAACGCGCTCACGCGGTAGCCATGCGACAGATAATGCAGAAAGGCGCGCCGCGCCGACATCCGCCAGGCGCGCGCGTGCTCGATGTCGCCCGCCAGAAGTTCCTGATAATCGGCGGGAATTCGCACGACCACGCGATCGTCATCGGGCAACATCGCCTCGAGCGATGGCGCACTGTCGCCGCGACCCGCAACAACCGTCGCGTCCGCCGGCAGCGCCTGATCGCAGGGCATCGGCTCCGGCTCCTGCTGAAGCGCCCACGAGGCGATGAAGCGATCCGTTCCAAGTGATCCGTGCGTCCTGCTGTTGGTGTTCGCGCCGTACATGTCGTGCACGAATTCCTCGATTCCGGCGCCGAGCCGGCACAGGTTCAGCTTGGCGTTGCGCGCAACGAACGGATCAAACGTCCAATACATCGTCTCGACACCGGCAGCGCGGCACTTTTCGCGCTGATACTGCTTCAGTGCCTGCCCGATGTGCCGCCCCTGCATATCCGCGCGCACGGCGAGCATGTCCGACCAATGGACCGTGTGCCCGTTCTTCATGCCTGTCAGCCCAAACACGAATCCGAGCAGCGAGCCGTCCGCGCCGAACGCGCCCGCCGACACGCCGCCGATCTTCTGCCCGACGAGCAGAATCGCCGCCGGCACCCGCTCGGTGAACCCCGCGCCCCACGTCTCCTCCTGCAACTGCACAGCCAGCACGCGCTCGGCGTGATTCGCGAGTTCGCGGATGACGATTCCCTCGGCGAGAGTTAGGTTCTTCATCGTTGACTCAAAGGTATGCTTCGAGGGTGTCTCTACAATCCCGCCGGGAGCCGTCCCATGCGTAATCTCAGGGCTATCGCCGTTATTCTGGCCGCCTCGTCCATCGCTTCGTGCCGCGGAGCGGTCTCGACCGGCGCGTCGCCGAGCAGCGGACCGTACGACGTGGTGATCACGAACGGAAAGATCATCGACGGGAGCGGCGGCGCCTGGTACTGGGGCGACATCGGCGTGCGCGGTGATCGCATCGCGAAAATCGCGCCGCGCGGCTCACTTGGCTCGGCGGGCGCGGGACGTCGGATTGACGCGCGCGGCACCGTGGTCACGCCGGGCTTCATCGACATCCAGGCGCAATCGTACGACAACTTCATGAACGGCGACGGCCACGCGCTCTCGATGGTGACGCAGGGCATCACCACCGCGATCCTCGGCGAAGGCGACACCCCCGCGCCGATGAACGACAAGCAAATGTCGCTCGTGACCGACGCGAAGGCGCGCGAGATGGCGGCGCGGTTCACGGGCCCGCACGGATTCGGTCAGTGGCTCGCCTTCATGCAGCACCGCGGAATTTCAGAGAACGTCGGCTCGTTTATCGGCTCAGGCACCGTGCGTTCGTATGCGAAGGCGGGTTCGATGGCGCCGTTCACCGGCGCTGAGCGCGACACGGCGCGCGCGATGATCGCCCGCGGAATGACCGACGGCGCGTTCGGCGTCGCGAGCGCGTTGATGTATCCGCCGGACAACTACAATACGACGGCCGACTTGATCGAGTCCGCGAAAGCGATGGCTCCGTACGGCGGCGTGTACATCACGCACATGCGCAACGAGGGTGATTTTCTTCTCGAAGCGATTGACGAAGCGATGCGCGTCGGCAGAGAAGGGGGAGTTCCCGTCGAAATTTATCACTTGAAGGCCGCTGGTAAAAACAACTGGCCGAAGATTCCCGCCGCGCTGGCGAAAATCGACTCTGCGCGCGCCGCAGGCCAGGACGTGCAGGCCAACATGTACATCTACGCCGCCGCCGCGAATGGTTTCAACGCGTGCATCGCTCCGAAGTACGCCGCCGACGGAAAGCTTCTCGAAAACCTCGCCAACGCGTCGCTGCGCCCGCAGATCAAGGCCGATCTCCAGCGCAAAATCGACGGCTTCGAAAACAGCTGCATGGACGATCCGTCGGCGGTGATGGTTGTCGGCTTCACGCGCCCCGAACTCAAGAAGTACGAAGGGAAACGTCTCACCGAGATCGCGGCCGACATGAAAAGAGACTGGGCCGACGCGCTTATCGACCTCAACATCGCAGAGAAAGCGGGGCTCGGAGAAATTCTCTTCCGCATGAGCGAGGACAACGTGCGCATGCAGCTCAAGGCGCCGTGGATCAAATGGGGCACCGACGCGGGCGCTGACGATCCCGCCACCGCAAAAGTCATGGTCCATCCGCGCACCTACGGAAACTTCACGCGCCTGCTCGGCCGCTACGTGCGCGACGAACATGTGATCACGCTCGAGGACGCCGTGCGCAAGGCGACCTCCGCGGTCGCGACGCGCCTTTCGATTCAAGATCGCGGCCTGCTCAAGGAAGGAATGAAAGCGGACATTCTCGTCTTCGATCCCAGCACGATCAGAGACAACGCGACGTTCGAAAAACCGCACCAACTGTCCACTGGGATAAGTACGATGTTGGTGAACGGGATAGAGGTGCTCCGCGACGGCGCGCACACCGGCGCGAAGCCCGGACAAGTCGTGCGCGGGCCGGGTTGGAACGGCTGGGCCGCGCCGAAGTGATCAGCGCGTGAGCAACATCATCTACGACGCCGACCGCGCCATCGCGGCCGCGTTGCAGAGCCCGGCGCTCCAACAGAATCAACTCCTGCACGTCATCGGCAGGGACTTCAACTGGTGGGGCGGGCCCGGCGTGATCTGGCTCGCCGCGCTGATGTGGCTCGGCGGCCGCGCAGTGAAGAACTCACGCATCTCGCTGATCGGCCTGCGCGGCGCCGAGGCGATCGCGATCGCCAGTGCACTCAACGGAATCATGAAAGCACTTTCGGGCCGGCTGCGACCGTTCGTGGCGCCCGACGAGCCGTGGCATTGGAGTTTCAATCACGGCTGGTTGGATCCGCACTATCAGTCGATGCCGTCGGGCCACACCGCAGTGACTATCGCGTTTGCCGCGGCCGTCACGGTTGCGTCGTCACGACTCGCGCCGGCTTCGAGAATCCGGATGAGCGCTGTGGCATTTGCCGCAGGATTTCTCGTCGCGTTCGCCCGCGTCTACACGAACCAGCACTGGTTCAGCGACGTGCTCGTTGCGATCGTGCTCGGCGCCGCGACCGGTTTTTTGCTCACACGCTGGCACGAGCGCCACCCACGCACTGCATTCGATCGCGCCATGCTCGGCGTTGCCGCAGCGGAGAAAGTTTGAGCGGCATCTTCGCGATCGCCGAACTCGACGGTGCCATTGCCGATCGCATTCACGCACTGCAGCAGCGCTTTGATCCCAAGCTGGCCGCCGAGGCGCCGCCCCACGTCACACTGGTAGGTTCGTCTGGCGCCGGCGTCATTCCCGTGGAGACGAAAGCCGAGGTGCTTCGCCGTGCGATCGAGCCCGTTGCGGCGGCCACGCCGCCGATCGCGCTCCGTTTTGGCGCGCCGATGCGATTTCTGCAGCGCGAGATCGTGGTGCTCCCGCTCGATCCGCATGGCCCGCTCCGCACGTTTCACGAGGAGCTGAAAGTGTCGCTCAAGGAGGCCGGCGTTGCGTACGCGCCCGCTCGCTGGCCGTTCACGCCGCACTGCACACTGAGCATGTATCCCACGCTCACGCCGGAATCGCTGAAGCCGCTGCTCGCGGTGCGCGAGTCAGGGGTCTGGACACTCAAGACGCTGCGGATCTATCTCACCCGCGAACCCCAGCCGCCGACGCTCCTATTCGACGCGCCGCTCAAAGCTTGATCGATCCTCGATCCTCGATCGTCCAACTTCGATCGTCTAAGTTCGATCGTCCAACTTCGATCGCTTTTAGAAGGCTTTTTGAATTGCCGCGTCGAGTTTTTGATCGCCGCCGAGCCCCGTGTACACGACCTTGCCCGCTTTGTTGATCACCACGACGAAACTCGTCGCCGGCACATCGTACGCGTCGATCGCCGTGCCCTTGCGATCGTAGAACTGCGCACCGGCAAGCCCATGCTTGTCGACGTATTTCTTCACGAGCTCCGGCGATTCGTTCACACTCACCGCGACGCCGACGAACTGCACCTTGCCGGCGTACTTCTTCTGCGCCGCGAGCATCGCCGGCTCAAGTTCTTTGCAGTTCGGGCACCACGTAGCCCAGAACTCCATGACGATCGGCCCCTTGCCAATGAACTGCGCAAGCTCGCCCGGCTTGCCGTCGAGCATCTCCATCTTCGCGTTCGGCGCCACGTTGCCGACGGGAATCCCGCTCTCCTGTGCGCGCAGCGGACTCGCGGCGGCACCCATGGCGATCAATCCGGCCGCGAAAAGCGAAAAAAAGATTTTGGCCGTCATCTTCGAACGTCCATCTTCGATCTTCAATCTCATATCCAGGATTGTCCAGCTTTGAGTAAGTAGTACTCGGCCACCCCGATCATGATGATCGCGAACACCCGCTTGATCCACACCATCCATATACCCGCCCGCGGCAGCTTTGCTACCACGCCGCTCGAAAACCCGACAACCACGAGCAGCGCCGACATGCCGAGCGAGAAGGAGAATAAATAGGCAAACCCCAGCATGGCAGACTTCGTTCTCGTCACCCACGTCAACACCGCCGCCATGACGGGTGCCGAACAGGGCGCCGCCACGAGCCCGCTCATCGCACCCATGATGAACACGCCGGCGAGCCGCCCGCCGCTGCCCGCCGTCGCCGCGCGCTGCAGCAGCCAGGAAGGCACCTCTATCGGGATGACGTCGAGCATTCCGAGCGCCGCGAATATCAGCAGGTTCGCCATCGCGAAGTAGAGCCACGGGTTGCTGCTGACCGTTCCGAAAATCGTTCCGCTCAGCCCGGCAAACAGGCCGAGGGTCGAATACACGAGCGCCAGTCCGAGCACATACGTCAGCGTGAGCGCCGCAACGCGGCCTCGTGACGGCGAGTCTCCCGTGGCGCTCCCGCCGACGATCGCCGCAGTGATCGGGATCATCGGATAAATGCAGGGCGTGAAGCTCGTCAGGACGCCGGCCGCGAACAGCAGTGGCAGTGCCGTAACCGGGCTTCCAGAAAAACGTTCCGCGAGGTGCGTGAAATCCAAGATTCGGTATGTGGCTAACGGGAAACCGCAAACAGCGTCACACGTAGGGAGAACAGAAGCTTAACGGGGTTGGAGCCATGAAACGCAGCACCTCATTATACGCGGTCGTCCTGCTCGCGTTGCCCTCGGGCCTGTTTGCGCAGGGGATGGGCGGCATGGTGATGGACGATCCGCCGAATGCCGCAGCGCACGAGGCGATGGAGGGCCATATGCACGAGGGCGCGCACATGCGGATGACAGCCGTGCGCGCCGCGACGCGCGCGGATTCCGTTCGGGCGATGGCCGTTGCCGACACGCTCCGCCGCGCGCTCGTCAAGTACGCGGATCCCGCCGCCGCCGAGCGCGACGGCTTCAAGCTCTTCGCGCCGAAGCTCAAAAATCCGAAGGTCTATCACTACACCAAGTCGCTGAACGCCATCGAAGAGGCGTTCCGCTTCAACCCGTCGAAGCCCACGTCGATTCTCTACAAGAAAGATTCAACGGGCCACATGAAGCTCGTCGGCGCGATGTACACCATGCCAAAACGCGCGAAACCAGACGATCTCGACAAACGCGTCCCGCTCAGCGTGACGCAGTGGCACCTGCACACGAACTTGTGCACACCGAAGAAACGCGACGAAAAGCGCTACGCAGAAATGCAGAACGGCAAATTGCTTTTCGGTCTCGCTGGCACGATCACCACCAAGGAAGCGTGCGACACTGCCGGCGGCCGTTTCACTCCGGTGCTTTTCGGGTGGATGGTGCACGCAAACGTGTTCGAAGGGACCGATCTGAAGACGGTTTGGGGCCACGACGAGCATTGAAATAGTTGCAGCTCGCAGTGAGCGGACACTCTTCGCAGCGCGGCACGGTGTACTTGCATGTCTCCTTGCCATGTTCGCGCAGCAGCAGCGACGCCTCCGTCAGCACCGCCGCTTTCTTCGGCAACTCGGCGGAGGCGGCGTTGCGCGCTGAGCGGTAGGTCTTGTGGTAGTTCTTCGTCTCTTCGCCGTAGCCGAGCCGGCATAACACGCGGAGCGCGCTCGATTCGAGTCCGAGCACTGGACGCGCGCCGCAGGTCATCAGAATCCGGTCCGCGCCCGGCTCCGCTACAGAGGGCAGCGTGCACAGCGCCTTCACGGCCTTCTGATAATCCCATTTCAGTACTGAATTGAGATCGCCGCCGAAGTCGTCAATCACGATCGCGGCCGCCAGTTGCATTCGCTCAGCGCGATGTTGCGGAGCGACCGGCCCGCCGAGCCGGCAGATCGCCGTGAGGGTTGCGAGCGGCGCATTGCGGATCTCCTCAGGCGTTACACCCACCTGTTTCCGCAGCGCATGGAAAGCCTTCTCGCGAAGGTCGTCCTTGGCGAGATACGCCACCATCTCCCCGACAACCAGATGGAACGGATCGCGCTCGCCGACCCGCGGCTTGGGCGTTCCGTACCGCTTTTTCAGCACGGCCAAAAGTTTGGTCAGTCGGCTCTGCGGCATGTATTCCACCGGGTGTTAGCTTTCCCGTTCGGCAATTCCATCTCTATCAGGGCATACGGATCGTGGCTCCGCAATTCATCTATGTAATGAAGGCTTTGCGCAAGGTGATTCCGCCTTCGCGCATCATTCTCGACGACATTTGGCTCTCGTTTTATCCCGGCGCGAAAATCGGCGTGCTCGGCCCCAACGGCGCGGGAAAATCGTCGCTGCTCCGCATCATGGCGGGGGTCGACACGGAATTTCAGGGTGAGGCGTGGGCGCATAAGGGCACGCGCATCGGCTTCCTTCCGCAGGAACCTGTGCTCGATCCGAAGAAAGACGTGCTGGGAAATGTCGAAGAGGCGGTGAAGGAGCAGCGCGCCAAGCTCAACCGCTTCAACGAAGTCGCGATGAAGTTCGCGGATCCGATGAGCGACGATGAAATGACGAAGCTGCTCGACGAGCAGGGAAAGCTCCAGGAGTACATCGACGCGCACAATTTGTGGGAGCTCGACCGCAAAGTTGAAATCGCGATGGACGCGCTGCGCCTGCCGCCCGGCGACGCCGACGTCTCGAAACTCTCCGGCGGTGAGAAGCGCCGCGTGGCGCTGTGCCGAGTGCTGCTCGAAGAACCCGACATGCTGCTGCTTGACGAACCGACGAACCACTTGGACGCCGAAAGCGTGGCGTGGCTCGAGCATTTCCTCGGCTCGTTTCCGGGAACCGTCGTCGCGATTACGCATGACCGGTATTTCCTCGACAACGTCGCGCAGTGGATTCTCGAGCTCGACCGCGGCAAGGGAATTCCGTGGGAAGGGAACTACACCAGCTGGCTCGAGCAGAAGCAGAATCGTATGGCGCTCGAAGAAAAAACGGCGAGCGCGCGTCAGCGCACGTTAGCGCGCGAACTCGAGTGGGTGCGCATGGCGCCGCGCGCGCGGCAGGCCAAGAGCAAGGCTCGCATCGAGGCGTTCGAGCAGCTGCAGAGTGAAGAGCAGCAGGCGAAAGTCGCGAGCAACGAAATTGTGATTCCGCCGCCGGTGCGGCTGGGTAACGACGTCGTGATCGCCAAGAACTTGAAGAAAGTGTTCGGCGATCGTTTGCTATTCGAGAATATGAACTTCTCGCTTCCGCGCGGCGGCATTGTTGGGATCATCGGCCCGAACGGCGCCGGCAAGACGACGCTGTTCAAGATGATCAACGGAAAAGAAAAATCCGACGGCGGCGAACTGAAAATCGGCGAGACCGTGCAGATCGCGTACGTCGATCAAACGCGCACGCTGAACAACGAGAAGAACGCGTGGCAGGAAATCAGCGGCGGCAACGAGATTATCATGGTGGGCAAGAAGGAGCTGAATAGCCGCGCGTATCTCTCGAGTTTCAATTTTCGTGGCGCCGATCAGCAGAAGAAAGTCGGGAACCTTTCAGGCGGTGAGCGAAACCGTTTGCATCTCGCAAAGACGCTGATGGAAGGCGGCAACCTGCTGATGCTCGACGAACCGACCAACGACCTCGACGTCGACACCCTGCGCGCGCTCGAAGAAGCGCTGATCGATTTCGCCGGTTGCGCGGTGGTCATTACGCACGATCGCTGGTTTCTCGATCGTATCGCGACGCACATCCTCGCGTTCGAGGGCGATTCGGAAGTGGTGTGGTTCGAGGGGAACTACGGCTTGTACATCGAGGATCTGAAAAGGCGGAAGGGGCCTGACGCCGACCAGCCGCACCGCATCAAGTTCAAGCCGCTGACGCGCGCGTAAAGGCACCGCAACCTCTAAAGACATTCAGGCGACAGCGGTCACTTCCACGGAGCTAACCGTAACGCCGCGCCGGCTCCGCCACCCGGAGCGGCTTGATGCGTGCGACGTCGCCCTTGATCTGCTGTGCCGCCTCCCAGAGATCCACCGCCCGCTGTGCGTTCAACCAAAACTCGGGCGAGTTGCCGAACAGACGCGAGAGGCGCAGCGCCATCTCGGGGCTCACGGCGCGACGGCCGCGGAGCAACTCGTTGATGGACTGACGCGCGACACCGACCGCCTCTGCGAGACCGGCCACGGACAATTCGTAGTCGGGCATGAAGTCCTCGTCGAGCATCTCACCGGGATGCGTAGGGCGGCGCTTCATCTGCCGGATGTTTGGGATGCTCATGCTCACCTCGCTGTCAATGGTAGTCACAAAACTCGACGTCATACGCATCGCCTTCGACGAACCTGAAGCAGATTCTCCATTGGTCGTTGACCGCGATCGCGTGTTGTCCGCTGCGCTCGCCCCTGAGCGCGTGCAATCGATTGCCGGGCGGCACCTTCAGATCGCCAAGCGCGGTGGCCAGATCGACGTATTCAAGCTTGCGCGCAGCCCGTTTGGCCACGTCCCGAGGACATCGCTTCGCCGTTCCCGTGAGGTACAGCGATTCGGTTCGCTTGTCCGCGAACGACTTGATCATGCGAAAATGTAACGCGTAACGTTACACGTGTCAAGTGCGTAGGCCGATGCGGCGGCCGGCGACTGGTCGTCATACGCGCCCCTCCGGCCATCTTCGTCGCGTCGAGCAACGCGCGATACTCCGGCAGCGCTCGAAGGTGGCGCGTGACCCACGAGTTCAAACCGAATACCGGCAGGTCGGCATCGCGACGCCGTGCTGGATGCTAGCTCGGCGCTGGCCCCGGCCCCGAGTCCCATTCGAAGAACCCACGAGCGCCGATCGTGCGATCGGCGATCTCCAGCGCGATCCGCGCGCGATCGGACATCTCGTGCGCGCGAAAGAAGTCTACGACGCGCCTCGCGACTTCAGGATGCTCCACTCATCAGTTGACCTACTTCTTCTTCGCCGTCTGGTTCTGCCCGTTTTGATGCAAGACCAGATGCGAGACAACACCCTGTGCATCCCGCACGAAGGTGATCTGCGCATCGACCTCTTTCAGGAAGAAATCCACTTCTGTCTCCGGCCACAGACGTAGCGTACTCTGCCCAGTCGGGTGGAGATAAAGGGCCCCGTCCTTCAGAGTGACCTCGAGCTCGAACGTGGGCGCGAGCTGGAACACGCCCACGTAACGCAACATCACGTCGGGGGCGAGTTCGATCGCCGTGCGCGGCTTCTGCGCTACGGGTTTCGGCGCGAGCGGTAGCGCGGGATTGAGCAGGTGCATCCCGATATCGTCCGCGCCTGCACCGGTCGTATTCGTCATGATCACGACGGCCATCTTTCGCGAAGGCTCCAAACCGATGAAGGTCCGGTAGCCTCCCGTGCCGCCGTTGTGCCACACGATCGTGTCCGTGCCGGCGTGCTGGACTATCCAGTTCAGACCGATCCGCACGTTGGGGCCGCCCGCTGACGCACGTTCCTGATGTGCGAACGCCATCGCCTCCTGAAGCTTGCCGCGTTCCGGATGCAAGTTCGCCGCGGCGAACTTCAGCATATCGACGGTCGTCGAGCGGATCGCGCCGGCGCCGGCAAACGTAGGAAGATCCCAGTTTGAAACGACTGCGCCACTTTCATCGTGTCCGAGCGCGAGGTGCTCCTTCATCCATGGCGTCAACGTGATGGCCGTGCGCGTCATGCCGAGCGGCTGCCATACGCGCTTTCGCTCCATCTCTTCGTATGACTGTTTCGCAGAAAGCGACAGCACGTGACCCAGCAGTCCGACGCCGAGGTTCGAGTACTCGAACTGCTGCCCAGGATCGCGCGTCAGCTGGAAGCTGGATACAAAATCGTACATCTGCTGAACGGTGTAATCCGCGTACGGGTTCGACGGATCCTTTGGATGGAAGTTGCCGGGCATGCGCGGGAGACCGGAGTTCTGTTCCGAAAGGCTTCCCAGGGTGATCTGTTTCTCGTTGCGCATAGGCAGGTGAACGGTAGGCGGCAGATATTTCTGCGCCGGGTCGTCGAGCTTCACTTTCCCTTCTTGCACGAGCTCCGCAAGCACCGTCGACGTGAACACTTTCGAAATCGAGCCGATCTCGAATACACTGTTCCCGTCGAGCGGCGGCTGTCCTGGCCCGGGATCTCCGAACGCGATGATCCGCGTGCGGCCGTCGGCCTCCAAAATGCCGACCACGATCCCCGCACTCCGTTTTTCCTCGACGCGCTGCTTGATGATTGCGAGCACCGCTGAATCCGAGGGGAACCCTCGTGACGTCGACGCGCTGGCGGATGCTGGCTGCTGCGACGTCATGACCGCCGGAAGAGCGACGGCGATGAATCGTGCGTAGAATAGGGAGCGTCTGAATTGGGTCAGCATACTCTTGGAGCTAAGGAGATACAGAATGTGGAACGGTGCCTCACTCTTGGCCAGCCAGACAGCATCAGACGCAAGCCGCCGACGCTTCGCTCGTCACGCTACGGCCCTGCTGCCGCGACTCGCATTGCTCGCGATTCCGATGGCCGTGTGCCTCGGACAAGACGTCGCGCGCATGGACCAGATCATTCAATCGTATGTGGCGAACCACACCTTCATGGGAACGGCGCTCGTCGCGCGCGGCTCGACGATTCTGTTCAGCAAAGGCTACGGTTCGGCAAATCTCGAATGGGAAATCCCGAACGCGCCCAACACGAAATTCCGGCTCGGCTCAGTCACCAAGCAGTTTACCGCCGCGTCGATCATGCTGCTCGAAGAACGTGGCAAGCTGAGCGTCAACGATTCGGTGAAGAAGTACATGCCGGACGCGCCCGCCGCGTGGGATAAGATCACGATCTTCAATCTGCTCACACACACGTCGGGCATTCCGAACTTCACGGCCTTTCCAGACTACCCGAAACTCGAATCGTTTGCGACGACACCGGCGGAATTAGTAGCGCGATTCCGCGACAAGCCGCTCGAATTCGAACCGGGCAACGGCTGGAACTACAGCAACTCGGGCTTCGTGCTTCTCTCGTATCTGATCGAAAAAATCAGCGGCACAAAATACGAAGTGTTCGTTCGCGAAAATATTTTCACGCCGCTTGGCATGGAAGACTCCGGCTACGATTCCGTTGCGGTGGTGACACCACGCCGCGCCGCAGGATACGTCTTCGCCGGAAGCAAATTCGAGAACGCGGGCTTCGTGCATATGAGCGTTCCGTCGGGTGCCGGAGCGCTCTACTCCACAACAGAAGACTTGCTCAAGTGGGAGCAGGGATTATTCGGCGGAAAAATTCTGCAGGCCGCCTCACTCACAAAAATGACGACGCCGTTCAAGAACCACTACGCGTTCGGCGTGAATGTTGATTCCGTTCGTGGCCACAAGGTCATCGCACACAGCGGCGGCATCCAGGGTTTCAACACCCACCTCGCGTACTACCCGGATGAAAAGTTGACCGTGGTGGTGTTGAGCAACGTGAATGGTACGGCGCCGGATATGATTGCGGGGCAGCTCGCGGCGCTGGCGCGCGGCGAGAAGGTCACGCTTGCGGGTGAGCACAAGCAGATCGTCGTTGATTCAAAAGTTCTGAGCCGCTATGTCGGCACGTACCGGATGTCGCCTGGCGTCGACATGGTGGTCACGATCGATGGCAACCAGCTCTCTGCGAAGCTGGCCACTCAGCCGGCATTTCCAATTTTCCCGGAATCACAGACGAGCTTCTTTCTGAAAGTCGTCGACGCGCAGGTCGAGTTCTCGAAGCTCGATACTCAGGGCACACCGCAGCTGCTCACGCTGCACCAGGGAGGCCGCGACTCCGCACTGCCGCGCGTTCCCTAAGAGTCTTTACTTCCCGCGGCTCACACCGAGCAGTCCGCGTGAGACGTGCTGCACCTTGCCGCGTCCCGGCTCGCGCGGCTTCACCGGATTGAAGCCGCTCGCTCGCTGCACGCCGTCGCGATACAACACGGCATAATCAAAGGGGCCGACGACCAAACGTCGGCCTTTTTCTTTTATGTACAGTCCGTCGACGCCGAGCGTGACGAGAAGACCTTCAGCGGTTTCGCGCGTGACTTCCGTTCCTTTCACTGCGGCGAGGCCATCGACTGCGTCGCGGCCTCGTTTGAGTTTCGTTGCCATCGGTTTTCCGGTTTGAAATTAATCTGATGCGAAAAGGCGCTCCGAAAACTACGTCAGCGCCTACCGGCACGCTGGTGCACCTTCGAGCGAATCGTCGCGCTTCATCGCCGATACGTCGAGGAACTGCACACCCGCGGGTTCTGTCGGGGCGAGCGTGATCATGATACGCAGATCGCTCTTGGCGCAGCGCATGCGCCAGCTTCCTCGCAGTGCGTTAATCGGCAGCAGCTCGCCTTCGTTGTGACACGAGCCGCCGGCGTCGGCCACGGCCTTTTCGAACGCGGCTTTCCGCCGCGGCTTTGACGAATCGAGAAAGAGATTCATGGCGGCAAGACTGTCGGCGAGCGGATCACTCCATGCGAGCACGAGCCGCGACACCTGATCGCGTCGCGTGGTCAGCACCGGTGCGGGTTGCGGGACGCGCGGTGCGAGCCCGCCGCTCCGCGCGAGCGTCGCGAGCGCCTCTTCAATGGGCGCGCCCCACGATGTGTATGTGAGATTGCCGAGCGCGACGATGCCGACGCCCTGATCGGGAAGCCAGCGCATTTGCGATCCGAAACCGGGCAATCCGCCGCTATGCGAAATCGAAATACGAAAGCGGCAATCTGTTCGCGCACCGAGCCCGTAGCCGTATCCGCCTGCGCTCAACACCGGCGTGCCGTTTGCGTCGCGCACTGCCGTTGCGCCGCTAAATCGGATCACCTGCTGCATCTCGCGCCGCGACGATCGTTTGAGCGGTCCCGTTTCAGCGCCGTCGCGCGGCGGCCACGCGTCGAGCATGAAGCCGACCCACTTGCTCAGATCAGCGATCGACGTGAGCATCCCGCCCATCGACCCGAATGCTCCGTCGGGAAGCTGCGGCTCCTCGAGCCACTGTCCGTCCTGCAGACGATAACCGTGCGCGAGACGGCTTGCGATAACGCCGCTGAATTCGAGCGTGCTGGATGTCATGCCGAGTGGGAGCAGAACTTTCTCACGCACGTAACGCGCGTACGGCATACCAGACACGTTTACCACTATGCGGCCGAGGATCGCGAATCCGAAGTTAGAATATTCGTACCCCGTGCTCGGCGATGTCGAGAACGGAATACCGCGCGAAATCATTTGCGAGAGTTCCGCGTCCGTGCGCGCGAGCTGCTGGTCGCCCCACGGATTGTCTTCCGGGAATCCTGCGGAGTGCGACAGGAGATCGCGAACGGTGATGCGCGGCGCGTCGCTGGTGGCGTAGTGCAGCTTCGCCATCTCGGGAACGTAGCGTTCAGCCGGCGCGTCCAGTGAAATTTTTCCCGCGTCGCGCAGCTGCAGAATTGAGACGACGGTGAAACTCTTCGTCATCGACGCAATGCGAAACACCGTCGACGTGTCGACACGCGCTTTCGAAGGCACTTCGCGAAGCCCCGCGACGCCAACGTGCGTGAGTTTTCCATCGACAATGATTCCCCACGCAATCCCGGGCACCTTCGCGCGCTCGGCGAACGCATTCATCGCGCGATCGACTTCCGGATACGCTGAGGTGAGTTTTGTCGTGCGGTCAGCATCGAGAAACCGCGGAGGCGGCGCAACGCTGCTCAAGTTGGGCGATTGCGCGGCGAGAGCCGCCGGGAGCAAGGCAACGAAAAGACGAGAGCGTTTCATCGTTATCGAGGAGAAGGTGATCGGCGAAAAAGGGCGAGATCAATCGACTCTCCCATCGCTTTGTATCCGGCCTCGCTCGGATGCAGGTGATCGCCCGAGTCATACGCCGGAAGCATTCGACCCGGCTGACCGGGATCTCGCGTGACGGAATCGAAGTCGATCACCGCGTCATACACGCCGCTCGTCCGAATCCAGCGATTCACCGCCTGGCGCTTCGCTTCCAGCGCTGGCGCGGGGGGCGTGCGATCAAACGGCGTGAGTGTTGCACCGTACACGACCAAGCCGTGCTCGTGCGCGCGATCGGCGACTTGGTGCAATCCGTAGATGATGGCATCGGCGGTCGTCGAATCGCGCGCGCTCAGGCTGATGTCGTTGATTCCTTCCATCACGATCACATGTGTCACGCCGGGCTGCAGCAGCACGTCGCGGTCAAAGCGCGACACGAGGCTCGGCCCCGCGCCCAATGTCAGCACGCGATTTCCGGAAATACCCGCGTTCACCACCGCCTTCACCGGTTCGTTCGAGGTGAGCAGCCGGCGCGCGAGCACGTCCGGCCACCGCTTGTTGGAGTCTGGCGTCGCGCGCAAACCATCGGTGATCGAGTTGCCGATCGCCACGATGGTACCGGTCACGCTCGGGTTCGTGACTTCAACTGCCGACAAGAAGAGCCAGGAGTTGAAAGTCGTGTCGGCGTGGAAACTGCTCGCTGCGGTCATGTCGCCGGCCTTCGACACGTAGGTCGGCTGCACGCCGAGCGCGTGTCGCGTCGTCGTGCGCGCCGAGTCGGGGAGAAAGAGGCTAACGGCGATCTCTCCGAGTGTCGGCACGGTGAATGTGAGCGGATCACTCACGACGACTGCGCCGGTGCGAACGATCACGCGCGCGCTGCCTTGAAAAGTGAGCGCGCGATCAGACGCAGCGTCGATCGTCGAGCCGCTCGTGCGTAGCGCGACGTGCGCGCCGCCGATCACGATTGGCCGGTCGCCGTACTCGTTGGAAATCCGAATGCGAAGGTGATCGCCGCCAACTGTTGTGTGCACGATCTCGCGAATCGTTGCGTTCGCGTAGGTCGGAACTGGGTCCGCCGTTCCCGCGGCTGGTCTCGCGGGACCGGCGCTTTGACTTGGCGCCCAGGTCGCGGTCCACGCGGCCGACGTTCGCGCCGCGCTGAGTGAAGGCGCTGGTGTTTGCGAACACGAGGTGACGGCGGCTGCGAGGAGAACCGGCACAGTCGCGTGAGATACCGTGATGCGCATTATTTTTTTCCTACCGTGAGTTTTTCGCGCAACTCGCGCCCCCAGTTGTGCACCAACAACGGCTTCGCATCGGCATCCGCCTGCTTCAGTACCAGAAACTGACTTCCATCGAGCGAAACGTCGTAGTTCTGATGCGAGGGATCCGTCAAATACGCACCCGGAAGAACGAGCTTTCGCTCTCCGATTGAAAACGCAGCGCCGGTCGTGACCGTGACCGAGAAGACGCCGTCCGATGTTCGATAGTAGAGCGTGCGCCCCGAACGACCCCACATCGGCTCGTTTCCTCCTCCGTCACTCGCTTTCACGGAAGGGCCTCCCGCTGGAAACGGCTGGACGTACACTTCGAACATTCCAGTTTCATTCGATTGATATGCAAGCCACTTTCCGTCAGGCGAAAGACGCGGCATCTGCTCGAGCGCCGGACCGATCACGTTCGGAATCGGCGTTCGATCACTTCCCGTGAGTTTCACGCGCAAAATATCCGCCGAATTCTTACCACCTGGCGCGGTTCGAATCACGAGCCACGCGGTATCGGGCGAGAGAAACGCTTCGTTCACTGGCACATCGGGCTGATACAGTAGCTCCGACTTCGACGTGCCGTCGGCCGGCTGCCAGAAGAAAGCTCGCTTTCCGCCTCGATCAGAGCGAAAAACGATTCGCTTTCCGTCCGGCGTCCACTCGGGCACGCCGTTCATCCCCTCGGTAGTCAGCCGCGTCTCGGTGTGGGCGCCAAGGTCGAAGACGTAAATGTCGTTCATCACGGGTCCGGTAATCGTCACGGCGATCTTACGGCCATCGGGTGAGAATCGCGGCGTGTCATATCCCTGCGCGCGGCCGATCACGGGTGTTTCGTGACCCGCGCTGGCGAGTATCAGCGTGGAGTTCGACTGGCCGTTCACATGAATGAACGTTCCAGAAAGTGACAGCGCTGCGAGCGCGCTTGTTGTCGCGCTGTTTACACGCACACTGTCCTGAATCTGAACCGGATCTCCGGTTGCCCGGCCGCGGTCGAGATCGAACGGCAGCGCCATCAGAGCGCCCGAGGTCGTAACGTAGAGAAGATTTCCGTCGCGATATCCGAGCGTCGCGCTAGCCGTCACGTTCACGGAAACGCGCTTCCGCGTGGCGAACGACCAGAGCGAGAGGCGCAGTGCGTCGCCAGTGGGTCCCATCACGAAGAGCACCGTCTTTCCGTCGGAGAGAGCCGACGGTGAGGAGATCACCGCCGAGAATCCCGCGGAGTCGCTCACGAACAAGGGCTTCACCGCGCCGCCTGAACTCGAGACCGCCCACAATCCGTTCGACGTGCCGATGACGATCGTGTCGTTCGCGATCCAGGTGAGCCCGCGCACCGTGTTGTTCGATGAGGTCCCGAGCGACACCACGGCACCACCGTCTACAGGAATCTTCTTGATCTCGTTCGTCTGCACCGGTGTGAACGCGAGCCACCGGCCGTCCGGCGAGAATGCGAAATTCGACATGCCCCTTCCGATCAAATGACCGGTGAGCTCGCTTGTTCGCCGAGTGTATGTGCGAAGTCCTGTTGGCCCCTGTGTGGTGTAGGCTATGCGATCACCGTGCGGGGAGATCGCGAGCGTTCCCTGTGCGCCGTCGAACAGGCGCTCGCCGGCGGGAAGGTCGACGGTCGCCCGCACGACTGAATCGTCAGCAGCTTGTTGCGGACGGAGCCAGCCCCACGCGGCCGCGATCATCGCAACTCCTGCGAGCGCTGCAAGTACAAACGTTGTCGCTCGCATGCCGGCAACGCGCGATCTCGATGCAGGCGAGTCACTCCGCATTGTCTGCTGCGGCTCATTCGTACTGATAAGCGCGCTGCCAAACTCGGCCGCAGTCGCAAATCGATCGGCCGGAAGTTTTGCGAGCGCCATGAGCACCGCGTGTTCAATAGCCGGCGAAATCGTGTCGCGTGACGTCCGCAGCGGCGTCGGCCGCTCCACTAAAACTTTCGCGACGATCGCCTGCACACTCGCGCCCGTGAACGGCGCCTCGCCCGCGAGCATCTCGTACGTCACCGCGCCGAGCGCGTACACATCCGCTCGCGCGTCAATATTCTTTTCGCCCATCGCCTGCTCCGGCGACATGTACTGCGGCGTGCCGAGCGAAAGGCCGGTCTGCGTCATCCGCTCGCCGCCGGCGCTCTGGACCGCGAGTGAGATCCCGAAATCCGCGACGAGCGCCTGCCCGTCGTGCAGCAGAATATTTTCTGGTTTGATATCGCGGTGGATTACGCCGTGGCGGTGCGCGTAATCGAGCGCGCTCGCAACCTCGCGCGCGATGCGTACTGCTTCTGGAATCGCGAGCTGCCGCTCCCGCGTCAATCGCGCCCGCAGCGACTCACCGGTAACGAGCGGCATCACGTAAAACAACAATCCATCCGCAGCGCCCGAATCGAGCAGGGGTAAAATGTGCGGATGCTGCAGTTTTGCCGTCGTTTTTATTTCTGCGAGAAATCTTTCGCCGCCGAGCGCGGCGCCGAGATCCGGATGCAGCACCTTGATCGCCACATCGCGATCATGCCGCACATCGTGCGCGAGGTACACCGTCGCCATGCCGCCGCGACCGATTTCACGCTCGACGCGGTACCGGTCGGTGAGCGCCTCCGTCAGTCGGGCAAGACTTGACATAGCGCCCTGCTACGGCTTCGACGCGAAAAACTTCTCGACTTCAGGCCACACGATTTCCGGCCGCTCAGCGTACGCGAAATGCGCCGCGCGTGGAACCTTCACCAGCCGCGCGTGCGGCAGCGACGTCACCCACTGCTCGACCATGTCCATCGGGATCGCTTCCTGCTCGCCGTGAAATACGAGTGTCGGCGTCTGTAGAGTCTTCAGGCGCTCGCGCAGATCCCAGTCGCCGTACGATCCCATGATCACACGATTCGACGTGGCCCCCGAATAGCGCATCGCCACCGGCTCCGATGCGCACAGATCCGACTTCAGCAGCGGCAACGTGCGATCAGGCTCGGCGAGTCGCGGCCGGATTGCGATGGCCCAGTAGTCGCGACAGGTCTGCCGCGCATCGAGCTGCGGGTCGCGCATTCGCCTGCCGCGCTCTGCGAGCTGGCGTCGCTGCGTACTGTCGAGCCGTGCGTTGAAATTCTCGCCGAAGCGTTTCCAGAAATCTTTTCCGTACGGTGGCACGGGCCCGAAGAACACCATCTTCTTCACCGCGTCGGGGTGCGCGAGCGCGTACGATGCGGTCAGCAACGGGCCGTATGAATGCGCGACGAGCGTCACCGATCTGAGCTTGAAGTGCAGCCGCAGTTCGTCGAGATCCGCGATCTGCCGCGTGTACACCAGACGCATCGTGTCTTTCGGCAGCTCCGATCCGCCGCCACCGCGCTGATCGTAGAAAATCACAACGTGATGCGCGGCGAGCGGCGCGAAGTCTCCCTCGAACTGCGCCATGTCGCCGCCCGGGCCGCCGTGGATCGCGATCAGCGTGTCGGGTCCGCTCCCGTCGACGCGAAAATGAATTCGCGCGGAGTCAGATGTCACAAAAAATCCGTCACGCGACGCCATCGGACGACTCTGTCCACGCGCGATGCCCGGCGCTGCGACGCAGCACGCAGCGAAAAATGCAACAAGCCGCCGCTTCATCATCACGGCACGGTCTTCGTCGGCTCGCCGAGCACGTACTTCGCGAACCATTCGTACTCGCGCGTCATCTTGTCGAGCTGATGCCGCGGCTCCTGCAACCCGTGCGGCTCACGCGGGAAAAACACGAGTTCCACCGGCACGTTGTTTTTCTTGAGGCCGAGGTACAGCTCCTGCGACTGCCCGATCGGCACGCGCTGATCGGCCTGTCCGTGCTCGATCAACGTCGGCGTCTTCGCCTGCTTGATGTACGTCATCGCCGAGTGCGCCGAGTATTGCGCGGGGTCGTTCCACGGCTCCGCTTCGAAATAGCCGTCGATCGTGCGCGGGATGTCGTTCGTGCCGTACATCGACGCCATGTTCGTCAGTCCGGCGCCGACCATGACCGCCTTGAAGCGATTCGTTTGCGTGAGGGTCCACGCCGTCATGTAGCCGCCGTAGCTCCAGCCGCTCTGCGCGAGCTTGGTGGAATCTGCGATTCCTTTCGCGACGAGCATGTCGATGCCGGTCTGGATATCGCGAAAGTCGCCGCCGCCCCAATCCTTGATGTTCGCGCGCAAAAACTTTTCGCCATATCCCGTGGATCCGCGCGGGTTCGGCGTGAACACCGCCCAGCCACGTCCCGCCCACACGTGCGACGGCGAGCCCCAGTTGCCCGGGAAACGTTCTTCCCACGAGCCGGCCGGACCTCCGTGAATGTTTGCGACGAGCGGCACTTTCCTTCCCGGCGTGTAGTCAACCGGATAAATGAGAATCCCTTCGATCTCCATTCCGTCTTTGCTCTTCCACCGAACCACTTCGCTTTTGCCGAGAGCAAACTCACGCACCTGCGGATTGTGATCGGTGAGCTTCACCGGCGCCGCAGCATTCGCCACCTGCGCGACGTACACGTCTGCCGGATGCTGAACATCCTCGAACGTGAACGCGACGTGCGATGCATCGCGTGAGAAGGTCGCGCCGCCCATGACGCCCGCGCGATTGGTGAGTTGAGTTGGAGTGCCGCCAGCGCTCGCGACGGAAAAAAGCTGCGTCGTCGTGCGCACGGAAGCAGGGAAGTACAGCGTTGAACCGTCGGGCGACCACGTGGCCGGACCCGGCTGATATAGGAAACTCGCTGTCACCGTTCGCGGTGTGCCGCCGTCTGCGGGAATGATTGCGAGCTGCTGCTGTCCAACCGCAGTCGGGCTTCCCGGGCGCGTGAGAAACGCGATTGACTTTCCGTCGGGCGACCAGCGCGGCGCGTTGTCAGGCCCCGGATTCTCAAAAAGTTTGCGCGTCGATCCGCCTTCGCTCGAAACCACAAAGATGTCGCTCAGCCGGCCGTCGTCCGCCTTGGGGGTCGGGTTCGCGACGTACGCGAGGCGTGCGCCGTCCGGCGACCACTGCGGATCGCTCGCCTGAAACGCGCCGCTCGCGACCACCGCCACTTTCTTCGTCGCTAAATCAATCGTCGAGATTTGGGTGAATCGAAATTGCTGATCGACCACCACCGCATCATCCTTGTCCTTGATCTTCTTCTCTTCATCGGCCGTGAGATCGCGCTGCTGCACGAACGCGATTTTCCTCCCGTCGGGCGACCACTGGAACGATCCAACCCCGCTCTTCGACGATGTCAGCGCTTCCGCCTCGCCGCCGCTCGGCGAAATGAGAAAGATCTGCGACTTCTCGTCGCGCGCAGAAATGAACGCGATCCACTTGCCGTCGGGCGACCAGCGCGGCGAAGTGTCGGCTTTCTTGCTCGTCGTGAGACGCATCGGCGTTCCGCCGCTCGCCGAGACGAGGTAGATGTCGGGATCGGCCGCATCGGTCACGAGATCCGCGTGCGAGACGACGTACGCCACCCATTTTCCATCGGGAGAAAGCTGCGCGTCGGTCACCGCCTTGAGGGCGATGACGTCGTCGAACGTCATGCGCCTGGTGCCCTGCGCGGCGGCAGTTGCGGCGGCAACAACAAACGTCGCGAAAAGAACGGCTCGAGAGAGCGAGCGAAAGGGTATCATCGTCTGCAACCGGCTGAAGGGGAGTCGAATTTCTCACCCAAACATGGCGCAGACCGGTGCCGCCTGCGAGCGCGCTCAGCCTAGATTCGGCCCAGCAATGCCAGAATCAGCACGATCACGAGGATCGTTGTGATGAAATGCCCGCCGTAACCCAGATTCATGCGGCGATGACCATACCCGTAGTATCCCGGGGTCCACAGCAACAATACGATGATGATGATGAGAAGCATGTGCGCCTCGATTGTCGTTGATGCAGATTCATGCGCGGCCGGCGGACCCTCTGCACCCAGTATGCCGGTGCGCGCAGGGCGCGAACATCACCCAGAAGAGTGAAAAAAGAGGTAGTCGATGAGGGCCAGCCGAATCAACGCATTCTTCGCCGCAACAGGCCTCGCGCTCGTCGCGCTCGCCTCGGTGCCATCGCCTGCGCAGCAGCCAGCGCGCGCTGACATCGTCCTCACAAACGGCAAAATCATCACCGTCGATGCGAGCGATCGCATCGCTCAAGCTGTCGCCATAGCAGGCGACAAAATCCTCGCTGTCGGCACGAACGCGGAGATCGCACGACTCGCCGGCCCGGCCACGCGACGCATCGACTTGCACGGCCTCACGGTCACGCCCGGTCTGATCGACGCGCACGCGCACTTCGCCGACAGCGGCGCAGAGCTGCTCTATGTGATCGACCTCAGTTACCCGAACGTCAAAAGCGTCGCCGATGTCGCCGCCAAAATTCGTGCGAAGGCCGCGCAGCTTCCCGCGGGCGCCTTCATTGAAGGACGCGGATGGGATGAAGGAAAACTCACCGAGCGGCGCCTGATCACCGCGCGCGATCTCGATGCCGCCGCGCCAAACAACCCCGTTTTTCTGATGCACACCACCGGCCACTACGCAGCGGTGAACAGCGCAGCGCTCAAACTCGCCGGCATCACGAAAGACACGCCGAACCCACCGTCCGGTACCATCGATCGCAATCCGGACGGGTCACCAACCGGCGTGCTGAAGGAAAGTGCCTGGCAACTCGTGAGCCGTCTCGTGCCTCCGCGCAGCGCGTTGCAAATCGAACAGGGCATGCGCGAGCTCGCCAAGCAGTTCAACGCCGAAGGCATGACCGCACTCAAGGATCCTGGAATCGAAATCGCAGAATGGAATTCGTATCGCAAGGTGATGAATGAGGGCGCGCTCCCCGTGCGCGTGTTCGCGCTCTGGCGCAGCGAACTCAACGTGGCCGGAGCGCGCCGTCTCATCGCCGAGCACGCCGCCGCATCGCGCCCGTACGAAACCACCGGCGACGATCACCTCATTTCGGGCGGCGTCAAAATTTTCATGGATGGCAGTGGCGGCGCGCGCACCGCGTGGATGTACGACGAGTGGAACAAGAACTCCACCGGCATCGACACGGGAAACAAAGGATATCCAACCACCAGCCCCGATACGATTCGCGCGCTCATCAACCTCTATCACAACGCCGGAATGCACGTCGCCGTGCACTCTATCGGCGATCGCGCCATCGATTGGGTCGTCGACAGTTACACCGAAGCAATGAAAAAGAATCCGATCAAAGGACTGCGCCACGCAATCATCCACTCGAACATTCCCACCGATCATGCGATCGATGCGATGGCGAGCCTGCAGAAAAATTTCGACGCAGGCTATCCCGAACCGTCGGCCACGTTTCATTGGTGGATCGGCGACACGTACGCCGGAAACTTCGGGCCCGCGCGATCGCTGCGGCTCAACCCGCTGCACACATATCAATCGAAAGGTGTGATCTGGGCCAACGGCTCCGACTACAACGTCACGCCCTTCGCCGCGCGGTACGCGATCTGGGCTGCCGTCGCGCGCGAACCACTGCTCGGCGTGTACGGCAAGGACCCGTTCGGCCGCAAAGAGGCCGTGGATGTGCACGCCGCCCTGAAAGCGGTCACAATTTGGGCCGCCCACCAGCTTTTTCTCGAGAAGAAGATCGGCAGCCTGGAGCCCGGGAAATACGCCGATCTCGCTGTCTGGGACCGCGACCCCTACACCGTCAACACCGCGCAGCTCAAGGACATGCAGTGCCAGCTGACACTATTCAACGGCAAGGTCGTCTTCCTCCGGGAACGCTCCGTCATTCATTAGTGTAGTAACAAGCATACCATTGCCTGGAGGATCCGTGAAAACCCCAATGCGTGCCGTGATCGTATCAGCGGCCTTCGCGTCGGCCCTCACGTTGGCCCCGAAGATGGGCGCGCAGGATTCCGGAGACGGCTTCCTTTTTCGCAAACCGACCGGCAGCTGGTCGCTCCGCGGCGGTTTTGCCATGCCCAGCGCGAACAGCGACCTCTTCAAGTTCACCACCGGAGAGCTTACGATAAATAAAGGCGACTTCAGCTCCGTCGATTTCGGCGCAGACCTCTCCTTCTCCGTCACACCGCGCGTCGACCTCAATCTCGATGTCTCTTTCTCGGGCATGAGCAAGGAATCCGAGTTCCGGTATTTCGTCGACAACAATCAGCTTCCCATTCAGCAGAAAACCAGCTTCGAACGCACGCCGATCACGGTCAACGCGCGCTTCTACCTCATGGATCGCGGCCGCCAGATCAGCCGCTATGCCTGGGTCCCCGCCGCCGTCACACCATACGTCGGCGCTGGTGTCGGTATGATGCACTACAACTTCGAGCAAAAAGGCGACTTCATCGACGCCACCACCAAGGCGGTCTTCGCCGACGGTTTCCAGTCCGGCGGATGGGTGCCAATGGTGCAGGCTCTCGCCGGCGTCGAGTACTCGCTCGGCTCCACCTGGGCACTTCGCGCTGAAGCGCGCTACCTTCAAGCCAGCGCTGCGCCGAGCAGTGATTTCTCAGGCTTCCATCGGATCGATCTCTCCGGCGTGACGAGCAGTTTCGGCTTCTTCGTCAGATTCTGACAGGACCGCTAATATGAAAAACTCAAAGATCGTCGCCATCGCAGCGCTGCTGCTCGCAGTCGCGTCTCCTGCTCTCGCGCAGAACAACGCGGAAAAAACTGACGCGCGCTGGCAAGCCTGGCTCGGCTGCTGGACCCCGTCGAACACGCTCATTCGCGTAATCGGCAAGTCGCAGCACAACGTTGTCTGCGTGATTCCGGGAGGTTCGGCAACGTCTGTCGATCTCCTCACGGTCGCCGACGGCAAAATCGTCGATCGCAATCACGTCGACACCGACGCTCAGCCGCACAACCTGGCCAAGGAAGGCTGCACTGGATGGCAGAGCGCGAAGTGGTCGGCCTCCGCGCGCCGCGTGTACATCAAGTCCGAATACAACTGCACCGGCGCGCCCGCGACGCACATGAGCGCGGTCTACGCGATGGCGGGCTCGGGGCAGTGGATCAATGTGCAGGGCATGCGCGTCGACAAAAACAGCGGAGTGCGCGCGGTTCGTTATCGCGAAGACGATACGCCGGGTGATCTCCCCGCAGAAATCCGTGGCAGACTTCAGGAGCGCAGTCTTTCGAAAATGGCCGCGCTGCTTGCCGTCTCACAGCAGCCGTCGCTGGTGGACGTCGAGGAAGCGTCGCGCGAAGTCGACGCGAGCGTGGTCTCCACCTGGCTCATCGAAGCCGACAAGCTCAATGTCGAAGCGCCCAAGCCCATCAACGCCAGGCAGCTCGTCCAGCTAGCCGACAACGGCGTCCCGCCGAGCGTGATCGATGTGATGCTCGGCCTTTCGTACCCGAACGTCCTCGCGGTTAATCCTGCGACCTACGGCATCGCGCGCCAAGGATCCGACAGCGCCGTGTCGCAGTACCGCGACGTCGCGAGAATGGCCTCGATGAATCCGATCATCGGCTTCGATCGCTTCGGCTATCCGATCTACGCGGCGGATGTTTCGATGCTCGGCTCCTGCGGCGGCTACGGCTACGGCCCGTACGACATCGGCTGGAGTTCGATGTACTCGTACTACGGCTGCTCCCGATTCGGCTACAACGGATTCGGCGGGTATGGATATCCGGGCTATCTCGGCGGCAGCGGATACGGCGGAGCCTACGGCGGCATTCCGATCGTGATCCCGCAGGGCGGCGGCACGGGCACGGTTGCGGCGCCGCACGGCAAAGTGATCAATGGCCGCGGCTACACGCAGGGCACGAACACCTCGGGCGGCAGCTCGGCCCAACCGTCGAACAGCACGGCACCGGCGAGCTCGGGCGCTGGCGCCGGCACCAGCGCCGCGTCTTCGGGCAGCACGGCTCCGCCACCACCGCCGCGTACCGCCGAGCCGAGAAAGCCTTAGACTTCACTCCCGTGAAGTAGCATTTTTTTCAGGCAGTCCCCACCGCTCGGAGAACTTTCGATGCAGCGCAGTATCAGCGCGCGCGCGTTCGTCGCGTGCATGGCCACGCTTTCGCTCATGATCGCGGTCGCGCCGCAACTCGACGCGCAGCAGACCGCGATTCCGACCCCGGAATCCGTGCTCGGATTCACCGTGGGAGCCGACTACAAACTCGCGACGTACGACGAGTCGATCCGCTACTTCGAGAAGCTGGCGGCCGCGACGAATCGCATGAAGCTCATCGACGTCGGCAAGACGTCCACGGGCCACGCGTGGACGCTCGCCGTGATTTCTTCGCCCGAGAATCTCGCGAAACTCGATCACTATCGCGACATCGCGCAGAGGCTCGCGCACCCGGACGGACTCACCGATGCCCAGGCGCACGCGCTCGCTCGCGAAGGCCGCGCGTTTGTGGACATCAGCGGCGGACTGCACGCCTCGGAGATCGCGGGATCGCAGCACACGATCCAGCTTGCCTACGACATTCTCGCGAACGTCGACGATCCGAAAGTCAAGGCGATTCTCGATAACACGGTGCTCTTTCTCTGGCCGTCGATCAATCCGGACGGGCAGAACATCGTCGTGAACTGGTACCGCGAAAACGTCGGCACGCCGTACGAAATTTCTCCACTGCACGAGCTCTATCAGAAATATCTGGGCCACGACAACAACCGCGACTCCTACATGCTGAACGTGGTCGAGTCGCGTGTCGTCGCGCGCACCTGGCGGCAGTGGGAGCCGAACATCATCTACGTGCAACATCAAACGGCGCCATTCCCCACGCGCATCTGGCTGCCGCCGTTCGCCGAACCGATAGCGAACCGGGTAAATCCATTGATGTCGCGTGAGGTGAACACGATCGGCATGACGATCGCGCAGGAACTCGAAACCAATGGCCAGCCCGGCGCCACGCACATGGGCACTGGATTCGACGCATGGTATCCCGGCTATATCGACTACATGCCCATGCTGCAGAACATCGCATCGTTTTGGACCGAAACTGCGCTGTACAACTACGCCACGCCGCACTTCTACACGCTGCGCGATTTTCCCGCGGAGTACCGTGATCTGCGCCCGCAGTCCCTCTACCCGAGCCCGTGGGCCGGCGGCTGGTGGCGTTTGAAAGATGCCGTCGATTACATGCGCACGGCGTCGATGGCCGTGCTCGACTACGCCACCAAGTATCGCGAAGAACTTTTGTGGAACCGCTATCAGGCGGGCCGCAACACGATTGCGAAGTACCGCAAAGATCCGCCGTACGCGTATTTCATTCCGCAGCAGCAGCGCGATCCGGGCGCGGCCGCGGAAATGTTGCGCCGTCTTGCGTTCAACGGGATTCGCGTGAGCCAGCTCGATAAAGACGCCGTGCACGATGGCGTCAGATATCCTGCTGGCACGTGGGCGATTCCGATGGACCAGGAATATGCCGAACTCGTCCGCAATCTTTTCGAACCGCAGGACTATCCCGATTTGCGCGAGTATCCCGACGGTCCGCCCGAGCAGCCGTATGACGCCGCGGGCTGGACGCTGCCTTTCCAGATGGATGTGCGCACCATCGAAGCGCGCGTTCCGCTCACGGCAGAATTCCGTGCAGCGCTCAAGCCGGTGCAGGGGAAAGCAGGCGATATGAAAACGGCCGAAGCGCCGTTCAACACGAGCGCCGCTGCCGCAGGAATTAATCCGCCGCCCGCTCGCATCACCGGAGCAGGAGACGTGCTCGCGGTAGATCCCGCGCAGAACGACGCATTCAAGCTGATCAATCGCGTACTCGCCGACGGCGGCTCCGTGCAGTACGACGACGCCGGCGGCCGCGGCGGAAAATATCTCGTGTCGGGGATCGCAGCCGCGAAAGCCGACGGCTGGGTGAACGAACTTTCGCTTCGCGCAGAGCGCAGACTTGCCGCGGCCGGCACGGCGAGCCCGGTGAAGTCGCGCATCGCCGTCTACAAGCCATGGACCGCGAGCATGGACGAAGGCTGGATCGAGTGGCTGCTCGATCAATACCAGTTCAAGTACACCGTCGTGAGCAATGCCGACATGCAGGCCGGCGATCTCTCATCGCGTTTTGATGTGGTGCTCATCGCGTCGGATCGCCCGAACTCGATCATCAACGGTTTCGGGAAGGGCACCGTTCCACCGCGCTACGAAGGTGGCATTGGCAACGGAGGCGTGCGCGCGCTCGACGCGTTCGTGCGCGGCGGTGGCACCGTCGTCTGCCTCAACTCGAGTTCCGACTTCGCAATCGAAGCGCTCCACCTGCCGGTAAAGAACGTCATCGCCGGACTGAATCGCAAAGATTATTTCGCGAGCGGTTCCATCCTTGAAATCACCACCGATCCCTCCCACCCGGTGATGGCCGGCATGCCCGACCGCGCGCGCGTCTTTGCCGACGGCTCCCCGGTCTTCACGACGCTCGAAGGATTCGAAGGAACCGTTCTCGCCAAGTACGCGAAAGAAGGTTCACCAAAAGTCTCGGGCTACCTCCTCGGCGAAAAATATTTGCAGGGCTATGCGGCCGCGGTTGATGTCAAACACGGCCGCGGCCATGCGATTCTCATCGGCTTCCGCCCGCAGTGGCGCGGCCAGCCGTTCGGCACATTCCGCGTCGTAATGAACGCGGCGCTCTTCTCGCACGAAGTCGCCGACAAAGCAAAAGGCGCGACCGGTTTCTGGTCTGCGCCTAAAGCGGTCGAGAAAGCAGCTGAAGCGCCTGCTGCCGGAAGGAGACCGCCCGCCTAACGCGGTGCCCAGCTCCCGAGGTTTCCCAGCGCAGCATTTGAGCGCGCAGCCGCGATATCGTTCGGCTGCCGCCAAATGCTGCGCGTCTCATCCGATGAACTGAAGCGGATTTCGAATCTCGAGCCGTCCGGATTCACCGGGACCGCGAAATCGACGCGGTAGATTCGTTTTCCGCCCGCGGGATACGCCGTGAGCAACGAAATACCGAGCGACCCCCGCAGCGCCGACGTGCGGCCGAATGGCACATCACCCGCCCAGATCTTTCCAGCATCGGCGAACGCCGCAATCGCCCAATCGGCGCGCTTGGTGATGATCGGAACGACACGCCGTTCCTCGAGTCTCAAGATTCCTCGGTGGCCACCGACCGCGCTCGAGTTCTGAAAGCCGGGCAGTCCGCCAAGGTGATCAAAAAAGCTCAACTGCAAGGGGAACGCGAGATGCTGCACCCGTGAAAACTCGATCGTCGCGCTCCGGGTTTCGTCATCCGAAGGTTTCATGTACCAGGCAAGTTTTCCAAACGCCACGATGCCGTCCCACCGCTGCGACTGTCGGTCAGCGCGGCCCTCTCCCGTAAGCCGCACTTCGAGAAACGAGGCCGCGGTTCCAAACCCCGCGTACAGCTCTCCGGACACGAAGTAGTCGCTGCGGTTTCTCGAGGCCCAAACACTAGGACCCGCAAAGAGGCCGAGCTGCACACCCTTTGCGACGTCTTGTGTCGCGGCGACCGCATCGAAGCCGTGCACGGGGAGAAACTTGAGCGCGCGGAGTCCCGCGAACCCGCCGACGCGCACCACGCTCAGCTCCGAATACTTGTTGTCGACCTCCGACAGCGGAGGCGTGGCGAAGAGTCCCGAGTCCGTCATGAATACCGCGTGCGTCGCGACGTTCACGGACTCACCCGTAATGAGCGCGCCGATCACGCCAATCGCGCCATCGCGGCTCAGCTTTCCCACACGAGTGCCGAGTCCGACGTCATAGGCGACGCGGCGGACGTTGAGAAACACATCGTCCCCTGTCGGGCGCGTTAAATCGTAGTACGAGTTCACCTCCGTAGCGCCGATATGGAAACCGTTCGGCTGCAGTTCCGTGAGAAACGGTTTTGAGAATTCGAATCGCAGCGCGTCGCCCTGTGGATGCACTTCGCCGCCGACCGCCAGCGTGAATGGCTTGCCGAAGGCGCCATACTGCACCACGTCTCCGCCAAAGCCGCTGCGATACCGGAATCCGCGTTCGCCGCTGAGCTCCACCGTGAGCCCTTGTCCGTTGATGTTCTCATTTCCGACCAGCAGCGACTGGAGGCTCGCTCCCCGAAAGCTGCCGCCGAGGATCACGCCGAGATCGTCCACCGTCTCCACGACGATCTTTACCTGGCCCGGACCGTCGGGCACGGGGCGCACCGTCGCGGACGCGATGAAGCGCTGCGCGCGAAGCAGGCGCTCCGATTCGCTTCTGTTGAGTTCCGTGCAACGCTGTCCCGCTCCAACGCGAAGGTATGCCTTGATCAGCCATTCCTTCATGGGCGTGTGATGCATCCCCGCGAAGGAGCTCACTTCCTTCCAAGCGTCCGCCACGCGGGTCGCGCCCGGCGGATGGGTGATGATCTCCATCGAGGTGACCATCTCGCCATGGCACAGCGCGGGCGCCGCACGCGGCACGATCGAACCCGTTTCGCTCTGGGCAGCGGCCGCGGCGAAGGGTGCCAGCAACAGGGCGAGAGGGACAATGCGCACCCCGAAGGTACGCCATAAAACAGCGTGAGCGGTACTAGCCAATTCGCGTAGTTTCTTTGGAGTGGGGGCCCCCGGCCCCAACGCTTTCCGGTACCCCTGTGTCCAACCCTGCCGAGACGATGCTGAGAGCCGCGATCGCGAACTCGCCGGACAGGCCCGACGATGAACGTTCACTGATCGCCCTCGCGGCGGTCGGCGACCGTGCGGCATCGCGCGCGCTGTACGACAAGCACGCGGCCCGGGTGCATCGTCTCGCGTATCGGGTTTGCGGCGATCCGGATCTTGCCGAGGACCTCACGCAGGAAGTGTTCGTCAAAGTGTTTCGCTCGTTGGGGCAGTTCAGGGGCGAATCCGCGTTCTCGACTTGGGTACACCGCATCGCAGTCACGGTTTCGTTGAATGCCATGCGGAAGGTCAAGCGGTTGCGCGAGCGGGAAACGGATCTCGATGAGGCGCATCAGCATGAGTTCGAGCCCGATGCGATCGACCCGGATCTGCGGGCACGGCTGGCGGCGGCCATCGAGGCACTGCCGGACGGAGTACGGATCGCACTCGTGATGCACGCGATCGAGGGCTACACGCATGCCGAGATCGGAGCAGCACTCGGGATCGCGGAAGGAACGAGCAAGGCGAAAGTGTTTGACGCGCGGGCGCGACTCAAGAAAGCGCTCGGCGACTATATGATGGAGGATTGAAGATGGAAGATCGACGATTGGACGAACTTCTCGATGACGCAAAGCGCTCGTATCGGCCTCCGCCGAACGCGCCGCTCGATGAAATCTGGTCGCGCGTCGAAACGGAAGCGTTTGCTGTACAGCCCGTCGTGCAGCCGGCCGGTCCGGCGCGGCGTTCCCCGGGCTGGCGCGTGTTCGCCGGCGCGATGGCGGCGACGCTCGTGATTGGCGTCGCGCTCGGACGCGTCACGGCGGTGAACGAACAGAGTGCGACGATCGCGACCGCGGCGCGGCAGACATCCGCGCGGCTCGCATCGAACGTTGCAAACGACCCCTACCAGCGACAGACGCAGGAATTCCTCGGCCGCGCCGCATTGCTGCTTGCGTCGCTTCCCTCGAACAATCACCCGGGTTTGCCCGATGAAAGACTGAACGAACAGGCCCGGCAGTTGCTCGGCACCACGCGTCTTCTGCTCGATTCGCCCGTTGGGCACGAGCAGCGCATGAAGGATTTGCTCGAGGATTTGGAACTCGTGCTTGCCCAGGTCGCGCGTCTGCAGACGCAGCACCGCGGTGAAGCGCTCAGCTTGATCAACGAAGCGATCGAAGCCCGCGACGTCGTGCCGCGCATTCGCACGGCCGCCGCGGATCTCAACATCAGCGATTACTAAAGGAGTGAACATGAAGAGAGTTATTTTCGTTCTCGCGCTCGCAGCGATGCCGCTTGGCGCCCAGCGGGGAGTCGGCGTCGCGCGCCCGGCCCCAATGCCGTCGCCCGAGGCACGCGCCGAAGCCCGCGCTGAAGCACTCGCAGCTGCGCAAGTAGATCGCGCAGAGATTCTGCGGATCGCGCAGCAAGCGCGCATCGACGCGCAACTCGAGACGCAAACAGCGCGTCAGAACGCGCTCGCGGACCGTACGATGATCGGCGTCGGCCAAGGATTCGGTCAGGGATTCGGTCAGGGCTTCGGCCAGGGCTTCGGTCAGAGCTTCGGTCAGGGGATCAGCGGCGGAATCGGACAGACCATCAGCACAAACATCGGCCCATTCAACACGTTCACGCGCAGCTACAGCACCCGCGCGCCCGAGCCGTGGGCGCAGCAAGATCCCGCCGATTCGCTCTATCGTCAGGCCCAGCAAGCGATGAACCGCGGCGACTATCGCCGCGCGGCGGCGCTTTTCAAGGAACTTCCGGCCAAGCAGCCGAACTCGGTGTACGCGGCCGAATCGATGTACTGGCAGGCGTTCTCGCTCTATCGCATCGGCGGCACGGCGGAACTGCAGGAAGCGCTCACCGTTCTCGACGCGCGCAAGAGCAAGTATCCCTCGGGCCGCACGCGCGGTGACGCCGATCCTGCACTCGCCACGCGCATCGCCGGCGTGCTCTCCGCCCGCGGAATGGGCGACAAAGATCTCGTGAAGCGCGCGCTCACCGAAGGCAGCGGCACCTGCGATACCGAAGACCAGTCGGTTCGCGCCGAAGCGCTCAGCGCGCTCCGGCAGACCGATCCCGACGAAGCGCTGACGCAGGCCAAGAAAATTCTCAGTCGCAAGGACGACTGTTCCGTGCAGCTCCGCCGCAGCGCGCTCTGGATGATCGCGAACAAGAAGGACGCAAGCGCGACGGCGACTCTCGTGAGCGTCGCGAAGACGGACCCCTCTATCGATCTTCGCGCCGAAGCGACGGGATTCCTGGGCTCGGTGGGCACCGATGAGTCGTACGCCGCCCTGGAAGACTTGCTGAAGTCAGATGAAGATCGCGTGCAGCGAGCCGCGGTTCGCGCGCTCACGACGCATCCGAATCCTCGCGCCCACACGGCGATGCGCGTGCTCATCGAGAATAACAGCGCCAACGAGGCGCTGCGCATCACCGCCATCGACGCCTTCAGCAGCGATCGCTCGACGCTCGACGACGCGACGTGGCTCCGCAGCATTTACGCGAAGATCGACAATGCGCGTATCAAGGCCCGCATCGTGTCTGCCGTTGCTCGCATTGGCGGCGACCAGAACGAAGCGTGGCTCATGGGCCTCGCGCGCAATGAAGACGAATCGCTCGACGTTCGGCAGAACGCGCTTCGAACAGTCGCGCGCTCGGCGGATATCAACAGCCTCAACAAGTTCTATGACGGCCTTTCCGCGAGACCGCTGCGCACGGAGGTCATCAACGTCCTCGGCGATCGCAAGGAGCCGGAGGCGACCGATAAACTGATCGAGATCGCACGCAGCGGCACCGATCCCGAGGTGCGCCGCTCCGCGATCAACGCGCTGAATAGAAAGAAAGATCCGCGCGCGCTGAAGCTGTTGCTCGACATTCTCGACGGGACGGCGACGTCCAAGAAGCCATGAAGCCCGCCGCGCGCATTACCTCGATCACGCTTCTGAGCGCGCTCCTTCCGCTCATTCCGGTGGCATGCATGGCGCAGTCGAATCTCGAACGCCGAGTTTCAGCTGCTGGCGATACGCCGGTACAGTTTCACTTCGCGGCTCGCGAAGGTGTTTGCGGAAATGGAAAAACCTACTTCCGCACCGAAGACGACAACTGGTACGGCACGTATTACAACGACGGCAACGGCAATCGGATGGAGCCGTGCGTCGCGGGCCCGGTGCGCGTGGTGATCACGCACGCGGGCAAAGAGCTCGTTCGCGTGGAAGTGTATGTCGGCCCAACGCCGGCGGATGCGCCGGCCGCGCAGGAACTCGGCGCGTTCTCCGCACGGGAAGCCAGTGCCTACTTGCTCAGCCTCGCCGCTTCTTCTGACGGCAAACCCGCGCGCGATGCCCTCACGCCGGCGATGCTCGCCGATAGCAGCGTCGTCACGCCAGCGCTCCTGCAGATCGCCAAGGATCAGTCGCGCAGCCGCGATATCCGCCGCAGTGCGATCACATGGCTCTCGCGCCGCCGCGATGAAAAAGGCGGTGTTGGGGCCTCGGGAATTGCGAAGGCACTGGACGTGATCGTGCGCGACCGCAACGAGAGTGAGAACATCCGCACGCAGGCGCTCGGCACCATTGGGCGCTTCGATCGCGGCGAAGGAATTCCGGCGCTGATGGGCTTTGCGGCGAACGACGACAAATGGCTTTCGCGCCAGGCCTACCAGACGCTCGCGCGCTCGGGCGATCCGCGCGCGCGCCAGTTTGTGCGCGATCAGGTGAAGCGCGCCGATCTCGATGAAGACACGCGAGTGGAAGTCATTCGCGGCATCGGCGACGACTATTCAACGGGCTCCGATATCAAGCTGCTGCGCGATCTCTATGCGTCGAGCAACAGCGACAAAGAGCGCGACGCGATCATCTCGACGGTCGCCAACGCCGGCGGCAGCGAAAACGCGAACTGGCTGTTGGCGATCGCCAGCTCGAAAACGGAGCCGACCAATCGCCGGCGCCGCGCAGTCTCATTGCTTTCGAAGTACGACGACGCGCGTGTGAAAGAAGCGCTGAAGGGTTTGATCAACCCATAGCTGGATTGATTCGACCGCTGGGCGACTCGCGCTGAGCCAATTTCGGCTCGGCGCGAGTTTTCAGTATTTTGTCACGCTGGGGTCCACGTCGTCGGCCCAGCGGAGGATTCCTCCCGCGAGATTCGCGACGTTCGTGAAGCCAGCCTCCTGGAGCTGCCGGACCGCCTTTCCGCTGCGCACGCCGCTCCGGCACTGGACCACAATTTCCGAGTTTCGGTCGAGCGTGGGGATCGCGGCCGGGAAGTCGCCGAGCGGAATAAGCCGCGCGCCCGGAATCCGCGCGATCTCCCACTCATTGGGCTCGCGCACATCAATGAGATCCACGCCGCCCCTCTTCAGGCGTTCGGCGAGTTCGAGCGGCGTGATCTCCGGCATCGGTCCTTCGGCTTTCATTTTGGCGGCGGCTTGGGGGATCCCGCAGAGCTCGTCGTAGTCGATCAATTTCGTGATTTCGCGCGTGCCGCACGCGGGGCACAGCGGATTCTTTCGGATCTTCACCGACCGAAACTGCGCACCGAGCGCGTCAATTAGTAGCAATCTGCCAATAAGTGGCTCGCCGATGCCGAGAATCAGCTTGATCGTCTCGGTGGCCTGGATCGTGCCGATCAATCCCGGCAGCACGCCGAGCACTCCGCCCTCGGCGCAGCTCGGCACCATTCCCGGCGGCGGCGGTTCTGGAAAGAGGCAGCGGTAGCACGGGCCGTCGTGTGCGGAGAACACCGACGCCTGCCCTTCAAACCGGAAGATGCTGCCGTAGACGTTCGGCTTGCCGAGCAGGACGCATGCGTCGTTCACGAGATAGCGCGTCGGAAAATTATCCGTGCCGTCCACGACGATGTCGTACTGCGCGACTATCTCGAGCGCGTTCGCCGAGGTGAGCGCGGTCTCGTAGGTGGTGAGTTCGAGGAACGGATTGATATCGGCGATGCGTTCGCGCGCGGACGCGAGCTTGGAGCGGCCGATGTCTTTCGTGCCGTGCAGGATTTGCCGCTGGAGATTGCTCGCGTCGACGACGTCGAAATCCACGAGACCTAAATGCCCAACGCCCGCTGCGGCCAGATACAGGGCGAGGGGGGAGCCGAGTCCGCCGGCGCCGATGAGCAGCACGCGCGCGGCCTTGAGGCGTTTTTGTCCCTCGAGTCCGACATCGGGGAGCATGAGATGCCGGGCGTAGCGCTGGATTTCGTCGTGCGAGAGATCAGGCAGCATGGACTGCGAGCGGTGGGGCGCGGTGCGTGGGGCGTGTAGGTCAGCGCAGCGTGAGCCGGGCCGGATTGATGTCGTGCATGGCGGCGATCATCATCTGATCGAAGAGCGCTGCAGGCGGCGATCCGGTTGGATACGGATTGCTCCCGGCGAGTGAGAGCACGAAGACGTCATTGCCGCGCTCTTTGAGTTTGACGCCGACGGTTTGCTTGGGGTTCGTCATGACCTTGGCCCAGGCCGCCGGCGTGAAGATGCGAATGGCGAGCAGCGTTTTCGGCTCGACCTTCCAGGCCGGATCGCCCTTGAAGCGGAACTCGATGATTCCGCGCGAACCGAACGCGGTGTCGGAGTGTGCGAGGGCGGTGTAGTGGTCCTTCCAGACGGGCGGGAAATCGAGGCCGAATTTTCCTTCAGCGCTCTCGTAGTGGTCGAAGGCCTGCACGGAGCCGGAGATGACGTCGGCGGCCGTGACGTCAGGTTTCTTGCTGGCTGGCCGCTCGCCGCACGCGAGCGCGGCGAAGCCGAGCATCACCGCCAATCCGACCGATGTTTTCGTGTGCCGAACCGCGCCCATTTTCTCTGCCGTCGTGAGGGATATCCCCAAGCTATTGAGGCGCGGGAGGGCGCGCCACGCGAAGGCGCAAATGACCGGCAATTCGAGCGCTTACGGGACGAGGGCGACTATATTTCATTGACTAGTCCCGGCCCCGTTGGTGAGGCCGGGATTGTCGTCGATGGGGTGTAGCTCAATTGGCAGAGCATCGCACTGTTAATGCGACGGTTGGTGGTTCGAGTCCACCCGCCCCAGTGATCCGAACGGCCCGCGAGACGGTTTTGCCAAGTTTTTGGCTAAATATCAACGCAAAAGAAAATCGACAACCAAATCCTCATTTCTTTCGCGCAATTCTCCAGAAACAACTTCCTCCCGCAGCGCCGCCCACCGCGCCCTCAGCGGCAGATAGCCACCATTCGTTGAAACTGCCGGAGAATTCTCGCCAGAACGCCACCCAGAGCAGCCCTCCGAGAAGCATCCCTAGAACAATAACCGTACGACTCGAAACCACTGCCGTCCGACGTTGCAAAACAAGGTAGACAGGCACTCCAATTCCCGCCGTAGCGCCCAGCGCGATCGGCCAACCGAATATCAGCGGGAACTGAAGCCCCGATATCCATGCCCGCACCGGGTATGAAGGGCCGGGTGCGGCGGCGGATATCAAGAACATCACGACTGCGATAGAAGTGACGACTACAACCGAACTCGCGAGCGCCGCGAGAATCAAGCGATTAATCATCCATTCCTCCCGGTCTCGAAGGCGAGCACGCATTCTTTGAGAGAGAAAAAAAGGTGTCCGACCACGTTGCTAACGGTGCGCTTGGGTGCGCGATGTTCGGCGTGCGACAGGCTTCGGGGCACCGTTATTCAAATTTCGCAGGCGGACCGACGATTCGATTCCCGAGCGCGCCGACCGCCGCACACATAGCTGCGGTGATGGTGACGATGATCGCAACGGTCGTCCACGAGGCGAGTGACACGACGCCGGATGGTGGACGACCGGGACCAATGAACCACGAAAGGCCCCATCCGAGACTAGCATCGACGAGGCCAACTACGACGCCGCCGCGCAACGCGGACCACACGCCCCCTGCACGAGCGGCGAAAAACCCCACCGCGACGTAGAGGACATACGAACCCCATGCCGCGCTCGAGTACGCGAAGCCGCCTTGAAGTGAGAGCAGTGATGCCGCGCCGTCGAAGAGCACAACCGCCAACGAACCTAGCACGAGCACCTTTACTCCATACGTCATGTTTCTAGTCATGGTCAGGTGGGTTAGCCCGCACAGGTCCTTGGAAGAAGGGGTCCAACTGCACGTGAGTTCCTATCACCAGCCAGGCTCGCGGTGCGTTGCTAAGCCGTGAAGCTGAACCAGAGCGTCACGAACGAGCTGGCGAGCAGCGAAGAGCTCACGACGTAGGATCTTCGCAGCGCGAGCCTCGCAATCGCCTGTAGCAGCATCGATCCACTCAGAAACACTGCCGCGAGCGGGCGAAATGGGGGATCGCTACCAAAGACCGCCACGCCTTGCCACGACAGAATATTTGCGACAAATAGCGCGAACACCACGGCGGCAAAAACTTTCTCGAATTTCAGCCAACGTGGGTCCGAGTATGCCCAGACCATGATTAACCTCGTGTCCAGTGACAGACTTAACGAGCAGCGAGTGGCTGTGAAGAAGAGGTTTCGTCACTACAACGAATCGCGAGGCGTCGTTCGAGTTTGCGAACACGATTGGCGAGAGCCGCGACCGGCGCGCTTGCCATGAGCAGAACTCCCCCAGCAAATCCCGCGAAGGCGAGCGCCCCAGCTCCGGTGCGAATGCCGAGTTGCGCAGCGCAGAACCCCATCACGGAGCTTCCTACGAAACCGAAGATAGTGAAGAGTTTCATTCGCTCACCGGGAAGATGTTCGGCTACCTACAAAGAATTCGCACAAACGTGAGTGGCAGAAAAGTTTCGCGCGCTAATCTCGCGCGAGACTCACACTCGCGCGAAACCGGCGCCGCCGCAAGTCACACGCGGCGGCGCTATTTCACCGGACTCACACGTTACTGGACCATCGACCAATACCACGACCAAACAGGAACAGTGCCTAACGAAACCCTCTCCAGTCTATTCTTGCACATTGTCTGCTCGGTCTCAATGTTACGATCTCGTCCGTTGGCTGCGATTCCCTTAGCATCGGAGCGCACACAAACATGAAGCGAAATCTGCTGCTCGTCGTCCTCATCGCTCTCATGATCGGCTCTGGAAGTGAGAGCTTCGCGCAGCAACCCGCGCAACAACCCGCGCGAGGCTCGCGTGACAATAGTTGCACGGCGACGGCGTATGGAATAATCCCCCTGTGCGATGAAGGCATGGTGGACGGTTGGATGTCCTGCGCGTATGCGTTTCAAAGCAGACTTTGCCCACCGTTGAAAACTCCCTAGGCGAGGCTCCGACATTCTCTCGGTCGGACAGGTTTCGAAAACTCCAGGGATGATGGCGTGGCTTATTATCTGCGTCGCAAGCTCGGCGTCTGCGCAAATCAGAGGTACGGTGGTAACCGACAACGGTACTCCCCTATCTGGAGCGCTCGTCGAATTGTGGTCGGGACCGCAACTCCGAGTCGCGAGAACGACTGGACCCGATGGCGCATTCGCGCTCAATGATACGGCAAGAGCGGTTGCCGCCGCTCGTTCGGTGACAGTACGAAAAATCGGATTCAGGCCTCTCACGATTTTGATCGAAGCCGAGCCGGGGCGTCTGCGCGTGACCCTTAGCGCTCTTCCAACGAGCCTCGCAAAGATAGACGTTCGAGCCAAGGCAACATACATCGATCCCTGTGCGCGAAAACCATCGACGGAGGCCGCACGTCTTTTCGCACGTGCAGCCGAGTACTATCGTCGCGACACGCCTTGGCTGGACAAATTTGTTGAGTTCAGTACTCGCATCTGGATTGCGAGCGCAGATGAGCGGGACTCGGTTACCGAGTTGCCATCGCGCGAGAACTATCATCGTCGTCTCGGCGAACCCGGCGACGCTTCAACGGCGCGAGCATTTCCGGCGCCACAAGCGCGAATCGATAGTTCTCACAAGCAAGTTGGCTGGTTGAATCCGCGGTTTGAGTGGACCGACGCACCGGAATTTGTTCTCGCCGCATTCGTTGATTCGATGCCGCGTTCGATTGCCGCTAAACGAAGAGACGGATTCGTTGTGTCATTCTGCCCGCGAGAGCGCCGCGAGCCCTATACGTCCGGCGAAATAGAATTGGCCGCCGACACAACCATTGTCGCAATACGCTGGAAATTCACGGCACCGAAGCCCCACAGAGAGGCGGGTGGCGTCGCATTCTTCTCCGCACCGGAATCGCGACACGCCAAAGCGCACTTGCTGCCAATGACGTCCGTGAGCTGGACAAGAATTCCCGATACCGACCGTTACGAGGCCGTGGAATACTCCTACGGCCGTTGGCTGGTATCACGAAGGGATTCAATTTCTCTCCGAGTGTACGCGGACTCCATTCATCGCGTGCGACGACCCTAACAGACCGCTAGCTACGCCGTCGAAAGCGGAATCGATTGGCGCTGGAGCCGGTCGTCCAGTTTCTCAGAAGCCTTCTTGTTCGCGACGTGTGCGAGGAGTCGCCGGAGCGGCGACCGCAATCGGCCTTACACAATTGCGCCATCGCCGAGGCAGTCAACACTTGCCGCTCTCGCGAAGTCGTAGCTTGTAGCGAAATGACTTCGATGGAGCGAGCCATCCCCACCGACGAGGACGAGCCGAACCTCAACGACCTCGTCGCACGCGCACGCGAAGGCAGTGACGCTGCCTTTGATGCGCTGGCGTTGCGCGTGCGTGATCGAATTCGCGGGTGGGCCATGCGGCTCACAGCAGACCGCGACGACGCCGAGGATGTGGCGCAACTCGTGTTGCTGCGCCTGCATCGGCAGGTGAGAGCGTTCGAAGGACGGAGCCGTTTTTCTACTTGGCTCTATTCTGTCACCGCGAGAGTGGCGCTATCGCGGCGCGCGAAGGAACGACGCCGCGAGCGCCTGTCGGACGCTCGCGCGGATGAGTTGCGCCCGGAGGCCGCTGCAGAACTGAGCTCCAGTGACAGTGCAGCTGACCACGACTCGCGAACAGGCCAATTGGCGGTGGTTGTCGCATCGTATCTCAACGTGCTGACCGGCCGCGAACGCGACGTGTTTGAGCTCGGCGATCTTCGAGGGCTCAACGCCACGGAGATCGCCGAACGACTTGGCGTGAAGGCGGTCACTGTGCGAACTCAGTTGATGAGAGCCCGTCGGAAGATTCGACTTCGAATGCTTGAAGAACACCCAGAGCTATTGGAGGGCTATTACCAATGAAATGCTCAGACATGCTGATGCGGTTGCTTGAGGCAGAACGCGAGGAGCTTGAGGGAGTCGGCGACTCACGCGTCGCGATTCATGTTCGTGATTGCGCCTCGTGCCAAACGGTCGCTCGCCGCTTGCTCGCCGGTACGTCGTTGCTCGTCTCGGATATGAAGACGCGAGATTCCGCGACACGAATAGGACTGCGCGCAAGGTCGAGTCGTTCGAGAGTGGTCACCCGGTCCGCACTCTGGACTGGCGCACTCGCAGCCGCGGCTGCCGTTGTGCTGTTCTTCCCACCGGCTCGACGCTCGACCGCAAGTCACAACGCGACGGTTTCCACCGTTGCGCGCGTAGCGCCAACACCCTCCGCCGCAGAGGAGCCGAGAACATCGTCGCGACCGAAGTCACCACCAGTACCGACACTCGACGGCCTGGTACCGGTGCCGGCGACACGCTTCCCAGATCCAGTCGCTGCAACAGCCGCGCAATTCGTCGCGTCTCAACTTACGGAACAGCGGATGGCATGGCCTGAATCCTCAGGCGTATCTGCCGCTCCACCGATGGGCACGCGTGCTGTGGTGCTTGCGACGAGAGATCCGAAAATCACCATCGTTTGGCTATACTGACGACTTCAGAGAGAGGCGACTCGTATGATGAAGGCTCGATCCATTTGTGTTGCGTTGCTTGCGTGCGTACTGCTGAGTGCGTCCCGCCTGAGCGCTCAGAAGGAAACAGATCCGCAGATCGTGCGGACTTTTCCGCTCAAATATCTTTCGAACAGCGACGCTGCGAAGCTGGTGGGGCCATACGTGCAATTCACCTCGTTTACTGCGGGCGTGTTCGAGGCAGGCGATGCTGTGCATGCAATTACCGTTCGGGCCATCGCGCCGGTCTTAGTCCGTGTTGACAGCCTCCTCAAAGCCAACGATCGACCGCGCCCAACGATTGTCTTCCGCCTGCAGCTGATTGCCACAAGCGACTCAGCCGTGAGTGATCCCGGTACGGCTGCGATAGACGCTGAGTTGCATAATCTCTTTCGGTTCAAGGGCTATCGATTGCTTTCGCAAAATACGGCGTGGACGAACGAGGGCGAATGGTTTTCGACCACGATGCGCGGCGACAATGGCGATGTGCTCTCGGTCACCGGCCATCTCGAAAGCGTGCGTAGTGAGGATCCGCGAATGGTGCGACTGTTCATTTCAGTAACGCATGAGTCGCGGCAAATCTCAGGTCCGGGCGGTTCGATTACCGCCGACGTGAAGCGGCCGTTGCTCAATACTGATCTTACTATTCCGGTCGGCCAGACCGTTGTGGTCGGAAGCGCTGTCTCTGGAGGGTCAGCGCAGACAATCATTCTCGCGGTTCGTCCGGAGCTTCCATCGAAGCCGTAAGGCGTGAGCAACACGATGCCGCGCCCCGTTTACAACTCGGCGCGCACCCAAGGACTAAATCCCCTCGAGCCTTCCTTGGTCGAGGGTTTTGGCTCGCATCACTGGGCGGTTCAGGTTTGTCATTTGGCTCATCCGTTCGAGCGGAAAGATTCCGCTCTGATTCGGGAAGCGAACCAGCGCGCTTAGATGCGCGAGAGGAAATCGCGTCGAGTAGGTTCATGATCATTTCGAAAAGATCACCAATGTGTTCGATCATTTCTTCACCTTTCGCTTTCCGCTTCGCGTCCCCAAATCGACCGTTGGATGGTAGCACAAATGGTAGCAGTCACGGCTCCCTTAGGTTCCGCGCGGTGCCGCTCTGTTCCTCTGCGTTCACTCTGACAGGTGGCTCTCCCTCGGGAGCCGAGTGCTCTGTTAATGCGGCGGTTGGTGGTTCGAGTCCACCCGCCCCAGTCTTGCAAGTCATAGCTCCTTCGTCATCTCGATCATCGTTCGTCTGAAGCCCGCGCGCTCGAAGAGTCGCTGCGCGGATTCATTCTGCACCGCGGTCGAGAGCAGCATCTGCGGCGCCCCTCGATCGCGGAGCGCGGCAGTAGTCGCCTCAAGCAGCAGCGACGCAATTCCATGCCGGAGATACGAAGCATCGACTGCGATGTCGTATAAAATGCCCGCCGGTCCGCGGAGTGACATATAGTCGATGGCCTCGACGCCGGCGTAGGTGTAGCCGACAATCTTTTCCTCGATCTCAGCCACCAAGATCACAATATTCGCTTTGTCGAGCAGAGTGCTGAGATAGGATGCGTATCCGCGCTCGCTGTCCGGCGGCGCCTCGAAAAAACGGCGAGGGTCAAACTGGTGATGTAACCACATGAGCTTCGCACCGAGTGCGCCGATCGCTGCGAGATCGGCTGCAGTCGCCTTTCGGATGTTCGCATTCATCGGCATTTCATTTGGCGGCCTTTAGATAACGCCGCGTGCGCCATCGGGTTCGCGCGGCGTTTGCCGTACTGATCGCCCGCGCACGATTTCGAGTGTGTAGCAGGAATAATAGCAGAGGGTTTCCGTTCTTTCATCCGTGCAGCGCCCGCTAGCGGCTCCGCCCCAATACATCGCGCAAGAATGTGAACGTGCGTGTGGTCACCGCAATCACGGAATCATTCGTTTCAGCCGTGGCCTGCGTGGCCACGGCCACGTTCGCAAATGCGTGCACCATGAAGCCAAGCGTCGAGAAGTGCACATGATGCATACCGCGCGTCGGCTCCAGCGTGAGCGACTCGGTGCGCAATCCGCGCAGCAGACTGAAATCTGGCGTCATGAACGCGTCGAGCTCTTCGTAGAAGTGCAGGATCGACGGGAGCGCAGCGCTCGCGCGAAAGGAGGGCGCGCCCCGGAACGATCCAATCGCCGTGCTCGTTCCAATTCCGCCGTCGAGACTCACGAGCGCGCGCACTCGCCTGTCACGCATGGCCAGAAGCAGTGCGCTGCGCGCTCCGAAGCTGTGACCGACTACGCCGATCCTGGTAGTATCCATCCGGACCACACGAGCCGCGATCTTCACCGCATCGAGAAGTTCTTGCGCCTGTTGCTCAGCAAAAGTTCCGACTTGATCCTCGCGCTCAAGCGGCGTGCGAAGCATGGGAGACGGAGTCGTGAGGACGACAAAGCCCTGGCTCGCCAAGTATTCGCAGAGCACGACCTGATCGAATACGTCCTCGCCGTTTCCTTGCGCTACGAGCACGACCCGTGGTCTTCCCGCGGCACGCGGAACGAGTCGAGATGCGTATAATCGACTCCCCAATAGGGAATCGAGCATGCTCGGCCCAAATCCAGCGAACTGCTTGACGACCTGCGCGCTGTCGGCGCGCAGATAGTCCCTCATCAGGAGCTTTCGGCCGCCTGGGCGCGATGGATACCAAACATGCACCAGCATGCCGGAGGATTCGATGCTGCGGTATCCGACTGGATACTTGCCAGGCGAGAGTCGGCCCCACAGAAGAGAAGCGGGCTCGGAACTCTGCGCGCTAGTCGAAACGGGTGCGTACAGTCCGCCGAGCAGGCACATGGTTGTTACGGTCCTTCGACACGAGTAAGGCATGGTCATGGCGCCGGCCGCCATTGGTCCCGCAAGTATGCTTCCATCTCCTCGACCTTCTCGTAGGGAACGAGCGTGCAGCCCGGGTGCGTGTTGCCTGTAATAAGGAGCGACAACCGCTCCGCAGCGTCGCGCCGATAGAACAACAGCGCCGTCCGGGACGACGCCAGTAGATACCCCGCTTCGTATCCAATGCCGAATGACGAACCCGATACTTCCGCGACGAAGCAATCGCATTCTTGAAGCCAGGCCATGTCACGCTCGTACACTTGCTGAGCGCTGATGCTTCGGTCTGCCTCGCGGGCATCGTCACGGACGAGGTGCTTCGTGAGCACGACGTGGCCCAGGGCCTCGAGGGTGGCGACGATTCGCCGAGCGGCCTCGAGCGTGGAGCGGTCGCCCGCGACCGTGAAGCCAAAGTAGATACGCATAGTCGTCGTCGAATCTATTTAACGGTATCGGCGGCAACCATGCGTTCCTGTTGGCAGAGTCAGGCTTGGTCTGGCGGTGTTCCCGGCCGAGCGCGCGATGCAACGCGAAAATCGAACAAATCCGCGCGCGAGTAATGGCCCGCGACGTCGAGTGTGAAGTGCTCCTCGCGTACGCGCCTGAGATTGAGGTCGGCGACGAGAACCGACGGACTGTCATAGACCGGTCCTGCAAGGTACGCACCGTCCGGCCCGATGATCGCGCTTCCGCCGCGGAGTACCCATTGGTCGTCGCTCGTGATGATCTTCGGGTGGCGGACCAGCTCCGGCGGCAAGCTCGACGCCCGCATGAGTGAGCCGGCGGCAAGAACGAAGCAGCGCCCTTCGAACGCATACTGCCGGCTCGCGACCTGGTGCATCTCATGCACCGTCGGCCACAGAGCGGCGTGCACATGTTCACCAGACTCATGCATCGCCTGCCGCGCGAGCGGCATCCAGTGCTCCCAACAGATCAGCGCGCCGATGCGCGTCGTCGGGTCGCCGACACCCATCGCAGTGGCGTGAAGGCCGTGGGCGTCGCCGTTCCCCCACACCATCCGCTCGCTGAACGTTGCCACCAACTTCCGATGATGGTTCAACAGCGTGCCGTCTGCGCCGATGGTCAACGCGGAGTTGTAAAGCGTCCCCATTCCAGGGCCGGACTCAACGCGCTCGCTCACGCCAACGACGAGTGCGACGCGCGAGTCTCGCGCAATCCGGCAGAGCTCGTCGAGGGCAGCGCCGGGAATCGAAACACTGTTTTCGGCGAAACGAGCGAACACTTCTTTTGTCGGGGCGTGATCCCAGATGGCGGCATCACGACAGACATCGAGCCACACCGGATACCCAGGAAGCCACGCTTCCGGAAAGACGACGAGACCAGCGCCTCGCTCGGCCGCGTCGCGAACGAACTCGGCCGTGCGCGCCAGTCCGTCGTGCAAGCCCGCTGGAACCTCGGCCTGCACGATCGCGACGCGCAGCAATCCCGTCAAACCGCTGTCGGCGAGAGTGCTTGAACGTCGAATGTGATCGGGACCTGCGCAATATTCACTTCGAGAGTCATGCTCATAGTTTCCTCCGATTGGTACTATATACATAAACTATTCCGAAACCGTCAAAGACAAACATGACTGACAATCGCACGCATTCGCCCGATAACTTTGTGCCACTGCGCTTCACGCGGCGCCCCGTGCCAGAGATGCTCCAGCGGGCGCGGGGCTTCTTTGATGAAATGAACGCGCGCCGCACGACGCGACATTTTTCTGCGGAGCCGGTTGCGCGCGAGCTGATCGAGTACGCCATCCGAACGGCCGGCACCGCGCCAAGCGGGGCGCATCAGCAGCCTTGGACCTTTGTAGCGATTGCCGACGCGGTGACCAAGGCGGCCATTCGAGAGGCGGCGGAACGAGCGGAGTATGATTTCTACCACGGACGCGCACCCCGCGAGTGGCTCGACGCACTCGCTCCATTGGGGACGGACGAGCACAAGGCGCACCTGACCGACGCACCGTGGGTCGTCGTGCTCTTCCGCCACGCCCACGGCGTGGACGCCGACGGTGCGAAGCGCAACTACTACTACACACAGGAATCGTGCGGCATCGCGGCAGGGCTGTTCATGGCAGCTATCCACCACGCGGGGCTGGTGACGCTGACGCACACGCCGAGCCCGATGGGCTTTCTCAGCGGTGCGCTCAATCGACCGTCGCACGAGAAGGCGTTTCTGGTGATGCCGGTTGGCTATCCGGCGCCGGACGCGCGGGTTCCGGATCTGTCGCGGAAACCGCTGGAGGCAATCAGCGTCTGGCGCGAGTGAGAGATTCTCATCTGCCCTAGGTCGTTGATCAGACTTTTCCCGCGAGCAACTCACGAACTCGCGGGATCACGCTCCGCCCGTACAGCTCGATACTCCGCATCATCTGCTCATGCGGCAGCGTCCCCGAACTGTACTTCATCTCGAATCGCGCCAGCCCGAGAGCCCCGCACGTCGCTGCGATTTTCTGCGCGACGGTCTCTGCGCTGCCGACATACGCCGATCCAAACTCAACCTCCGCGTCGAACTCACGCCGCGTCGACGGCGGCCACCCGCGCTCAGCGCCAATGCGGTCGCGCATTCCCTTGTAACACGGCCAGTAATCCTCGCGCGCCTTCGCATCGCTCTCGGCGATGTATCCCGGCGAGTGCACACCGATCGGCAGCACCGGCCTGCCGAACTTCGCGAGCGACGCGTAGTACAGTGCGGTGAACTGCCGGAACCGCACTGGATCGCCGCCGATGATCGCGAGCATCAGCGGCATTCCATATCGAGCGGCCCGCACCACCGATTGTTCGCTCCCGCCCACGCCGATCCACGTCTTCAGCTTTCGCGATTCAGTTGGTGGATACACCTGCTGGTTCACCAGCGGCGCGCGCACCCTGCCGCTCGCACCCTTCCATGAGAGCGGCTCACCAGATCCATCGTTCTCGATCAGTTTCGAAAAGAGATCGAGCTTCTCCTCGAACAGTTCTTCGTAATCGTCGAGCGAGAATCCAAATAATGGAAACGACTCGATAAACGATCCGCGTCCGAGAATGACTTCCGCGCGTCCATTCGAAATCGCGTCGAGTGTCGAGAAGCGCTGAAACACTTTCACGGGATCGTCGGACCCGAGGACGGTCACCGCTGAGCCAAGCCGGATTCGCTTCGTGCGCGCGGCGATGGCCGCGAGAACTACCTCAGGCGACGAGATCGCGAAATCCGCGCGGTGGTGCTCGCCGACTCCGAAGAAGTCGATTCCCACGGTATCGGCGAGCTCGCCTTCGGCAATCACGTTTCGCAGCACCTGCGCCTGACTCAGCAGGTGGCCGTCACCGCCAGCAGTGACATCCCCAAAAGTATCCACGCCGAGCTCGAGCTCGGCGTGGGGTGTCGCATCAGTCATATCGAAATAGCTGGCCGCCTACGGCGTGCGCGGCGGATGATCGGGTCGATGAGCGCCGAGCCAGGCCTGCTGCGCCGGGGTCAGCACGGCCTTGATCGCCGATTCCAGCGCCGCGCCGTTGGCCCGCACGCGATCGGCGGCCGCCTTTGCGCCGTCCAGAATCACCTGTATTTCGGATTTCGTTTTTCCCGCGGCCTTCGCGGCGCGCGCCGCCTGGTGCGCGGTTTTCATCGTGGCCAAGTCGGTTGCGTTTGCCGCCGCAAAAGCGATCACCAGTGCCTGGATTTGCGTTTTCTGCGCTGCGGTGAGCTTGAGGCTATCCGGAAGTGGAGCGCCCGGTCCCTTTCCATCGCGCGGCGGCGCAGGCGCGTCGGCGAATGACATGCCGCCCATGAACGGCGGCAAAGTCGCGTCGCCAATCGGGCCGCCGGGCAATCCCTGCGTCACACTGAACGTCACGACGACCGGATCAATGGCGTCGAGCGCGGCGAGTGTGTTGTCGGGCGAGGTTGGATGGCGGTCGCACGAAGCAGCGAACACGAGTGCGCCCAAGACAACGGCAAACTTTGAAATTCTCATCGTGAAGTTCCTCTGGATTTCCGGGAGGGTTCCTGCTTCCTGAATCTACTGCGGTCCGGCCGCTATCGCTTTGCGTACACGGCTGTCTTACCGGCCTTCGTCCACGAAATAACCTCGTACGGAGTATTCCCGCCACCCATCCCCGGTGCGTCCACGGGCATTCCCGGCACCGCGAGCCCCACGATCTTCGGTTTCCCCGTCAGCATTTTCCTCACAAGATCGGCCGGGACATGCCCTTCGATCACGTACGTGCCGACCATCGCCGTATGGCACGACTCGAGCTTCGGCGGCACGCCCCACGACGACTTGATCTTGGAGAGATCGTTCAAATCCACGACCGTTACGTCGAAATCGTGCTCCTTCATATAACTCACCCACTCAGCACAGCATCCGCACGACGGTGACTTGTACACGGTCATCTTCGCAGGCGCATTCCACGCGCGAAGCAGGGCAGGCGATCCGATCAGCACTGCGCTCGCGCCGAACGCAGTCTTCATGAATTCACGGCGATGCATGAGTTCTCCGTAGTTTTCCTTCTGAAAAATATTGCAGACCCGGTGCCTAGGGTACGGGTGCAGTCCACGTATTGTTCGACCGATCGATATCCACGAGCCGGTGCTCGGGATCGAGCTCGATCTTCACCACCTTCTTACCGACGAACACGTAGCGCCGGAGATACTGCAGCGAGTTCGTGCTCCACACCTCCGCGGGATAATTGAAATCCTGCGTCGAGCCATCGCTCAGCGTGAAGCGTACGCGAATCGGCAGCACGCCCCGCGCTCTGTTGCCGTACCCCACCAACACCTGGTTGGTATCTCCATTGGCGAACATCCGGACTCCATCAATCGCCTGATCGAAGTGTTCGTTTTCCACGAACCACTCGCGCCAGAACCAGTCGAGCCGGCGTCCCGACGCATCTTCCATCGTGCGGAAGAAATCCGCTGGCGCGGGATGTTTGAACGCCCAGCGCGCGATGTAGGTGCGGAACGCATCGTCGAACGCCTCGGGGCCGAGAATCTCCTGCCGCAGCAGCTGCAGCCCAACCGAGGGCTTCACGTACGCCGCGTTCCCAAGCCCCGGTTCCGAAATGCGATCGGGCGGGGTCATGATCGGCGTGTCCTGATTCGCCTTCATGGAGAGCTCGATCTCACCACGTTCGGCTGCCGCGCGCTGCATCTGGTCGCCGTCCTTCGGATAGCGACGCGCCTCGGAGAACGTATTGATAAACGTGTTGAACCCTTCATCCTGCCACATATACATCCGCTCGTTCGATCCGACGATCATCGGGAACCAGTTATGTCCGATCTCGTGCGTCACGACGTTGTACAAACCCTGCTTCGAGTTGCTCCGATCCTCCATCGCAAGCATCGGATACTCCATCCCGCTCACCGGCCCCTCCACCGCCGACATCTGCGGCCACGGATACTGGAACCAGCGCTCCGAATATTCCTGCACGCTCATCTTCGCCATGTCCGCCGATTCCGTCCACTGCGCCTCGGCGCTCGGCCTATAGTAGCCAAATGCGAATATTCCTTTGTAGCTTGTGGCGTCCCACTGATATTCCGGTGACGCCGCCCACACCGCATCGCGCACGTTCTTCGCGTGGAACTTCCAGGTGAGCATTCCCGTCTTCGTCGGGCGCGCGGCGCCGCTCTTCAGCTCGCTGGCGGTGATCACGCGCACAACCTTGTCGCTCGTGAGCGCCTCGGCGAGCCGCGTGATTTCTGCCGGTGTCAGGACTTCCTTGGGATTCTCCAGTGAGCCGGTGGCTGCGACGATGTATCCTGCCGGCACGGTGACCGCGACCGTGTAGTCTCCGTAGTCGAGATAGAACTCGCCCTGCCCGACGTACGGATCGAGATTCCATCCGCGCAGATCGTCGTACACCGCCGCGCGCGGATACCACTGCGCGATTTCAAAGAGCGCGCCGTCGCGGCCCATGCGATCCGCGCCATGCTCGGGCACGAGAAAATTCCATGCCATCTCGAGCGTGGCTGCCTTGCCCGGCGCCAGCGGCTCGGCGAGCGGCACCTTCATCATCGTTTCGCCTTCGCGCACGGTGATCGGCACGCGGCGCCTCACGCCGCCGGCCGCCGTGAGCACCTGCTCCACGCGAGAGAGATGATCTCCGCCCTCGAACGCGCCCGGATTCCAGCGTGAGCCCTGTGAGAATATCGAAGTACTCAACGATCCTTTCCGGAACGCGTTCTGCTCGAGATGCATCCAGAGATACGTGAGCGTGTCCGGAGAGTTGTTCGTGTAGCGGAACTGCATCTCGCCGGCAACGGATTTGGCGCCGGTGTCGAGCGTCGCCTTCAGATCGTAGTCGGCGCGGTTCTGCCAGTAGTGCGCGCCGGGAGCACCGCTCGCCGACCTCGTTGCCGTGGGGGTCGGAAAGACGAGCGGCGCGAACATCGATGTATCGCCCACGCCGGTCTTGTCGAACTTGGGCGCTGGTTGCGGCTGCTGCGCGAACGCGGGAATCGCGATCACAAGCGCCGGCACGATGACTAGTTTATAAAGTAGGCGCATATTCGAAGCTGAATGTGAGGCTGAAAAAGCCGGTCCGAAGGGGAGGTGCTGGTGAAAACTATCGCGAACGCTCCCGGAGTGCATCGATGACAGACGTACAAAACGGTACTCCCGCGGACGCGCCATGGTTCCCGCATTACGACGCCGGAGTGCCGCGCACGCTCGCGCCGTATCCGCGCCGCACGATGCTCGATTACGTCGCGGACGGCGTCCGCGAGCGCCCGCAGCATCCGGCCTTCCTATATAAAGGACGTCCGTTCACGCTTGCGGAACTTGAACGCACCTCCGATGCGTTTGCCGCAGCACTCGCGTCCCTTGGCGTCAAACGCGGTGATCGTGTGGCGGCGATGCTGCCGAACTGCCCGCAGTTTTTCATCGTCGAGCTCGGGGCCTGGAAAGCCGGCGCCGTGTTCGCGCCGCTGAATCCGATTTATACGGAGGAGGAACTCGCCGGCCCGCTGACGACCATCGATGCGGCGATCGTCGTGACACTGAGCGCGTTCTACGAGCGCCTCAAAAAAGTGCAGGGGCAGACTCCGGTGAAACGGATCGTGACGACGAACATCAAGGAATGGTTTCCGCCATTTCTGAAAGTTCTCTTCACACTTTTCGCCGAAGGGAAAGGCGGACATCGCATCACACGCCGCGATGGCGATCTTGCGATGGGTGATCTCCTGCAGCAGTTCGACGGCAAGAAATCGTCCGGGCAGCCGCCCCAGCCCGAAGACATCGCCATTCTTCTGATGAGCGGCGGCACCACCGGCACGCCGAAGTGTGTGATGGGCGAGCATCAGGCGATTGTGATGAGCGGTTTGCAGCTGCAGGCATGGCTTGGGACTTCTATCGTGCCGTGGGAGAGCGTGTACTTGATGCCGCTCCCGCTCTTTCATTCGTATGGCGCGTGTGCGGTGCAGGGGATCTGTTTCATCGGACACAATCCGATCGCGCTGATACCGAACCCGCGCGATCTCAACGACATCGTGAACAGCATCAGGAAGGTGAAGCCCACGGCGTTTGCCGGAGTGCCTACACTGTACAACGCGCTGCTGAATCATCCCCAGGTGAAAAGCGGCAAGGTGAGCTTCGAATCGCTGACGGTCTGCGTAAGCGGTGCGGCGCCGCTCATGGCAGAAACGAAAAAGCGGTTCGAGGAGATGACAGGCGCGAAGATCATTGAGGGCTACGGCCTGACAGAATCGCTGATCGCCGCGTGCGTGAACCCGGTGAAGGGTCCGTCGAAGATCGGTTCGATCGGAATGCCGGTGACGGATGTGATCGTGAAGATCGTGGATGCGGACGACCCGGCGAAGGAAATGCCCTCGAAGAAGGAGGGCGAGATGCTGCTGCGCGGTCCGCAGATCATGAAAGGGTATTGGCGCAATCCGGCTGAAACCGCCGCAATGATCTTCAACGACGCCCACGGCGTGACTTGGCTCCGCACCGGCGATCTCGCGTATCTCGACGAGGACGGCTACGTCTTTTTAGTCGATCG
>JBBRBH010000017.1:0-63358 GCA_038205995.1 Gemmatimonadales bacterium
CCGGCCGCGTTCGTTTTCTTCGATAAATCGCCCCTGATCAGCTTCGAAGATGCGTTTACTGACTTTGCCGAGCACTCCCCAGAGGCGGCGGCCTGGGTTCATGATCATTATAAGGAAACTGTATCCTTCGGCGCCGACCACATTTGGATGAGGAACGACCTCGCCGACAAAATCGCCACCAGCAAAGTGCCCTGAAAAAGCGACCCCATGGAAGAGTTTCCCTCATTCACCCCCGACCTGTCGTCCTCAGGGCCAGCCTCGTCGCCCACGCCGACCCCTTCGACCGTGAACGGGCCGATGAGCACGCCGCTCGTCAGCCAGCTCGATGCGCCGGATCTGCGAGCGCCGTCGCTGTATCTCAATCGCGAGCTCTCCTGGCTCGAGTTCAACGCGCGCGTGCTCGCCGAGGCGTTTGACGAGCGGAACCCGCTGCTCGAGCGGGTGAAGTTCCTCTCGATCTTCAGTTCGAATCTCGACGAGTTCTATATGGTGCGCGTCGCCGGTCTCCGCCGGCAGGTATCCGCGCGCGTCCAACAGACGCCGCCCGACGGACTGACGGCGCGCGAGCAACTCGACGCGATCGAACGGCGCGTCACGACGCTGCTCGGTCAGGCCAAGAGTTGCCTGCACGACGAGCTCTTGCCGGAACTCGCTGAGCACGGCGTGAGAATACTGGGTGTTGCCGATCTCTCGGCCGCCGAGCGAGAGGCGTTGGACGCGTTTTTCGAGACGCATGTTTTTCCGGTGCTGACACCGCTCGCCGTCGATCCGGGACATCCGTTTCCGTACATCTCCAATCTTTCGCTCTCACTCGCCGTGCAGCTCCGCGAGCCCGAGCAGGGGAACGAGCACTTCGCCCGCGTCAAAGTTCCGAAGTCGCTGGCGCGCTGGGTGCAGGTCGAGGGACGTCCGAATCATTTCGTGCCGCTCGAGCAGGTGATCGGCGCGCACCTTGGAACGCTCTTTCCGGGAATGCAAATTCTCGGCTCGCACACGTTTCGCATCACGCGCTACTCCGATCTCGAGGTCTCGAACACGGAGGAACCGGAAGATCTGCTCGCGATGATCGAAGAGCAGGTGTTCCAGCGCCGCTTCGGAGAGGTCGTGCGCCTCGAAGTGCAGGAGGAGATGCCGGCGTCGCTTCGGGCGCTGCTCCTGGACGAGCTGCGCGATACCGAGGACCCCGAGATCACGCCGCTCACGCACAACGACGTGCAGGTGCCGAGTCCGCTGCTCGATCTCGGCGATCTCATGGCGCTCGCGATGCTCGATTTGCCGGAGCTGAAAGATCCGCCGCTCGTTCCAGTCGTTCCGGCGGAACTGCGCGATGGCTCGATCTTCGACGCGATCAAGGCGCGCGATGTGCTCGTGCACCATCCATTCGATTCGTTCGGCGCGTCGGTGGAGCAGTTCATCGAGGCGGCGGCACGCGACGAGCAGACGCTCGCCATCAAAATGACGCTCTACCGCACGGGAGGCGGCGCCGTGGTGCGTGCGCTCACGGAGGCGGCGCAACGCGGCATTCAGGTGGCGGTGCTCGTTGAGCTGCAGGCGCGATTCGAAGAAACGAACAACATTAATTTTGCCCGCACGCTCGAATCATTCGGCGTGCACGTGGCATACGGACTGCAGGGGCTCAAGACGCACGCGAAGGTCGCGCTCGTCGTGCGTCGCGAGGCGGACGGCATTCGCCGCTACGTGCACCTCAGCACCGGCAACTACAATTCAAAAACGGCGCGCATCTACACGGATATCGGGCTGTTCACCTGCAGCCAGTCGATCGGCGCGGACGTGACAGACCTGTTCAACCTGCTCACCGGATTCTCGCGTCAGCGCGTGTATCGCAAGCTGATCGTGGCGCCGCAGGGCATGCGACAGCGCTGGCTGCAACTCGTGGAGCGCGAGGCCGCGCACGCCGCGGCCGGCCGGCCGGCGCGCATCATCGTCAAGATGAACGCGCTCGTGGACGCCGAGATGATCGAGTCGCTCTACGTTGCGTCGCAGGCGGGCGTGGAGATCGATCTGATCGTGCGCGGCATCTGTTGTCTCAGGCCTGGTGTGGAAGGCCTCTCAGATCGCATCCGCGTGATCAGTGTGATCGGCCGTTTTCTCGAGCACTCGCGCATTTGGTATTTCGCGAATGACGGCCATCCCGAGTATTACATCGGCTCGGCGGACTGGATGCCGCGGAACTTCGATCGTCGCGTGGAGAGCGCGGTGCCGGTGGAAGATCCGCTGCTGCATCCACGGCTGATGTCGCTTTTCGAAACGTGTCTCGCGGATAATCGCGGGGCGTGGGAGCTGGCGTCAGATGGTTCGTATACGCAGCGCACTGCCGGAGACGGAAAAGAATTCTCGGCGCACAAGGTGCTGCTCAAGGATTCGTGGGGACAGACTCGGGACAGAGAGAGTGGAGCGCGGCCGATTATTGCGGCGCCGGCGGCGGCTGAGGCGTTTGGTTGAACTGCAGAGTGAGTCTGAGTGAGAGGGGACAGAACTGCAGAGCGAGGAACGAGTCTGAGTGAGAGGGGACAGAACTGCTCTGTCGTTTTCTCTCCACTCTCACTCAGACTCGTCCCTGATCAGTCCACCATCTCGGGATGCTCTTCCTCTGATGGCTGTACAACTTTGCCATCCAGCCCGACAATCTCCACCGGCACGCCAATCAGCTTCTCGAGCAGCGCCGATTTCCGCGAAGCTCCCCACAACTCGAGCTTCAGCGATTTCGCCTTCGGCACCGGCACCGGCGTCAGCCGCAGCGCGCGATCCATCCAGCGCACTGTGATTTTGTCCACCGCGCTCACGTGCCCGCGGTCGAATCCATCCGCGACGCGAAGAATCGCGGCGAGCCGCTGGATGCGCTTGCGCGTCGGCTTGTCGAGCGCGCCATACGCGAGGTGTTTCTTCTTGTTCGGCTCCGCGCCGCGGTGATAGCGGCCCACGTGCGCCACGAGCACCTGCTCGGTTGGTGACATTCCCAGCAGGTCCGCGTGCAGCACCAGATGATACGAGTGCTTGTTGTGCCCTTCGTAGTTGATGTGGTAGCCCACATCGTGCAGCAGCGCCGCGTCGGCCAGAATGCGCCGGTCCTCAGGTGCGCAGCCGAGCCGCTCGCCAATCGAATCGAAGAGCTGCAGCGCGAGACGCTGCACCTGCCGCGAGTGCGGCTCCTCGTAGTGACAGCGCTCCGCGAACTCGCGCACCGAGCGCGAACGCGCCTCGCCGGGATCGGCGATGGTCGGCATCACGCGCGCAACCTCGAGCAGCAGACCCTCGCGAATTCCAAACGCTGAGGCCGCGAGATCACGCGGCTCGACGCGCGCGAGCACTTCGGCTGCCACGGCGAGGCCGGCCACGATGATATCGGCGCGGCCCGAGTTCAACCCCGGAACCGTGAGGCGCTCGGCAACCGACATCTCCTGCAGCATCTCGAGCACGTGTTCGACTTCCACGCGCGGGATTCGCGTGCCGTGCACCGATCGTGCGGCCCGCATCCCCTGCCTGGCCAAATAAATTCCGGCGAGATTCGTGAACGTTCCGCCCGAACCGATCACGTCGGCGCCGCGCCAGTCGCGCAGCGGAAGCGATTTCTGAATGTCTTCGCGGATGAACTTGCGAAGCTTTTTCACGTCGCGTGCCCGCGGATGAGCCCCCAGGAACTGCTCGGTGAGCCGCAGCGCACCGTATGGGAGGGAGATCAGCCGCTCGACGAGGCCTTCCGCGGAGAGCGCGAGTTCCAGCGAGCCGCCGCCGATGTCCATGACCACCGCGCGCCCGTGCCCGAGCTCGAAGTGTGCCAGCGCGCTGCGGAATGCGAGACGCGCTTCCTCTTCACCCACGAGCACCCGGACGCGGAGCCCGGTCTCCTGACGCACGAGCGTGATGAATGCCTGGCAGTTCGTGGCATCGCGCACCGCGCTCGTTGCGACCGCCTCGATTCGTTTTGCGCCGAGCTGCCGCGCGAGCGTCGCCATCCGGATCAGCGACTCGATCGCGAGTCGCATCGGCTCCTCGCCGAGCGTACTGGATTCGAAGAATCCGGCGCCGAGCCGCGGCGCCGCCTTCATTTCGTCGACCACGCGAATGAGGCCGTGTGAACTCACATCGGCAACAATCTGCCGGATTGAATTCGATCCGATGTCGATCGCCGCGATGCGCTGATCGCCTTCCTCGCGCACCGAGCGGTACGGCCCATCGGCGGAAGCAAGGCGGAGCGGCGTGGGCGCGGTCATACCGTCAAGGCTAGTGGAAAACCGCGCGCGGCGAAACGGGCGGCATTCCGCGTTACGCCAGCGTGAGGTTCGGCGGCGATGCTTCGGGGAAGTGCACCACGATCGTCGTGCCGGCGCCCACCGTGCTCACCGCGCGCACGGTGCCGCCGTGCGATTCCGCGAGATGCTTCACGATCGAAAGACCCAGGCCAGTGCCGCCTTCATCGCGCGAACGGCCCGGATCCACGCGGTAGAAGCGCTCGAAGATGCGCGGCAGATGCTCGGGCGCGATGCCGCTGCCGGTGTCGCGGACGCCGATGGTCACGCCGCCATCCTCCCGGATCTCGGAAAAGATCTCGACGGAACCGGCGGTGGTATGGCGCACCGCGTTGTCGACGAGATTGCCGATGATCTGCCGCAGCGCCGTCGGGTCCGCGGTAATTTCCCGGGCGCGCAGATGGATCTTCGCGTTCAGCCCGACTCCTTTTGCGCCCGCGGCGTCGCGCGCAGCGGCGATCACATCTCCGGCCACGGCCTCGAGATCGACGCGCACCGGCTGCGGCGTCCAGCTCCCCGACTCGATGCGCGAGAGATCGAGCAGATCGTCGACGATCCGTTGCATGCGGCGCGTGTTGCCGAGAATGCGCTCGGCAAACTGGCGGCGGCGATCCACCGGCGGGTCGTCGTGCACGAGTGTCTCCGCGAATCCGCCAATGATTGTGAGCGGCGTGCGCAGCTCGTGCGAAACGTTCGCGACAAAATCGCGGCGCACCGATTCCAGACGGCGCAGGCGGGTGAGGTCGAGCAGCGCGAGCACGGCGCCGCCGGATTCGAGCGGGCGCGCGGTGATGTTCACGGTGCGGCCGAGCAGCGTCGCCTCGCTTCCCTCCGTCGTGTGTCCGTCGAACGCAGCCTGCAGCGCCTCGCGCAGCGCGCGGTCGCGCGGAATCAGATCGGCGGAGAAGGGCAGTGCGTCGCGCACGCCGAGCAGGCGCCGTCCCGTTTCGTTGATGCGCATCACGTGCCGCGTGGAATCCACGCCGATGACGCCTTCGTTGAGCGACTCCGTCAGCTGCACGAGGAGTGCTTCGTCGGCACGGCGCGCGGCGTCGCGCGCGGCAAGCTGCACCGAGAGTTCCCGCAGCGAGAGCGCGAGATCCGCGAGCTCGCCGGGCGCGTCGAGCGAGGCGCGGCGCTCGAGGTCGCCATCCGCAATCGCGCGCGCCACGTTTCGCAATTCAATCAACGGCCGCGTGATCGTACGCGACAAGCTCCACGCGACGATCAACGCGAGCGCAAGCGCGGCGGCCCCCGCGAACTCCACCCTGCGCTGCGCATCCGCAATCGAGGTCACGAGCGAGACGAGCGGCATCGAAACGCGCGCGACTCCCAGCGGCGCCTTGAAGGCAACATAGAGCTGGTCGTCGCCGTCGGATTTGCTCGGCCGCGTCGCCACGCCAAGCGCGCCGCCCATCGCGGCAACGACCTCCGGGCGCGTGGCGTGATTCTCGAGCGCTTTCATGCCTTCGCGATCGAAATCCGCATCGCCGATCACCACGCCATCCGGCCGGATCAGCGTGACCCGATGGCCGAGCGCACGTCCGTCGGTGTGCGCGAGTGTGTACGCGTCGGCACCAGCCGTCCAATGCGCGGCCACCACCTGCGCCTCGCGCGAAAGTCCCGCGACCGCTTCATCGTGGAGCCGCGACGACAGCTGCTGGTTCACGAGAAATACCATCACGAGCACGTGCACTCCGACGACCGCCAGCGCGCCGAGCAGGACGCGATTCGTCAGCCTCACGGATCGCGCGCCGCTGGTGCCATCATCCGGTAGCCGAATCCGCGCACCGTCTCGATCAGTGATCCGGCCGGCTGTAATTTCGTCCGCAGGCGCTGCACGTGCATGTCCACCGTGCGAGTCTGGATATCCGGCGCCGCTTCCCAAACGGTCTCGAGCAGATGGGTGCGGCCGAGCGTCCTCCCCCGCCGCTCGGCGAGCGCGCGCAGCAAGCGGAACTCGGTTGCGGTCAGTTCGACTTCCTTCTCGTTCACCCACACCCGATGCGCGGAGCGGTCGATGCGGATCGGTCCGGTGGTGAGCATGTCGCCGGCGTCCGGCAAGGCATGCACGCGGCGCAGGATCGCGCCCACGCGCAGCACCATCTCCTGCGGACTAAACGGCTTCGTGAGGTAGTCGTCGGCCCCGAGCGAAAGGCCGCGGATGCGGTCAACTTCTTCCTTGCGCGCAGTGAGCATCATGACGGCGATTCCGCGCGTGTCATCGTCGCGCTGCAGTTCCTCCAGCACTTCGAAACCGGACATCCCCGGCAGCATGAGATCGAGCACGATCAGCGCGGGGTGCTCGCGCCGCGCAATCGCGAGCGCGTCCGGTCCGGCCGCCGCCGACGAGACGCGGTACCCGGCCTTTGCGAGATGATAGACGACGAGCGCGACGATGTCCGGCTCGTCATCAACGACCAGAACGCGTTCGCCCGGCGCCGCTGCTGTGGCGGGCGCGTTCACGCGGCGCCGCCGGCGTGCGTCGCGACGCGGCGCGCGATCGCGCCCACGAGCAGCTCGATCGCCACGGTGTTGTGGCCGCCGCGCGGCACGATGATGTCTGCGTAGCGCTTGCTCGGCTCAACGAATTGGAGATGCATGGGCTGCACCGTCGTGGTGTACTGCTCGAGGATGGAATCGAGCGGGCGGCCGCGCTTCGCCATGTCGCGGCGAATGCGCCGAATCAGCCGCACGTCGGCGTCGGTGTCCACGAACGCCTTCACGTCGCAGCACTCGCGAAGACGGCTGTCCACGAAGAGCAAAATTCCATCGACGACCACGACGTCCGCAGGCGGAATGCGAACGGTGTGATCTTTTCGCAGGTGCGTGACATAATCGTAGACCGGCTTCTCCACTGCTTCGCCACGCGAGAGCGCCTCGAGGTGCGATGACAGAAGGTCGATGTCGAACGCGTCCGGATGATCCCAGTTCACGCGACGGCGCTCGTCCAGCGTCATCTCCGTGTGATTTCGGTAGTACGCATCCATATCGAGGAAGGCGACCGACGCAGGCATCAGCGCCTCGGCGATCTTGCGCGCGACAGTCGATTTCCCCGATCCCGACCCTCCCGCAATGCCGATGATGACCGGTTTCATGTTGCGGGGAGGAGCGGTTGTCTCACGGGGATAAGTTCCCCGATTGTCACGGGAAAAAGAAGCGTGGATGGTGTCACGATTCTGTATCGTGCCCGAAGTAGAGTGTGGCGTCAACAGGATGGCGTGAAAAATGAAATGACCTCGCCCGAATTTGACGCCTCGCGTAGCTTTCTCCTATGGAACGCCGAATCATGTCAGCGCTTATGGCCCTCGGCCTGGGCCTCGCCGCCATCGCGCAGAGTTTCGCCCAGTCCGGGCCGCAGTCGATCGACATCGTGGTGGCCTCGACGACGGACGTACACGGTCGCGTGAGGGGCTGGGACTACTACGCCGATACGGCCGAGCCGAGCCGCGGACTCTCCCGCGCGGCCACGATTGTCGACTCCGCGCGGAAGGCCAATCCCGGCCGCGTGATCCTCGTGGACGCGGGCGATTTTCTGCAGGGAAATCCGTTCACAATTGCGGCCACGCGAGTCGATTCGGCGCGGCCGAACCCTGTGGTCGCCGCAATGAACGCGATGCACTACACGGCGGTGGCGATCGGCAACCATGAATTCAACAACGGTGTTCCCGCGCTGACGCGCGCGCTCCGCTCGGCGACGTTCGCGGTTCTGGCCGCCAACGTGAGCGGCGGGGCCGGTCCCAAGCCGTGGCTGCCGTACACGATCGTCGAGCGCGGCGGGCTGAAGATCGGAATAGTTGGCGCGACGACGCAGGGCTCGCTGATTTGGGACGCGGCGAATCTCAGAGCGGCTCACGTTGCCATAGGCCCGATGATTCCGGCGATCCGCAGAGCGGTCGCCGCAGCGCGTGCGGCAGGCGCGGTCGCGATTGTCGTCGTCGCTCACGCCGGGCTCGGCGGCGAGTCGAGCTACGACACGCTCGCGGCAGGCGTCGGCGCCGAGCATCCGATGGCGGCGGTCGCGCGTGAGGTGCAGGGCATCGATCTCATTGTGTTCGGTCATTCGCATCGCGAGGTGGCCGATACCACGATCAATGGCGTGCTGCTCACTCAGCCGCGGAACTGGGCGTCGAGTGTTTCGCTCGCGCACCTGGTGTTCGAGCACAACGGCGGTGCGTGGCGAGTTGCATCGAAGCACGCCGCGATTGTGAGCTGCGCCGGCCACGCGGAGTCGGCGGCCGTGGTGGCGGCCGCGTCGCACGGTCACGCGTCGGCCAGAAAATACGCGGCAACCGTGATCGGACGCACGCAGGTTGCGTGGAGTTCCGATTCGGCGCGATTGATGGACACACCGATCATGGATTTCGTGGCGGAAACCATGCGGCGCGCGTCGGGAGCGGATCTCGCGTCGACTGCGGCGTTCTCGACGGACGTGCGCATTGCCGCCGGTCCGGTGACGATGGCGAAACTCGCGCAGCTGTATCCGTACGACAACACGCTGCGGGTGCTGCGCATTTCGGGCGCTCAGCTGAAGGCCTACCTCGAGCACAGCGCGAAGTATTTCACGGTGTCGGGGAGCGGGCCGGCTGCCCGAGTCTCTTACAATCCGGCGATCCCGGGCTACAACTTCGAAATCGTCACCGGCGCCGAGTATGTGATCGATCTCTCGAAGCCGCTCGGCGAACGAATCACGGGCCTCTCGTTTGGCGGCAAGCCCGTGCGCGACGCCGATACGTTCACGATTGCGCTCTCGAACTATCGGGCGGATGGCGGCGGCGGATACACGATGCTCCGCGGCTCGCCGGTCGTGCAGGACACGCAGCAGGACATTCGCGAGTTGCTCATCGGTGAGGTGACGCGCCGCGGCACGAAAGAAAAACTCGATCCGGCGGACTACTTCACGAAGAACTGGAGCATTCGTGCTCCCGCGTCTGACGCGGCCCGCGCGACGACCATCCGCATTATTTCGACGAACGACTTTCACGGCGCGCTCGAAGCGCGTCCGGACGGAAACTTCGGCCTGCGCGGCGGTGCCGCGCAGATGGCCGCCATGATTCGCCGCGCGGAATCGGAATGCATCGCGGGCTGCGCGTCCATTCTGCTCGACGCGGGCGACGAATTTCAGGGAACGCCGGCGTCGAACCTCGCGTTCGGCCGTCCGGTCACCGATCTCTTCAACGCGCTCGGGCTCGCGGCGTCGGCCATCGGCAATCACGAATTCGACTGGGGCAGCGATACCCTGCGAGCGAGAATGCGGCAGGCGCGCTACGCGATGCTGGCTGCCAACGTGCACTACTCCGATGGCAGGGACGTGCCGTGGATTCGCCAGGACACGATCGTCGAGCGCGGCGGCGTGAAGATCGGCATCGTCGGCATCGCGACGCTGCTCACGCCCTCCACCACGAAGGCGGGCAATGTGGCGGGCCTCCGCTTCGACGACCCGGCGGCGACGGTGAATGCGCATGCGAAAACGCTTCGCTCGCGCGGCGCCGATCTGGTGGTGGTCGTCGATCACGACGGCGCGTTTTGCGATCGCGGCGCGGAGTGTCGCGGCGAGATCATCGATCTCGCGCAACGCATCACAGAGCGGGTTGATGCGATCGTCAGCGGGCACACGCATTCGCTCGTCAACACGCAGGTGAAGGGAATCCCGGTCATTCAGGCGATGTCGTCAGGCCGGGCGATTGGCGTCATCGATTTGCCCGTGGACCTCGCCGACCGTGCGCGAGAGCATGCGGACGTGCGGATCGTCAACACGGACTCCATCACGCCCGATCCACAGATTGCCGCCATGGTGCGCGGCGCAATGCAGAGCGTCGCCGCGATCGTCGGCCGGCCGATCGCGATGGCCGCTGAGGATATGCCTCGCCGCGGTGACCAGTACGCGCTCGGAAATCTGATTGCCGACGCGCAGCGCGCCGCCACTCACGCCGACATCGCGGTGATGAACAACGGCGGCATTCGCGCCGATTTGCACGCGGGCCCCGCCTCGTACGGCGCGCTGTTCGAGATACAGCCGTTCGGCAACATGCTCGTGCGCCTCGCCGTGCGCGGAAGCGATCTGCGCGCATATCTGGAGTCGTTCGTCGCGCGCGGCGCGCCGCGGATGCACGTCAGCGGCGTGGCGGCGCGGTTCGATCTCGAACGGCCGGCCGGATCACGAATTGTATCTGCCACAGTCGGTGGCGCTCCGCTGGACGACAGCAAGATCTACACGCTCGCCTTCACGGACTTCATGTCCACCGCCGGCGACGGGCTCACGCTCTCGAAAGCGGCCATGAAACAGGATGCGCTCGGCGTGCTCGATCTCGACGCGTTGATCGCATTCGTCCAGTCGATGCCCGGCGGCGTGATCAAGCCCGACGCCGCGCCGCGGCTCGCCCCGGTGCCGAAATGACGGAGCCGGAACAGCTGCGCGTGTTCGTGAACGGCACCTCGCTCTTCGTTCCGCGCGGCGCGAGCGTGATCGATGCCATACGCGAGTTCGGAACAGTGGAGGCCGATGCCGTTGAGGCCGGCACGCGGGCCGTCACCGACAGTCGCGGCTTGCCGGTTGCGCTCGACGATCCGCTGGGCGGCGGCGCGGTGCTGCGCATTGTGTCCTCGCGGGCGCTGCGCGACGCACCGCCGGAGCACACGGAGTGACCGCAATTCCGTATTCGCTGTTGCGGCGGCTTCCCAAGGCCGAGCTCCACTGCCATCTCGACGGTTCGGTTCGTCCAAACACGCTGCTCGAGCTCGGTCGCGAGTACGGCGTGCCGATGCCCGAGTCGGACGCGGATGCGCTCGCGCATCACATGTATGTGCGCGACGCGCGCCATCTCGAAGATTATCTCACGCGTTTCGACGTGACCCTTTCCGTGATGCAGAGCGATCGCGCGCTCGAGCGGATCGCGTTCGAACTCTGCGAAGACGCGGCCGCGGAAGGCGTGCGATATATAGAAGTCCGCTATGCACCGGTGCTCAATCAGCAGTGGGGCATGTCGCTCGATGAGGCGGTGGAGGCCGCGCTGCGCGGGATCGCCCGCGCGCAGGCCGCGCACGGCATTGTTGGGCGCGTGATCGTCTGCGGGCTGCGCCATCTCTCGCCTGACATTTCGCTCGAGCTCGCGCGCCTCGCCGTCGCGTTCCAGGGCAGAGGTGTGGTGGGATTCGATCTCGCCGGCGGCGAAGCCGGGCATCCCGCGGCCGCGCATCGCGCGGCGTTTGTGCACGCGCGCGAGCACGGCATGTTTTGCACCTGCCACGCCGGCGAGGGCGCGGGGGCGGAGTCGGTCGCCGAAGCGGTGCACGTGTGCGGCGCGCAGCGGATCGGACACGGCACGCGGCTTATTGAGGATCTCCGGCTTACGGATGAGCTCGCAAAAAGCGGCGTCGCGATCGAGGCGTGTCTCACGAGCAACGTGCAGACGCGCGCCTCGAAGGACTACGCGTCGCATCCGCTGCGCGCCTATTTCGAGCGCGGGATGCGCGTGACGCTGAACACCGACAACAGACTCATGAGCGGCACGACGCTCACCGCCGAGTATGCGCACGCGGCAAACGAGATGCAGTTCTCTCTCGACGAACTGTGCACGCTCGCGCGGAACGGATTCGAGAGCGCGTTTCTGCCCGAGGATGAGCGCCGCACGTTGCTCGCGAGCGTGGATGCGGAGTTCGCGCACATTCGCGCCGAGGCCGTGTGACGCACACTCCCCCCGATGTGGTCGGCGCGGCTCAGGCCGCCGCCATCGTGCGCGCGACGCTTCCTGTGCGCGCGCCCGTTGCCGCCATCGTGCTCGGCAGCGGGCTCGGCGAGCTCGCGGCGCAGATCGAGAATGCCCGGAGCATTCCCTACGCCGGGATTCCAGGATTTCACGCGACGAACGTGGCCGGTCATCGTGGCGAACTGATTCACGGAACGCTCGGCGGCCGCGAAGTGCTCGCGCTCGCGGGACGCTTCCATATGTATGAAGGGCACGGTCCGGCCGCGGCAGGATTTCCCGTTCGCGTATTGCATGCGCTCGGCGCGCGCGTCCTCTTTGTATCGAACGCCGCCGGCGGAATCAACCGCTCGTTTTCACCCGGCGACTTGATGATCATCGAGGATCATTTGAATCTGATGTTCAGGAATCCGTTGACGGGAGCGGTGGTGCAGGGCGACGATCGGTTTCCGGATATGTCGTCGCCGTATTCGCCGCGGCTGATTGCGCTGCTGCGGCAGTGCGCGAAGGCGAAAGGAGTTTCGCTGAAGACCGGAGTGTATGCGGGACTGCTTGGGCCGAGTTACGAGACGCCGGCTGAAGTGCGGATGCTTGCGGGGCTCGGCGCGGATGCGGTTGGGATGTCGACGGTGCCGGAAGTGATCGTGGCGGCGGCGCTGAGGATGGAGGTTGCAGGTGTGAGCTTGATCACGAATGCGGCGGCGGGGATTTCAGAGGTGCCGCTGAGTCATGCGGATGTGGTCGAGTCGGGCGCAAAAGCGGCGAAGGGTTTTGCGTCGTTGGTTACGGCATTTGTTGTGAGCTTGTAGCTCGAACCGGTCCGGTCTCCGGGATTGGGGTGCGGAATGGGGAAATCGACCCGGTCCGGAATCCGGACCCCAATCCCGAACTCCGGACCGCATTGGACCTCGTAGGAGGAGCATCGTGGAGCTGCTGACGACGGCCAGAGACCTAAAGCGGCGCAAAGCGCGAGAGAAGCGCTCGCAATTCGTCGCCGAAGGTGTGCGAACGGTTGAAGAGCTCGTGCGCTCCCCGCTCGCGGTGCGCGGCGCGCTGCGCACGGCGGCGTTCGCGGAATCGCCGCGCGCCGCCGCGCTGCTCGCCGCGCTCGCGCGCCAGAATATCGAATGCGTGGAAGTGGACGAGAAAGATTTTCTTTCCGCCGCCGAGACCGAACACTCGCAGGGAATTCTCGCTATCGCCGAGATACCTGAGCGCTCGCTTGCATCGCTCGCGCTCGCCGACCCCACGCGAATCCTTGTGCTCGATGCCATTCAGGATCCGGGAAACGTTGGGACGCTCGTACGCACTGCCGCTGCGCTCGGCGCGGCCGCGGTCGTCGCGCTGCCCGGAACCGCGGATTTGTGGAACGCGAAGGCCGTGCGCAGCGGAGCCGGTGCGCACTTCCGGCTGCCTGCGCTGCACGCCACGCCCGATACACTCATGGAATTCCTGCGCGCGAATCGGATCGCGCTCTGGGCCGCGGATGCGGGCGGCGAACCGGTTACAGAGGTGAAGGCGCCCGAGCGTCTCGCCATAGCGGTCGGAAACGAGGGCGCCGGTCTCAGCGAGCACGTTCGCGCGGCCGCCAGCAAAATCGTCGGCCTTCCCATGCGCGCCGATGTAGAATCCCTGAACGTTTCGGTTGCCGCCGGCATCGTACTCTGGGCCCTTCGCGCATGATCTTCCTGTTTTTCGTTTTCGTATTTTTCATCGGCGCGAGCGTCGGCTCGTTCCTCAACGTGTGCATCGCGCGCTGGCCCGCGGAAGAATCCGTCGTGAAGCCGCGCTCGAAATGCCCTCGCTGCGGCGCCGGCATTGCGTGGTACGACAACGTCCCGGTTGTCTCGTGGTTCGTGCTCCGTGCGAAATGCCGCAAATGCGGCCTGCCGATTTCGAGTCAGTATCCGCTCGTCGAGGCCGCCATCGGCTTCACGTGGGTCGCATCGGTCTGGTGGTTCGGCGCGAATTCCATCGGCCTGCGCGTTGCGATCTTTGCGACGATTCTCTTTGGCGTCGCGGTCACCGATGCAAAACACTACCTGATTCCCGACGGCTTTACCGTCACCGGACTGTTGTTCGGCGGCGTCGCGAGTCTCGCTGGCGCATACCTGGGCATGCAGGATCCGTTTGCCGCTCCGGTCGACGCGCTGTTTGGCGCGTGCGTCGGCGCCGGTGCCATCACGATCATCGGATGGCTCGGCGAGGTCGCACTGAAAAAGGAAGCGATGGGATTCGGCGACACAACGCTGATGGCGATGGTCGGCGTCGCCCTCGGTCCCGGTCGCGCGCTGCTCACGATCTTTGTGGGCGCATTCATTGCGGCGGCGGCGTTCCTGCTTTTCGTCTATCCCATCGGTATCATGAGAGCTCGCGCGCGCCAGCAGCAGTTCGAGGCGCCGCTCGTCCCGTTCGGCGTCTTTCTCGCTCCGGCCGCGCTCTTCACGCTGCTCTGGGGTTCGTCTCTCATCGGCTGGTATCTCGGCCGGGTCCTCGGCTGAATGAAACTTCGCATCTCCGCGCTCGCCCTCCTCCTCGTCAGCGCTCCGATTCTCGCGGCGTGCCAATCGGATCCCCGCGCCGGCACCGGCCCGTACGCGAAAGAAGTCGCGATCGCCGTTCCCGCGATCGAACGGGTCACCGGTCTGAAGTTCAAGACGCCGCCGAAGGTCGAATCAAAATCGAAGGACGAAGTGCGCCAGTTTCTCGAGCGGAAGTTCGACGAAGACACTCCTGCACTCGAGTTCGCCGGCGCTGAGCGCGCGTACAAATTATTCGGCCTGATACCCGATACGCTCAACCTGCGGAAGTTCATGCTTGGCCTGCTCACCGAGCAGGTGGCGGGCTACTACGACCCGGCCACGAAAGTGCTCTACGTCGTCGGCGATACCAAGGGCCCGGGCGCACCCACGCAGGACTTGATCACCATCACGATCACGCACGAACTCGTGCACGCGCTGCAGGATCAATATTTCCCGCTCGACTCACTGCAGAAGGAACACGGCGACAACGATCGCCAGAGCGCGTTTCAGGCGGTGATCGAGGGCGAGGCCGTGTTCGAGCAGATGAGCGCGATGCTCGGCGGAGCCGATTTCACGATGGCGCTGCCCGGCGGCTGGGATCGCGTGCGTCAGATCATTCGCGAGGGGCAGACCTCCATGCCGGTCTTCGCGAAGGCGCCGATGTTCATTCAGGAATCGCTGCTGTTTCCGTATCTGAGCGGCGCCGAGTTCATCCATCAGTTCAAGGGAAAGCGCCCGGGCAAGATGCCGTTTAATCCACCGCCGGCATCCACCAAACAAGTGATGCACCCGAGCCGGTTCCTCGATTCGCTCGACGTGCCAACGCGCGTGATGCTTCCGAAACCGGCGGCGGGCTCGGTCGTCTATGAGAACGACCTAGGGGAGTTCGAAAGTCGGCTCTATCTGTTTCAGCATCTGGGCGACGCAGGCCTTGCCGCTCGGGGAGCCAACGGGTGGGAAGGAGACCGCTACGTCGTCGTGAACACGCCGCAGGGTGCGGGGCTCACGTGGGTCAGTGTGTGGGATTCGGCGCTGAGTGCGGCGCAGTTCCGCGACTTGATGGAGCAGACGATCGAAAAGCGGTTCGGCACGAAGCCGGGCGCGGGCGGCAAGGGCGCGACGCGAAGTTTTTCGGGCAAGGGACGATCGGTCGAGCTTGCCGCCGTCACGATTCAGGGAATGCCGTCAGTCGTCTTTACCGATGTACCAGCGGGCGCGTCGACGCGCCTGATCGATATCGCGAAAGTGAAGTTGATGAAGCCATAAATCTTTGGAGGGTTTTTCCGTGATGAACTCGCGCATTCGCACGCTGCTGATTCTTTCTCTCGTCACGCTCGGCGCATGCGTCCACTGGGATCCAGTCGCGGAAAAAATCATCGAGCCCTCAGCCAGGCCTCCACAGCGAACTGCGCAGCCCCAATCGCCGCCCCCAGCACATAGCCTAGCTGCACGATCAAGTTGAGTTCTCGCTGGGTCACGCCGCGCACGAGGTCTTCTACGCGCTGCGTGCTGAATCCGAGCACTTTACGCTCGACCATCGCCGGAATGTCCACAGCCTCGAGCAGCGCGGGGAGTTTCTCGACGATCTGATCCCACACCGCCGGCACGGCCGTCGCGATGAGGCGCCGCGGAGAATCGTCCGGCAGAAATCGGCCGAGCCTGCCCAGCGGACGATCGAGCAGCGCGACTCCCGCGCCATGCACTGCCTCCACCGCCATGGCGCGTGCCCGGTCCGACCGCGCCGCTTTGAGCGCCCAACTCGTGATGACGTCGTCGATGAGTCCCGACGCGAGTCCGGCCGCTTTCGCGCGGAGCCCTTCCTTCTGCACGCGAGCCACGTCGGTGCCGGGTTCACCCGCCGCAACTTCTTTTCCGGTGCGCGCAACGAACGCCCGCACCTGCTCCTCGAACGCCGGCGTCGCGATGTACCGCTCGTACGCCGCCGCGGCGTCGGGCACTGCTTCAGCAATCAATCGCTCGAGCTCCGCCACAACGCCGGGCGGCAGCATCTCGCGCAGCGATCCGCGCTCGCGCTCGAGTCCCGCGACGACGACATCGCTCAGCTTCGCTTCGATCGCCTCGCGCAGTCCCGAGCGCTGCAGCTCCTCGGCGATATCCGCCGGCGTGAGCAGCCGCTCGCCGACGGTCTTGCCGATCGTCTTCGCCAGCCGCGCTTTGTTTTTCGGAATCGCGCCGTGGAGGCCCCACGTGCGCTCGTACGGCCGGAACATGAGAACCACCGCAACCCAACTCGTGATGCCACCCGAGACGGAGCCGAGCAATACGTCGAGCGCTAACCGGGTGAAATCCATGGGCCGTCTTGGGACTCCTGTCTGTTCTCCGGCGGTGGTGCGTCGGCGATTTCGATTTTCACTTCGGGCAACAGAAGCGCCGCAATCACTTCATCCATCGCGCTCACGAACGAAAACGTCATGTGATCGCGCACGGCCGCCGGAACTTCGCGCAACTCTTTTTCATTTGCCGCAGGCAGCATCACGTTGCGCAATCCCGCTCGGTACGCCGCCAGCACTTTCTCCTTCACGCCGCCGATCTCGAGCACTCGTCCGCGCAGCGTGACCTCGCCGGTGACCGCCACATCGCGCCGCACGGCGCGGCGGCTCATCACACTCGCGATCGCCAGCGTCACCGCGACGCCGGCGCTCGGACCATCTTTTGGCACCGATCCCGCAGGAAAATGGATGTGCAGATCCGTCGCCTTCATCTCCGCATCCACAATCCGCAGCTCGCGTGCCCGTGATCTCACGTACGAGCACGCCGCATCAACAGATTCACGCATGACGTCGCCGAGCTGCCCCGTGACGGTGAGCTTGCCGCTGCCGGGCATGCGCAGCGCTTCGATGGTCATGAGTTCGCCGCCCGCGGCAGTCCACGCGAGGCCGGTCACGGTTCCGATCTCGGGTTCGATTTCGGCTTCATCGGACGCGTAGCGCGGCGAGCCCAGCACTGCTTCGATGCGCGCGTTATCCACGATCCATGCGCCGTGCTCGCCCTGCGCCTTCCGGCGCGCGCGCCGTCGCATGATGGCCGAAAGATTCCGCTCGAAGCCGCGCAGCCCCGCCTCGCGCGAATACCTGCTCGAGATCAGGCTCAGCGCTTCGTCGGTGAACTGCAGATCGAGATCGGTGATGCCGTGCTCCGTGACCATGCGCGGCAGCAGATAGCGCCACGCGATCTCCACTTTTTCTTCGACGGTGTAGCCGGCAATCCGAATGACTTCCATGCGATCGCGCAGCGCCGCGGGGATGTCGAACAGATTGTTCGCCGTGCAAATGAACAGCACCGGCCGCAGGTCGAATGGAAGATTCAGAAAGTGATCGACGAACGACGCGTTCTGCTGCGGGTCGAGCACCTCGAGCATCGCGGCGAGCGGATCTCCGCTGGGGCCGCCGCCCTGCATTTTATCGATCTCATCTATCATGAGGACCGGATCGGCGACTTGCACGCGGCGCAGCGCCTGCAGGATCAGACCCGGGAGCGATCCGACGTAGGTGCGGCGATGTCCGCGGATCTCCGCCTCGTCGCGCACGCCGCCAACGGAAATTCTGTAGAACGCTCTTCCAATGGACTTGGCGATCGCCTCGCCGAGTGAAGTTTTTCCCGTGCCCGGCGGCCCCACGAAGCAGAGGATCGGCCCGTGCGAATAGCCGCCGCTCTGCTTGAGCAGCTGACGCACCGAGAGGTACTCGAGAATTCGTTCTTTCGCTTCCTCGAGTCCGTAGTGCCTGGTGTCGAGCGCGGCCTCGACTTTTTCGAGTGCAATATCTTCGTCGCCCGATTTCACGTTCCACGGGAGCGCGAGCACCCACTCCACATAGTTGCGCAGCACCTGGTATTCGCTCGACGCGGGTGAGAGCGCGCGCAGCCGCTCCGTTTCGCGCCGCGCTTCCTGCGCGACTTTCTCCGGAAGATTCGCCGCGTCGATCTGGCGCAGCAGTTCCTGTGCGTCGCTCTCGGTTGGATCGCGCTCGCCGAGTTCCGCGCGGATCGCCTGCAGCTGCTGGCGCAAATAAAACTCGCGGTGGTGCTGCTCGACTTTTACTTCGGTCTGCTGCTTTACTTCCTCGAGCACCGTCGCGCGCGCGACTTCTTTTTCCCACTTCGACGCGACGAACTCGAGCCGCGCCGTGATGTCGAGGCGCTGCAGCACTTCGTCGCGTTCGGCGATGCGCAAGTTGCCATGCGAGGCGGCGAGATCGGCAAAGCGCGACGCGTCGTTCGCGATGCGGCGCAGCAGCCCCGGCACTTCCGCAGCGAATTGATCGTTGCGTTCGACGAGCGCCTCGGCGGTGACGACGATGCGGTCCATGAGCGCACGCGCGGCGTCCTTTGGCGCCGCGATCTCTTCGACGAGCTCGACGCGCGCGATGGGAAATGGCGCGCGTGTTGAGAGCGCCCCGATGCGAACTCGAGCGAGTCCTTCGAGCGTGACCTGAATTGTTTCGGCGCCGAAACTGCTGCGCTCCTTCACGCGCGCGAACACGCCGATCCGCCCCTCGAGTCTCGCCGGATCCTGGGCGTCGTCACCCAGTGCGACGGCGAGCAACACGAGCGCGGCCGGCTCTTTGTGCGCGCGCAACAGCGCGAGATTGTCGGGGGCGCCCATCTGCACGGCGATGGTGCCGTGGGGGAAGACGATCGTCGAGCGGAGTGCCAGTAAGGGCAGCTCGGTCGGGAGCGCGGGGGCTGTCACGTTGATTGAAGCTAAGTGTAGATGCGCGAACAGACTAGCCAGAAAAACGAGTTGAAAGTTTCTGGTTTCTGGTATCTGGTCGTGCACCAGCAACTATTAACCAGAAACTTTGCACTCGCAGTTGGATAAGGCCTTCGCTTGGATTATCCTTGGAGGCTCATGTTCGACGAACTCTCAGAAAAGCTCGAAGCTGCATTCGCGAAACTTCGCGGGCGCGGCACGCTGTCAGAAGCCGATATCAAGGACGGGCTCCGCGAAGTGCGAAGCGTTCTGATCGAGGCCGACGTCAACTTCCAGCTGACCGGCGAGTTTCTCGAGCGCGTTCAGAAGAGAGCCGTTGGGGTTTCGCAGCTGCGCACGGTGAGTCCCGCACAGCAGCTCGTGAAAATCGTCTACGACGAACTCACGGCAATGCTCGGCGAACGGCGCGAGGGGCTCAAGCTTTCGAGTGTGCCGCCGACGGTCGTGATGATGGTTGGCCTGCAGGGCTCTGGGAAAACGACGACCGCGGCGAAGCTCGCGCGGAAACTGAAAGGTGAAGGACGGCAAGTACGATTGATTGCGGGCGACGTGTACCGCCCTGCAGCCATAGACCAGCTCGAAACGCTCGGCCGCGAACTCGATGTTCCGGTGTTCGCAGATCGCAGTACGCAGGATGTCGTAAAAATTGCGCGAGCAGGACTCGAAGTGTCGCGCCGCGAGCGGGATCGCGTGGTCATTCTCGACACGGCGGGCCGCCTGCAGATTGACGAAGACATGATGAACGAACTGCGCCGTTTGAAAGAAGCGGTGCGGCCTGATGAAATACTCCTGGTGGCCGACGGCATGACCGGCCAGGAAGCAGTGAAGATCGCGCAGGGATTCGACGCCGCGCTCGACGTGACCGGCGTGATTCTCACGAAGCTCGACGGCGACGCACGCGGTGGCGCAGCGCTCTCGATCTACGGCGTGTTGAAAAAGCCGATCAAGTACATCGGCACAGGCGAGAAGAGCGACGCGCTCGAAGAGTTCCACCCGGACCGCATGGCCGGCCGAATTCTGCAGCAGGGCGATGTGCTCTCACTCGTGGAGAAGGCGCAGGAGAGTTTCGACGCGGATGAAGCGAAAAAGCTCGAGAAGAAAGTCCGCAAGGAAGGGATGGACTTGAACGACTTCCTCGCGGCGATGAAACAGATTCAAAAGCTCGGGCCGCTCGAAAGCGTCTTGAAAATGCTGCCGGGCGTGAACACGAAAATGCTCAAGCAGGCGAACGCGGATCCGCGGCGGCTCAAGTGGGTCGAGGCAATCGTGCTCTCAATGACCGACCAGGAGCGCAGGAAGCCAGACTTGCTCAACGGATCGCGCAGAGTGCGTATATCGAAGGGAAGCGGGCGGCCGATCAGCGAAGTGAACAAACTGATGGATCAGTTCCGCGAGATGCAAAAGATGATGAAGAAGATGGGCGGCGGCGGCAGGATGCCGCCTGGAATGTTTGGCGGAATGCCTTAGCGGGCTTGCAGCTTGCAGTTCGCAGTACTGAGTGCGCGCCGGACCTTCCGGCGTCGCGATGAGCTCAGCGCACGATCATCACCGCTAGAAAGAGGACACAGAAAATGGCAGTCAAGATCCGTCTCCGTCGCACCGGCCGCAAAAAGGCTCCGACGTATCGTATTGTCGTCGCCGATTCGCGCAGCCCGCGCGAAGGAAAGTTCATCGAGATCATCGGACAGTACGCTCCTCGCAGCGGTGAGCTTGCGCTGAACCTCGACGTCGCGCGCGCCAACTATTGGATGGACAACGGCGCGCAGCCGAGCGATACCGTTCGCTCGCTCCTGCGGAAAGCCGGCGTGCTCAAGGTGCGCCACGAAACGCGTCTCGCCGCCAAGAAGACCAAGGCGGCCGTGCCGGTCAAGGAAGGCTGAGCCAGACGAACGACTACGCGCTCGTGGGTCGCGTGCGCCGCGCTCATGGCGTTCGCGGCGAGCTCGTGGTGGAATTGATGACCGATGCGCCGGACGTGATCTTCGCGTCCGGCGCTCGCGTTTTTTTGGGCGACACGAACGGCGATATCTGGCGTGATCCAAAAACGCACGAGATTCGCGAACTGCAGATTCTTTCGAGCCGGCCGTTCAAGGCGGGCCTTCTCGTCACGCTCGACGCGGTCAGCGATCGCACGGAAGCCGAGCGCTGGAACGATCGCCACCTGCTGGTCCCGTTCAGCGAGCTCACGTCGCCGCAGGAAGGAGAAGTCTTTCTCCACGAGCTCGCCGGCATGCGCGTGCTCGACGAGCACGGTTCCGCGCTCGGAGACATTCGCGGATTCTTCCAGGTTCCGCACGGCGTGCTGCTCGACGTGCGCACGACGCGCGGCGACGTCGCGCTGCCGTTCAACGAGACGTTCGTGCGCCGCGTGAATCGCGCCGAGCGCACGATGACGGTCGCGATTCCGGACGAGCTGTTTACGCACGGTGGGAACTGAGTGCGTACTTAATACATGCTGACGATTCGCGTCATTTCGATTTTCCCGGAATTTTTCGCGGGACCGCTCGGCCTCTCGATTCCCTCGCGTGCGGCCGCCGCCGGTCTCGTGAAATACGAGTTGATCGATCTGCGCGATTACACGCACGACAAGCACCGCACCGTGGACGACGCGCCGTACGGCGGCGGCGCCGGCATGGTGATGAAGCCCGCGCCGTTTTTTGAAGCCGTCGAGAGCTTGGGCGCCAAACCGCCAATTGTTCTGCTCTCACCGCGCGGAAAAAAATTCGAGCACGCGGATGCGGAACGGTATTCGAAGCTCGAGGAGTTCACGCTGCTCTGCGGCCACTACAAGGACGTGGACCAGCGCGTCGCGGACCATCTCGCCACGGAGGAAATCTCACTCGGAGATTTTGTTTTGAGCGGCGGAGAGCCTGCCGCGCTCGCGGTCATCGACGCGACGGTGCGACTGCTGCCGGGGGCGATGAGTGATATGGATAGCGCGCGGACAGATTCGTTTTATGGAAGAGGGATCTCGGCGCCGAGTTACACGCGGCCGCCGGAGTATCGCGGGTACAAGGTTCCCGATGTGCTGCTCTCGGGGAACCACGCCGAGATCGAGAAGTGGCGGGACAGAGGGACCGGCCGCTGAGGAACTAGAACGATCATGCGATATCTGAGAGGTGTTGCCCTACAGTAATTCAGGGAATCCCTGATACTTGCACAGCAGCGGCTTGGGAGATTCGGGGATCTACCGACTCACCTCTGGAGAGACCCCATGCTTCTGCTTGCCGCAATCGCCTTGGCAGTGTCCGGTGCGACCACGGATTCCGCACCCGCGGCCCGCCACGGTCCGGTTATGCCGGAGAAAGCGCAGCTCTCACTGTTGAGCGGATCTCGCCGAGTGCCGAGTTTTTCGAGGCAAACGAAGCTGGCGTGCAGCATGTGCCACGTCGGCTTCCCGCAGCTCACACCTTTCGGCCGCCTCTTCAAGCTGAATGGCTATACGCTGACGGGGCTGCAGCCAATCATTCTCCAGAAGGACAGCGCGTCCAAGCTGGATCTCTCGCTCTCACCGATTGCGCCGCTCTCGGTGATGGCGATCATCGCGAACACCAGCGTTGCGAAGGCCGTACCCGGCACGCTCGGCTCGACGACGCAGTTTCCGCAGCAGATCAGTTTGTTCGCGTCCAGCGCGATCTCGCCGAACATGGGCATTTTCAGTCAGCTGACGTACACCGATGTGGACGCGAAATTCAGTATCGACAACGTTGATCTTCGATACGCGAACCACACGCAGTTTGGCGGAAAGGACATGATCTACGGCGTGACGCTGCACAACAATCCAACTGTGCAGGATGTGTGGAACACGACGCCCGCGTGGAGCTATCCTTTCCAGTCGGCGAGTACGGCACCCTCGCCGGCGGCGGCAACGCTCGTCGAGGGAGCGCTCGGCCAATCGGTTCTCGGTCTCGGCGCGTACACGTTGTTCAACAACCTTGTGTATGCCGAACTGACGGGCTATGTCGCAGCGCCTCAGGGTGCTGCGCTGCCGCTCGATTCAACCGCGGCCAACACGCCGAAGTCGGTTTCTCCGTACTGGCGGATCGCGTTGCAGCACGACTTCAACTCGACGTATCTCATGGTAGGCACTTTCGGGCTGTCGGCCAACATGCTCCCCGCAGGTATTACTGGAGCGTCGAATCGCTACACGGATATAGGGCTCGACGCGCAGCTGGAGCAAAAGGTCGGCACCGGCATGCTGATCGGCCGCGCCAGCTACATCCATGAGAACCAGACGCTGTCGGCGTTCAGTGCCGCGGCAGCCTCGCAGAACCTCTCAAATACGCTCAGTACGTACAAGGTCAACTTCTCGTATGCGCCCGCGGGGACGCACACATTTACGGTCGGATATTTCGGTGTTGCGGGGAGTTCCGACAACCTGCTGTACGCGCCGGCCGCCGTGGGCGGGAGCGTCAACGGATCGCCAACGAGCCAGGGTGAGATCTTCGAATTCACCGCGCAGCCATGGCTCAATGTTCGACTCGGAGCGCAGTACATCGCCTATCAGAAGTTCAACGGCTCCGCAACGTCGTACGATCTGGCCGTCGGTGGGCGAAGCGCGAGCAACAACAACACGTTGTACGTGTACCTGTGGCTCGCGTACTAGGACTCGTGTGAAATCAGACGCAAAATCGTCTCGCCTTAGGAGCGCGGCGATGGTCACGGTCGCGGCCGCGGTCGGCGTGCTGTTGCTGATCGCGGAAGGGACATTGCTGGGCTCCGAAGCAGGCGCGGCCACGCAGCAGGCTGAGCCCGACTCGAGCGCAATCACGCCCGGGATGGTCGATGGAGGCCGCGTGATCTTCCACGGGAAGGGCATGTGCTTCGCCTGCCACGGGGCCGAGTTGCAGGGCACGCAGGTCGCGCCGACTCTCAAAGCCCACGCGTGGAGGGATGCCAAAAATGGTGAATTCCCGGCGATCTTTTACGTAGTGAGTCACGGAGTTGCCGGGACACTCATGGTGCGATTCCCCGGCGGAATCTCGCGCTCGGAAGCGCTCAGCGCTGCGGCATACGTCTGGTCAGTTGGACAGGGGAAGGCGAAGCCATGACGTGCGTACTCGCGTGCGAAATCAACTGTCAGAAGGCGCATCTCGACATGGAGGTCAATGATGGAATCGTCTGCGAGCCGTAGCGTCGCGGCGTGGGGAATGCTTCCGCTCCGATGCGTCGTCGCGCTGGTCTTTCTCATGCACGGCGCACAGAAGGTGTTCAGCTTCGGTGTGCCTGGTGTGCAGGACATGCTCACCAAGCTCGGCTTCCCGCTGCCTGGCGTGTTTGCTATCGTACTCATCGCGATCGAGCTGCTGGGTGGCCTGGCGATCTTGTTCGGATTCGTCTCGCGTCTTGCCGGTGCGATATTGGCGGCTGAAATGGCGATTGCGATTCTTGTCGCGCGCAGCGCCGGCGGGTTCTTCACTCCGTACGGATTCGAGTTCGAGCTGACGCTCATGGGCGCGTGCCTCACGATTGCCGCGGTTGGCGCTGGCGGCGTCTCGCTCGATTCGATCATGGAGCGGCGTCGCCAGCCGCTCGTCTCCGCCGACGGAAAAAGCTGAGTCCGTAATCCCTTGTAGTTCGGTTGCTGGCCGACTAGCTTGCGAGGCTCAACCCTAGCCCCTGCACCGCCATGCATCCGTTTATTGAAACCCAGAAGGAATGGATGAAGACCATTCCACCTTTCCGCGCCGGCGACACGCTCCGCGTGAACGTGCGCGTCAAGGAAGGTGACAAAGAGCGTCTGCAGGCGTTCGAGGGCGTGTGCATCGCGCGCCGTGGCGCTGGTGTCTCCGAGAGCTTCACCGTCCGCAAGATTTCCAACGGCGTCGGCGTCGAGCGCATTTTCCCCGTGCACTCGCCGATGCTCTCTGAAATCGCCGTGGTTCGCCGCGGCCGCGTGCGCCGCGCGAAACTGTTCTATCTCCGCAACGTCACCGGCAAATCGGCGCGCATCAAGGAAAAGAAAGTGCGCGTGGTGGTTCCGGTCACGGGAACCGCAGAGCAGGAATAGCTGGGCACCGGCGTCGGTCGCTCGCGGTGCCGCGCTGGAGTTCAATAGAACGCGAGTTGCGCGCCGGTGGCGCCCAGCTGATTGCCGGAGTAGATGAAGTCGGACGGGGCCCCCTTGCGGGCCCCGTTGTCGCATGCGCGATCGTGATGCCGCCCGCGAGGCGCGCGATTTCGGGAGTCGATGACTCCAAGGCGCTCACCGCGGCGGAACGCGAACGTCTGGCGGTCCTCATTCGGCGCGATGCGCTCGCGTTCGCACTCGGCGCCGCGAGCGTGCGCGAAATCGCCAGGGTCAATATTTATCAGGCGACCGTACTCGCGATGCGGCGCGCGCTCGCGCGGCTCGCGGTGACGCCAGATCAGATCCTCATCGACGGAAGACCCATCCGTACGCTCGGCGTCGAGCACCGGGCGGTTGTAGGCGGCGATCACCGCTGCTACAGCGTGGCGTGCGCGTCGATTATTGCGAAGGTTACGCGGGACCGATTGATGCGTTCGCTCTCTGTTCGGTATCCGCTGTATGGCTGGGCGAGGAACTCCGGCTACGGCACCCCGATTCATCTTGCCGCCCTGCGAGAAGCCGGTCTCACCGCGCATCACCGGGAGAGGTTCTGCCTGGGACTGGATCTGTCGACCGCCGGCCGCCAACTGCCATCCGACTAAGGCCGTCGCAGGCCGTGCGTGACGCACATCACCGTGAGCGCGTGGCTCTTCGAGTTACCCTCTGGATGCCGATTCGTCTTTTACCCGATAGATACGACCGATAGTGCTCAGTTGCTTGACGGCATCGGTGTACACGGGTAGCTTTTCTTCTCGCGCCATCATCGATAAAGGATCGGCGTGAGAATGCATATGACGACTCGCTGGGCGGATTGCGGCTCTCTCGTTTATTGAGGGTTGCTGATCCGTCCTATCGTCGGCATATTTCGCAGGATTGCACAATCGTTTTTCACTTCCTAGGGGGTTATTCATGAGAGTCCTTCGTTCTTCTCTTTTCGTTGCAGCAACGGCGATCATCGCCGCAGCGTGCGGCGACAAGGTCAACATCGTCCAGCCCGGCGGGACCGCTGGTAAGATCAACAGCGTTCAGGTTGCTCCGTCGTCCGCGACGATCTCGGTTGGTCAGACTGTTACGCTGACGGCGGCAGTCAATGCCGATGTCGGCATCACGACGTCCGTGGCATGGAGCAGCAGCTCCGCGGCTGCGACGGTCACGCAGGGCGGCATCTCGACGGTTGTAGCCGGCGTGGCATCGTCGCCCGGCGTCGCCATCTGCGCCACGGCTTCCGCGACGGGTGTCGCGAGCGTTGTGAGCTGCGGAACGGTTGTCGTGTCACCGGCGAACCAAGTCGTCCCAGCGGTCATTCAGATCGCTTCGATCACGGTCGCTGGTAACCTGAACGCACCGGTCCCGGTTCCTCCGGGAGTCGTTGTCGGCCAGATCAACGTGTCGGTCAACGTGAATCCTGGAACGGAAAAGATGGACTCGGTCGTTGTTCTCGTGAACAACATTCCGGCCGCCACACAGATCTTCACGTCGGGCCAGGCCGCCGCGCTTCGCTTCGCAGCGGATGCAGCCGATCAGGCGTTGCAGTCGACGCTGGTCTTCTCGATCAACACGGCAGCGTACGCGACCGCCGGTTGCGCCACGTTCGTCGCTCCTTGCGGAACGCCGACGTTCGCGAACGGTCCGGCCGCGATCTCGGTGGTTGGTTACGGTCACCAGGGCGCCTCGGCAGCCGTCAACACGACTTCGTCGAGCGTCAACCTGCTGTTCGGTAATGCAGACGCGTGGCTCGTCACGCAGTCGTACGGCGCAGGCACGAACGGCATCAGCCCGATTGTGACGAGCGCGGCCGGTTTCAACTATGTCGGCGGCCCGACGGCTTCGGTCACAGTGCAGGCAGTTCCGGTCAATTACAGCGGCCTCACGATCGCTTCGGCGAACGTGAACTTCGGAACCGCAGCGTGCGACGCTTCTGGTAACGCGCAGCGTGTTGCGGCGATGGTCACGCCGGCAGCCGGTCTCCGCGACTGGACGGCAACGTTCGCTCGCACGGCAGCGGGTGCAGCTGGCGTTACGAACGTCAACAACTATGAGTTCAACGCAGCAGTTTGCGTTGCGGCGAACGCAGCTGGCGGCGAAGGTGCCGCGATCGCGAACGCGCTGTACACCACGAACACCACGGCTCCGGTGGGCATCGCCCTCGGCAGCGTGGCGCCGGTTGTCCGCCTCGACGACCGCGCTCCTGGCGTGCCGTCGCTGGTCCAGAACCCGCGCGTTCGTCAGAACGGCTGGTTGAACGGCGCCGTCAGCATGACGACGTACAAGACCGCTGCCACGCAGGAGCGCGTTCTCGTTCAGGGTGTTGCTGACGCAGGTGTCGGCGGCGACGCTGGTTGGGTTCGCGCCGCAGCTCCGGACGCGGGTGGTACGGTTGCTCCGGCAAATGCCGCTACGGCCGCGACTGGCGTGACGGCGGGAACGGGCGTGTTTGCCCCGACCCTCACGAACTCGTCGCTCTGCGCCGTGTTCACGAGCCGCGATGCACTCGGCAACGAGTCGGCTTTGCCGGCCGCTGCTACGCTCTGCTCGCCGGTCGCAGTTGGAACGAACACCGTGTTGGCCGCAAACAACATGCTCCTCGGTATCGACATCGCTCCGCCGACGATTGCAATCGCCGCCGGTTCGATCGCAGCCTCCACGGCTGGCGTCGGCAGCACGGGCGCCAGCGTTGGTGGTGAGTTCCAGTTCTCGGTTCTCGACACGGGCACGATCGGTAACGCCGGTATGCTCGCGACGGGTCCGGTTATCGGCACAGTCATTCTCCGCACCGCAACAACGGCAACGGCCGCGCAGACTTGCGTTGCTGGTACGCTGGCGAGCGGTGTTTGCACGGTCTCTGCGACGGGCTTCGGCACGGTTGCCTTCCCGCTCGTCTCGACGAGCGTGGTCGCAGCGCAGACGATCATCGGTTACTACACGGTTAGCGCTCAGGCCATCGACGCTGCCGGCAACGTCTCGACCAACACGATCACGCGCGTCCGCTCGTACAACCCGGCCGCAAACGTTCCGGCTCTTACGGGCTCGCTGTTTGGTACGCCGCTCAACGGACCGACCGCCACGTTCACGGCGACCGGCTCAAGCGGTACGTCGACCAGCCCCGCTAGCGCGACGGCTTTGTTCGACCTGTGGAAGGTTTCGTACAATCTCGCGTACGCTGGTGGTCTTGCTGGCCCGCTCGTCTACCCATCGACGACGCTCCAGCCGTTCAACACCGCGCCGTTCCTGAACACGAACGTGCCGGTTACGATCACCATCAACGGGTTCATTCGTCAGGTCGAAGCGTCGACCAACGCTTGCAACGCGGCACTCACGACGGGCGGTGCGTTCAAGCCGAACGCCCTGAACGAAGCGCTCCTGGACCAGGTCAGCAACTCGTCTGGTAACGTTGCTACGCCAATCGCAGGCGGCTCAGTCACAGCCGGCGTGTCTTACCTCGCCGTGGTACCGGCGACGCAACAGACGTTCTCGTACATCGTGGCGAATGGCACGGTTGAGCAGCCGACGGTTGGTGGTTGCCCGATCGCAGCTGGTGCTGTCACGGTCGTGAGAGTGTCGGGCGGCGGAACTTCGCCAGACGCAGCGAGCGTCACGCTCAATGCAGATGTCTGGGGTCCGACGGCGACATTCAACCCGCCGTTCTCACAGGTGAACTTCTATGTGAAAGTCGGCGCGAATCTTGAGTTGATCGGCACGACGAACGCGTTCGTGACGACCGACGACGGATCAGCGCAGGGTCGTAAGCACAGGTTCTCGTTCGCCTGGACCCCGGGTGCAGCTTCTCCGATCAGCGCGACGGCCTGGCCGGCTCAGTCGTCGGCTGGTGCGGGTTGCACCACGGCAACGATTCCGTTCGCGAACAACAACATCTACGCGGTTGGTGTCAGCGCGACCGGCGATGCGCTCGTGACTCCGGTTGCGGCGAACATCTGCATCTCGACGGCTCCGTAATCTCGGCAGCCTAGGATAGACAGAAGGGTCCGGGCGAAAGCCCGGGCCCTTCTTGTTTAGCTGATAGTTTACCCGCCCACCGGTATCCAGCTGGTATCCAGCTAGCGCTTCTTCGCCACCACCGTGAGCTCACGAGTCGCCGTCGTGCTGCCGGCACTCACCGTGATCGTCGCCTTGCCCGCACCCACCGCGATAATCGCCGCAGGGCCCGCGAACCGCGCAACCTTCGCGTTGGAAGTCGTCCACGTGATCTGCGCAGTCGTCACCGGCACGCCAGCGTCGTCCGTCGCATCGAGCCGGGCGATAAGCGTGTCACCAACCGTCGCGCGCGGCCGCGGGAGCGTGAACTGCAGCAGCGCAACGGCGTCGGCCGCGACTTCCTTGGGGGCTTTGCCGCGGGCGCCCGCCTTGCGTGCCGGCGCTGGGCCGGTCGCCGTCGAGTCCCCCGGCAATTCGTTTGTAGCGCCCGCTGACGGCGGAACGGGAGCCGGAGGTGTGCTTGCCGCCTCCACCGCCACCGCGGGCTGCGCGGCCTCAGGCGGGCTCGAAGGAGTCTTCTTTCCGCCTCGCACGATCAGCGCGCCGACCACCGCAAGCACAACCGCCGCCGAAACGATCGTCGTGGCCTTCATCGATCTGCCCGACGCGATCACCTCGCCCTCAGGCTTCAATCCTCCGTCTTCCGCCTTGAGGCTTCCGTCCTCCGCCTTCAGTAATCCGTCTTCCTTGCTCCACATCAACTCCGACGCCGGCGACGACACCGCGATCTCCGCCAACGCCCGCGGCTCGCTGAGTTGCGTCGCCGCCTCCTGCGCGGGATTGCTCTCCAGCGCGGCCTCCTCACGGATCCCGTGCACGGGCATCGTGTCCGATGATGGCCGCGAGACATACGAAACACGAGGCGTGTTGTGCGAACCGCCGAGTGGCGTTGGGCTGAGCGGCGTCGCCGGAAAAGATTTCCGGCGCGGCGTTCCCGATTTCACCATCCGGATCAGTTCCGTGCGCGGCGCATCTTCCAGCACGTCGAGCCCGCGCCCGAAAATCGGCACGAGCGCGTGCAGTGACGGCCAGCGGTCCGCGGGATTCTTCTCGAGCATCCGCATCACCGCGCCCGAAAGTTCGAGGGACATGTCGGGCCGCCGGTGGCGCAGCGGCTCGGGCGAATCCTGCATGTGCGCGATCTGCAGTTCGATCGGCGTGCCGGTAAACGGCGGCTGTCCGGCGAACAGCTCGTACGCGAGAATGCCGAGCGAGTATTGATCGCTCGCGGCCGACGTCTCCGAGCCGTGGCATTGCTCGGGACTCATGTACGCGGGCGTTCCGATCGTCGCGCCGGTTTGCGTGAAATGCTGCGTGTCGGTTGCGCGCGCGATTCCAAAATCCATCACGATCGAACTTCCTTTTTGATCGACCATGATGTTCGCCGGTTTGACGTCGCGATGGATTACGCCCTCGCGGTGCGCGTACTCCAGCCCTTTCGCCACTTCCACCAGCACCGTCTGCGCCACCGGAATCGGAAACGCCTTGAAATGCGCGAGCAGATCGTCGAGCGAGCGCCCGTCGATGTGCTTCATCACGAAATACAAAAAGCGATCCTTCTCCTTGACCGAGTGGATGTAGACGATGTGCGGATGGTCGAGCTTGGCGGCCGTGCGCGCCTCAGCAAGAAACCGGTCCCACATCCGCTCGCCGTACGCCAAGCCGGGCAGCATCACCTTGATCGCCACGCGGCGATTCAGCTGCAGATCGTACGCGAGAAACACCGCGGCCATGCCGCCACGGCCGAGCTCGCCCTTGATTTCGTATTCGCCCAGCGTGGCAGAGCGGAGTTTCTGCAGCAGCTCAGTCCACGGATCGAATCGCGCGCCCTCGCCGCTGATCAGCGCCGAGCCCGTGATTGGGTTGCCGCACGTGCCGCAGAACCTGTCCCCGGCGGGGACGGAGTTGCCGCAGTTGGAACAGGTCACCGAGAGTGCCATGGAGGAGAAAATATCGGGCGATCCGCCGCGGGACGGAAGGCTGTATCTTCTGATCACGCCATCGTCCGCGTAGGCGCCGCTGCAGGCCCGACGGCATGGCCAGGCACTACCCCGCGCCATCCGCTTAATAGGATGGGATTGCCCCTACCGGGACGGCGGTGCAGCCTACATCATTAGGCCACTCGCGTGACTCAGGTCACAGTACTCGACGACGGAGTCGATTTGTCAGATAGCGGCGTACGGAAACGAAGCGGTGAATAAGAAACACCGCGCGCCGCTTTGGGCCACACTTTTCGTGGCCATTTTTTCGGCCCTCTCCTGCCAGTCCCGTGACGCCACTACGGCTCCGGCTGCTGTCGCTCCCCTCCCAAAAGACTCGCCTCCAAAACTTCTGGTGACCTACCCGGCCGGCGGCATGATGACGTCCGGTACCACCGATCGTATCACGATCTCGGCGACCAACCTTCGCGCGGCGAGCTGCCTCGTCATCGGGCCGCTGTGGCTCGGCCTCGCGCCGAGCGCGAATCCGAACGCGTCGTGGACGATGACGCCGACGTCGAGCGGGAGCGCGGATATCAGCGTGCTCTGTATGGACGGGCGTGGTGCCCCAGTCGCCAACAACGCGGCGCTGCTGGTCTACAATAAGCCCGCTGTCGTGCCGGACATCAGCGGCATCTTGCCGGTGAGCGTGGGCGATTCGGTCGACGTCGAGTACGACTCGACGGATACGAAGAGCGTCGATGTGTCGTGCAGGAACTGCGGCGTCAATGCGCGGCTCGTGCGCGTCGACACGAACAAGGTGCGTTTCTATGCCGTGCAGCTGGCAACGGATACGCTGCATCGCGCGATCTGTTTTACCGTGCACGGATTCGACGGACGCTACACCGAGCAGCAGTGTGTGGCGATCGTGATCATGAGCGCGCAGGCCGCGCTCTTCTCCGTGCCGCAGGCGATTCGCAACTCCGAGGTCGTCGCGTTTCACTCGATGCCGGTGGCGACGTACGACAACACCGGCGAATCGACGCATCCGGATTTCATGCGGATCAACTCCGCGTGGAGCGCCAATCTGTGCTGGATGGCGTACACACCGTACGCGGGCTCGAGCGGCAGCGTCGAAAATCCGTCGCTCGCAACGAGCACGGACTGCGAGCACTGGAAACCGGCCGCGGGCGTGAGAGCGCCGCTGATCGACAAGCCGCCGAACGGCTACAACTCCGATCCCGAGCTGCTCCACGACGAAAAACGCGGCTGCCTCGGCGTCGTCTATCGGCAGGTATATACGACGAACGTAATCCTGGCGACGAAGACGTGCGACGGCGTGAACTTCAGCGTGCCGAACGTGCTGGTGACCGCGCCGAATCACAGCGCGGTTTCGCCGACGCTCACCACGGGGCCGGATGGAGTCGATAAAATCTGGTACGTGGACGCGGGCGCGCAGGGGTGCACGTCGCAGTCGAACACGGTGAAGATGCGCACCGCGACGCAGGCGGGAGTCGGGCTCGACAGTCTCCATTTTGGGAGCGAGATCACGACGGATCTCGCGCAGCCAGGCTATGTGATTTGGCACATGAAGGTCCGCTACATTCCCTCGAAGAAAGAATACTGGGCGATGTACGCCGCATTTCCGATGACGACCGGCCAGGGCAACTGCTCGCTCGACGATTTGTTTCTCGCGACGAGCAAGGACGGCCTGCATTGGACGACGTTCAATGCGCCGGTATTGAATCACCTCGACAAGCGATTCAATTTCGTCACGCTGTATCGCGCGTCGTTTCAGTACAACGCGAGCACCGATCAGATCAAGACGATCGTCGGCGGACTCGAGAAAACGTGGAGCGAGTACGCGGTGGTGCAGAACTACTCGGCGCTGATCGGCGCGCTCAACCTCTCGAATGTCGCGCCGCAGTCGGCGCTGGCGGCGCTGCCGAGTTTGGTGCGGCGGCAGAGCAGGGCGCTGGCGAAGATTGTGGTTGAGGACAAGCCGTAAGCTGAACGTAGTCCGAGGAAAATCGCGGCCCTTGCGCGGTGCCGCAGACGGTCAGATGATAGCGGGATGAACACCATCACCCCTTTTTCTCTCAGCGGCGCTGCGCTCGGCCTCTTGCTTGTTTCCGCGGCGCCACTCGGTGCCCAGCCCGGCGCAGCCGCAGCAGCGCGGACGCCCCCGTTCGTTCTTGGCCAGGAGACAGCAGGCCAACGGGCGCTTAGCACCATGGTTGCGAAGAAGATCGGATGGCGGCGTGCAGTGCCGGCCGATAACACCAAGCTCCCAGAGCTAAGGAGGGCCGGCGTCCCCGCCCCCGAACAACCCTATTTCGCTGCGGAAACGCCCGGCGTCGACGGCTCGTTTGCGTTTGCATTAATAAAAACGGACACCTTTAGGGTTTACTACTCGCGGTGGGCCAACGGTCGGTACTCGAGCCCCCAAGAGGTCGGCGCAGTGACATGGCTGAACCGCGGTCAACTAATTGTTCGAGGCGATACGCTCGAGATTGCTCCTTTGGCGAGCGACGAGATTTTTTCATACGTCTGGAACGGCGCGCGACACGCAATGCTCCTCAAGCCGCGAAAGTAGGCCATCGTGTCGATCGAAGGCCGTGCGTTCGAATCGATCGCCCTAGGTCAGCCCAGTAGGCCGATGGAACATCGTACAAAGTTTTGTTCTGACGAACGTGGGGACTCATCTTCGAGGACGAAGGACAGCGTAGCCGATTCGTTCGGGTACGCTGAGCCTTGGAGTGTTCGAGATGACGAATGAACAGGAGGCGGTCTGCATACGGTACGGCGCCGTTCCAATGGCGGCGTCCGCCGATCGGAAAGTTGGCATCGCGCTGAACGTCCGTGATGCCAGTTATCCGGTCAACGGCATGCGCCATCCACCAGAGGGCGATACTACAGGCTGGTACATCTGGGCCGGTGAGGACCTTTCCGACGATCCTAATTTTTTTGTGCCACTCCACGTCGAGCACCTCAGCGAGTGGCGCCCGGAAATATTAAAGTTCCTCGCGCTGCCTCCCGGGTGGCGGTTTCTCGTAGCGGAGAAACACGAAGATGTGTGGTATGACGCTGACCTTCTCAACATTCTCAAACCGGATGCGTGAGATGCGATATGTCGCGACGATCCGGCAGACCGATCTTCATCCTTCGACTCGTCACGCTATCGGCCTTCCAATCGAGCTGGCGAATGGCATCGCCGAACCTACGCCGATGCCATGGCCCTTCGTGGTGCTGATTCATCACAATCAGAGCGGAATATTTCTAGATCGTTATACGCGCGATGGTCAGCCGGCGGGCGATACCTGGCACAAAAGCGTTGCGGAGGCGAAGGAACAGGCGGCCGAAGAGTACGACGGCATGCTCGGCCAATGGATCGAAGTGCCAGATGATGTTCAAGAAGATCGCCTAATAGCATTCGCTTCGGAGAACTCTCGGTAAGCGACTCGGCGAGCAGAAGGAAGGTGGAGATCTGGATGATGATGACTTGAGGCAGATATTCATTGATGTTCTGTGACGTCGACCATGAACCACGACCGCGCTTCGCGCGGCATCTCGCCTCGGAGTCCATGCAAGTCCGGGATTCGAGAACTACGAGATGTGGATCGATCCGCGCGAGGGAACTTAGTTTTTGTCCGGCGACAATCTTATAACTCAGCGCGCGAAGCTAGCCAAACCATGATTCGCCAATTCGCCACTATTCTCACCGTATCCGGCCTAGTGGTGGCGTGCGTCGAGAAGGCTCCGGATCGCGCTGCGGTCTCAGTTGCGGGAGAATCGGATTCAGGCGGTCGGCCAAACGGCGCGCTTAGTCTGGTTCGGGAATACGTGCAGCGAGACTCGCGCGGCGAGCGGCTTGGCCCCTCGCCGTGGTTTACGACGGTAGTTACATGGCCCGACGATCCCGGCTACGACTCGTATACAGCGATTACCGGTTTTGAACTGACCCCGCATTCGACCGGGCTGAATGACTCGGCGCAAGTGCGAGTTACGTATCACACAGCTGGTTGGATTCTGGCGGGCGATTCGACGCAAGTGCGATTCATGCCTCACGATTCGCTGGAGACACAGATTTTTTCAGTCATTCGTGCTGGGGGATTATGGCGGATCGCGTCTCCGCAGATTGGGCAACACGTACTTGTTGAGGCGGCGTTGACTGCGTCGTCGTTAGGTTCGGAAGATCGAAAAAAGTTGCTGGCTACGCGCGGGCGAGCGGCTGCGCCGACACCAAGCGGCGAACTGCGCGAGCTTGCTTGGCGTCAAGTGAACGACGCTAGTCCGGCGCCGGACAGTCTTCGCCGCGCGCTAGCCGACACCGGTCGGTTTTCAAAGGTCGAGGCGTTTGGCATCGCCGAGCTTGGAGGACAGTCGATGCTCTTTGCGAAATACACCACCGGCAGCGGGACAGGATGGCATCAAGCTGAGTACCGCGTGATTGCGAACGGGCGTGTTGTGTGGCGAGCGCTCGCAGAAGAGAGCTGGGCAAATTTCCGAGCGGCACCGCTTCCGCAACCTTCGTATCACGTCCAGAGTTGCTTGCTAGCCGGACCTGACTCCGTTTTGGGTTACCTGATCTTTTCTTCCGGTTCGATGGGTCGCGGAGCGGTGAGGGAAGATACGACCACTCGACCGGGTCTTTATGGATGGAGCAAGGCGACAACTACGTTTCGTTATCTCGGCGCACTCGGCGATCATTTCAAAACACGATGCAGAGTAAGGTGAACTGAATCACGCTCCGCGTTCCCGGGCAGGCCGCCAATCCGACAGATTACGAATCTTTGAGGCCCCGCCGTCAACAGGTTCATGTGAAATGATTCTCGGAGCCGACATGTCTAGGCCGTCGTACAATACGAGCAGCGAGATATTTTCCGGACTGCTACTTGGTGCTTGCTCGAAGCCGCTGGCGGATTCGTCTTCGATCGTGTCGCTCCAGGAGCGTATCAAGTCGCTGTCGCGCGCATCGGCTATGATGTTGCCACCGACAGCGTAGTTGTGGCGGCGGGGGTCGTCGACACGCTGGCGTTCCGTCTGCAGTATCGTTCGTGTCCATGACGTCTGAGAATCAGCGGCCAGATTTTCCAATCGACTTTGGGATTGCGATCACGGTCTCCTCAGCGAGGTATGATGCGCAGGACACTTCAGCAATGGCCATGGTTGGCCGTAGTCGTTGCTCTAACCATTACCGCAGCCGTAATAGGGGCGTCCGGATCCCTGACCGGATTACGTCGGTTTCTTTTCGCGCCCGGCATAATTGGCTATTTCCTCGTTGGGGGTGTCCACGGAGATGCTTCACCGAGAGCGCAACTTCTCGCATGGTCTGTCGCGAACGGAGTTTGCTGGGGGCTGGTGCTCTGGGGTGCCGTTCGGCTCGTACGCCGATTTCTCGGCGATCGCGGTGAGAAAGCTACGTGAGCCGATGAGTTCGAACGTCGTCTGAGAAGGGGCGCGGCGCACTTGCGCCGCGCTGCAAGCGGTCGGATGATAGCGGCATGAAGACGCGCACTCGATTTTCTCTCAGCGGCGCTGTGTCTGAATGAGGAGCGCCCAAGAACTCAACATGCTATTCAGGGATCGAGGTGTCGAACGAGGTGGCATCCTCCTCCTTCGCGTTGTTGATGCGCTCATCCTTGTCGACGAGGCGCGACAGAACGGCGTTCGCGTCCTTGGCGTCGATGCTTTCCGTCTTGATGGCATGGGCACGCAACCGCTAGTGGAACACTCAATGGATGTTAGTTCTGAACCCGCCCATGTTGACACATGGACGAAGGTGTCGGATTTCCTGCGGCAGCATCCGCCGGCTGATTTGCATTTCGAGGTCGTCTTGAAATGATCGTTACGGGGACTTACACAATTTCGGAGTCCGCCGCTGACCGCCTGATTAAGCGCGCGGGCTTCGACAAGGCCGGCGAGGCGATCGACGGGCCGCATTTCCGCGAGAACTTCACGCCGTATTTCGAGAAGAAGCCCTGATGAAATCAAGAAGGTCCAGCCCCGACCCCTATGTACTTGATACACTCGCCGATGATGTGGAGAATCTCGAGAGCATTCTGCGGATGCTCAATAGCGATACAGAACTCGGCTGGGTTCGCGAATGGGGTCGGCAGTTCACGCGAGAGGATGTGATATCCGCTTTGTCCAGGCTGGTTCGGGATGATCACGTGTTCGTGGTCGCGAGAGACGGCGGTGAGATGCAACAACTGTCACCCCGCGCTCTTCCCCCCGAGAGTTACGGAGATGCTTACTTCGGAATTACCGATCGAGGTCGCCTAATACACGCAGACTGGGAACCAAAGTCAGCTCAGAGCTGAATGGTACGCGGCACATTGACCTGATCGACCTCGGTCGGATAGCCGACTTCCCCAACGGTGGGATGAGAAACGATGCGACAGGCAACATGGGACGCTCCGTACACACCGACAAAGGAATGCCAACTCATCCCGTAGACGTTTTCAATGTCAAATCGGCCATCAAGAACGGTGCTGACCACCTTTTCCACTCTTGTTGTCATCATCGGGTGGACCGCGTGTAATCGTCAACCAGACAAGGTCGCTGAAGTCAAAGTGAAAGTCGAGCAAGCACTGCCCCTTGGGACGGAGCAGTCGCGAGCAGCTCTCGTATTAGACTCCCTCAGCATCGAGCACTCCGCGTACGATCAGACGGCTCGGCAAATCCTCGCGATCGCCCGAAACGCCGAGCGCTCGGCGACCACGACCACATCGGTACAAGTGATACTTCAGTTTGATGCTGCGGGACGCCTCGCGACGCGTGAGTTCAAGCCAGTGTACACCGCACCATAGCAACGCATCGAAATGCTGAATAGGAAGCTCGGTCTTGGCTTACGATGATGATCAGTCATTGAGATTTGGTGAGAGAACGGCAACAGCCAATCGGAGCCATGCAAATCATTCGAAATGTTTTCTTGGGTCTCGCTCTCGTCTCATTCGGTGTTGCGCTGTTCGGATACCGCATGTCATTGCGCTTCGCACCGAACACGCGATCTGCGGATCGTATTGCGACATGGGGACCCGACGCCTCTGCGGAAGACTTCTCACCGTCCGCTCATCCATACAGGGCGGCGATGAGGTGGGGCCGCCTGTGCGGATTCGGTTGTTTTATCCTCTGGGGATATCTTTACATATTGCGCTAGAACACGTGCCTGAGCGGTACCTCTGGGGGATGGGCGAACAATGGTTCGCCGCATAACGCGAAGAGGACCGGATATTCCGACAAGGATACGGGTGCGCGAAAGTTCAACAACGGCAGCTTTGGCGAAGGCGATCCGCACTTCTATCGACCGATCAATCCTTAGAGGCGACTGAGATGCTCGAACCAGTTCTGCGGTATACTCGTTTGGCCCCCTATCTACTGCTTGTCAGCGTAGCGATGGCGTGCGGCGCAAAGCGTGACTCCTCGGCAACACCTGACACAGCCACTTCAAAGCCCCAATCCCCGACGGCGTCGCAAGGCGGTCGCATCTCTGAGGTCGAGACGCGTTTGGCCGCTTTTCTAGAGGGGTCACTGGAGACCAGCCCTCCGATTGAGACCAACGCGCTAATGGCATGCGTACCCGATGGACAAACGGACCGATACGTCACGCTTGCTCGTTATCAAATACTCAACTCCGCCCTGCGTGGAGACTCAGCTGACGCCGCAGCGGAAGTGGTGACCGTCGCCGAGGAAGTTGGATATCCTCACGCAGCTGAGAAGTACGCGGCCACTGTTCGTATCCGCACCGATACACTGCATTGGGTCATGACTCGGGACAGCGCGTCGGCGAAGTGGGGAGTCTGCGGCTATCCGAAGGAGGGTCTTGGCTTCGGGCATTATGGGGATGATCGCAACACGCGCTGGAATTTGCCTGGAGGATCGTGGAGTCGCGTGCGTCAACTCGCAGAGTCCCTGCACGTACATCGTGGTCAGTAGCCGGCTGTTTGGACACTCAAGGAACCAGCGTGGTCGGTACCGCTGCGGTCGGAAACATCGCAACGAAAGACCGTCGCAAGCGTTGCCCTACGGCAACTAGTTGCAAATGTCAACACCGGAATGAATTGCACACTTTCACCGGCGAGAATTGCACACATAGGCGGGGCGTGAGCCCGAGTGGACGGTCAGGTCTCCTGCCGGTTGGGCCGGCGTTCACGGGGTGAGGGCGCGCGGGGCGTGTGCTCCGCGAGTTGGGCCGCGAGCTCCCGATGGGCGCGGAGCCGGTAGCTATTGCCGCGAATATTCACGATGTGGCAGTGATGCACGAGGCGATCGATGAGCGCGGCCGCCATCACCTCGTCGCCGAAGATACCGCCCCATTCATCGAAGGGTTTATTGCTCGTGAGGATCGTGCTCGCGCGTTCGTAGCGCCGGCTCATGAGCTGAAAGAACAGCATCGCGCCCGTCCGACTGATCGGCAGATAGCCGACTTCGTCGATGATCATGAGCGCCGGAAAGCCGAGCGTGCGGAGGCGGCGGGTGAGCTGGCCACTGACCTGCGCCTCTTCGAGCGACGCGATGAGATCGGCGAGCGTCGCGTAGTAGACGCGCCGTCCGCTCTGCGCCGTGGCGACGGCGAGACTGATGGCGAGATGCGTTTTGCCGACGCTGGGCGGGCCGAGAAAGACGACATTCTCCCGGCGCTCAATGAAGGAGAGCGAGTGCAGGCTCTCGAGACCGGTTTGAGCGGGTCGTTCGATTCAACGGATACACTTCTTGTCGCATTGATTGCGTGTCTTCGTCACCATCTTCGCGCCGACCTTAACCGACCAGGGTCATAGGCGAATAGATGATGTAGAGAAGTCCGATCAAACGAATCTCGTCGGGCTTCTTTCAAAACTATAATTAGCAACTTCAGATGCCGAGTTTTAGGAGGGCGACACATCGGCGGATCTGAGGGATGCAATCACGACCAATCCCGGCATGGCCGCGCTGTCCTTGAAAGTGCAGTCGGCTGCAGCGAAGCTTGAAGGACTCACGTGTACCGGAAATTTCGAACCGAGTGGAAAGTTCAGTGGCGTGCAAGGACCCCTCTGGATTATCGACAAGGCCGTTCGCGACGCCCACCGGAATCACATTCACTTGAACTACGAACCACAATGAGACGGATCGCATTGCTGAGTTGCGCCTGGTTCATCGGATGTTCGTCTCAAAATGCGAACCCGATCAGTCTCGCATTCAACGTGCCCCCGCTTGTTGCCGGCGCCGACCGCCCGAACACCCGGATTGATTCTATTTGGTCACCCAATGACGACAGGGACACCGTTCGGGTGCTGTTATCCGGCGGTCCATCACGGGGTCGGCTTGATGTAGCAATCGAGATAACTATTACCCGGATTGTGGGCGTTTCTTCAAAGGGTGCAGGACCCAGCGTCACACCTGTGCGCACAGCTACGTGGCAGTTGCCATCCGTTTCGCTCGACTCGGTGGCGTTTATTGACGGGCGCCGGGCTATCTTGATACTTCATCCCTCTAGCGTAACTATTGGATCTCCAGTCGCGTTGGCAGCAGACGAGAACGTTGGTTTGGTAACTGTTCGAGTAACAGCCGCCGACGGTCGCTCCGCGATGCAGGCACTTCGCCTCCTTCCGGGAATTTGACGAAGTAGGTCTTACTCAGGTGCCACTGCAGTTCTCCGTCCGCTCAATCGGACGTAATGGGCTAGAAGATCGCCTTCCCTTGGACCGTGACGGAGCCGGATTGCAAGGAGGTTTCAATCCGGCTCCGTCATTGGCCTCTCAGGACGCGCAGGGCCGCGTCGTCACGGCCTGGAACTCACTGTTTGGTTTCCTGTGTCAGCGCTGACGTGCTTAGTAGACTTCTGACCCCAACAATAAAGGCACCACGATGACCGACGTGCACAGGATATGGATCGACTTCCTCAAGACCGACGACGCGGGCCGCCTCTTGCTGTCGGCTCGCGGAACGGTGGCCGATCTCGAACGCGATGGCGTTCGGTTGCAAGATGGTTTGGTTCTCGAAGTTTACGGAGATGACGCGGATGACGACGGAAAGCCAGACGATCTAGTCGCGACCGGCATCGTACGTCGAGACGAACAGATCGGACGATGGGTCCTCGAACTCGATCGGTCGACTCTCACGCATCGATCTGAACTCACATAAGGCCATAGGTACGCACCCGATGCCGCGTCGTCTAATCGAATTTGAAGTCCGCCGCTCGGACACGATCGAGCTTCCAGCGCGCGTTCGAGTTGAACCGAGTCGGGTCTAACAGCGGGAAAGAGCGTGCAATCCTGAATGAAGTTTCGCGAGGAACACGTATATGGCGTATACAGAATACCGGAATATTTTGCGAGGCGCAGGGCTTGGCGTGTTCATCGCCTCGGGCCTGTCCGCGTGGGCCACGGTGCTGCGTCTCTCGCAGGGGACGGCTCCCTTCGAGCGCGCGGGCACTCCCTATGCGCAAACCGTGCTTCTCTACTTCGTGGGCTTCAGTTTCGGTGGTGCGATCCTAGGGGCCCTACTGCCACTACGCCGTTGGGCACTCGGGTCCATGTTGCTCGGTTTTTTCTTCGTAGCTCCGGTGTACGCCAGTTTTGTGTTTCTTGACGCCTCGCCACATGGAAGGTTTTCGAGTTGGAACGTGATCGGCACGCTCGCCGCGTCGACCATCGTCGGGGGTGGAGTGGGCCTTTGGGTGTGGTCAAATGAGCAAAAGGGACGACGATGATCCACGCGAGTTTCGATCGGCTAATGCGCAGCCCAATACGGTGCGTCGTCTCGTGGGCCGACGGGATCGCCGGGATCTCGCGCAGCGGTTTGCCTACGTGCCAGACGGCAACGGTGGATCATACCGGCGCACGACCCTATCCGAGAACTTCTATGATGCACTCGGCCGGCGCATCGCTGTACGGACGCAGAAGGACTCATCATGCAGCGAAGGCGGCGTAGATGGCGTTGCACTTGACTGCCTGCAGACGATGGATCGTTTTATCTGGGACGGTTCGCAGCGATTGATTGAGTTGCGTGATCACGGCGGTTGGCATGAGGGAACCGACACGCTGAACTTGAATGGCGTGTCAGGCGGTGTTCTTTGGAAGAGTGCAGTACACGCACGTTGGCGGAATCGATGAGCCGGTAGCTGTATCGAAGTCCGGCGTCGCGACATTTGTCCCGCAGCGGAGTTGGCAGGGGACCGTCGTGGACGGGACGAATATTTACGGGAGCGCGGCGACCAGTTTCTCGTTCCCGGGTAGGCAGCAGGGTCTGTATCTGGCTCCTGATTCGCGGCTAGCGGCGATTCTGCCGAATGCTTGGTATGGCTCGCTCTTGGATGGCGGAGCAGATGCGAGCGGGCTCATCTATATGAGGAATCGGTATTACGATCCGGCGGCCGGGCAGTTTACGCAGCAAGATCCTATTGGCCTCGCCGGAGGGATGAACCTGTACGGCTTCGCGGGCGGGGATCCCGTCAATAGCTCAGACCCGTTCGGGTTGTGCCCCTATGCGAGCAACCACACCACAAACGTGAACGACTGCCCGAACGATAATCTCGGTAATGCATTTCGGTTGCTGAAGCAGGAGGGCGGGCAGGAAGGCGCCTCCACCATTAGGCTAGTGGCGGCGAATGAAGCGGGCATCAAGCTTCTAACGCAAGGGCAACTCGACAAAACCTGCCAAATGTCCCCAGCCACCGGGTGCAATGTAGGAAAGACGATCTACATGAGAGCAGGCCAGAGCGACGTCGACTACGCGACGCGCAGCACGCATGAGGCCACGCATTTCTTCGGGCGGCCCTATAGTCAGGAAGAGCCTCTGGCATGGCGGAGGGCGCTCACAGTGTTCGGGAAACTTGAAGGAGCCCTGCCGTCATCGCAAACTGCTGGTAGCTGGTACAAGCAGAGGAGTGCCGGATGCAAGGCCGGAACCGTGCAAGCCAACTACTGTCCGTGAGGAAAGGCGGCATGACAAAACCAATTTCGCGGCACGTCCGCCGACTCATGCTGGTGGTGCGCACTGGGATGCTGATGATCACAGTGGGTTGCGATCCGACGCCGGCGGGCGGTGCTAGCAGCGCGTCCCCGAACCCGATCGAGGCGCACGCGCTGAAGTCCCTTGCCACGCTGCGAGGGGAGAAACCGGAGGCTCTTGATCGCAAGGCACTGAAGATTCAAGCAGAAACTTCGAGCGTTGTTCCTCATCTAACTTATTACCGTGCGGTCTACGCGCCTGCGCAGACCACGCACATGTCAAGCACTGTTGTCCTGGCGCGCGGAGACTCTCTCGTGATCGATTTACGAACGCCACGCGACTTGCAGATGGCCGCGCACGGCTGGCACCCGGCAACAGCCGATGCCGCCAAATCCTATTGTGCGGAACTGGTAACGCACGTTGGCCCTGCTGGAGCGTTGCAACAGTTGCCAGTCGTGCTTGCGGAGGACAACCCGTGGAAGCAGCTCGGGTTTACCGCCCCCGGACCGCCTTGGCGCGACAGGATCACGCGTCCGGAAATCACACAGCCCGTGCCTCGGGAGTGGATAGTCCGGCTGTGGGTCTCCGAACCTGGTCGACTGGTGAAGTACGAATGCACGCTCGCAGCCAGCCGCACACCTCAGCTGATGGTCGCGGACTCGATCATGGGTGCCGGGATACCACCTGGCAAGCCTTGAGACAGCCAACCCTGGTGGCGCGTGCCGAACATCGAACGACGCGCACACCTCGAGTGCGCCTGCCGGCGGCACGGTGAAATGGTCGGCGCTCGGAGCGCGCGTTCTGAACCTGCCCACGTCGACACATGGACGAAGCTGTCGGATTCCGACGAGTACGCACTAGATGCACTTGGAAACGTGCTGAGTCACGATTCGAACCGGAACTTCACTACAGGCCTTAGTCGCACCAATCAGTTGTTCTCGGGACCGAGACTGGGCCAGTCAAACTCGGATCCGATGCCTTCGCTCCGGGATGGGACCGGTCCGTACGTTCGCTCGCTCGACTCGTCCTACTTTCTCGTAGACTCGTCGGGAAATCAAACGAGCACCGCGAAGACCACCTCGCGGTGGTTGAGCACTACGAACGGAACGGACAATTTTGGGCCGACGCCTTCGGGGCAGCAGTGGACACGAAGTTACTACAACGGCGCCGAGCAACTTCGCGTGATGCAGCGATTCACATATGTGCCTGATGGGAGTGGAGGTGCGTATCGTCGCACGACCCTATCCGAGAACTTCTATGATGCACTCGGCCGGCGCATTGCAGTACGGACGCAGAAGGACTCATCATGCAGCGAAGGCGGCGTAGATGGCGCTGCACTTGACTGCCTGCAGACGATGGATCGTTTTATCTGGGACGGTTCGCAGCGATTGATTGAGCTGCGTGATCATGGCGGTTGGCATGAGGGAATCGACACGCTGAACTTGAATGGCGTGTCAGGCGGTGTTTTCTTTGGAAGAGTGCAGTACACGCACGTTGGCGGAATCGATGAGCCTGTAGCGGTGTCGAAGTCCGGCGTCGCGACATTAGTCCCGCAACGGAGTTGGCAGGGGACTGTCGTAGGCGGGACTAATATTTACGGCAGCGCGGCGACCAGTTTCTCGTTCCCGGGTAGACAGCAGGGTCTGTATCTGGCTCCTGATTCGCGGCTAACGGAGATTTTGCCGAACGCATGGTATGGCTCGCTCGTGGATGGCGGAGCAGATGCGAGCGGGCTCATCTATATGAGGAATCGGTATTACGATCCGGCGGCGGGGCAGTTTACGCAGCAAGATCCGATCGGGATCGGGGGCGGGGCGAATGTGTATGGGTTTGTCAGCGGCGATCCGGTCAACTCTCGCGATCCGTTTGGACTGTGGCCGACTTGGGCGCACAACAGGATAATTCAAGAAGTGTTTGGTTCCAGCCTGTCGGCGGGTGACATTTCTGCCATGCAAGCTGGTAGTAAGTATGCGGATCGTGCCGCCACGCAGGGCAATGGGTCGACATTCGTACACTCTATGTTGGCGCCGAATGAATCTGCAGCGGAAATGCAGAAGGATCGATCAGCCTATATCTCCGGGAAACTTCGTTCGGCGAGAGCGTTACTTGCTGCCGACGATAGAACGGGTGCCATGTTCGCGTTCGGCGAGGCAATTCATCCTCTTATGGACGCAACGAGCCCTTATCACACCGACGCGAACGGCAAGCCCCGCACGTGGGATTCCGGAAACTGGGGTGCGGCGGCAGTGCATGGCGTTGGCGAATACAACACGAAGCCGAGTGCGGCGGACATGGCGACGAATCGTCAGCTCCTTCAGGATGCCTACCGCCAACTTCAAAAGCCATAGTCAGGAGCGAACATGCCTGCGAAAAAGTTTTCACTTGTGATGATCATGTTAGGGCTGGCTCTCTTCGCTCATTTAGCGGTCGGCTGGATGGATGAAAGACGTTTCTCGTTTCGCATTGTGGGGCCACTATCACCCTTCATTGGCTGGTGGTGGATACTGACATTGATCGTCGCAATAGCTGCGATGATTCGACAGAGAGCCGTCTCCGCAGTACCGGTCGTAGCAGCAATGCTAGCATTGTGCGGAACTGCTGCTGTTTGGTGGTATCCGGGTCACTAAGAGTGCAGGTGCAGTTCCCTAGGTAGGAATTCCAGTGAGCAATAGCAGAAGCCCGACCAAGACAATGGTCGGGCTTCTGCTTTCGCTTCCAAGCGAGAAGCGCTGTCCGCTGGCGGTGCTACCCGTGCTGGAGGAGGACGCCGTCGAGCATGGCGAGCACGGTTTGCTGCTGAGCCTTGGGGAGGCGGCTGACGCGCTCGAGTTGGCGCTGGAGCTTGGGTCCGCGCTTGCCGGGCTGCGTCAGTCCGAAGGTCACGCAGTGTGGAGCGCTCTCGCGACGGAGAAATTTACTCCGGGCGGCCCGATAGATGTCGCACCGTACGCCATCGCGAGTTGTCTCTTGTTGTGAACGATTCAATGCTTGGCTATATCGCAGGAAGCCGGAGTCAAGCAGGGCGGACTGCTCTCTCGGAGGCGCTGAAGCGGAAACGCATGCCTGCGGACACGATTGCGCGGCTACCAGGCGTTTATCGCTGGGACAGTCAGAACGAAACCTTCAAGCTACTCCGTAGTGCCGACAAGGAGCTCACGACTAGGTGTCCGATCCCGAGAGAATGAGGCCCCCTCTGGGTTCGGAATGACACGCGTACACGAGCAGCAAGAGAAAGCCTAACCAACATTATGGTCGGGCTTTTCTCGTTAGCAAATCTGTTCGAGCATCATCTGGCTTTACGTTGGGCACCGGCGAGGTGCGGAGTCAAGCCAGATGAGCAGCTGCCGCGCATGGCGTCGAGCTCGCGCACATAGGCCTAGCTACAGCGGAAATCAACACTGCAGCTAGGGCCCAAAGCGTTTTCACTTTCCGGTGCGAGCAAGGGTTGCGCGTATCCAGATGAGGTCCGATCGGCGCTAATCGCGTCATCGGCACGGCGACGCTCAGGCGCGCCGTCGCCTGGCACGCCTAGGCAATCCTCGCTGCTTGGCGGCGCGCAGAGATGGAATGAACTGGTCAATGAGGAGTTGTCTAGAAAGCTGTGTTTGTCACTTTCCGTACGTCAGATCCCGAGTCTGGTGCGGCAGCAGGGCAAGGCACTCGGGAAAATCATCGTGAAGGAGAACTCCTGGGGACATGTGGTCCGTTATGCCCCGCTCTTGCGGCGTGCAGCTTCCGGTCAGATGATAGCGGGATGCACAGCCTCACTCGATTCTCTCATGTAAGCATCGCGCTCTGCGCGCTCGCGATCCTCTCGGCGGCACAGTTGCCGGCACAGCGCGGCCCCGCCACTCCCACGCGGAGTGATCCGGGAGTGTACGGCGCGCTCTCGTACCGGTTCATTGGCCCGCCCGGAAATCGCGTCAGCGCCGTCACCGGAATCGCCGGCGATCCCTACACCTACTACCTCGGCGCTGCGTCCGGTGGAATCTGGAAAACCACTGACGGCGGCATGCATTGGAATCCGATCTTCGACGATCAGCCCGTATCAAGCATCGGCGCCATCACCGTTGCGCCTTCGAATCCAAATGTGATTTGGGCGGGCACAGGCGAGAGCATGATCCGCAGCCACATTTCAATGGGCTGGGGAATGTTCCGCTCCACCGACGCGGGCCGCACCTGGCAGCGCGCCGGACTCGAGGCCACTGGGCGCATCGCGCGCATCACGGTCGATCCGCGCGACGCAAACGTCGCGGTGGTTGCGGCGCTCGGACATTCGTACACGCCGCAGCAGGACCGCGGAATTTTCCGCACGACGGACGGCGGCAAGAACTGGAAGCGCGTGCTGTTCGTCAACGACAGCTCCGGCGGTGTAGACGTCGTCCGGGACCCAACGGATCCTGAGCATCTCTACGCCGCCACATGGCAGATCGAGATCCACACGTGGGGACGTTTCAGCGGCGGCGCCGGTTCAGGAATTTTTTCGTCGCACGATGGCGGCGCCACGTGGACGCGCCTCGAGGGCGGCGGACTTCCCACGCACGTGATGGGCAAAATCGGACTCGGCGTGACGGCCGCGAATTCGAATCGCGTGTACGCCATCATCGAGACCGGAAAGGGAATCCCGTACAAGGGCATACCCACCGACACCGGAGTGCTCTGGCGCTCGGACGACGCCGGTCAACATTGGAAGCTCGTGAATTCGAATTCGAATATCACGTCGCGGCCCGCATACTACACGCGCATGCAGGTGGAGCCCGACAGCGCAGATCAAGCGTATTTTCTTTCCATCGGGTTCAGTTCCACGCGGAACGGCGGCGTTTCGCTCGATCAGCGCACCACCAATCAGAGTCCCGGGTTCGACAACCACGACATGTGGATCGATCCGCGCGACGGCCGGCGGATGATCGTCGCGAACGATGAGGGTGTCGCGATCTCAGTGAACCGCGGCGCAACATGGCTGCGCACGCGGCTGCCGATCGCGCAGATGTACCACGCGACCACCGACAATCGCGTCCCCTATACGGTCTGCGGCAACATGCAGGATGGGCCGTCGACGTGCGGGCCGAGCAATTCGAAAGTGAGCGGCACGAGCGTGACGGGGAGCTCCGATATTCCGCGCGGCATGTGGTACTCCGTGGGCGGTGGTGAGAGCGGCTGGGCCACGCCGGATCCGGTGGATCCGAACATCATCTGGTCCACGGCGTCGGGGCGCGGCAGCGCGGGCGGGATTGTGGTGCGCTACGACGTGCGCACGCAGAAGGGGCGCGACGTGGAAGTGTGGCCGGTGAGCACGGCCGGCCACGCGGCGAAGGATGTGAAATACCGGTTTCAGTGGGATTTTCCGATCGCGATTTCGCCGAACGATCACAATCGTATCTACGTGGGCAGCCAGTTTCTGCACATGACCGTGAACGGCGGACAGAGCTGGCAGTTGATCAGCGGCGATCTCACGCGAAACGATCCGACCAAGCAACAGCACTCCGGCGGACTCACCGGCGACAACATCGGCGTTGAATATGGCGACGTGATTTACGCGATCGCCGAATCGCCGATTGCACCGGGAACGATTTGGGTCGGCACGAACGATGGTCTCGTGCAGCTCACGCGCGACGGCGGCAAGCACTGGACCAACGTCACGAAAAATATTCCGCAGATGTTGCCGTGGGGCACCGTGAGCAACATCGAGCCTTCGAAGTTTCACGCGGGCACAGCATACCTCACGGTGAACGGCCATCAGGAAGGAAACTTCGATCCGTGGGTCTACAAGACGGCGGATTTCGGCGCAACATGGACGCTGATCACGAACGGGCTGCCGCATTCGCCAGTCGGCTATGCGCGTTGCGTGCGCGAGGATCCACGCCGCGCGGGGCTGCTCTATTTGGGCACGGAGAACGGGCTGTATGTCTCGTTCGACGATGGCGCGCGGTGGGATCCGCTCCAACTCGATCTGCCTCACGCGCCCGCGTCGTGGCTGACGATTCAGGACAACTTTCACGATCTCGTTGTCGGCACGTACGGCCGCGGGTTTTACATTCTCGACGACATCACGCCGCTCGAGCAGCTCACGCCTGCGATTCGCGCTGCGGCCGCGCACCTGTTCACGCCGCGGTCCGCGTATCGTTTCTTGACGAGCGAGTACAGCGTGCGCGAGGCGGCCGATGATCCGTCGGGCGGAAAGAATCCCGCGTACGGCGCGTCAATCAATTACTGGATCGGTTCGGTTCCGGCTGGCGGCGTCTCGCTGACGATTCTCGATTCCGCCGGACGGGCGATTCGCTCGCTCGCCGGGCCGAAGATCGCCGGCATCAATCGCATGATGTGGGATCTGCGTTACGATCCGCTCTCGCCGGGGCGCGCCGCCGCTGCCGCCGCGCCCGGCGCCGCTCCCCCAGTTGGTGCGGAGGAAGGCGCAGTCGCCGTGGCCGGTCCGCCGCAGGGCGGGCGAGGGCGCGGCCGCGCGGCGAGCGTGATGATTCTCGCTCCGCCGGGCCGCTATGCCGTGCGGATGCGCGTCGATGGAAAAGATTTCACGCAGCCGTTCGCGATATTGCGCGACCCGAGCTCCAGCGTGAGCGCCGCCGAGCTTGCACAGCAAACGAAGATGCTGGAGGATCTCGCGACGGATCTCGCGTCGTCGAACTCGCTCACCGCGGGCATCGAGAACGTGCGCGGCCAGCTCGAGTCGCAATCGAAAAAACTTGCGGCGACCGCGGCCAATCAGGACGTGCGCGCCGCCGTCGATTCCGTCGAGCGGAAATTCGCGTTTCTGGCGGATAGCCTCGTGCAGCAGAATCCCGGCGCGTTTTACGAGTGGCCGCAGAAGCTGAGCGCGAAGCTGAGTTATCTCGCGAGCGAAGTGCAGACCTCGGATCATCGACCAACCAATCAGGCGCGCGAGGCGAACGGCTTTCTCAAGGCGCAGCTCACGCTCGTGAAATCCGCGTACACGGCGCTGCTCGCGGCGGAGCTCGCGAAACTGAACGAGCTGCTCCGAACCCGTGGGCTCGCGCCGATTCTCACCGTTCAGCCGTAGCGCGCGGTCTATTAGTCGGGCTCTATGCGGTCGCGGTAGTCGAGTTTGAGCGCCGCGTTCTGCCGCTCTTTTCGCAGCAGACAGTTTCCGATGGCGAGCGCCTCGATTTCCGTGCCCATGAAGCAGCGGAACGCGTCCTCGGGCGTGCACACGATCGGCTCGCCGCGCACGTTGAAGCTCGTGTTCACGATCACCGGGCAGCCGGTGATCTCCTTGAATCGCGAGAGCAGCGCGTGGTAAAGGGGATTCGTGCTGCGGTGCACGGTCTGGATACGCGCTGAGTAGTCGACGTGCGTGACTGCGGGAATATCGGAGCGCGGCACGTTGAGTTTGTCGATGCCGAACAGCGCTTCCTGCGCAGCGGTCATCGTGTGACGGTGGTGCTGCGCGACATCCGCGGTGAGCAGCATGTACGGGCTGTCGCTGTCGAGCTCGAACCATGCGGCCGTGTCCTCGCGCAGCACCGAGGGCGCGAACGGACGAAAAGACTCGCGATACTTGACCTTGAGATTGAGCAGTGACTGCATCGAAGGCGATCTTGCGTCACCGAGGATCGAGCGCGCGCCGAGCGCGCGCGGGCCAAACTCCATTCGTCCCTGAAACCAGCCAAGCGCTTTTCCGTCGGCAAGTAGCGCGGCGCAACTCGCGAGCATCGCGTCGCTGTCGAGCACTTCGAAGTCCGCGCCGGCCGCCGTGAGACGTTTTTCGATATCGGCCTGGGCGAAACTGGGGCCGAGATACGCGCCGTTCATGCCATCGGCGGTCGATTCGTGTTTTGCAGGTCGCGGCGCGCCGAAATGCAGGTGGGAGACGGCGAGCGCTGCGCCGAGCGCGCCACCGGCGTCACCGGCCGCGGGCTGAATCCAGATATTCTTGAAGCACCGGTCGCGCAAAATTTTTCCGTTGGCGACGCAGTTCAGCGCGACGCCGCCCGCCAGGCAAAGATTTTCGCACCCGGTATCGCGCGCCGTCGAGCGTGCGAGGCGGAGCATGATGTCATCTGTCACGGCCTGGATGGACGCCGCGAGATCCATCTCGCGCTGCGTGAGGCGATCTTCGGGTTTGCGCGGCGGCCCGCCGAACAGCGCGTCGAAACGCGCGTTCGTCATGGTCAGGCCCGCGCAATAGTTGAAGAACTGCATGTCGAGGCGGAACGAACCGTCTGCTTTCACGTCGATGAGGTGTTCGAAAATTTGTTTCGCGTACACCGGGCGGCCATACGGCGCGAGCCCCATCACCTTGTACTCGCCCGAGTTGACCTTGAATCCGGTGTAATAGGTGAACGCGGAGTACAGCAGGCCGAGCGAATGGGGAAAGTGAATTTCCTTTTTCATTTCGAGCGTGTTGCCGTCGCCAAAGGCGAGCGAGGTTGTCGCCCACTCGCCGACGCCGTCCATCGTGAGCACTGCTGCGCGCTGGAACGGAGAAGGGAAGAACGCGCTCGCGGCGTGACTCAGATGGTGCTCGCTAAAGAGCAGCTTTGATTCGTCGGTGAACGCGGGGTCGATCTCGCGGAGTTTCTCGAGCAGGAGCGTCTTGAGAAACAGTTTCTCGCGCACCCACACCGGCATCGCGAGGCGGAACGAACTGAGCCCGCGCGGGGCGAACGCGAGATATGTCTCGAGCAGCCGCTCGAACTTCACGAACGGTTTGTCGTAGAAGACGACGGCGTCGACATCGCTGAGCCGCGCGCCCGCGTGCGCCAGGCAATACTCGGCGGCCTCGCGCGGGAATCCCGCGTCGTGTTTGGTGCGGGTGAAGCGTTCCTGCTGCGCGGCCGCGAGGATGTCTCCCCCGCGCACGAGCGCGGCCGCGCTGTCGTGATAGAACGCCGAGATCCCGAGTACTAACACTGTACTAACACTGGACTAGCACCAGTCTCCCACTGGGCTCGCACTGGTCTTGCACTGGGCTCGCACTAGAAAATCGTATAGATGAAGGGCGCCAGCGCCGATCCCTGCGCGAGCACGAGCAGCCCGCCGATCACCAGCACGGCAATGACAACGGGCACGAGCCAATACTTTTTGCGCGCGCGAAGAAAGAGCCAGAGTTCGCGGAGGGTGGACATTGTTTCGGGGTATCAGAACTGATGCGTGAAGTGGTCGGCCGGCGCGGGCTCGCGAACGATCCAATAGCTATCGACTCCGGCGCTCGTGCCGGCGCCGCCGCGCTGAAGCTTGAGCCGCAGGGGATCCTTGCCGAGCATCCGCATCACGAGTCCGATTGGCCACACCACGGCAAAGAAAACAATTCCCAGCACCACGGGGCTGACCACGCGGTGGAGCAGCGATCCGAATGCGAGCCAAATCTTGTTGAGCGGTGCGAGCCAAAGCGGGCGAGCGAGCGCGAGCACCGTGAAGGCGAGCGCGATCACCGCGAAGGCGAGCATCCAGCCACTCAGCGGAGACCGTACCCCACCGCCTTTCAGAAAGCGGCCGAGCGCGAGCAAGGCAAAGAACGCGGCGAACACGAAACCGAAAGCGCGGGGCGACGAGGCTTTCGGAGGGTCGTGGCTGCGATAGCTTTCGTGAAAGCTGGTCACGTGTTTTTCGCTTGCGGGGGTGAGGGTGTTGCATTGTCGCCCAGCGGCCGCGAACGCGCAATAACGAGGTGATGCCAGTGCCATCGCTGTTCACGTGGTTTTCCGCGGCGGCCGCCATCGCCTGCTTTATGGTTGTGCGGCGCAGCAAGCGCCGTGCGGTCCGCATTCTGTGTGTGAACACGGGCATCCTGCTCCTGATGTTCTGCGCGGTGGAGACGGCGTTCGGCTACCTGCTCTCGCGGCGCAATAGCACGCTCGCGCAGTATCCCGGCGATTATTTTCAGCCTGACGACGTGCTCGGCGGCGCCGCGCGGCATGGAGCGAGCCGGGTGCGGGAAATACACGGCGGCACCGTCGTGTATGACGTCACGTATACGATCGGCGTCAACGGCCTGCGCGTCGCGCCGCCGGACAGCGGTGCGGCGGCCCGGCAGTGCGCGATTTTCTTTGGCGATTCCTTCATGTTCGGCGAGGGGCTCGCCGACACGCTCACGCTGCCGTATCGCGCGGGCGTGATCGCGGGGGGCGGGGTTCGCGTCTACAATTTTGGTTTTCACGGGTTCGGCGCGCAGCAGATGCTCGCGGCGCTCGAGCAAAAGCGCGTGGATTCCGCGGTCGAATGCCGGCCCTCGCATATCATCTACGAAGGAATTCCCGATCACGTCGCGCGCGCGGCGGGGCTTTATAAATTCATGACGCACGGGCCGCGGTATGAGATCTTGCCGGGCAGCGGCGGAGCCGATTCGGTGGCGTATCGCGGGCACTTCGACGACGGCCACGAGCCAGGCGTACTCGGACGCGTGCTGAGTACATCGTGGATATATCGGTGGCTCGCGTCACTCAACCCGCCGCCTGACGATGCCGACCTGAGGCGTTACGTGGCCATCGTGGTGGCCGCGCAACGGCTCTCCGCAGCGAAGTATCCCGGGAGCACCTTCGATGTATTGTGGTGGCCGATTCACGGAATGGGACCGCTCGGCGATCAGGTGCTGCCGGCGCTGAGACAGGCGGGACTGCACGTACACTCGGCCGATGATATTCTGCCGGGCTTTCCGCAGAGCCCGTCAGCGTATTGGCTGTCGGCGTACGATGCACATCCGAACGCCCGCGCGGATGATCTGCTCGCCCACTACGTGGCGCGGGTGATCTTCAAGTAAATTTATATGCTATACGGCGTGGCCTCTCGCGACTGTTACGGGACCACCTGATAGCGCGCCTGCATGCCCGCGGCCAGGTGGAACGAGATGTGGCAGTGGTAGAGCCACGTTCCGACGTCGTCCGGCACCATGTCGGCGATCATCATCTGCATTGGCGCGATTTCCGCGACGTCCGTGCGCATCTGGTTGATAAGGACCGTGTTTCCGTGCCAGTGGGGCGAGTGCGCGTCGAAGTCGTTGGTTGACGCGAGCAGATACCAGCGCACGCGCTCGCCCTTTTTCACCGTGAGGGACTTGAGCGGAAGCGTCCCGTGCATGAAGCCGTTGATGGAGAACGTCACGAAGGACGGATAGATCTGCTGCGGAATTCGCGGGCTCGGGATGAGGTCTGGGATCTCGGACGGCGTCACGGGGATATTCTGGTCTGCGTCCCAGCTGTTCTCCTCGTGCACCTGCATGTAGGCGGTGACGAGCTCTCGGTCCACGTCCATCGGCGAGCCGTCGGCCTTTGCCTTGCCGCGCGCGGTGACGATCATCGGTCCGAACAGCCCCGCGTTCACGTCGCGTATTTCGTCCGTGTGCGAGTGGTACATCCAGAGAACGCTGCTCGGGTCCATCGGCCCCGGGCCCGCGCGCTCGGGCACGAACCAGGTGTACACGTGCGAGCCGCCGGGCGGCACCGCGTCATCGGCCTTGTCCGTGCCCTTCGTGCCGTCCTCGTACGGCGCGCCCTCGGAGTCCTTGTTGTAGAACACGCCGTGCGGGTGCACGCTGTACGGGTGCGCGGCGTGGTTGCGGAATACGACGCGAATGGTGTCGCCGACGACGGCGCGAATGAGCGGCCCGAGAAACCCGAGGTGCTCCCACTCCGCGGAGCGCGGTTTGAGTGTCTTGAACGAGCTGTCCGTGTACTCGCGGTAGAGCGTCTTGTGGTACTTCGAGGAGAGCGGGCGCGGCTTCGCAATCTTGAAGAAAAGCGAATCCGCGAACGGCGTGTTGGTGATGAGGTCGATCCCACCAGGGATATAGTCCCAGGTGAGGGTGTCAGCCGCGATGTAGTAGGTGCGGGTTGTGGGCCCGCTCCCGCTCGCACCGGAGCGGCCGGCCGTGCAAGCTGCGAGGAGGAGTGCGGTTGGGACTACGAGCGTAACGATGCGGCGGTGCATGGATTCTCGTCGGAGGGATGCTCGGCGATAATACGGGATCTGGGATAGCGTCGCAACGAACAACCAGCGAAATTGTTGGCTGACCGACCCGATAGCTCAGCTGGTAGAGCAACGGACTTTTAATCCGTAGGTCGCGGGTTCGAAACCCGCTCGGGTCACTTGTCGGAAGTCGTTGAAAAACAACGACTCCGATCTCGAGAACGGCCGCCACAGTGGCGGCCGTCGCCGCTTTTCGAGTCGAAAGTACCCCAAATGCACCCCAAATGTGACGGCGAGGCTCCGGGACGCCCTTGACCGCTCCGAATACCGAGTCCGTCGGTGGGCCGCTGCCGCCGACGTTTACCGAGGATGAGCGCTTAGACAACGAGCGCCTCTTTGGCGAACTCGCGGACCTCATCGCCTCCGGAGAAGCTGTTGCCTTCGTCGGGGCGGGGAGCAGTATGTCGGCTGGGTTTGACGGGTGGAGTGGCCTGTTGGAGAAACTTGCCACGCATGCCGACCATGTTTCTGCGGGTTTCGTACGCGAGAATGCGAGTGGCGGCCGAGCCAACCTCGACTACGCGAACCGGATACGCGACTGGATTGTCGAACATGGCAAGCGGGAGGCATATCATAAGGCGATCGCGAAAATATTCTTTCGCGCGAAGCCCTTCCCGGGGCTCACTCAATTTCATAGCGATCTCGTCCGTCTTCCGTTTCGAGCGTTCGTGACGAGCAATTACGACGGTGTGATTGAGGCTGCGATTGCGAAGGAATTTCCGGCCCACGGGGAGCCGCAACCCGTCCCCATCTGGAACGGGAAAGGAAGCCTCCTGTCACCTGCATTCCGCGCGGTATCAACGCGCGAGCCGATCCAGCATGTAATCCACGTGCATGGGTACTACGACATCGGGCATTCGATCATTCTGTGCAGAGACGACTACTTTCAAGCGTACGGATTCAAGGACCTTGCCCTGCCGCTGGGGTTCGCGTCTTCGCCGAGCACCTCAATTGTCGGCGTCTCTGCGCCAGACCCTACGCAGCTCTTCATGCTCGTCACGGCGTTGTTGGCGATGCGCAGGCTCGTTTTCGTCGGATTCAGCTGGAGTGACGATTTTTTTGCCGAAGTGCTCGGCCGCGTCAGCGACACCTTGTGGGAGTGGGAAGGGGCTGTCCACTTCTCGATTTCTCCCACCAGCCAAGAGACCAAGGTGAAGGACCGGATTCTCGCCCGAAAGAACAAAGTCGAACTCGGAATTGACACGATATTCTACGAGGTCGGCCGAGGTGGAAACGCGCACATTGAGCGCGATCAACTGATCCAGCGCCTGAGAGGAGAAGTGGATCGCCGCGTGCGCGAACAGTCCCCGATCGCCGCGACCCCTTTAGCTCCAGTCGTGCCCGTAGCGGGTACCGCTTTCGCTGCGAATCCGGCTTCACAAGCTTGGATTGCCTTGGCCAACGCGCGTGCACGAAAGAGGATTGAACAACGTGAAAATTGAGCGTGCCGAATTGCAGGGAGCGCTCGCAGACTTTGCCGAGGGCGGTCACGGGCTCGTCATTGGCCGTCCCGGTGTTGGCAAGACGCATTCGCTCAATGCCCTGACCTATACGATCGAGGAACGCGGTGGTCGATATGTCTTCCTCTCCGTTGCCGACCTCGGCGACGCTACCGAAGATGACCTCCGCATCGCACTGGGCTATATCGGCACATTCAGCGATACGCTCGATGGTCTCTTTGCTTCGCCTGATGTGCGCGCCGCACTCATCTTCGACGGTTTCGATGCCGCCCGCAATTCAGATACACGTGCGCGCGTGCTTCACATTATTCGAAGCGCTATTCGCCGCGCGCCGTCGAATTGGTCGGTAGTCGTGAGCGTCCGCAACTACGACGCCGCAAAGTCCCCGGCGCTGCTTGAGTTGTTCGATTCACGCGATGCAACCGCACCTGCCCACTATACGATGGCAGGAGTCGCGGCGAGACATTTTGCGATTCCTGAGTTGAGCGATGCGGAAGTAAAGGATGCGGCGAAACAGATCGAAGGTTTTGATGTCCTATATTCGGAAGCGAGCGAGGAGCTTAGGCTTCTCGTGCACATCCCTTTCAATCTTTGGCTCATTGAAAGGATAATGCGCACGGTTGTTGATCCGGGGCCGGTTCGCGCACTAACCTCGGAGGTAGAACTCCTCGGGATGTATTGGAGATCGCACGTCACCGACGTAGAAGACGGCGACGCCCGGACGGCGATTCTCGATCGCGCCACATCCGAAATGGTGATGAATCGCCGTCTGACTTTTAAGAAGGCTGAGTACCTTGAAACTGAGGATCGCCCGTCATGGAACTCGCTCCTCAGCCTAGAAGTTTTGGTCGAATCAGGTAGCGGTAGAAGCCAAGCGGCGTTTGCGCACAATATTCTTTTCGATTTCGCAGTAAGTGTCCTCCGCATCGGCGACACCCCAGCGGCGTTAGGCGAGTTTCTCGCAGAAGATCCGTCGCGCCCGCTGTTTCTCCGTCCGAGCCTCGTCCTGTATTTCGCGAGACTGTGGGTAGCGCAACCAGATGATTTCTGGAAGAGCTACTTCGCACTTCTTGCGGTTGAAGCGCTGCCCGTGCGTCTCGTGGGTCGTCTGATCCCGCCGTTCATAGTCGCGTCGGAGGTTCGGCGCGTTGAGGAATTGGCACCACTGTTGAGAGAGCGAGACCGAGAGACGGCGCGCGGTCCGGTCGCGATTCTTCGCGTTTTCCAAGCGCTGCAATTCTCTGGTCCTCGTGTGCTTTTACCGTGGATCGAATTCGCTGTCGAACTCATTCCTCAGTTGGACCAGACGTTTGCGTGGGAGGTGGCGGCGTTTCTCAGCCGGTTTGGAGACAAGGAATTGGCGACGGCAGGGAGGTCGTTGCGCCTTACGGCCGGGACAGCGGCGCGCGGAATGTTCGAATGGGCATGGGAACGGAGAGCTGGCCCGGGATCAAAGTGGTTTGATACGTTGGCCGCCAGTCTTCTTCTTCCCGTCGTGATCAAGACGTTTGACACAAACGCCGAAGAGAGTGCGTCGATTGTCGATCGCGTGCTAGGCCTGCGTTCCACCGAGAAGTTTTCGATCGAGTTCTTTTACTCTCTCTCTGAGGGCGTCGAGCACTTGATTGGAGTAGCGCCGACTTTGGTAGGCGACATATATCGAGCGGTATTCACGCATGGCGATGAGAGCGAAGAGGCTACTCGTATGGGCAGCGCCATCCTGCCGCTAACGAGTACTCGTCGGCAGGACTTCGATATGTGCCGATTCATTCTCGCAAGGTCGTATCCGAAGTTTCTTGCGGCGGCGCCCGAGACGGCAGTCGCCGCAGGCATTGACGTCTTGGATTGGGAAGCAATAGAGAAGCATGTGTCGCCGTATCTTCGCGAAAACACAACTGTAAGCGGTTTGAGTCGGAGCTTTCAGTTTGCTGGTGCCGAACGGCAGTACGTGCCGGACATGAGCGTTAGCTGGCGAAGCGTGCGTTGGGGCGATGGTGAAGACATTCGAAACTCGCTCGAGGCATATCTATTGTCAGATGCTGGCATGGCTATCGCTCGTCGTATGACTACGATCGTTGCAGACCACGCTACGACAGCCTCCTGTTGGAACCTCCTGCTGGAGATTGGCTCGCGGGCTCCGTCACGCTACGCCGAGCTCCTCTTCGATCTGGCATTGGCGAGACCGGTTCAAATGGGAGCGGACACACTTGAGTCGCTCGGCAGTTTTATCGCGGCCGCCAGTTCGCATTGGAACAGCGAGGCATTAGCGCTGTTGGAGGAGAATTTGCTTGCGCTGACGGCGCACGACAGTGCTGACGACTTTGCTGTCGAGATTAGAGAAGAGAAGTGGGCGATACGCGTGCGAAATCGGCTCCTTGCATGTATCCCCCGAGAGAAATTATCAACGTCGGCTGCTCGCCTACTCATCGAGACTTTGGAGGCAACTGGAGCTCTACCGAACAATGAACCTCTTGTCAGAATGTCGGTGTCGTCTTCGGCCTATACGAACAATGATTGGCTCGAAGAGCGTGGTGTAGATCTGACGACGCCGGGCAATGATGAGGCCTTGAGAGTCCGCGATTCCGTTGAGGGCTTTGCTAAACGCTGGATGAACGAGAAGGCTCCCGAAAGCGAGAGCGATGAGTTCCTTCCCGTGCTTCAACACGCTTTCGCCCGGTTGCAGGCGATCCGCGGTGCCAACGAAGCCGATCAAGTAGTCGTCGAAAATGCGTGGGCCTCTCTGGCAGGCGCCGCGCGCGCACTTGCGCGATCTAGACTGGCGATCGACAGCGCGCCGTATGCCCCCGTTCTCGCCATCCTTCTTGAGGCGGCGGCGTTTCCGCCGGGCATCTTGCCGGTCGACATCGACGAGACATTCACCTCTCCATTTTGGTCGCCGTCTCCGCGAACGGAGGCCATCCAAGGATTGATATGGCTCGCGTCTGTCGCTCCGACGGAGACGATCGAAGGTGTGCTCATGACGTTTGCGTCGTCACCGGACCCAACAGAGCGTTTTCTTGTGCTCAACCACGCCTCTCTATTCAGGGAACATGCGCGCGGCTTGCTATTGCGAATTGTTCGAGAGCGAGTACCGCGCGAGCAGAATGTTGTGGTTGCGTCCGCGCTTTTCGGTGCTCTGGCGGCGCTAGTCACGAAGGCAGATGATGAGCCCGTCGCACTAGTTCGAACGCATATTGAACGTTGGTTTGCCACCGAGCATTCCGACTTGCAACGCGCGATCGCCGATTGGCTCGTGCATTTGGCGATGCGTCGCGATGATGCGTGGGCGAGGGAGAAACTTGTTGGCCTCGCGATCGGCTGGACCGATCACGGAGGTTTACTCAGGCAGTCAGTGTTCTACGCAATCAACGTCATCACGCCGGTATCGGCGTCTAGCCAGAGACAGATATCCACAATCCAAAGAGTCGTTGCATGGATACAGACTGCGCTTAGTAGTCTCGGCGCGAAGGCGGGCGAGCTACGTGAGGCGATGAAGAAGAAAGATGGACATGATGAGGCGCTCGAACTTCTCCGGGAGGCGCATCAGCTCGTCGATGAGATCGTTACGCGCGCATTTTTCAATCTGCGACGAGACGAAGATCCGTACTTAGAAGAAGAAGTGGCTTCGCCCGATGAGGCGCGGACGCGCGCATACTACATGGCGATACTGCCGATCCTCCGGTCAGTCCTCGCATTCAGTGATCCAAGCGCCGGGAACGGCATGTCGGCGGGGGCCGCACACCGATTCATGGAGTTGTTGAATGCGCTGGTCAGCGTCGATCCTTCTGGCATGCTCGACATGGCCGTCGCCGTCGCCGTCGCCGGGAAGGAACATGGATACCATCTTGACTCGCTCGCAGTCAGAGAGGTTGTGCAGCTAGCCGAGACCGTACTTGTCGATCATCGGGATCGACTTGAAGCAGGCAAGCCACTCGAAGATATGCTTCGGCTGTTAGACATATTTGCCGAAGTAGGTTGGCCGCAGGCATTGCGCCTCGTCTGGCGCCTCGATGAAGTTTTCCGTTAGATCAAGGTTCGACTTGACAGGTGTAAGCTAAGGCTTAGTATTCGGCTTATCTCTCGCAAGCGAGCAAACTATGATCCTCGAAGCATGGCTCCGCCAAAACTGGGTGGTTCTAGTATCCGGTCGGGAAGTAGAGTGGCCTCTGGGGTTACCGCATCCTGTCGGTGCGGGTTTCCGCCCGATCGAGTTCGCGATACCCAACGGGCAGTGCGCGAACTGGGTGCACGCGCTCTCCGATGGAAGCCGCGTTCATGTGCATGAGTATGCCGATGGTCGTCTCATTGCACATCGCGATAGGTTCGACCCAGATCGAGACGTCGGCGCGCTCGTCGCCCACATGCTGGGCGAGACTTTCGTCGGCCCGATGCTCTTGGTATTCGGAGTCTTCGTAATAGCGTGCGCGCCACGCGAGGCATGATATGATGGATGTCGCCGCCACACGAACACGATTACGGCTTACACAAGTTCAGTTTGCTCAGCTTCTTGGTGTTCATCCTCTGACAGTTTCCAAATGGGAACGTGGCATTCTTGTTCCTTCACCGCACGAGCAGGCCATGCTGCTGTCGTTCCATTCGGCAACGAAAACGCAGAAGGACATTGGGGACGAAGTCGCTGCGCTTCTGGTGACGGCCGGTGTTGCGCTGGCCGTGTATGTCCTTTTGAAAGCCGCGTTCGCAGATAAGTAGTTGAGTGTTGAATTTGTCTTCCGATTGCGGAGATGCATCGCGATGCCATACCAGGGTTTTCCGGACGGTCTCTATCTGCTTCGCAGGCCGTCCGACAAGGGGATCCACCATTATGGAGTCCTCGATATCGGGAACCGATTGCAACTCACAGGAGTCTCCGTAGAGCATCCCGTCGTTGCGCATCAGACGCCGCCATCAATTCGCTTCGACTGGTTTCAGAACACGGGCGCGTGGGAATCGCTGGGGCGCGTTGTGGAGGAGCCTGCCGCGCTCGAGCGCCTGCGACTGGCTCTCTTCAATCCGCGCTACGACCTGTTCGGCAACAACTGCGAACAGTTCGCGCGTTTCGTGACCACCGGGCGCCGGGAATGCACACAGCTTCAAGCGGTGATCGTCGTCGTAGGTTTGGCCGCACTTGTCGTGGTTGTCGCGCGAGCTGAAGCAGCCTAGCTCGCGTCGATGAAGCGCGTGTTGCGATGAGTGCGCTCGATATGGGATTGTTCCCATCATTGACGGCCCGCAAGCATCAGCGTGTAATCTCCTGCTTTCCAAGCGTGTCGAGTGGGGGATACGCCTCCGTCCTTGCACTCCACGACTTCTTGGAACTCACCCCAGAGAGGTTCTACGACCGCGAGGTTTGCGATGCGTTCCTAACGTGGGCCAACGATCCATCGCGCAAGATGGCAGTGCAACGGTTGATCGAGGCTGAAGAACTCCAAATTAGTCAGGCTCTGCGGACGCTCGCGGAGATCAATCGACACGATTGGCACGATGCGTCGCTTCCGAACAATGATGTGGAAGTGAATCGCCCCGGGTTTTCCGGAGGCTCAGTTAGTTGAGTGCACCCGCGACTTCGTGCGTCGCGTGTGCGCGGTGAAACTGCTCCTCGTACTCCGCCGGCGGAAGGTAGCCCAGCGGTTCCATCAGACGCTGACTATTGTACCACGCGACCCATTCGAGCGTCGCAAACTCCACGTCCTCGAGTCCTTTCCACGGACCGAGATGGTAGATCACTTCGGCCTTGTAGAGCCCGTTGATCGTTTCGGCGAGCGCGTTGTCGTACGCGTCGCCGCGGCTGCCGACCGAGGGCTCAATGCCGGCCTCCACCAAGCGATCGGTGTAGCGAATCGCCAAGTATTGCGATCCTCTATCGCTGTGATGGACGAGCGGCCCATCGGTCTCACGATCGTACAGCGCCTGCTCCAGCGCATCGAGCGCGAGATCACTGCGCATCGACGTCGAGGCGCGCCAGCCGACGATGCGGCGCGAAAACGCATCGGTGACGAAGGCCACGTACACGAAGCCACGCCACGTGGCGACGTACGTGAAGTCCGAAACCCAGAGGGCGTTCGGCCGCGTCGCCGTGAAGTTGCGCTGCACCAGATCCAGCGGCCGTTCCGCGAGTACGTCCGGCATCGTCGTCTTCGCGCGGCGCCCACGCACGACACCGGTGAGTCCCATCGCGCCGTACAACCGCACGACGGTGCAGCGCGCGACGACGCGGCCTTCGCGCCGGAGTTCCTTCCACACTTTCTTTCCCCCGTAGCGGCGCGTCGACGCCCGCCACACGCGCGTGATCTCCGGGCGGAGCTGCGCGTCGCGTTGCGCGCGCGCCGGCAGCCGTGACGGATCGCGCTCGCGTGCTTTCTGTTCGTAGTAGGTCGACGGAGCGATCGGCAGCACCGCGCAGATCGGCTCGACTCCGTACCGCTCGCGGTGGCCATCGATGAAGGCCACCATCATATCCCGCGGCGGTCGAGCTCCGCCTGGGCAAAATACGCCGACGCCTTGCGCAAGATTTCATTCGCGCGTCGCAACTCGCGATTCTCGCGCTCGAGCAGCTTCACCTGCGTCTGCTCGTCCGTCGTCAGGCCGGGCCGGTACCCGGCATCGCGCTCGGTTTGGCGCACCCATCGTCGCAGCGTTTCCTTCGTGCAGCCGATCTTTTCCGCCACGGAACACACCGCGCCCCACTGCGACGTGTGCTCCGTCGTCTGCTCCTGCACCAGCCGAACAGCGCGCTCACGCACCTCCGGCGAAAACCGCGTCAGCTTTCCCATGACTCCATCCTCTCACGATTTGGAGTCTCCGGCAATCCCGGGGCGATTCA
>JBBRBH010000018.1:0-62928 GCA_038205995.1 Gemmatimonadales bacterium
CATCGACATGGACGACGTGATGATGCGCTCGTCGGTGCAACAGCGAGCGATTCCGGGCGGCGCCTCGATCGATGTGACGGGCAAGGGCGCAACTGTTGCAGCAATCAAGAGGATCGTGACGAACCAATCGCGGATGCTCGACCAAAGCGACGAGTACGCAGCGTCGGTCGAAGAGCTTCCGAATGGCGCGCGAATGAAAGTGACCGCGAAACAAGCGACGGATACCGCGACGACGAAGCGTATTCGCGGACTTGGGTTCGCCGGACTATTCACTGAAGGCGACCACCATACACGTCATCATCTCGCGCTGGCGCGCGGGGACGCCGACCCGCACGGGCACTAGAGGTTTGGGCGTTCGTTCTCCGACGGCAGCTCAAATCGCCTGCACGGCACGCTGAAACGGCGCCGAAGCGCAAGGGAAGCCACGCGGTGTGACAATACAGGTGGGACTCAAACCTTAGAGCGGCGGCATCGTGCCGTGCCTCCGCTCTATGCCGGGCTGAATCAACGTGGCGTCACGGCTTGATCGTCACCGGCACTGGTTTTTCTCGGGTCGCCTCCAAACGCCACGACCACTCTTCCACGAGTGCGCCGCCGTTGCCGATGGCCGTGAACTGGGTCTTCCCGTCCGGCGAGATGAACCATGTGGTCGGAAACGCGTGGATCGCCGCGCTATTCGCGACATAGCCATCGTCGAACAGTGTTGGCACCGTAATCTTGTGCGTTTTCATCCACTCTTTGAGATCGACGAGATCCTTATCGTTTGAAATCGTGAGGATCGCAATCGATTTGTCGTTCTTGTACTTGTCGTAGAACTGCTGCAACTCCGGCATTTCGGCGACGCACGGCCCGCACCAGGTGCCCCAAAAATTCACGACGGTCGAACGCCTGCTGAGCGTGTCGCTGCTCGTGATCGCCCCCGTAAGATCGGCGAGCTTGAACGGCGGCGGCGTTTTCGGCGCCGTGTCGCGCGTCGCGAGAATTCTTGCCTTGCGCGTGGCACGCTCCTTTTCGACCAGCGCGCCGAGGTACGCCGTCCAGCCATCCATCGAGACGTGATTCTTCTTGTAGATCGTTTCGAGTTCTTTCTGGTTTGGATTTACACCGCGAAAGCGCAGCGTCATCCCCTGTGCGAACGCGAGCTCTGCGTCCTCGTCGCGCCCCTGTGCAACGCGGAGGCGGCCAAGGTCGCGGTAGATGTCGACGCTCTTGGCGTTGAGTTCCAGCGCACGGCCGATCTCCTTGTCGGCGTCGGCGTAGTTCCCTTTGTTGTAGAGCACCCAGCCGATCTCGTCGTGCATCGTCGCTTCGCTGCGATCGAGCGCGTCCGCTTTGTCGCCGACCGACGTGTAGAAGTATGCGGGAAAGTCGTCCATGTACTTCGCCGTCTGCTTCAATCCGTCACGCGCGAGCTGTTCGGCGAGCGGCATCTCGACTTTGCGATTGGACAGCGCCCTCGACGACCAGCCATTTCTTGCGCTGGGCGCCATGTCGACCGGCGCCGCAATCAACTCCTTGGTCAGTCTGACGAGGTGATCGGTGGGATACGTCGAGTCGTCCTTCACAGAGAAGAAAAGGCTTGTGATGGCCTGGCCCCTGGTGGATGGATTGGCGATCCACGGTTTCTCGATGAACGCTTCCATCGCGTCGATGTATCGCTTTCGCATGACGGTAGAATCGGACTTCGGCCCGGCGCGTGTCGTATCGCGCGCGGCGTACAGCGAGTCGTTCCACTGCGATGCACGGCGCAGCAGGACGTTTTCGGCCCAAACGGAATGCGGCGCCTTCGCGAGGATTCGATCTTCGAGGAAGTTTGCGGCGGGGTCCGGATTTTGTCCGCGCATCATCGTGACGGCCGCTTCAAGTGCGTACGGCGCGCTGTCCGTCAACGTGAGAAAGTCGGCGCGGTCGGCCGCGATGAGATCTTTCTTCTGCGCGGCGCTCAGCGTGCGCTGGCGATTGATGACGGTCCAGTACTGCTGGCGCGACAACACGGAACGCGGCGAAAGCGCGATCGCGCGCTTCATGAGCGACAACGCGGAGTCTTCCTTGGTCTGCGACAGCCGAATTCCCGCGGAGTAGAACGCACGGAAATTCGACGGGTCGGCCTGCCACGCTGCTTCGTACTCCCGAGCAGACCTGTTGCGCTTCGCCGTATCAGGCAGCTGGGGCATGCCACTCATCATCGCGGTGATGCTCACGGTCGCCGCCGCATAGAGCGCCTCGGCGAGCTGGACGCGCAGCAGCGGCGAGTTCCCGACGGCGGGACCGACAGAATCGATGTACGCGATCTCTTCGTCGAACGCGGTCATGGGAAATCCGGGCGTGCTGATCGTCGCGTACGCAACGAGCCAAGCAAGGTCCGGGTCGCGCGGGGCGAGCGACCGGGCGCGTCTTGCGAGGCGCTTGGCCTGCGCGAAGTTCGATCGCCAGGCGGGGAGCGCGTGCGTCTTCGCGAGTGATCGCGCCGCGAGAAGCCACGGATCGCGCGACAGTGTGTCTGTTTTCGCCGTGAGCGAGTCAGCGGCGCGGGCACGCCCGTTGGTCGTCAGCATCGCGACATACCAAAAGCGGAGGTGCGTAGACGGGAATCGTTTCACCAGTTTTTCCGCGACGTCCAATCCGTTGTGGTAGTCCTGGATCATGTAGAGCCCGCGAACCATCGAGATCGCGTCGTCCACATTTTTGGCGCGCGCGGCGTTGGGGAGCGGCGGCGCAGGAAAGAGCAGCGCGGTTTGCGCGCCTGCCGCCGGGAAAGCGCAGGCGGCGGACAAGAGAACAGCGATGCACCGAACGGCTCGTGCGATCGTCATGGCGCGACTCCGCTAGGGTACGATGGTGTTTTTCATGCGCATTGCCTCGAGGCGCCAGCTCCACTCTTCAACGAGCGCGCCGGAGTTCCCGCGCGCGTTGAACTGCGTTTGGCCGTCGCGATCGATGAACAGCGTGGTCGGCCACGCGAGAATTCCCGTGGTGCCGGTGAGCCCCGGGTCACCTTTGTCGAACAGCGTCGGGATCGTGAGCTTTCGTTTTGTCATCCAGTCTTTGAGTTCCTGCAGTTCCTTGTCGTTCGAAACCGTAAGAACCTGCACGGTCGAGTCCGCACGGTATTTGTCGTAGAACTGCTGCAGCTCCGGCATCTCGGCGACGCATGGACCGCACCAGGTGCCCCAGAAGTTGACGACCGTGTATTTGCTTTTCAGATCTTCGCTTTTCACCGTTTTTCCGGTGAGATCGGCCAGCGAGAATACCGGCAACTTCGCCGCGTTCTCGCCGCGCGTCAGCAGAATCTTCGCCTTACGTGCGGTGCGCTCCTTCTCCTCGAGATCGGCGAGATAACTCTTCCATCCGTCCATCGTCGCATGCTTGGATTTGTAGATCGATTCCAGCTCGCGAAGATTCGGATTCATCCCTCGCACGCGGATCGTCATTCCCTGCGCGAATGCAAGCTCCGCTTCATCGGCGCGACCCTGGGTGGTGCGCAGCTTGCCGAGGTGGAAATACGTGGTCGCGTTCTTCTTGCTCATGTCGAGCGAGCGTTCGAATTGCTTTTCGGCCTCCGGCAAACGGCCTTCATTGAAGTACACCCACCCTCTCGTGTCGAGAATCTGCGAGTCCTGCAGCTCCATCGCCTCGGCGCGCTCGCCAATCGACGAGAAGAAATGATCGGGGTACGCCATCAAGTTGGCGCCGACGATGCGCGCCCCCTCGTCGACCAGTTTTTCCGCGAGCGGCAGATCCGCCTTGCGCGTCGCGAGCGTGACTGCGCCGGCGAGGTGCGTGGACGACGCGTTCGGCTCGTAGCCGTATTGCGACATCAGTTTCACGAGCTGCACCAGCTTCGCGGTCGGGTAGGTCGTGTCCTCGCGGACGTTGAAAAAGAGCTGCAGCGCGGCGAAGCCGACGGCCTCGTCGTTCGCGCGCCACGGACGATTGATGAAAGCCTCGGACGCGGCGCGATACTTCTTCTTCATGTCGACGCTGTCCGGCCGCGAACCCGCGACCGTCGTATCCGTTGCGGCGCGGAGCGAATCACTCCACGCATCCGCGCGATCGCGCAATACGTTTTCCGACCACCCCGAGCGCGGCGCCTTCGCGAGCACGCGTTCCTCGAGCGCCGCTACGCCGGACGCCTTGAGCGAACGCATGGAGCCGATCACCGACGCCATCGCCCACGGCGCGCTGTCGGTGAGCGTGAGGAACGCGTCTCTGTCCGCCGCGATCGCGGACTTTCGCTCGTCCGCCGGAATCGACTTCTGTGCGTTGAGTGCGCGCCAGTACGTCGACCGGACGTTCGTTGATCGTGGCGAAAGCGCGACCGCGCGCTTGAGCAGCGCGAGCGCGTCACTGTCGCGGACACCGCTGAGCCTGTCGGCGGCGAAAAAGATCGCGCTGAAGTTGGACGTGTCCGCCGCGCGGGCAGCGGTATACGCGCGATATGCGGCCTCACGCTTCGCTGTGTCCGGCGGCGGAAAGCTGCTCGCGCTATATAGCGCGTTCGCCCGCATCACCATGAGCTCAGCCGGGTTTCCGGCGAGCGGCGCGACGGAGTCGATGTACGCTATCACTTTCGCGTACTTCGGATCCTCATTGGCGTTGTACTGTACGGACACAGAGGCCCACGTGAGATCCGGGTCGTGCGGCGCCATTTGCCGAGCGCGTTCCGACAGGCGAATCGCCTGCGCAATCGCGGCGCGGCGGCCGATCGATTTGTACTCGAGTGCGATCGCGCGCGCAGCGAGCGCCCATGGATCGCGTGAGGCGGTGTCGATGTGCGCCGTGATCGAATCGGCGACACGCGAGCGCGTCGTTCTCGCGATATTCACGACGTACCAGAACCGAACGCGCGGATCCAGCTTGAAGCGCGCGTAGAGCGCATCGCCGAGCGCGGCGCCGTCGTTATAGTCCGATATGAAGTAGAGGCGCTTGAGCGTTGCCGCCGCGTTCGCGCTAGTTCGAATGCTCGATGCCGACGGGAGCGGCGAAAGAATCGGCCGATCGACGTTCTGCGCCGCGGCGCCCGCAGGCGCGAAGAGGATCGCGGTGGTGATGACGATGCGGCGAACGTGCGTGAAGGGCGTGAGCGCCATGCTGGCCTTTCCCCTGTTCGAGACGTCAAGCGATTTGAGACACTAATTATGGGGCACTTTGTTCGCGCGCGAGTTAGCTGAGGATGTATCGTTGGTGAAGTTTCCGTTAACACGAGGGTGGCGGCCGGAAGGCGCCGTATCGTAAAGTGTTGGCGAAACTCATTCTCGGGGGACGTGGCGCAATTGTGCAAAGAGTCGGCCATCTCGCGTAGCGCGATACTCTTCGCGACGCTCGCACTTGTGTGCCAGGCGGCGCCGAGGGCTGCGCTGGCGCAGATCGAACGACCCGTTCGGTGGCGGTTGACCGTGAAGCAGACCGCAAAAGCCGGCATCGCCGCGCACATCGCGGCAACGATCCCGGAGGGGTGGTACGTCTATGGCATGGACGAGCCGGCCGGCGGACCCGTTCCGCTGCTTGTCACGCTCGTCGGCGACGGCACGCGTCTCCGCGGTGCCATCACCGCGCTCGAACCGGAGCGTCGGCCAGATCGAAACTTCAACATCATGTCGTTGGTCTACAGGGACTCGGCCTGGCTGAACTTCGTGGTCGACGGTGTGCGCGGTGGCATGTTGCGCGTCGGCGTGCGCTTTCAAACGTGCACGGATCGTTACTGTCTGCCTGCGCGCACGGACACAGTCGACGCGAGCGTCACATTCGCGACGGCGGCGGCAGCAGCAGCAGCGCCAGCAGCAAAACACGAATCGGTTCTTGCTGTTCCTGCGCCCGCGGCCGTCACACAGCCCGCAGTTGCGCCTGAGGCTGTTGCGCCTGCCGTTGCTGCTTCGGCGCCCGGTGCTCGCGCTCCCTCGCCGACAGCCGGAGACAGCGCGGGGCTCGCCGCGTTTCTCTGGCTTGCGGCGTCTACGGGACTGCTCGCCCTGCTGACGCCGTGCGTTTTACCCATGGTGCCGATCACTGTCGGGTTCTTTACGCGCCGAGGCGCAGAGGCGAAGTCCGGCGCAGTCAGAGACGGCGCGATTTTCGCGGCGGGGATCGTCGCGTCGTTCGCCGCGCTCGGATTCGGCGTTGCAACGATCTTCGGCGCCTCGCGTATCGTGCTCCTCGCCGCGAATCCGCTGCTGAATCTTGTCGTCGCGGCGTTGTTTTTGTGGTTTGCAGTGCAGCTAGCGGGGTGGTGGACCGTCCCGCTGCCGTCGGCACTTCTCACGCGGCTCACGGCTGCGGCTGGTCGCGGGCGCGGCGTTGGCTCGCTGCTGCTCATGGGTGCGACGTTCAGCCTCACCTCGTTCACATGCACGGCGCCGTTCGTTGGATCGCTGCTGGTGCTTGCATCGCGAGGCAGTCGGATGTGGCCGCTGCTCGGGCTAGTGGCATACGCGACGGTGTTTGCGCTGCCGTTTTTTCTTCTCGCCGTGTTTCCCGCGGCCGCGGCAAAGTTGCCGCGCAGCGGAGCCTGGCTCAGCACGCTGAAAGGCGTGATCGCATTTATTGAACTTGCCGCTGTCGTAAAATTTGTGTCGAATGCCGGAATGGTGTGGGACTGGCCGTTCGTCACGCGGTCACTGGTGCTCTGGTGCTGGCTCGCGATCGCGGCGGCTCTGCTCGTCTGGCTCGCGCGCGACAGCGTGATGAATTGGAGGAGCAACCGGCTGCGGCCTTCGGCGGCGCGCGTTGGCGGCGCGCTCGTTACTGCGCTCGTTCTCGCGAGTCTCGCCCGTGGTCTCACCGGGGAACCGCTCGGCGAGATCGAGGCTTACCTGCCGCCACCCCGCGGTGACTCGGGCGCCCGCGCTGTCAACGAACTCGCTTGGCGACTCAATGCGTTCGATGAATCTCTGCGGCGCGCGAGCGAGGCTGGCGTTCCGGTGCTTGTCGACTTCACCGGCTACACGTGCACGAACTGCCGCTGGATGGAGGCGAACCTTTTTACGAAACCCTCCGTTCGCAGCGCGCTGGCGAAGTTCGAACGCGCGCGACTCTACACGGACGGTGACGGCCCGGCGTACGCGTCGCAACAACAGCTTCAGCAGCGGCTGACTGGATCAGTAGCGCTGCCGTATTACGTGATTGTCGATCCGGCCGGACGTGTGCTCGGATCGTTTCTCGGCATGACGCGAGACGAGGGTGAGTTCCTCGCGTTTCTCGCTGATCCCAAGCATCTGCGGTAAGGGAGCGTGAGGCCATCGATCCGGCGTACGATCAGAAATCGCTCCCGCCGCCACCGCCGTCGAAGCCGCCGCCGCCACCGAAACTGTCGGAGCTGCCCGACGAGGAAGATGATCCCGCGTCCGGGGAGCCGGACGAAATGCCGCTTGCGCCATCCGCTCCAGCAGCTGCGGCGATGATCAACGCGTCGCGTTCACGCGCGACGCGCTCTCGTTCCATTTGAAGGTCTCGAGCGGCGCGCTCGGCGGCCTGCTGCACCGGTGTGAGTGCGTCCCACCGTTGCTTCTCGGCGGCGACAGCAGCACGAAGCCGCATGCGATACCACACGAAGACAGCGAACAGCGCCAAGATCAACACAATGAAGAGCGCGATCAAACCGACCGGCGCACCGCTTGTTGCCGCAGGCGCCGCACCGCCGGCTGCCTGCCCGTTCTTCAACATGAGTCCGGCCACAGCCGCGACGACGTGGGCTGTAGCGTCATCGTAGTTGCCCGCCTGAAACAGCGGGACCTCGTGTCGGCAAATCTCGCCGGCAGTCGCATCGGTCATGAAGCCCTCTGCGCCACGCCCCGTGGAGATGAAGCAGGTGCCGCGGTGCGCCGACGACTTCGGGACGATCAGGACCACCGCGCCAAGATTGCGTTCGGCGCTCCCGACTGCGCCCTGGCCACCGACCCCCCACGCCCGCCCGATCTGCATAGCGACTTCATATGGCTGGAAACCGCCGATCGTCGGAAGCGTGGCCACCGCGATGTCGCCATGCGTCCGCGACTGCACGTCGCGTGCCTGCGCATTCAGCGCGCTGACGGTGGCGGGCTGAAGAATGCGCGCGGCATCAGTCACGAATGGCGTCGGCCGCGCGGGAAAGAGACTATCGATCCCTGACTGCGCGGCGAGCGGCACCGCGCAGACGAACGCCGACACTACTGCGACTGAACGCATCAAGGCTCCGCGGTGCAGGAAACGCGCTCGCAACAGTTGAGAAAACTTAAAGGCTGAGTTCCTTGTCTGCCACCTCGCGAGGACCCTGAGCGAGCGCGTAATCTGCCGGACTTCAGAAGTTGAAACGTCGGACTCTGCCGCGATCAATTCACCTCGAGTTCACCAGTGGCGGAGCCGTCAGAACGCGCGTGCGGTCAGAGGCGCCGCGCGCTCGGATTCGGTAGCCACTAGCTAACTATGAAGGGAGCCCGATGATCGCTGTTCATCCAGTCTCTGTCGGCGCCGTCGTGCTCTGTTGTAAGTATCGACGCCACCGAAGGTACCGAAGACCGCGGACATCAGAACGGCGAACTCGGCGAATCCCGCGACGCCGGAAAAATCCGAGCGCTGACTAAAGAACCAAGCCGCCGAAAAAAGAGGTAACGCGGCGACAAAACCCGCGAGGCCCGCGGTGAATACTGAGTGAGCAAGCGGTGCGAGCAGTGCCCCGAGGGCCCCGGTTATCGCGCCTCCGACCAGATAGAAACCGGTGAGGCCACCTACTGTGAACTGATGCCGTTCAAACCATCGCGGTCCGTCAACGAAATACGACACGACCGTCAGGATGCTGAATACCGCACCAAAGAAGAAACCGCGCACAAGCCCGTCCCCGCACCGCTTCAATAGTACGCTATTCACGAAAGCTGCTCCGGTTCCTGAGACGGGAGTTCTAGGGAGCGCTATAGTAGGCTTGAAGTCATGTATTCCATCGGTCAGACTGCCGAACGGTAAGTCCTGAAAACGCTTTGATCAAGTCACCTTCGCGCTTCAGAGTGTGCAGGAGCGCTGAGTCGCGAAGAATTCATGGCCTGAGGTAGCGCTTCCGCCAGATTAGCACGATGCCGCAATTGCTCCCTGATCCCGCGTATTCCGATGGTGCGCGCGACGGCGACGTGAAGACTTCGATCAGCCCGATCTCTTCTTTCGTCATGTCATTTAGAAAGTCGATGTTCGATGGAGCTCCGTCGACATAGATCTTTGGTTGACACCCAGGGCCGGCGACGTCGCCGTTGAGGCTTCGCGCGTGGTCCGTCATGTAGATAATCCACAGTCCGGTTTTCCCCTGGCCGGTGCGCACGCTCGGGAAGCTGAACGCGTCACGAAGCCCCGCGCCCGGAAGTCTCTCGAGCTTTGACGAATCGGAGGAGTAGCCGATGCCAAGCTTTCGGCGCGACGCGATGTCGAGCAATGTCGATGTTCTCGCGCTCTGCTTTCCCGCGATCTTCATGGTGTCGAGATACGTCGACACGCGCGACATCGAGAGATCGACGCCAATCGAATCGGTGCCGTTGAGGTCTACTAGCCGCCGTTCCGCCAAGAAACCGACCTGTGTGCTGCCGACGACGCGTGCGCCACCTGGAATTCCGCGCACAACGAATCGTCCCTTCTCGTTCGTTCGCCACTCGCCCGTAACGCCGGTCACCGAGATATGGACGTCGGCGATCGGTTTGCCGAGCGAGTCGTGCACGATGCCTGCGACGGTTGAACCTTCGCCCGTCGGAAGCGGAGGGATCGACGTTGAATCCGCGACGAGCCTGTCGATGATGTCGGCTGCTGGAAGAATCAGATCGCGACGCGCGATGCGCGCGTCGCCGATACTGAACGACAGCGACACAGTCGCGGTTCCGTGACTGAGCGCGGAGAGCGTCATGGGCATGGTAGTCGGCGCTCCGCACACGGCGTAGTTCCCAGCGGAGTCGGCGGGCACCTGCCGAGTCGCGGCGGCATCGCGCGCGCTGTCGGACACGACGCCGCGCCAGGAGGCCTCAACGACAGTTCCTGATGTGTCGGTCGAAGCAACTGCGGCCGGACCAAGCAGGACGCGCCCGTACACGAGTCCTTCCGCAGGTTGCGGCGGCACCGAGTCACTGCATACGCGTTTCCAGAGCGTCGCAAACGATGGAATTGCGAGAGTGACATTCGTCCGCAGCTCCGGCGTGAGATCGATAGTATCGCGCAGCGCAGGCCAGCCGATTTGCCCCAGCGTTTCGTGCTCGGCCTTCAGTTCGTGAACGCCCGAGGCGACGCTGTCGAAGCGGAACGCACCGAGCGAATTCGCGACTGTTTCACGCTTGAGATCTTCGATCGTTACGTGCGCGCCGCCGAGCGGACGTTTCGCAATGCTGTCGTACACCACACCAACGAGTGTGCGCGGCATCGTCACGATCGGCTTCATACCGCTCTCTTTTGTACGCATCCAAATCGCGATGTCCGCCGTCAGCGTGAAGTCGGGAATTGAGGCGCCTCCGCTATGGGACGCCTTCACTGTCGAAGAGCTTCCCACACAGTCGCGCGGAGCGAGGCTGGCCTCTTTGAGCTTCGGGTGGACGAACACTTCGATCATCTCGACTTCGTCTGCGGTGAAAGACCCAAGCGCTCGGGTAACACAGCGCGTTCCATCAATCAGGATCGTCCGCTGCGATGTCTTGCAGTTCGGATCGTTGTGTAGCGTGAGCTTTGCACCGCTTGCCGTTGCGGGCATCGCATCGCAAAGGTCTTGCATCCCCTTCGCGTCCAGCTCCTCACGCGAGATGATTCCCGACAGCGGGTTTTTCCAGCGCTGCCGCTGCTCCATATCGGCGTACGCCGTCTCGTCCATTCCAAATCCGCTGCGATCGTTGATCTCGACTTTGGAAAGGGCTTGGGCGAGGCGCGGCATATAGATCGTGTCTGCGCGGTCGCCGAGCAGCCGAATCGAGTTGGTCGTCGCTTGGTATCCGATCTTCCGGAGCCGAACAACGAGCGTCTGCTGGCCGAGGCGTCCGACTGAAAAACGGCCGAGCGAATCGGTGACGACCTTGCTGTCTATTCCCATCGCCACGACCTCTGCGCCGATGACCGGCTGGCTATTGAGATCGAGGACGACAGCGGAGTATCTCAAGCCCGAAACCTTTTCGACGACGCGGACAGAGTCGAGCTGCCGCGAAACCGCCACGAGCCGAATGGTGACGTTCGCGTCGGAGGTGCGAACAACCACAGTTATGTTCGTTGCCTGATAGCCGATCCGACGCGCGGCAAGTGAATAGGTCGCAGGCGCGAGATCGAGTACACGAATCGTGCCTTGTTCGTCACTGATCGCGTGCCGCGCGCCAGGTGTTAGTGTGACCTGAGCGCCCGCGATTGGACGGGCATCTTGATCGACGACCCGGCCTACGATTGACCCGCTACCTTGCGCATGGCCAATCGTGCTCGCGCAAATGAGTGCGCAGCCGGCAATCCAGATCGAACCCTTCAGGCTGGACTTTGGCATATCTGGCAATGGTGGCGGGGGACCACATCTATCCAGCTTACGATTCACTTGCTACCCACACACACTCGCTTCGTTTCAACCCCTGAAAGAGTCTCGATCTCACCAACCTCAGGGTTTTCGCTTAAGCATAGAATCCGCTAGCGACATCATGGAATCTCTGCGCGCTCGCATCGCGAGACTCATGGCGACCAATCGCGCCTCATCGAGCGCGGCCTCGCCCGTCTCGCGGTACCTGGCCACTTCATCGGGGCCCTTTGCATTGACGAGATCGACGAGCGACTTCTCGTCGAAGTCCCGCTGGGCGCCGAACCAGACCCGGAGGCGGTCGTGCAGTGCAGGGTGAGACAGCCGGAGATTCTCGACGGCCTGGGTATTCCAGAGACGCTGGTCGAACGAGAGTTGGGTAGCCATATGAACGAAAAGTTTGCCCACGCAGCGTTCTGACACAAGCTCACCCTGGACGCGAGCCGCCCATGTATTGACGCGGCGCCATGGTGCGCGTCGTTTTCGCCCATGCTAGAAAAACTCGCCATCGCGACGCGCACACTCCGTCGCTCGCCCGGATTTTTTGCGATGTCAGTGATATCGCTCGGTGTCGGCATCGGACTTTCGACGGCGACGTTTGCGTACGTCGACTCGACGCTGAATCAAAAACTCCCGTTCGCCGATGCCGCACAACTCCGCTGGGCGAACTTCCAATTCGGAATCCGCGGCCGCCGTGCGCCGACGCGCGACCAGATCGCGGTCCTGAGCGACGTTCCGTCGTTCGAAGGCGTCGCAACCATGGCCATTAATTTCCGGCCGAAGCTTCGCGTCAACGGACTCACTCCTGACATTCCCGGGATCGTCCGGTTCGGACCGAATTTTTTTGAGGTACTCATGGCGCGGCCGCAACTCGGCCGCTTGCCGAACGATGAGGAGATTCGCAGTGGCGCAGCTGCGCTCGTGTCGGAGCAGCTCTGGAGCCACGCGTTCCACAATCGACCGGAAATCGGCGACGCGCATCTCACGGTCGACAACGCAAACGTGCCGATCGTGGGCGTGCTGCAGAGCGAATTTCGTTACCTCGGCAACACGGACGTTTGGATTCCTGCCGCGTCGGTGGATGGCGTCGTCGCCGTGGAAGACGATCACGGCGCGTACGTGAGAAGCGTTGTCCGGCTCAGGCACGGCGTGCCGAAAGCGACCGCCAACGCGCAGCTGCTGGTCGCCGCGGCGCAGCTCCAGGAGAAGTACACGGGCGCGGGTGCGTTGCCGAATAAACTGACGCTGCAGTCGTACGGCTTCACGCCCTTCGGAATTTCCAGTCAGCAGCTCATCATTGTTGGTCTCGCGATCGGAATCCTTTTGATCGCGGCGAGCAATGTCGCGGCGCTCACGCTCGCCCGAGCGCTCACGCGCCGGCGTGACCTCGCACTCCGCGTTGCGCTCGGCGCATCGCGGGCGGCAATCGCGCGCGAAATCGTCGCGGAGGTCGGCGTCATCTCCATTTTCGGCGCAGTGGTCGGCGCGGCATTCGGCGCGAGCTTGATTGGAGTGCTTCGCCACATGATCACGGAAGATCTCATCTCGCAGGGCTGGGGAATTCGCCAGCCGGAACTACGGCTGAGCCTTTTCGTGTACGTCGCGCTCGGCCTCTTCGTCTCGATCGCCATTTCGGGCGGCGTTCCCGCGTGGCGCGCCAGCCAGCTCGACCCGTCCAGTACGCTCAAGGACAACGCCGGAACGACGACCGGCCGCGCACGATCTGATTTCCGGGTCCTCGTGATCGGAGAACTGGCGATCGCGATGGTGCTCGTGATGCTCACCAGCCTGCTCACGATGTCCACCACAAAAATGGCGACGTTCGACTTCGGATTTGATTACCGGAAGCTGGTCGAGGCACGCATCACGTTCGGGCTTCGCAACGGAATGAAGGGCGACACCGCGACAACGGCGGACCGGCTCGCGTACTACGCTTCGGTGCTCGCTCGCGCGCGTTCAACGCCCGGTGTCGCAGCGGCGACGACGTTTGCTCCGGCCACGATCGGTGCCAAGCAGATAATTTCGCGCCCCACCTTTGGAATGGATCAAATGTTGGAACCAAAAGGCGGGTACGTCGACGTGGGCCCGGATGGTTTCCGCACGCTCGGCATCGCGATTCTCGAGGGGCGAGACTTTTCCGAGGGCGATCGCTTGAGTGGTGACGCTGTCATCCTTGCAGAACGCGCGTCGCGCGCCTTGTTCCCACGGCGAAACGCCGTTGGATCCAAGATCAAGATCGGAGGGGACGGCTCAAAGTATCCGTGGATGCGAGTTATCGGAGTCGTTCGCGACGTGCAGCTCGGTCCGCTCGCGCGCCAGCCCGACCCGGAGATCTTTGTATCCACTCTGGACGTCGCGAAACGCGGAGATCTCACCGTGATCGTCCGCCCGGCCGGCGTGGATCCGCAGCTTGCCACGAATCTCGAGCGTTCGCTCACCGGAGCGCTGCCGGCCAACAGTTCGATCTCCGTCCAACAGATGGCACACTCGTTCAACGGACAAGTCGCACGCACCGCATTCTACACGCGCACGTTCACGTTCATCGGAGTATGCGCGCTCGCGCTCGCCATTGGCGGACTCTTTAGCGTGCTCTCGTTCACTGTCGGCGTCCGCATGCGCGAGTTCGCTGTGCGCGTCGCGCTTGGCGCCTCGCCGCGGCAGGTGCTCGTCGTGGTCATGAAGAACGCATTCGAGTTTGCCGTCGGCGGCACGGCGATCGGTGCGCTGCTCAGCTTCTGGGCGTCCGAGGGCGTGAAAGGAATGTTCTACGGCATCCTGATCACGGATCCCGTCGCGCTGATCATCGCCGAATGCGTGTTACTCGCGGCGGCGATGGCCGCGTCGATCATTCCTGCCCTTCGCGCGACGAAGGCGGATCCTATAGAAGTGCTCAGGGCCACATGATGCCTGCGATAACACTCTTCACACATCTTTCGTCCCACTAGCCGACGCAACGCCGGTTAGTGACGGCGTCGCCGTGCCGACCCCTCCTGTTCGCGGTGACGGCGGGTAGTTTATGAGCGTGACCGAACCCTCCTCCGAAGCATCCGACGACTCCGCTCGCTCCGCCATGCCCGCCGCCACGGCAAAGCCGGCTGGCAAGAAGTACGACCGATCAATTGTTGAAGGCCACCTGAGCTCAGCCGTTTGGAAGCTCGCCTGGCCCACCGTGGTCGCAAATGTGATCGGCGGACTGCAGGGCGTGATCGACCACGCGATGGTCGGCAACTTCGTCGGGTTCACGGGCAACGCCGCGATCGGTGTCAGCTGGCAGATCTTCCTCATCGTGATCGTTTTCATTTCATCCTTGTTCACGGGGATGAGCGTACTCGTCGCTCGCTTCGCAGGAGCCGGCGATCACGAAAAAGTCGATCGCACGGTTTATCAAGCGTTTCTCACCGCGGTTGGGATGTCGCTCGGGATTCTCGCGCCCATCGGCTACTTCGCCTCGCCGTGGCTGTTGCACCTGGTGAACGCGTCGCCTGCGGTGCAGGTGGAGGCGCTGCCCTTTCTCCGCATCATGTTCGTGTTCAGCACCGGCATGCTCATTTTCTTCATGCTCGGTGGCGCGCTGCGGTCAGCCGGCGACGCGAAAACGCCGTTGAAGCTCGGTGTGGCCACCACAGTGCTGAACATCACGCTGAACGTGATCCTCATCCGCGGACTTGGCCCGATCCCCGCGTACGGCACCAAGGGCGCGGCGATGGGCACCGCGACGGCGTTTGGACTCGTCGGCGCGTATTCGCTCTTCAAACTCTGGCATGGCGGATGGGTGGTTTCGTTTCCGAAGCATCATGGGTTCGCGCCCGATTGGACGATCATCAAGTCTTTGTTCAGGTTCGGGCTCCCCACAGGCATTCAGGGCATCGCGATGAATGTGGGCGGAGTGCTCCTGCTCGGATTCATCGGCTCGACCGCGCACGGCGCCGAGGCACAGGCGACCTACGCGGTCGGCTACACACAATTGTTTTCGTTCATCACGTGGACGTCGCAGGGACTATTGGGCGCGGCGGCGGCGATCGCTGGCCAGAACCTTGGCGCCGGCAAGCCCGAGCGCGCGGTGGAGGGCGTGCATGTCGCGGCGCGATTCGGACTGATGGGCGCCGCTCTGATCGGTGCCACGTTCATGCTGATTCCGAAACTCCTTCTTGGTATTTTCGGGATGCATGAGCCAATCGTCATCGAGATCGGCACGCAGTTGTTGCGTGTGCTCGCGATCTCGGGACTGTTCATCACGGTGGCCCTGACCTACACCGGGGGCCTGCAGGGGACGGGCGACACGAAGAGCCCGCTCTATATCTCGATTGTCTCGCAGGTGATGATCCCGCTCGGGATCTGTTTCACGATCCGGCAATTCGGCACACTGGAACCGCTGCACATCTGGCTCGCGATCCTTGCTGGTCACGCCACGCGGTGCACGCTCAGCGTGATTCGTTTCAATCAAGGCAAGTGGCGCACTATCAGCGTGGGAATCCGATGAAGTCATTGGCGAAGTGCTTCGTGATATGCGTCCTCCTGCTGCGCGCCGGTACGGTTGGGGGCCAAACTCCGCAGCGCACTGGAACGGACATCCTGCGCGTCATGCACGATGCATATGCCGGAAAGTGGTACAGCACGCTGACGTTCGTTCAACGCACCACCGTCTACAAGGCCGACGGCACGAGTACGGAATCGACGTGGTATGAGTCGCTCCGCAATTCAGATTCGCATGGAGTTCAGCTCCGCATCGATCAGGGCGACCCCACACTCGGCAACGGCGTGCTCTATACCGCCGACTCACTGTGGGTGATGCGCGCGGGAAATCTTACGGCGGCTCGCGCCGGCGGAAATGTTTTTCTTCCGCTGATCGAAGGCGTGTACATGCATTCGGTCGAGCAAACGGTGCGCGAGCTCAAAGACACGGGCGTTGACCTCACGCAAGTCTGCCGAAGCGTGTGGCAGAATCGTTCGATCTGGATCATTGGCGTCCCTGCTGCAACGGACTCTGCCGCGCCGCAGATCTGGGTTGACTCGGCGCGCAATGTGGTCGTGCGCGTCGTACTCTCCCCCGCACCGAACCAGCCTGTGATGGACATCCATCTCGACGGGTACGTTCCGCTCGCCGGTGGCTGGCTCGCCACAAAGATCGCGATGACCGTCGGTGGAAAACCGCGGCAGCTCGAGGAATATCGTGACTGGAAAGCCGGTTCTCCGCTCAACGAGGAACTGTTCGACACTTCAAAGTGGAAAACGGCAATTCACTGGGTGCCGTGAAACAGTCGGACGCTGAAGAGAGCGCGTTTCACGAAATCAGCCAATGGCCCGGATACGCGCCCACGCCGCTCGTGAATTTGCGCGGCCTCGCGCTGCGCGTCGGCGTAGGCAACGTATGGTGCAAAGACGAGGGTCCGCGCTTTGGACTCGGAAGCTTCAAAGCGGTTGGCGGTGCGTACGCGGTATTCCGCCATCTCGCACGAAAGCTTGAGGCGCTCGGGCATGCGCTGCCTGCGACGCTCGCCGAGCTTCGGAATCCAAAATATCGAGCGGCGCTTGGTGAGATCACCGTAACGTGCGCCACTGCGGGAAATCATGGGCGCGCGGTGGCGTGGGGCGCGCAGCTCTGCGGCTGTTCGAGTGTGGTTTTTATTCCCGCCGGCGCGGGTGAGTCGCGCGCCGCGGCGCTCGCGGCGCTCGGCGCGCGCGTGATCACCGTGCGCGGGAGTTACGACGACGCGCTCGCCGCAGCAATCGATGCCTCCGCTGCGAACGGTTGGGATTTGATCTCGGACACTTCTGCGGGAGCCAGTGAGGCGATCGCCGCTGATGTGATGGCCGGTTACGGGGTGATTTTTCGAGAAGTCGCGGCCGCCCTGCCAATTGGTGAAGAGCTGACGCACGTTTTTGTGCAGGCGGGCGTGGGATCGCTCGCGGCCGCGGCGTGCTCGTTCGCGTCGCGAATATCAGCGCGCGCGCCAACCGTCATAGTGGTCGAGCCTGATTCCGCCGCGTGCTTGGCTGCGAGTGCGAATGCCGGAGCGCTCACGCATCTCGACACTCCGATCGACACGATCATGGGCGGCCTCGCGTGCGCGGCACCGTCGCCGCTTGCATGGAAGGCCATCGCGCCTGTTGCGCGATTCTACATTTCCATTTCCGATGATGCGACCCGCGAGGCCATGACGCTTCTCGAATGCGGCGAGGATGGCGACAGCGCGCTGCCTTCAGGGCCGTCGGGCGCGGCGGGCGTGGCGGGGCTCCTGGCGGCGTGCGAGCACGCGTCAACGCGCAAAGAGTTCGGGCTTACGGCAAGTTCGTCGGTGCTCGTTATTTCGACGGAGTTGACGCGGCGCTAGGGCGAGCGTCGTTTCTAGCCAATGCATAAGAAACTCTTTACCTCAATGATCGGCATCGCGCTCGCGGCGCCCGCACCCGCGCTCGCACAGGCCGCTGCCCCTCCCGACACGAACTTCGTCTTCGCCGAGACGATGATTCCCATGCGTGACGGCACTCGGCTGCACACGGTGTACTTCATTCCGAAGCATCAGACGGCCGCGCTGCCGATTCTGCTGTCGCGCACGCCGTACGGTGTGCCCGATCGCAACTTCCCGATTTCGCGCGCGTACAAAGAGTTCGTCGACGAGGGCTTCATTTTCGCGATGCAGGACATCCGCGGAAAATTTGGATCCGAAGGCACGTTCGTCATGCAACGCGCGCCGCGGCCGATGGATGCCGGCGGCAAGGCGATCGACGAAAGCACCGACGCGTACGACGCAATTGAGTGGCTCTCGAAAAACATTCCGCGCAACAACGGACGCGTCGGAATGTGGGGCGTGAGTTATCCGGGCTGGACGACGGCGATGGCGATGCTCGATCCGCACCCCGCGCTCAAAGCGGTGAGTCCGCAGGCCTCGCCCGCCGACATGTTCATCGGCGACGATTTCCATCACAACGGCGCGTTCCGGCTGAGCTATGGATTCGAGTACGCATTTCTCACGGAGAACTCCAAGGAGAACTCGCAGTTCGCGTTCGACAAATACGACACCTATGCGTGGTACCTCGCGCTCGGCCCGCTGTCGAACGCGCAGAGCAAATATCTGAAAGACAAGAAACTTCCAACGTGGGACGATTTCCGTCTGCACCCGAACTACGACGCGTTCTGGCAGCGTCAGGCGATGAAGCCGTATCTCCGCCGCGTGAACGTGCCGACGCTGAATGTCGCCGGCTGGTGGGACCAGGAGGATTTCTATGGGCCGGTTACGATCTACCGGGAGCTCGAAAAACACGATACTCAGGGAAATAATTTTCTCGTCGTCGGCCCATGGCGGCACGGCGGATGGAGCGGCGGCACGGGGCAGAAACTCGGCAACATCGATTTCGGTTCGCCGACGGGAGAATATTTTCGGGCGCAGCTCGAGGTGCCGTTCTTCGCGCATTACTTGAAGGACAAGAGCACGCCGCCGCTCGCCGAAGCGACGGTGTTCGAATCGGGGAGCAATCAGTGGCGCAGCTTCACCGCGTGGCCGCCGAAAGAAGCGACGACGCGCTCGCTCTATTTTGGCGCGAACGGAAAACTTTCGTTCGACGCGCCAGCGGCAATCGAAGGAATCGGCTACGATGCTTACGTGAGCGACCCCGCAAAGCCCGTGCCGTATCGGCATCGCCCAATCGAGCCCACGTATTACCCCAAAGGATCAGGGTGGCCGACCTGGCTCCTCGAGGATCAGCGCTTCGTGCAGGATCGCTCGGACGTGCTCACATGGGAGACCGAGCCGCTCACCGAAGATGTCGTAGTCGCCGGCGATATCACCGCCAAACTTTTCGCGAGCACCACCGGGCGCGACGCGGATTTTGTCGTGAAACTCATCGACGTGTATCCCGAAGAGTATCCGCAGGATTTCAAACTCGGCGGCTACGAGTTCATGATCGCGAACGATGTGTTCCGGGCGCGCTTCCGGAATTCGTTTGAGAAGCCGGAGCCGATGGTGCCCGGCACCGTCACGCCGATCACGATCGATCTGCACACGCAGAGTTATCGCTTCAAACCCGGGCACCGGATCATGGTGCAGGTGCAGAGCAGCTGGTTTCCGATCATCGACCGGAATCCGCAGACGTGGGTCGACAATATTTTCGAGGCCAAGGCCACCGACTACAAGGCGCAGACGCACCGCATCTGGCGGACGCCGGCGAACGCGTCGCGAGTCGAGATCGCGACGGTCAAACCGTGATGGAGACCGCCACGCGAAAACGCCGATGAAGCTCGGCCTGGCCGCCACAGTGCTAAATTCACACTGAACGTAGTCATCAAAGTGGATATCCGGTGAAGTCAATGACAGCGCCGACAGCCGCCGCAATCCAGCGCGTGCTCGCGCAGTCGCCCCCACGCAGCGTGCCGGTGTGGCGGCACCTTCGTCGCAAGTGGTCGCAAGAATTGAATTCGCGATCGCCGCGTGATGTTATCAACGTCGCTCTCGAACTCTTCGACGATGATTTCTGGTGCCGCGTCACGGCGTACGAACTGATCGTCAGTCATCGCGGAGCAATCGAAGCGCTCAAGGCATCGGACATCACGCGACTCTCGCGTGGCCTCTCCGATTGGCCCAGCGTCGATACCTTCGCGTGTTACATCGCCGGACCCGCGTGGCGCGAAGGCCGGCTGGCGACACGACAGATCAACGCGTGGCTCAACTCCAAAGATCGCTGGCTGCGCCGAACGGGCGTCGTCTGCACCGTCGCACTCAACGTCGCCGCACGCGGCGGACGAGGTGATGCGAAGCGCACGATCGCCGTATGCGAGCGCGTGGTCGATGACCGCGACGATATGGTTGTAAAAGCGCTCTCGTGGGCACTGCGATCGCTGGTGCGCTGGGATCGGGCTGCGGTCGTGAGCTTTCTAAAAAAACATAATGGCCGCCTCGCGCCTCGAGTGCAGCGCGAAGTGACCACCAAGCTCTCTACCGGAAAAAAGAACTAGCGCCGACCGCTACGGCTGCAGCTGCTTGTCCCTCGTCGCCTTGAATTCGTTGCCCGTTTTCCACGCCGGCATCGCCTGTGCCCCCGCAACGCGATAGCCAATCGTGAGAAACAATTTCAGATCCTGCACGGCGCCGCTCATATCCCAGCCGGGCAAAATCTGATCCTGCGGCGAGTGATAAAACTTCGAGTCGAACTCCTCGCGCTTCTGCAATCCGTATCCCTTCGGTTTGCCGACGTAATCCACGCCGCCCTCGGGGTCGAACGCCGGCACACCAACCTTTGCGAAGTTGAAATGATCGGACCGATAGTAGAAACCCTTTGACGGCTGCGCGTCGGGATTCAGCGTGCGCCCCTGCTCCGCTGCGGCGGCCTTTGCGTAGTCATCAAGATCCGACGCGCCAAGTCCGATCACGGTGAGATCCTTCGTCTCGCCCCACGTGTTCATCTCATCCATGTTGATGTCCGCGAGGGTTTTCGCAAGCGGATAGATCGGCGTGACCGCATAGTACTGCGAGCCGAGCAGCCCCTGCTCCTCTGCGGTCACCGAGAGAAAAAGAATCGAGCGCTTCGGCGGCGTTTTCATTGCGGCGAAAGCCTTTGCGAGCTGCAGCAATCCGCCGACTCCCGTCGCGTTGTCGGCCGCACCGTTGTAGATCGAGTCGCCGTTCACCTTCACGCCGATGCCGAAGTGATCCCAGTGCGCGGTGTAGATGATGTACTCGTTCTTGAGCGTCGGATCGCTTCCCTCGAGTTTCGCGATCACATTCCGCGAATCGATCGTGCGCAGCGTGTTCTCGATCGTCACGCTCGCCGTGACGCCAAGCGGCACTGGCTTGAACTCGCGCGTCGCGGCGCGCGCTTTGAGCGAGTCGAAGTTCTGGCCGGCGGAGGCGAAAAGTTTCTTCGCCTGCTCCAGCGAAATCCACCCTTCGACGTTCGCGCGTTTCATGTTCTTGTCGGGCGTCACGAGATCGAACTGCTCGGCGACTTTGCCCTGCACCACGGTAAATGGATAGCCGGCAGCTTCCGTCTCGTGCACGAGCAGAACGCCGGCGGCATGGTGGCGCATGCCCTGCTCGTACTTGTAGGTCCAGCGTCCGTAGTACGTCATGCGCGGGCCGCCGAACTGTGAGGTATCGGCGAGCGGCGGATCGTTCACGAGCATCACCAGCGTCTTTCCTGCGACATCCACGCCTTTGTAGTCATCCCACTTAAACTCGGGCGCTTCGACCCCGTAGCCGACGAACACAACATCCGAGTTCTCCAGCGACGCGTTGGGCGCGACATGTTTGGTCCAGGCGACGTAATCGTCGTGCCACTTGAGCGTCTGCTTCGCCGAGCCTTTCGAAAACGTGAGCGTGGGCGAGTTCTTCACGGTGATGCCGACCAGCGGCACTTTCTGGATGTAGGTGCCGTCGGTGTTGCCCGGCTTCAGGCGCATCGCCTTGAATTGCCCCTCGATGTACGCGACGGTTTTTTCCTCACCGGCGGTTCCGGGCGCGCGGCCCATGAGCGAATCGGCGGCGAGCACGCGGATGTGCTGCATGAGCGCGCCGGTGTCGAGCGCCGCGATCGCTTCGGGAGGAACCGGTGCGTTCGAGGCAGACGGAGCGTCGCCGGATTTCGCGCAGGCAGCGAACAAGGCGACGGAGGCGAGCGCGAAGAGCTTGCGTGTCATGGGCGAGCAGCGGGTTGAGAGAGCATCGTGAGCGCCGATTCGGCGAGGGCGGAGAATCCGGAACTGGATTCTCGCGCGCGAACGTTGTTACTGGTGTTGAACGCGGCAATCACGGCGTCGCCGGTATGCGGGTTTATATAGAAGAACGCGCGGAAGCCGGCCTGACTCCCGGTGTGTCCGACGAATGTGACGGTGTCGGCCGCGGTCCGGCGCGCGAGGAGAAAGAAGGACATCCCCATGTCTTGTGGTCCGTTCCCGGGTGAGGCGATCGGGTGCGTCGGCTTCCACATCTCCTCGAGCGTCGTATGCGGCAGCACCGCGTCGAACAGGCGGCGCGTTTCGGCGTCACCGTGCGTAGCGTTGGTGAGGAAGGAAACCCAGCGCGCAATATCGCCGAGCGGCGCATTCCATCCCCCGTTCGGAATGGTGATACCCGGATCAAAATCGCGCCCGTTCGCTCGCACGACTTCCTTTCCCGCCGGATCCTTGATCACGTCGTAATTATTCGACCGATGCTCGGCGAGATAATACGGCGTGCCGCCGAAATAACTCCGCGTAATCCCAAGCGGCGCGAAGATGTTTTTCTGCACATAGCCTTCCCACGGATCGCCGGTGAGCTGCTCGACGATTCGCGCGAGATAAATAAATCCGGGATTGCTATAGCTGAATTTCGAGCCCGGCTTGAACGCGATTTCCTGATACGGCATCATTGCCGCGAGCTGCTCCCACGTCGTGGGCTCGAACGGCTCCCATGGTTTGCCGTTGCCGTACGGCCATGTGCCGGCCTGAAAGCCGGCCGAGTGCGAGAGGAGCATGCGGATCGTGACGCTGTCCACCGAGCCGAACGGATCGTGTATGCGCCGCAACTCGGGGAGGTAGGTCGTCACGCGATCGTCGAGCGTGAGGCGGCCGCGATTGCGCAGCTGCATCACCGAGGTCGCGGTGAGCGTCTTGGTGATCGAGCCCCAGTGAAAGATCGTGTTGGTATCGACCCGCTGGTGCAGCTCGCGGTCGCCGAAGCCGTGCTCGTGGTGCTCGAGCACGATGCCGTTGCGCATCACGAGCGTCGCGGAGCCGACGATGCCGTCACGATCCGAGTATTGATCGAAGGCACGGACGTATGCCTCCCAGCCAGGCGGCGCGGCGGCTGGCGCCGGAGTCTTCTGTGCCGTGAGCGGCATCGCCGCGAACGAAACAAGCACGGGAACGAACAACCGTCTCATGGATTGCATGGTTAACGAACCCCCTCCAGCGGGCCCATGTCAATCCGAGGTGGCGCAATCATGAATGACACGATGGAGCTACGCCTTCGTTCATTCGTTCGTGCGATTTCGGCCCTGCAAATTTGCCCGTAGCGTAGTACGCATGCGTACACACACGAATGTGCTGCCCCATATATCGCCGCAGTACGAACTCGACCGCATCACGCGGCTGACCCGCGAACTGTTGCGCACGCCATACGCCTGCGCCTGGGTATCGGACCGCGAAAATCGCCTCGCGGTGAGCGGCGCCGGAATTCCCGCGTTGGTCGCAATCGTACTCTCGTATCCGCTATCGCGGCACATGGTGAGCTCCGGAAAACTGTTCGCCGTTGGCGATGGGCGTGCGCTTGCGTTCGCGGCGAGGAGCGCGGCGGTCCGTGATGGAACGGTCACGGCCTACGCCGGCATTCCGGTCACGGGAAGGGACGGGCGCGGTATCGGCGCCCTCTTCGTGATGGACCGATCGCCGCGCAGCTGGAAATCGACAGAGCTCAAGCGCCTCGAGTCGATGTCGCGCATGCTCGCGCAGCGGATCTGCGCGCGCGAGATGAGCGTTATCGCGCCTCGTCTACGAGAATTTGCCGCAGCACCTTGAAGTTGGCCGGCTTGATAATGTGATGATCAAACCCGGCCTCCTTCGAGCGGTGAATGTCGGCGTCGTTGCCGTATCCGGTCACGGCGATCAACAAGATGTTCTTCAGCGTGTGGCGCATCCACTTGGCAACCTTGTAGCCGTCCAATCCCGGTAGTCCAATATCGAGCAGGACGACATTCGGCCGGTACTCGAGCGCGATCTGAAGCGCGGCTTGGCCATCGTGCGCGATCTGCACCTCGAAGCCCGCGGCCTCGAGCAGCATCCCCAGCGAGTTGGCGCTATCGACATTGTCCTCGACAATAAGCACTCGCTGTTTGGGCAAGACGGCCAGCGAGGCGAGTGGCGCTTCGTCGTCGGCTCCAGCGGGCGCCAGCGAGACCGGAATGCGAACAACGAACTCACTTCCCTCCCCGACCACACTGTGCGCTTCCACGCTGCCGTGATGCATTTCGACCAGGCGCTTCACGAGCGCGAGCCCGACGCCCAAGCCACCCTGCGATCGGTCGAGCGAGCGGTCGGACTGCGTGAAGAGATCGAACACGGTAGGAAGAAGGTCAGGGCCGATCCCAACGCCGTCGTCGCGCACGCGAATCACGCACTCGTCGTTTTCATGCCGCACCGTGAGCCAAATGTGTCCGCCGTCCGCCGTGTATTTGCAGGCGTTGTTGAGCAAATTCACGACCACCTGCTGAAGCCGCGCGCCGTCCGCGCGCACGTACACCGGCTCCGACGCCATCGAAACGAGGAACGAATGATTGTGCTGCTCGATGAGCGGCCTGGCCGTCTCGAGCGCGTGCTCGACGATCCCGCTGACGGCGACCCGGCTCACGCGCAGCTGCATGCGCCCGCTCGTGATCCGTGAGACCTCGAGCAAGTCGTCCACGATGTGCTTGAGCTGCCCGACCTGACGCTCGATGATGCCGAGCGATTTCTTGACCTGTGGATTCTCGTGGTGATGGCTGTGCAGAAACGTGACCGCGTTGAGAATGGGCGCGAGCGGATTGCGAAGTTCGTGGCTCAGCATCGCGAGGAATTCGTCTTTCCGGATGTCGAGGGCCGCGAGCTGTTCCGCCTGATCCTTGACCGTGCGCTCCATGCGGCTGCGTGCACTGATATCGCGCACGTTGCACTGCGCGACTCTCTTGCCGTTGTCCTCGTACACGTTGCTCACGAACTCGACCTCGGCTTCCTGACCGGATTTCGTCTCGAGGTTGAGGTGCTCATAGCGGATGTAGCCCACCGCCTCGAGTTCCGCGTACTTCGCCTGACTCGCGGCTTTGTCTCTGGCGAAACCGAGTTTCCAGAGCTCCTTGCCGACGATGTCGCTGTACGCGTACCCGAGCAGGTGCGTCATGAACGGATTGGCATCGATGATTTTCTTCGTGCTGATATCGAGAATCAGAATGCCGTCCTGGGCGGTCTGGAAGAGCCGGCGATAACGGCTTTCCGATGCGCGGAGTGCCGCTTCGGTGTCGGGGACTCCGGCGCTGGGCACCGCATGTGTGACGCCCGCCTTGCTCTTGGAGCCGGCCCGTATTGATTTTTTCGCCGGATTCGTCTTCATAGAAGAAGACTCGCGCGCGGACCGTGGCAAACCATCACACGGCTGGGTGAAAAGATGAGTAGGGCTCGCGGGCTACCTGCGAACGCCGTGCTCCATCAAAAGAGGTAGTTGCGCGTCAGTCCCTGACGCCGACACCGCGAAACAGGTAGCTCAGTTTCACGAAGAATCCGTCCGTCACGCGCCTGAGCTGCGTGAACGCGAGCGGGTCGCTCTCGGTGAGGCTGTTGCCATACCCGACGAACACCACGGTGCCCGGCGACGGACGATACGAAACCAGAAAGTCCGTGCGAAGCGTGTTAGTCGTCGATTCCGTCGACGCCGTGTACCCGCCGGCTCCGTTCGAGACGAACAGCGTGCGCCCGTTGGCCGGATCGAGCAGCGGCTTGCGATCGCTTGCCGTGTACTGCGACACCACGCGCACGAACAGCGGGCGCGCGAGCTGGTACTCGAGCTTCAATCGCGGAATTCGCGCGGTGAACGAGTTCACGCCGTCGCTCTGACGCGTGAAGTGCGAACTCACGTACGTCGCGCTGATGCGCAGCCGGTCGTCCGGCCGCAGATCGAGCGACGCGTTGAAATCGGTGCGCCGCACCGCCGACGATTCAAAAAAGTCGATGTCCTTGCCAAACGTCGCGCCGACCGAGGCGGCGAAGCGTGGAAATTGCGGCGTCGCGACGCTCAACGAATAGAGCGCGTTCGTGCGGCGGCCCGGCGGTGCAAAGGGAACGAGGGTTCCCGTTGCCGACGTCGTGCGCACTCTGAGATATGCCGCCGTATCGAACGCGTAGCTGCCGAACGACGGATTGAAGTTCACATTCCATCCGCCACGCAACAGGAAGTTGGTCAGCCCGCCGGCGTTCTCCTCGAGCACGTGCCGCCCCGCCATGAAATCGTCGTAGCGCCAGGTGCCCGACTGACGGAAGAAAACATTGAACCGCTCGAGCAGGGCGCCCGGCGCGCCGTACCACGTGTAGCGGTTCGCGATTCCCGGCTGCACCACGCCGGTGCGCGCGACGAAACCGTTGTCGGTCTGAAAGTTTTTGTCGAGACCGATGATGTTGTAGTGAAAGCCGAAGCTCCGCCCCGTGCGATCGACGACCGCGTCCCACATCGGGCCCGCTGCCGTGTTACCGCCGGTGGTCGTGCTGCTCATCACGGCCTGGAATTGCGCGTAGTACATCTTGCCGAACGTGAGGTGGATATCGCCGCCGCCAACATGGTTGTCACGTCCGCCGCCGACGCGATCCGAATAGAGCAGGCCCGCCGTTGATTGGTGTCCGATGTCGCGCTGCAGCCGCACGATGTCAATCAATGGACGGGCGCCGGTGATCGTCGTCGAACCCGCGTCGAGCGCGGAAAGAATCGCGAGATCGTTGCTGCCCAGCTTTCCGGTGAGCTTGAGCGCCGCGTCGGGCTGCGAAATGCGGCGCGTGTACACGAGCGTGTTCGGCACGTTGAACAGCTCGCTGCCCTCAACAAAGAACGGACGCTTTTCGGGATAGAAGAGCGCGAACCGCGCGTCCGTCGCGATCTGCGTGGCGTCGGCCTCGACCTGCGAAAAATCCGGCTTGATCGTTCCATTCAAAACAAAATTCGATCCGATCCCCCACTTCACGTTTCCGCCGAGTTGCACCCTGGAGTTGTATCTCCAGCCCGGTCCGGCGGCGGCGGCGTTCCCTGCGATCGCGTCGGTGAGTTCTGGATTCACCTCGAATACCTGACCGTGCGTGATGCCGGTGATGCCGCGCAGCAGCCCCTCCTGCGCAATGAAGCTCGCCGACGCTTTCTTGGCGGGCGTCCACGTTTCCTCGTATCCATTGTGCTGCGTGTGGCGATCGATCTGCAGACCCCAGATGTGCTCTGTCGCCGCGGGATACCGAACGCTGGAAAACGGAATCCGGACCTCGACTTCATACCCATAATCCGTCAGACGGCCTTTCGACTCCCACTGAAAGTCCGCGCTCAGATCGTTCTGGCCTGGCGCGACGTTCGCACCGGGAATGAATCCGCCGCCCTCGTTCTTGGTGCCGTCGGCCTGCACGCCGAGCGGATTCACGATGAACACCACGGCCTTGCGTCCCTCACGGAAGGTGTCGAGGTGCAGTTCGATGTTGTCGTCGTTCGTGATCTTGTCGCGGTCGGCCAGCGTCGCGCGCACGATGCCATGCGGCTCGAACGCGCGAATGCCGAAATAGATCGACGTCTGCGAATACCAGACCAGCACCTCGGTCGAGTCTGGCGCAGGGCGCTGATCGGCGGGCGAGTATTCAGAGAAGCCGGTCAGCAGCGCCGCCTTGCGCCACACGGGTTTGTCGAGGTGACCGTCAATTGTGATGGCGGTGTCTACACGGGGAGCTCTAGCCTCGGTTTGCCCTTTGAGCGCATGAAAAGTGGGCTGGCCGGCGGCGAGCTGGAACGCGACGAGAAAAGGAAGAATCATGGCGAGAGCAATATAGCGTCTGATATGTTCGGGACACTCTTTCACCTTATTTTTGGCGATGCTTAAACTCCTGCGTTCGACCTCGCGCGCCGCGCTCTGTGCCGCCGCGCTGCTCACACTCGGCGCCGCGCCGATCAAACCCGATCTCCTCTCCGGCCTCGTCTGGCGAAACATCGGGCCGTTCCGCGGCGGAAGAATTTCCGCCGTGTCCGGCGCGATTGGCGAAGTCGGCACCTTTTACGCGGGCACTCCGGCCGGCGGCCTGTGGAAAACCACCAGCGCCGGCGAAACGTGGTATCCGGTGTTCGATTCGATCAGGGAGGTTTCCTCGATCGGCTCGGTCGAAGTCGCGCCGTCGAATTCGAACATCGTGTACGTCGGCACGGGTGACAAAGTGCAAGGCGGCAGCGCGAATATCGGCAGCGGCGTCTACAAATCCGAAGACGCAGGCGCCACATGGCACAAGAGCGGGCTCGACGACGCGCGCGTGATTCCATCGATGCTCGTCGATCCAAGAAATCCGGACATCGTGCTCGCCGCCACCGAGGGCGATCTCTGGAAGAAGAGCGAGACACGCGGCGTGTTTCGCAGCACCGACGGCGGCAAGTCGTGGACGCGCACCCTGTTCATCAATGATTCGACCGGCGTGCAGAAGATCGCCCGCTCGTTCGACAGGCCTGACGTGGTTTTCGCGACGACGATTCGGCACTGGAACGCGCCCGTGCCGCCGTCAGGAATTTTTCCGGCACCGCCAGCGCCACCGCCACCGCCACCGCCAGCGCCCCCGGCCGGCCCGCCGCCAGCACCCGGCCCATCCGCAACGCGACTCTTCAAATCGACCGACGAAGGCATCACCTGGACGGAAGTCACCGGCGGCGGACTGCCGCGCCTCAACGGCTGCGAATATGTGTCGGTCGCGCAGAACACCAATGCGCAGCGCGTGTTCGTGATCGGCAACAATGGACTATTCCGCACCGACGATGGCGGCACGACGTGGAAACAGATGGACGCCAGCGACGACCGCATCCGAAACGGACAGGGTGGATACAACTGCGGCGTGTACGTGAACACGAAGAATCCGGACGTCGTCTACTCGATTCACACGTCGAGCTACGTCTCCACCGACGGCGGCAACACGTTCACCGGCTTCAAGGGCTCGCCCGGCGGCGACGACCCGCAGCAGATGTGGCTCGACCCCACCAACAGCAATCGCATACTGCTCGGCGTCGATCAGGGCGCGATCGTGACGCTCGACGGCGGCAAGACGTGGGGCTCCTGGTACAATCAATCCACCGAGCAGGTCTACCACATCTCGACGGACAATTCATTTCCGTACTGGGTGTACGCCACGCAGCAGGACGCGGGCTCCGTGCGTCAGCGCAGCCGCGGCAACTACGGCGAGATCGGCCCGTTCGACTGGGGCTCCGTGCCGGCGTGGGAATGGGGGACTATCGCTCCCGATCCGCTCAACGCGAACACCGTGTACGCGAGCGGAAATCCCGGCGGGCTCGTGCGCGTGAGCTATCCATCCGAGCAGTGGATCACCGTGAGTCCGGCGCTGAATCCCGAGCTGCATTTGCGTACGGCGTTCTCGCAGCCGATCGCGTTCGCACCGTGGAACCAGCACGAGTTGCTCGCCGGATTCCAATTCATGATGGCGACCACGGACGGCGGCACGCATTGGAAGAAGATCAGCCCAGATCTCACGTATCCGAAGGGAATGAAGCCGCTGCCGGACACAGCGGTTCGCCCTCCCGGTTCGTTTCCCGCGGGGGCAATCGAAACCATATCGGCAAGCACAGTTGGCCGCGGAACGATCTGGGCGGGCACGAGCAGCGGCTTGATCAAAGTGACGAAAGACGAAGGCGCGACGTGGGAAGACGCATCAATTCCGAATCTTCCGTACGCCGCGCGGGCGCTCATCTCGAGCATCGACGCGTCGCACACTGATGCTGGCGGAGCGTATGCGGCCGTGACGCTGTCGAGTTCCGGCGATCACGCGCCCTACTTCTATCGCACGCATGACTTCGGCAAGACGTGGACGCGGATCACAACGGGCCTGCCGACCAATGAGCCGAGCGCGAGCTTCGCGCGAATCATCCGGGCGGATCCCAAAAAAGCGGGCCTGCTCGTCGCCGGCACCGAGAGCGCGATGTACGTCTCGTTCAACGACGGTGACGACTGGCAGTCACTGCAGCTGAACCTGCCGACCACGTCGTATCGTGACATCGCGTTCGCGGGGAACGATCTCGTGGTCGGCACGTACGGACGCGGCCTTTTCATTCTCGACGACTACGCGGTGCTTCGTCAGATGACTCCCGCCGTCGAGTCGGAGGCCGTGCATCTCTTCAAGCCGGATCCCACGACTCGCGTGCGGCGGAATACGAACTTCGACACGCCGTTCCCGCCGGAGGTGCCGCACGCGCTGAATCCGCCGGATGGCGCCATCATTTATTACGCGCTCGACTCGAAGCCCGCCGGCGAAATCACACTCGACATTCTCGATTCCACCGGCGCCAGGCTGCGGCATATGTCGAGCACACCAGGCGCACCGGTGAAGGAATCGGCGAAACCGCCACACCCGAATTGGTGGCTCGCACCACCGTTCGCGCTGCCCGCGAATGCCGGACTCAATCGCACGAACTGGGATCTTCGGATCGACGCGCCGCCGGCGTTTTCGCACTCGTTCGAGATCAATGCGAATCCCGGTCTCACTCCCACGACGCCCGAGGGAGTTTTGGCGCCGCCGGGCACGTACACCGCGAAGCTCACCGTCGGCGGAAAAACGCTCGCGCAGACTTTCATCGTGACGAACGATCCGCGCTCGCCGGCCACGACCGCGGATATTCGCGCGCAGTATGCACTGCTTCTCAGCATCAACGCCGGCGCGGAGTTCTCGTGGACGTCGTTCGAACGCGTGGACCTCATGCGGACGGCGCTGAAGTCCCGAATGCCCGCTGACACGACGGGTGCGACGGCGATGGCGATCAAGGCGTTCCGCGCGCAGCTCGACACGCTCGCCGGACCGGTTGGCGGCCGCAACCCGAAACCGAATTTCAACGCGCTCAACACGAAGTTCGTCGGCCAGCTCACCGGCCAGGACAACGGAGATCGCGCGCCAACAGAGGCGATGCTCGCGGGTTACGCCGTGGCGTGCCGCGATTTCAACGGTGCGATCACACGATGGACCGGTCTCAATAGCAGGGAGCTCGGCACACTCAACGCGCTGCTTACGAAAAACGGTATAGAACCGGTGCGGGCCGGCGTGCCAACGAGCGAGCTGAACTGCGGAGAGAAATCCGCGAAGAAGGCAGGCGCCGCGTCGCCGTAACTAGTGGCACTTCCCCCCGCTCGCATCCCACACGCGGCCGTTCGTTTCCAGCCACGCTGAGCGATACTCGCCGCCGCCGAGCGTCAGCAACAGCACGCCGTACCGTCCTTCGAGACGGTACGCGCTGTTCCTGATCGCCTTGCCGCCGAAGCCGCGGAGTTCTTCGCCGCCGGTGCCCGCGATGATCTCGGGAATGCCCCGCAGCGTGTCCAGCACGCCGGCGGGTGTCTGCGCGACAAACCGCTCGTAGTCGTGATCGTGACCGTTCAGAATCAGGTCGGCATTCGCGTCGTACAGTATTTGCCAGATCGGCTGAAAGCGCGCATCGCTGCCGTGCCAGCCGGAGCTGAAGCGCGGCTCGTGCCAGTACGCCAGCGTGCACGGCTTTGATTTGTCCTTCAGATCCTTCTTCAGCCATTCTTCCTGCGTCTTGCGATCGGCGTCCGAGAATTCCGTCAGCACGACGATCTCGCCATTCAGCACGATGATGTGCCACGCGCCGAGATCGTAGCTGTAGTAGCCCGCGCCGGCGACGCCGGCGTTTGCGCCGAAATACGCGTAGTACGGATCGGCCGCCTTGGTGAGATACTCGTGGTTGCCTGGCGCGGGATGAATCTTCTTCATGATTCCCCACTTCGGATTCCCCCACGACGATCCGAAGCAATTCTTGAACTGCGCCGCCGTGCCTTCCATGTAGGCGTTGTCGCCGAGCGTGAAGACCGCATCACTCACCTTCGCGATGCTGTCCGCCTTGAGCACGCTGTCCACGAGCATCGCGGTTTTATCGTCGCCGCCGCCGGAGCAGCCCGCGATGTCGCCGACGCCGATCAGCACGGACGCACCCGCGAGTTTGACTTCCACCGCTGCGGCTGCCGCGGGCGGCGGCGTGATCTGAATCGTGGGCGTGCAGGAGTTCGCGAGCAGAAGCGGCGCGGCGAGCACAAGATATCGGGCGGATTTCATGGTGTGATGTGGAGGCCGGTTTGACAGTGCGCAGCTGAGCTGCCGCGCTCGTTGGTCACGGTGCAACTCACGATGAACGACTGCTTGAGGAGACCCAGGTACAATCCGCCACCCGCGGCGCTGTGCCACCCGCCCGGTGAGCTTCCGCCGACAAACACTTTTCCGCCCTCGGCGGTGCCGATCACGCCGGCCTGCAGCGGCACCATCAGCGAGAAGTTCGCGAAGGGAATCCGCAGTTCCGAAGTCGCGTACACCGCGGCGTCGCCGGCGTAGCGGTCGGGATACTCTCGCAGAAGCGTGCTGCGACCCCCAATGAACGCGGACTCAAAAAAAGGGAAATTTCCGAAAACCTTTTCCGCGCCGCCGCGCCACACGAGCGTAGGCCGCATCAGAATCGGAAGCGTGACTTGTTGGCCTGCGCGGAAACTGATTCGCTCGAACGCGCTGGTCAGATCCATCATGGCCGGGTAATACGTGCCGTCGATATCCACGACGAAATGCCGTTCTGGATTCTCCGGATTGTCGAACACCTCGTGATGCAGCGCGAGCTGCAGGCCGATCGCGCTGACGTTTCCGATTCCATACGGGCGCGCGATGGCCAGATAGCGGCCGGAAACGTTATCGGTGCGTGTGTACTGAAACTCAGGGCCGAGCGAGAGGTCCGTTGTGCGGCTGAGGGCGAGCGCCAGCGCGGGGCGCACGCGATACTGCTGTTGCCGCACGGAAAAAAAAGACGACGCGGAGTCGCTCGTCGCATTGCCGAGTCCGTGATACGCGAGGTCGGCGATCGTTGAGACTGACGCTGTCATCGCAAAGTGAAATGGCGTCCCTTCCCATCGTTTGTCCGCCATTACGCCGACGCGATAGCCGGGAGCGCCAAACGCGTATGCCGCGTCGAAACCGAGGGCACTCGCGTAGGGCCGGTCGCGAAAACCATAGGTGAATCGCGTGAGCCCGATTTGCGGCGTGATGCCCATTCCCAGATCCCCTCCAACACCTAGCATGGGCTCGACGGACGCGCCGCGATCCCGCCCGGCAGGTTCGATCTTGCCGTTCACCTCTTCAAACGGAAGCCGCAAGAAGAGCGTGTCTTTGCCGTAGGTCACTCCATCCGTGGCGCCTTGGTCGACGATCGTCGAGGGCTGCTGCTGGCCATCCACGTGCGACGAATCCATGAGCCAGTTCACGCCGTTGCCGCCGATGATTTTCACCGGGATGCTGCGGAACACGTCACCGACCACGACGGACGTATCGTTTCCACCGTGGAGATACAGGCGAACTTCTTTGGTGTCGCGCGCATCAAAGCGGCGCAGAAAGTATGGCGGGTCTCCCTGCGACTCAAGTTTCACTTCCACGATTCCGTTTTCCAGCCGCGTCACCGTGGCGCGATCGGCGGCGTCGGTGCCGTGCACGTCGACGACCGCCGCGAGATACAGATAGAAGCGCGTCGCCGCCGCATGCAGATGGTCGCGCCGCAGTCGCAGCGTCGCGGCCATTGCAGGCGCCGTCGGCAGATACTCGGGCGGAAGCATGTGCACGGCGCCATCAATCACGTGATCAGTCAGCTTACGAGTCAGTTCGCCCGCAATGGAATCCCACACCGGCCGCTCGAGCGAGGCGAGCAGGCGCCGATCCATCTCGAGGCTGTTGTAGGTGAGGCCGGGAATGCTGATGTCCCCGTCGAACTTCACGAGATTCGGAGCGCCCATGCGCGCCAACGCAATCAGCGCGCCATGATACGAGACAAACGCCTGATCGCGGTCACGCGGAATTGGTTCCCACGGCGAGGCGACGCCTTTCTGCAGCCGCGCCCACTTCCACTGCCCCGGATGGCGGTCGATGTCGTTGAGGTAGATGTCCATCAATCGCGCGGTGAGCATCGCCCGCGTATCGATGTGCTCACGCGAGTCCCGATCAAGCAGCTTGCGAAGCGAATCGCTGTCGATGATCTCGTGCGCGCCGGCAAAGCTCTCGCCCTTCTTCTTGTTGTGGCCCGGCGATTCCTCGATCAAGCCGAGCCGCCCCGCGAATTCTTTTCCAAACTCGCCAAGCAGACGGTCGTGCGGCATCACGCGCATCACGGGCGTCGCGTGCAGCACGCCCGCCGCGTCGAGCAGCGGCGCCGCCACGAGCGCGGCCGCCGGATGCTCCGAGCTGACCTGGTCGGCCATGATCCGGGTCGCCATCGCGCCTTTCAGCCCCGAAGGCAGGTGCGGCAGTTTGTCGACCGTGCGGAACGCATACTCCACTCCATTGGCGCCCTCGAAGCGCAGCGACTCGGTCTGCATGCCGCCGCCCTTTTTCAGCGGTGTCAAACCTCCTGCGAACGAATGCAAGTCGAGCACTTCGACTTTCAGCGGCGTCGCCCACAGCGTGCGATAGTTGTCGCCCCAGAACCACATGTGAAATCCGCCGGCCGCGTATTTTGCGCTCGGTGTGACCGACACGCTCTCCGCGCGAACGTCGCGCGCCGGAGCCGCGGCCGGAGCCGCGGCCTGCGCGCGCAATTCCGCCGCGCCGCCATTCGCCACCGCGAGCACGAGCAGCACGCGCAGCATGCGCAGCACGCGCAGCGCGCGCGACACTTCACAGCATCGCATCATGCTCACGGCCAGCGGTACACGGTGACGTACGCCGGACGGTGCACCGAATCGTCGGGTACGCGGTGCGGATGCAGGTCCGGCTTTGCATTCTTCGCGGCCGCTTCGTCGCCGATGATCAGCAAGCTGTCCTTCGTGATCACGATTCCCTCGGCCTGCGCATGCACGCCTGGAAGAGGCTGGGAGAACACGACCTTGCCACCCGGCGTGATCTCGAGCAGCGCGCTCTCGCGCGACGCGACCAGCACGTAGTCGCCATTGAACGGATTGATCGTGATATCGGAGGAATGAAATCCGTCCCATTCGTTCTTTCCGATCACATCCTCCATCGGCACCGTCAACTTCGACACGCGACTCGCGGACTCGTCGCCGAGCTTCCACCGGTACATCACCAGAAACTCCTTGTCCTTTTTGTCCTTCACCTTCTTGCACGCGAAGAGCAGCGAGTTGATCGTCTTGTCGAACGCGACACCCTCGAACTCGCAGTGCTCGCCGAGATGCGTGTCGGTCATCGTGTAGGCGAGCTTTGCGCCGTCGGCGCCCTCTTTGAACTCATAGAGCTTGCCGTCGCTCGTGAAAAGAAAAATGGAGCCGTTCGCCGTCGTGATCCCCTCGAAGTCGCCCTTCACCGGCTCGCCGCCGCTGACGAGCGTGAACTCCTTCACCAGCACGCCGCGGCGGTAGTCGAGCTCGAACACGTGCGCATGCTGGTCGCCGTGACCGAGAAGACGGCCGTCCGCGGTGAGCGTGAGGCCTGAAATTTCCTTGAGCTTGTCGGGCATGATCCAGCGCGCGACGGCGCCGCCAAGCTTCGACTCAGAGTCCGGCGCGGCGAGCTGCTTTTCGAACTGCCGCGCGCGCTCCGCAAGCGTCGCGGCATCAGGCGACTCGGATTTCTTGTCGTCGTGGGCGCTCGCCGTCTGATCGCACGCGACGAGCACGCTGACCACACCAACGAACGTGACGATGCCCCACGCCGATCCGCGCATCATTGGATGAGTGCCTTCTCTCGCTGCTTCCGCAGAGACTTCTCGGCCAGCTGTTCCTGCTCCACCGCCTCGCCGACCTCGAGATCGACGGCTTCGAACAGGGTGCCGGCGTGTTCGCGAATCGCCGTGAGCGCATCGCCCTTGGCGACGGCCTTCTTGAGGCGCACGAGATAAAAGAGCTCCGAGGCCTTCTCCGTATTCGTGACGACCTCGTCGAGCTTCCACCGCTTCGCGACGCGGTCGAGTACTGATTCAATGTGGCCCTTCGACTCCGAGATGGAGTTCGTCGAGACCGAGAGCACCGCGTTGTAGCGCGGCTTTGCTCCGTTGCGGCCGACGAGCGCCTGCACACGCTTGAAGCGCGCGGTGAGGATGTCGACTTTCTTCGGCGTGAGCGCGAGCATGAGATCGCGGTCCGGCACATTCGGGCCTTCGATGGTCTTGCCCGTGAGTTCCTTGAGCGGCGATTCCCACTGCGCGGCGGCGGTCGGCTCCAGCACGTTGCGGCCGAAATCGTACTGCCAGATGAGCACCAGCACGAAGTTGAACAGCAGGGAAACAATCGCGGCGACCGAGAGCACTTGTGTGCCCGCGGCGAAGCCGACGGCGATCGCGAGAAAAATGAAGACCACGTCCCGGGCATCGGAGAGCGACGTACGGAACCGCACCGCGGCGACGACTCCCGCAAGGCTGAATGCCAGCGCAAGGCTGTCGCGAACGATCAGGATCACGCCGGCAACGATCATCGGCAGCACGATCAGCGTCTGCGCGACCGACTGATTATGCGTTCGATCGCGCCTCGCGGACATATAGACCCACGACACCGGCAGCATGAGCGCCAGCGTCGAGAAAAACACCAGCAACGTGGCCATCGCGTGCTCGGCCCGGTTCTGCCGGCCGGGCGCAAATAGAGTCGTTGGAGCCGTGTTGAGTCCATCCTGAAACAGCTTCGCGCCGGCCTGCGAGGCCTTGGCCATCGTGCCGCGCTCACCTTCGGCGGACATCAGGCGATCCGCCGCGGGAATAAACCTGTAGATGAGATACACGACGATCGCCAGCACCGCGTAATACGCGAGAAGCCGGCGCATCGGACGCGCCGAACCCAGCGTCACGAAGTCGATCAGTCGTTTGAAGATTCCCATGAATTCCGTTCCTCATTGAGTGTGCGCGAAACCGTCGCGCCTGCTCCCGCCGCCCCACACTCAAAACTACCCCAAAAAACGAAATTTCGAACTCACCCAAAAGACTGACTTATTGCCTACCAAGCTTGGGGTAGTTCATTCGATGGGACGGGATTCCGCGGGTGCGGTTAGGGCCGCGCCGGCTTGGCGGCTCCCGCAAATTTCGCGGGGAACTGCGCGACAATTCCGTCGCTGAGCATGTCCGAAAGCATCAGCGCATGCTTCTCCATCGCGTCGTAATCCGCGATGTCGGCCGTGAAATCTTTTGTGAGGTAATGCGTGGCCTCGGCGAGCGCGTCATCGAGATGCGCGTACATGGCCGTGCGCATCGACACGACGGACCAGTGCGTGGGATTCAATTTGTGCAGGAGTTCCGAGACTTCGTCCGCGTTCGCGTGCCACTGCTTGCTGAGTGAATCAACTTTCGACGCTTTGTTGGCTTTCGTCGCGACGATAATATCGCCAGCCATGACGACGTGCATTTTCAGGAGTGCGGCAAGCTTCGCGCCGGCTTCCTGCCCGAAGTACTGCGCGATCGTGTTCCCAATATCAGTCTGGTTCTGATTGAGACGAATCGTCGTCGCGTCCTTGTCGGGAAGGCCTGCGGCCGTACTCATGATGAACATGCGAGTCCACGCCGCGTGCTCGGTCCAAAGGCGGCGCATGCCATCGTGCAACGCACCGCGCGTCTGACCCGCGGCCAAGGCAGGCAGCAGCAGCGAAAGCGAAAGAAAAACGGTCGGCGCGGTGAAGCGGCGCGTGATCATCGACATCGGGCCTCCTCTCGACGGTGCCAGGGCGTTGTCCGGCGGAACAGTCTTCTGCGTCGAACAGGAGGATAGGCCCCGGCCTTGGCGCGCGACATCGCTCCAAGGGGTGAGTTTTCGGGGCCAGCCTCTCGCGCCGCCGTCTTCATCGCTCGCCAGCGCATTCACTCAACGCGCGGCGGCTTTCTCCCGCGCGGCGGTGCGCAGCAGAGAAATCGCGGTGTACGTCGCAACCGCGATCACGACCCACCACATCGCGGTGAGCGGAAGCTCCTTCACAATGAACGCGGCCACCAGCACCGCCGGAATACCGCCAACAAGAAGTCCGAGCAGCGCGCGCGGTTCGTAGCGCCCGCTCTTGATGAAACGCACGCTCGCCATCGGCATGAGAAACGCGCACGATCCCATCATGATCGGAAAAGCCGCCTTCGGATTCATGCCGAGCAGGCTGATGAGAATCATGCACGGCGCATAGAGGCCGATGCCCAGCGTCATCAGCGCGCCGAGCAGAAAATTCACCCCGACCGCAATCACCAGCGCAACGCCGGTGAGCGCGAGTGCCTGACCTCCCGAGGGCCCGACCTTAAGCAAATTCACGAGCGCAACCGCGGCAAAGCCAAGCAGAGCGAGACCCATGCCGATCTGCACGTAGCGGCGCGGCCAGCTCGCGACGACGCTCGCGCCGAGCCACGCGCCCGCAATCGCCGCGCCAATCATCAGGAAGAGCGTCATCGCGTCGACCGGCACGATCTGCGTGAAGATGAATGCCTGAACGATCGTCGGCAGCGTGTGGCCGATGTTCATGGTGCCCGGGATTCGCTCGTCCGGGACCATTTTCAGGATCCGGAAGAGCGAGGTGGTTGGCGCATACGATCCGATGCCGAGCGTGTCGAAGAAGTTCGTACCGAAGCCGACGGCAAGACCGGTCAGCGTGGGCCGGTCTTTGTCGACGGTGCCGCCGCTCGCCACCTGCAATCGGTGCCGCCGCAGCAGCTCCATTCCGAGATAGACGACGTAAAAGACGGCACTCGCGCCAAGGGCAACGAGGAGGATGGTCTTGGCGTTGCCGAGTTCGGGGGTGGACTGAGGCGACATGCGTCTCCGGACGGCTGGTTGATTGGCGACTCTCGCAGCGAGAGAGAGTACGGAAAAGTGCGCGAACTTTCCAGAAGCCATAGGTTAATCGCGTGCCAGCGACTTTTCGTTCCCCCGCCCTCCGCACGCTCGCTGGCCTGATCGCAGGCCTTGCCGTCGGCGTCACTATCTCGCGGTCATCATCGAGCGCGCTGCACTCGTTTGCCGCCGCGCTTGATCCGATCGGCAACGTCTGGGTCAGCGCGATTCGCATGACCGTGATTCCGCTTGTCGTTTCGCTGCTGATCGCGACGATCGCCGAGGAAAAGGATTTCGGCGCCGTCGGACGCCTGGGCGCCAAGGCGATGACGCTCTTCACGGTGATGCTCGCGGGCGTGGCGCTGTTCACCTTTCTCGCGGCGCCGCCGCTGTTCGAGCTGATGCGCATCGATGCGACATCCGCGACGGCGCTGCGAGGAGCGGGCGCGGCCGCGGGCGCGACGCCCGCGCTTCCATCGTTCGCGAGCTGGCTGATCAGCCTCGTTCCGTCGAACCCGGTCAAGGCGGCGGTGGACGGCGCGATGCTGCCGGTCATCGTGTTCACCGTTGCGTTCGCCGCCGCGCTTGCGCGCATCGAGCCCCGGCGCCGCGCGGCAACGACAGATATTTTTCGCGGACTCGCGGACGCGATGCTGGTGATCGTTGGGTGGGTGCTCGCGTTCGCGCCGATCGGCGTGTTCTGTCTCTCGGTGGCGCTCGCCGGCCGCGTGGGATCCGGCATCGCAGGCGCCGTGGGATTGTATCTCGCGATCCACGTCGGAATCCTGATCGCGGCGGCGATTCCGCTCTACCTCGCCGTGCGCCTCCTCACCGCTGTGCCGCTCGCGCGGTTCGCGCGGTCACTGCTGCCGGCGCAGCTCGTGGCGATCAGCACGCGCTCGTCGGTTGCCGCCCTCCCCGCGATGATCGACGGCGCGCGCCGCGTGCTGCATCTGCCGATCTCCGTTGCCGGATTCGTTCTCCCGTTCGGCGTCTCGGTTTTCCGGCTCAACCAGGCCGTCACGTGGATCGTCTCGGCACTTTTCCTCAGCAAACTGTACGGCATTCCGCTCAGCGAAGCCCAGCTGGCATTTCTCGGCGCGATATGCGTGCCCATGAGTTTTTCGATTCCCGGAATTCCGAGCGGCGGACTTTTTATGATCGCGCCATTCTATGTCTCCGTCGGCCTGCCGATGGAGGGCGTCGGAATTCTCTTCGCGCTCGACGCCATTCCCGATATTTTCAAAACGCTGCTCAATGTGACGTCGCACATGGCCGTGACCGTGCTCCTCTCGCGCGATGCGCCGGCCGAGGCGGCCGCGGCGGCCGCGGCCGCCGAGGCCGCCGCGTGAACGCGCGAATCGTCGTGCCCGACGATTTTCCACTGGCGATCACGGGAACGCCCGCGGAGGCGCGGCTCCGAACGCTCGGCGACGTCGCGATTTTCACGGAGCGCGGCGCAGAGAACGAAGCCGAACTCATTCGCCGGCTCGGCGGCGCACGCGCCGCGCTGAACATTCGCGCGTATTCGAAGTTCACTGCCCACGTGCTCGGCGCCTGCCCCGATTTGAAACTCATTTCGATCTGGGGCACCGGCACCGACAATGTCGATCTCGCGGCGTGCGAGGCGCGAAACGTGAAGGTGACGAACACGCCCGGCGTGAACGCGAATTCCGTCGCCGAGCACACGATGGCGTTGATGCTCGCGGCCACGCGGCGCATCCCGGCAATGGACGCGGCGGTGCGTGCCGGCCAGTGGCCGCGCGGCCTGTTGAGTCAGCTCGAGGGGAAAACGCTCGGCATCATCGGACTCGGCGCGATCGGCACGCGCGTCGCCAAACTCGCGGCGCCGTTTGGAATGCGAATGCTCGTCTCAACGCATGGACCGGACAACGGCCGGGCCTCGGCGCTCGGCGCGACGCACGTGCCGATCGAAACGCTGCTGCGCGAATCCGACATCGTCAGCGTGCACATGCGGCTTTCGGCGGAGACGAAGAATTTTCTGAGCCGAGACCGCCTCGCCTTGATGCGGCCGTCGTCGTTCCTCATAAATACGGCGCGCGCGGGGCTCGTTGATCGAGCGGCGATGATCGAAGCACTCTCGCACGGGCGAATCGCGGGAGCCGGGCTCGACGTTTTTCATCAGGAGCCACTCGCAGCTGATGACGCGCTGCTCACTCTGCCGAACGTGGTGTTCACACCACATGACAGTGGCATGACAGCAGAAGTAATCGACGTCGGACTTCGTCGCGCCGTCGAAAACATCCAACAATTTCTTGAGCACTGACGTTTCTGTACGTTGGATCCTCCCCCGCCCGTCGAAGAGGAATGTTCATGCGCCGCAACACTTCGCCGTTATTCGTCGCGCTCGCGATCATCACGCTCAGCGCAAACCTTCAATCACAATCGTCCGCGATCGCCGCGCTCAAATGGCGCAGCATCGGACCGGTGAACACCTCCGGCCGCGTGGATGATTTCTCGGTCGGCCGCGTGCGCGGCCAGCCCGACCAGATCTATGTCGCCAGTGCAAGCGGCGGCGTGTTCAAGAGCACGAACGGCGGCACATCGTGGGATCCGGTGTTCGACAAAGTCGACGCGATGATGTCGATCGGCGCGATTCGCGTCGCGCCGTCGAACGCGAACGTGGTGTGGGTGGGAACGGGCGAATCGAATTATCGGCAGAGCTCGTCGTGGGGCGATGGCGTTTACAAATCGATCGACGCGGGCAAGACGTGGAAGTCGATGGGACTTCGGGAGACGAGGTCGATCGCGCGAGTCGTGATCGATCCCGGCAACTACGATATCGTCTACGTCGCGGCGTCAGGTCACCTGTGGGGTCCGAACGCGGAGCGCGGCGTGTTCAAGACGACCGACGGTGGAGCGACGTGGAAAAAAATCTTGTACGTCGATGAGAACACCGGCGCGACGGATCTGATCATCGATCCGATGAACCCGCTGATTTTGTACGCCGCCACGTATCAGCATATGCGGAAGGCGTGGGGCTACAACGGCGGCGGGCCGGGCAGCGCGATCTACAAGACCATCGACGGCGGCGTGACGTGGACGAAGCTCACGAAGGGTCTTCCCGAAGGCGACAAGGGGCGCATCGGGATGGATCTTTTCCCGAGCGACAGCCGCGTGGTATACGCGACGGTGGAAGCGGGAGGAGGAAACAGCGGCGTGTACCGCACGCAGGACGGCGGCGCGAACTGGGAAAAGATGTCGCCGCTCAACACGCGGCCGATGTACTACAGCCAGATCCGTCTCGACCCCAAGGACCGCAACCGCATCTATATGCTCGGCTCGAACCGCGGATTTTATTTCTCGGACGACGCGGGAAAGAATTTCACGGAACGTTTTAGCAATATCCACTCCGAAGATCACGCGCTATGGGTGGATCCGGACGATCCAAATCATTTGATCGTCGGCGGCGACGGCGGCGTGTCGATCACGTGGGATCGCGCGGTGACGTGGGATTTCCGCCGCAACATGCCGCTCGGACAGTTCTATGAATTGGACGTGGACAACAAGGTTCCGTACACGGTGTGCGGCGGGCTTCAGGACAACGGACTGTGGTGCGTGCCGAGCGCGGTTCGAAACAGAAACGGAATCGCGGATCGCGACAGCTGGAACATCGGCGGCGGCGACGGCTTTTATGCGAAGATCGATCCGAGCGATCAGAACTACGCGTACGAAGAGTCGCAGGACGGCAACGTGGCGCGCGTGAACCTCACCACCATGGAGCATCAGGCGATTCGCCCTGGTTCCGGAGATCGCGCGCCAGCGGGCGGGGGCCGTGGAGGCGCGGGCGGCGGCGGACGCGGCGGATACCGCTGGAATTGGGATTCTCCGATTGTTCAGTCGTACGCGGATTCGAAAACCGTTTATATGGGCGGCAACGTGCTGTTCAAATCGACCGATCGCGCCTCGAGCTGGACGGCGATCAGTCCCGATCTCACGCTGCAAATCGATCGCGATACGCTCATGATGATGGGCGCGCGCGTGCTGCCCACATCGCTCTCCAGACATGATGGTGTCTCGAGCTATGGGACGATTGCGTCGGTGATGGAATCGCCGCTGGACGCGAAGGTGCTCTACGTCGGAACCGACGACGGACAGGTGCAGATCACCCGCGACGGCGGCAAGTCGTGGACGAATATCACCTCGCATATCGGAGGACTTCCTGCGCGCACGCCGAACACGACCGTGATCGCGTCGCGCTACGCCGCAGGCCGTGTGTACGCGACGTTCGACGGGCACTACAACGACGACTACAAAGCGTACGTCTTCGTCAGCGACGACTTCGGCCAGAGCTGGCGCACAATTGTTTCCGGGCTTCCGGAGACATCCGTCAATCGCATTCGCGAGCATCCCCACAACTCGCACGTGCTGATTCTCGCGCACTCGCGCGGCGTACATTATTCGAACGACGGCGGCGCGTCGTGGAATTCACTGGCCACCAACATGCCCACCGTTCCGACAGACGACGCCATCATTCATCCGCGCGACAACGCGCTGATCGTCGGAACGCACGGACGCGGCATCTGGATTCTCGACGACCTCGGTCCGCTCGAAGCGCTCACGGCGGATGGAATGAAGGCCGAGGCGGTGCTCGCGCCGATTCCGCGCGCGCGGCAGATGAGCACATGGAGCCCGCAGGCGTGGTACGGACATGGTGAGTTCTTCGCGCCGAATCCGGAGTTCGACGGCGTGATCACATATCACCTGCGCGACGCAGTGACCGGCGCAGTCACCGTTGAGATCAGCGACGCAAACGGCGCTCCGGTGCGCACGCTCAAGGGCACATCAGCGAAAGGATTGAACCGCGTGCTGTGGGATATGCGGATGTCGGCGGCAATGTCGGAGGAAGAAGCCGGCACGATCGTCGCGGCGTCTGGCGGGCGAGGGGGCGGCGGGGGCGGCGGCGGCGGTCGCGGAGGCGGCGCTCCGGTGGGGCCGCTGGTGATGCCGGGCCGCTACAAGGTCACGCTGAAAGTTCCCGGCGTGTCCGCGGATCTACACGGCGAGATGATCGTGGAGGGCGACCCGCTGACGAACTTCAGCGATCTGGATCGTCGGGCGCGGGCCACGATCGTGATGAGTGTTTTCAGTTTGCAGAAATCGCTCGTCGCAGCGCACAACGGCGCGCGCGCGCTGAACGCGCAATCACCGACGTTCAAGACCGATCTTGCCGCGGGCGGAGCGAAAACGGATTCGCTGATCGCGCACATCGCGCGACTGCAGGGCGACGCCGACCGGGTGCTCGCGACGACCAACGGCAGTATTCGCACGATCGAGAGCTGGTCGGGTGCGCCGACGGCGGATCAGCGGAAGCAGCTCGAGTATGCGAGCGAGGATGCTTCCAAGGTCATCGGGGAGATCAACAAGCTGATTCAGACTGAGATTCCGGCGCTGTACCAGTCGGCGGCTAAGAAGGCCTGGCCAAAGCCGGTTGCGATCGTCCCCGTGCGTCCACGTTCCAACTAGTCATCACGCGTTCGCCTTTGACTCCGTAGATCACGTCGTTCAAATGAACGACGATGCACACATGATTGGGAACCACGCGCACTAGCTCACCGACCTGCGGCCTCCAGCTAGTGCGCGAGAGATCGAGGATTCCGTGTTCCTCGCTCATTCGTGACACCACGACTTCAGGCCGGTCGAGCAGCGCGCCCCAACCCTCGCCTTCCACGCCACGCATCGGCTCTCGGCCGAGCGCTTTCGCGCCCGCGTCGATCACCGCCTGATTCGGAACGCTCGTGCTCACGACGGTCGCGAGAACCGTCAGCGCGCAGTCTCCCGGCGCGCACGCCCCGAGTTCCGATGTTCCGCGATCGTTGTAGACGTACGTTCCCGGCCTCATCTCCGTGACTCCGCCGATCTCGTGCGTCCGCCAAACAGTCGGCGTTGAGCCCCCGCTCACAACCCCCGGCCGAAAACCCCGAGCCGACAACGCCGTTGTTGCGCTCTCGAGCGCCGCGCCGAGCGCTTCGAGCGCCGCATCCTGCGAGTGCAACTCGCTCCGGATATGCCCCGGATAAAACGTGATTCCCGCATATGAAAGCGGCGGGTTCGCCACGATCCGCTTCGCAAGTTCGATCGCTTCATCCCATGCGGTCACGCCGACGCGATGCATTCCTACATCGAGCTCGACGTACACGCGAACGGGTCGATCCGCCGCGCGCGCGGCGCGCGCGAGATCATCCACTGCCCGCGCCGAATCGAGCGCGACCGTGAGCTGCACGTCCCGTGGCAGCGCCATCAATCGGGCAAGCTTCGGTCCGATCGCCGGATAGGCCAGCAGAATATCGTGGCTCACCGCGCTCATCACGCCGACTTCTGCCGGCGTGGCGCACGTCAGCCCCGCCGCGCCCTGCGCGATCTGCGACGCGGCAATCGTTGTGGCCTTATGCGTTTTGATGTGCGGCCGCAGCGCGATGGAATGTTTTTTCGCATACGCCGACATGCGCGCAATATTCGCACTGAGCCGGTCGAGATCGACCAGTGCCGCTGGTGTCTCCAACTCGCCTAGTGAGCCGCCGGGTGCCATGATTTGTTTCGTCATTCCGAATATTACCGACGCCGGAGGAACCATGCTGTACGCGCGACGCGTTCTCATCTGCACCGGGCTCGCGCTGGTTCTCGTCCGCACACTCGGCGCGCAGAACCCTGCCGCCGTCGCCGACAGTCTGCTCCGCGCCGCCGAAGCAATTCGCGCGCAAGGCCAGCGCTTCAGCGCCGACAGCGCGCTGCCTCGCGTCCGGCTCGCGCTCGCGATCGCGCCAACCGCCCGTGCTCACGCACTCATGGCAGACAACTTTGCGCAGATATTAAACCTCCGCCGAACGGACCGATGGGCGTACGATTCAACGGTCCTGCACTCCGACGCGGCGCTCGCGATCGATCCGCGCAGCGCGCACGCAATTTTTGCGCGCGCATTTGCCGAAGGATCAAACGGCAACGCTGCGGCGCGGCTCGCCGGCTACGAACGCGCCCTCGCCGCCGACTCGAGTTTCGACCGCGTCGTCGGCCTGCTCATCAGCGCACTCGGCGACGCGGGGCGCGAACGCGAAGCCATCGCGCTCGGCGTTCGCATGCAAACACTGCAGCCGAAAAATTATCTCGCGCAATTCCGGCTCGGATGGCAATATGGATATCTGTGGGAGCAGTCGAGCGCGCTGGCCGTCTTCGCGAAACTCGCCGCCGACACCAGCGCCGGCGTCTTTCGTTCGTGGGCTACAGGCGAGGAGGCGTACATGGCGCGGGCACGCGGCGATTTTCCCGCCGCGGTGCGCTACATGGAAGAAGCAACGCGCATAGTTCCGAATGATCTCGTGAGCCGGCTCGGGCTCGCCATGATGCTGCTCACGAATGGCGACGCTGCCCGCGCGCGGCCGCTGATCGAATCCGGTCTCGCGCGCGATTCAAACGCGACCGGCTACGGTTCGTTCTCGGGCCGGCTGCTCCTCGGGTGGGCGGCACGTGATCTCAAGGACACCTCGCTCGCGCGTAGAATGTTCGCCGATGCCGAGCGCGGCTTCAAAGCACTCGCGGCGGCAGGCAGCAATCAGAATGCGAACCTTTTAAAATTGTATGCGCTGCAGGGCAGAAGGGAGGAATCCGTCGCGCTGCTCGCGACGCTCATGAAGCAGCGGCCAACGACTATCTACGGCGGCCTCGATGACCACGATGGCTCACTGGAATCGCTGCGCGGCGTGCCAGAATTCGAGCAGTATATGGCGCGCAGGCGGGATGCCGGGAACGCCAAGCGAGCCGAGCTTGGTCTGCCGAAAGTCCCGTAACGACGAAACCCCGGACGGATCTGCGTGCAGATCCGTCCGGGGTTTTTTTCTCTCGTTGGTGCTCAGTTAGAACCCAATACCCGCCAACAGCATGAACGACCGCTGCTTGTAGCTGCCAGAATTCCCAACCGTCGTGAGATTGAGATCCGAAAGGCCGTAGACATACCGCCCCTGCACCGACAGCCCGCCGAGCATCCCGAATTTCACGCCCGCGCCCACCACTCCGGCGTACGTCATCTTCGCGCGGCCGGACGGGCAGCTGCCGCCGTCGCTCGCGCAGTTGAGCTCGTACGAGCCCTGCGGTCCGACGAAACCGAACGGCGTGATTGTCGGATTCGGCAGCGACAGTTTGAGATAGATCGGCACGTCGATGTAGCTCAGCTTCTGCGAACTTCCCGCGACGCTGCTCGTAAAGCCGCGCTGCGAGTACAGACCGTTGATGCCGAATCCGAGCGGGCCGCCGGATTCAGCGGCGAGACCGATCGCGAAACCGGAGTTCGCCTTGAGCGTCCCCGGCAGCACGCCATTGTTGTTCGGCACCGTTCCGTACGAAAGTCCGCCGATGAGGCCCAGGCCCTGCGAGCTTGCCGACACCGGCAGCGCACAGATGGACACGATCGCGATTGCAATGAGTGAACGCTTCACAGCTTTTCTCCTTGAATGAGTGGCGCCGAGATCCGGCTACTTCGCCAACTTGGTGATCTTCTCGCCAACGTCGACCAGCTTCTCACCGACTTTCTCCGTGCCCTGACGCGCCTTTTCGGCCGCGGCGTGCGCGACGTCGTTTGCGACGTCTATGACCTTCTCGGCCATCCGTTCAGCGCCGTCCTTTGCCTTGTCCGCAATCGTGTCGAGCTTGTCGTTGATCTTTTCGATGTTGGAAGACATCGGAATCTCCAGATTTGAATTTTAGCGAGGAATGATCTCCTCTCGATATTTATCGGGAGAGCGGTTCAGCGACCATCACGCGAACGGCGTAGCTCATCGGTGTCAGCGGCAGGTGATCGCGGCAGGTGATCGCGGCGCCGCGATCTCAGTGGACGAGAGCCATACTGAGCGACACCTTTACCGCACCAGAGGTTCCATCCCGGAGGACAATAGTGATGCCGATTGCGCGCGTGCGACGTCATATCGTTGGCATGAATAACCGACTCAGCGGGCTCATCGCTCTCGCATGGCTGGTTCCCGTGCTCGGACTTGCGCAGGGCCGCGGAGGCGGACGCGGACAGGCTCCGCCGCCCCTGCAATTTGAACTGATGGGACCATCGTTCGGCGGGCGCGTCGCCTCTATCAGCGGTGTTCCCGGCGATCTGCGCACGTGGTATATCGGCGCGGCGTCGGGCGGAGTTTGGAAATCCACCGACGACGGCAACACCTTCTCGCCAATCTTCGACAAGCAGACCGCGATGGCGATCGGCGCGCTTGCGGTCGCGCCCTCTGACCCGAATGTCGTCTGGGCCGGTACCGGCGAGGCGTGGGCGATTCGCGACGTCGACGTGATGGGCGACGGCATCTACAAATCCATTGACGCGGGCGCGACGTGGACGAACAGCGGGCTCGGCGATGTGGGCCGTATCGGACGCATCGTCGTGCACCCGACCAATCCGAACATCGTTTATGTGTGCGCGCTTGGACGCGGCACCGGCCCGCAGCCGGAACGCGGCGTGTATCGCACGACCGACGGCGGCCGCACCTGGACGCGCTCGCTCTTTGTAGACGAGAACACCGGCTGCTCCGGCCTCTCGCTCGACTTGAAAGATCCGAACACCGTCATCGCGGGCATGTGGCAGATGGTGATGCACACGTACGCGATGTACAGCGGCGGTCCGTCGAGCGGCATCTACATCTCGCACGACGCCGGCGCGACGTGGACGCACGTGATGCATCCGGGACTTCCGAAATCACCGCTCGGCAAAATCGACGTCGCGATCGCGCCCACAGATTCGAAGCGCATCTACGCGCTCATCCAAACGGCGGATCAAGGCTCGGTGTGGCGCTCCGACGACGGCGGCGGATCATGGAAGTCCGTGAACTGGACGCGCGCGCTCATCGGCCGCGCGGGCTACTACATCAATATCAAGGTCGGCAGCGGCGATGCGAACGAAGTGTTCATCGCCAACAGCAGTTTCTTCCACTCGACCGACGGCGGCGTGACGTTCACCAACATGCCGTGGGGCGGCGACAATCACGATATCTGGATTGATCCGAAGAATCCGGATCACATCGGTCTCACCGACGACGCGGGGGCGCGCATCTCGGCCGACCACATGCGCAGCTCGATCACCGTCACGCTGCCGATCGGCCAGATGTATCACGTCGCCGTGGACACGCGCATGCCGTACTGGGTGTACACGAATCGCCAGGACAACAGCACGATGCGCGGGCCGAGTGATGTGCCCGAAGCGCTGCCGACGACCGGAGGGCACGCGGCGCCGCCGGCAGGAGCGGGTGGACGCGGAGGGCGCGGCGGCGGACGTGGTGGCGCGGCAGCCGACAGCACGACGATCGCCGCTGGTCGCGGCGGGCGCGGCGCGCCGAACGCGGCAGCCGCTGCAGCCGCTGCAGCCGCTGCGGCCGCTGACACAACGGCTGGGCGCGGCGGTCGCGCCGGCGCGGCCGCGGCGACGGATACGGCAGGCACCGTCAACCTCGGTGGCGGCGGTGGCGGCGGTGGCGGCGGACGCGGCGGCGGCGTGGCGTGGGAACGCGCGCTCGGCGGCTGCGAATCCGGCTTCACGATTCCCGATTATACAGACCCGAACATCATCTGGGCCTCGTGCTACGGATCAACCGTGACGCGCTACGACGCGCGCACCAAGCGCGCGCGCTCCGTGAGTCCTTGGATTCACACGCTCGACTCGCCACCGAATAAATCGAAGTATCGCTGCCACTGGACGCCGCCACTCGCGATCGATCCGTTCGATCACAACACGATGTACTTCGGCTGTCAGGTGATTTTCAAGACGTCGAACGCAGGCCAGAGCTGGAGTGTGATCAGTCCGGATCTCTCGACGAACGATCCAAGCCGAATCATTTCGTCGGGAGGAATCGTCGAAGACAACCTCGGGCAGTTCTACGGAGAACTCGTCTTCGCGATCGCGCCGTCGACGATTCAGAAAGGACTGATCTGGGCCGGCACGAACGACGGCAAGCTCTGGAACACGCGCGACGGCGGCACGAAATGGAACGACCTCACGAAGAACATCACGGGTATGCCCGCGTGGGGCACGGTGAAGCAGATCTCGCCGTCGGTGTTCGATGCGGGATCGGCGTACATCGCGGTCGACTTTCATATGATGGATAACCGCGAGCCGTTCATCTATAAGACCAGCGATTTTGGGGCGACGTGGAAGAAGATCAGCGATGGCCTTCCGCAGAAACATCCACTCGCCTACGTGCTTTCCGTGGCGGAAAATCCGAACCGTAAAGGGATGATTTTCGCGGGCACTGGCAACGCGTTCTACTACTCGATGGATGACGGCGGGCACTGGAAGCAGTTTCAGGATGGACTCCCGCAGTCACCGGTGAGTTGGATCGCGCCGGAGAAGACCTCGCACGATGTGGTCGTCTCGACGTATGGACGCGGCATTTACATCCTGCACAACATCACGACGCTCGAGCAGCAGGACAAAATCGTCGCGGACGCCGATGTCTTCCTGTTTGAACCGCGCCCGGGCGTTCGGCAGGCGAGAACGGGACGCGTGGATCTGACATACACGCTGAAGGCGACGCCGAAGGATTCGGTAAAAGTCGAGATTATTGACCAGAAGGGCGCGGTGATCCGGACGATGCGCACCGCGGGACGCGCGGGACAAAACGTCGCGAACTGGGATCTGCGCGGCGATCCGCCGCTCCGCGTGGATCTGCGCACGACGCCGCCGGACAATCCGCACATTTGGGAAGAGCCGCGCTTCAAGGGAAAGGACGTTCGCCCCATCGTGCACTGGGGAATTCAGGGAACGAATCCGCCGGGCCCGCTGGTGCTCGATGGCAGGTACAGCGCGCGCATTTCTGCGGACGGGAAGTCCGCGACGCAAAACTTCCAGGTGATTCGCGATCCTGAAATTCCGACCACTGAGGCCGACCTCGCGGCATCGACGCAGGCGCAAACGAAAGTTCGCGACGACATGAACGCCTCGGCCGAGATCATTAACACGGTCGAGAAAATGCGGCGGCAGATTGAGGACCGCCTCAAAGGCGACACGGTCAAAGCCGAGCTCAGGCAGGCGCTGCAGGCGATGGATAAGAAGCTTCTCGATATCGAGCTCGTGCTGCTCTCGAAGTCGGACTTCTACAGCGACGATAAGTATTACGTGGAACAGTACCACGTCTACTTGAATCTGTTCTGGCTTGCCGGCGAACTCGGCACTGGCGCGGGAGACGTGGCAGGCGGAGCGGAGTTCCGCCCAACCGACGCGTCGCTGCAGGTGCTCGCGGGGATCGAAAAGGATCTCGACGCGGCGAAAGTCGCGTGGAAGGCCTTCAACGACAAAGATCTCGCGACGTTCAACCAGCTGATGTCCACAAAGAGCACGGTGCTGCCGTAGGGCGGCACCGGGTCGGGGACGCCGCTAGTCCAGGAGTGCGTCGGCGAGGCGAGTCGCGAACGCCTGTCGCGTGAACTTGCTGCGGAGTTCCTGCGGCGCCACGCCGGCGATCCTGCGCGTGTGCGCTATGAGCAGCCGTGGCCGCGCATATCCGCAGCGTATCGCGACTTCGCGCAGCGTGTGGTCGTTCTCCGCGAGCGGCTCCCAGACGCGTGAGAGCCGAACGGTATCGAGAAGCCGAGCGGCACCGCTGATGCCGCCTCGGTGCATCCAGCGGTCCACCGTCCGCCGGGCGAGCCCGCTCTCTCTCACGAGACCTTCGACCCAGCGCGGAAGGGCGTTGCGGCCAAAAAGACTGACGGCGGCCGTCTGCAACTGATCAGGAAATTCACGGAAACGCGAAGCGGCCTGACTGAGCAGCAGCGCCGGCACCGACGGCGTGACGAGCGCGGCAAGTTTTTTGTGGAGAAGTTCCGGCGTGTCGTCTGAGCCGCGAAACACGACCTCGCGCGCGGATCCCTGCACCGCTCTCACGACGCACTTCGCGACGTCCACACTCAGCGTCGCATAGATCATCATCGGCACGCCGCTCTCGTTCACCGCGCGAAGCACGAGTTCAAAATCTTCGGTCTCGAGAGTTCCCGGATCGATCACGAGCGCGTCGAACCGCTTTTCCCTTAGAGAAATAGCGGCGGATTCAGCTCCAGCTCCTTTGGTGAGATGTTGGGCACTGGTAAGCGAACGTTCCAAAGAGTGACGGGCATCAGCGGGAAGCAACGAAAGAATTTTCATCGACAGTTTGTAGATTGCCTCAGGCGGTGCAACAAGAGTGTCCGCTCGCAGATCACACAGTCATGGCTGTGCAACACACTGTCAAGCTGGCATGAAAGTGTTCGGCCAAAAATCCTTGTTTGCGACGGTGGCCGTGGGTACCTTTCGGGTCCTCATCGTTAAAAGATGGCGACCGCGCCAGCGGGTTGTTCGCCCTCTGCATTCAGCAAGTGAACGGCGCGAGTAGCTCAGCTGGATAGAGCGCTGCCCTCCGGAGGCAGAGGTCGTGGGTTCGAATCCCGCCTCGCGCATGCAGTTTTCCCTCCCCACACCCGCTCGCCCTCACCACTCGCTAGTCGCCACTCGCCACTCGTCCCCCACTCTCCGTTCGTGGACATTTCTGAATTGCGCCGCAAATCCGTCGCCGATCTCAAGGTCATGGCGGAGGGATTGCGCGTCGAAAACACCACCGGCCTGCGGAAGCAGGACCTCATTTTCCGCATCGAGCACGCGCTGCTCGAGTCGGATGTCGCGTTGCGCGCCGAGGGCACGCTGGAGTTGTTGTCTGAAGGTTTCGGATTCCTGAGAAGTGCGGACTGGAATTACCTGGCGGGCCCCGACGACATCTACGTCTCGCAAACACAGATCCGCAGATTCAACACCAAGACCGGCGATACGATCCGCGGTCGTGTCCGTCCGCCGAAGCCGTGGGAGAAATACCTCGCGCTGCTGCAGGTCGAGTCCGTCAACGGCATGGATCCTGAGCTGGTACAAAAGCGGGTGCCGTTCGATAACCTGACTCCCCGTTATCCGGACCAGCGCATCCGTCTGGAGACGAAGGGCGGCGACATCTCGATGCGGCTGCTCGATATCATCTCGCCGCTCGGCAAAGGACAGCGGGGCCTGATCGTCGCGCCGCCGCGCGCGGGAAAAACGATCCTGCTGCACAAGATGGCGAACGCGATCGCCGAGAATCACCCGGAAGTCACGCTGATCGTGCTGCTGATAGACGAGCGCCCGGAGGAAGTCACCGACTTCATCGCGACAGTTCCGAGCGCGGAGGTGATCAGTTCGACGTTCGATGAACCCGCGTCGCGGCACGTACAGGTCGCCGAAATGGTGATCGAGAAATCGAAACGCCTCGTGGAAGCCGGGCAGGATGTGGTCATCCTGCTCGACTCGATCACCCGGTTGGCGCGAGCGCACAACACCGTTACGCCAATGTCAGGAAAAATTCTGTCCGGCGGCGTCGACGCGAAGGCGATGGAGAAGCCGAAGCGCTTTTTCGGAGCCGCGCGGCGTATCGACGGCGGCGGATCGCTGACCATCGTCGCGACGGCGCTCGTGAGCACTGGATCGCGCATGGACGAAGTGATCTTCGAAGAGTTCAAGGGCACCGGCAACATGGAGCTCGTGCTCGACCGCGAGATCGCGAACCGCCGCGTTTTTCCGGCCATCGACATGCTGCGCTCGGGCACGCGAAAGGAGGAACTGCTCCTCTCTGAAAAAGAGAAGAACCGGATCTTCCTTATTCGACATTTCCTTGGCGATATGGCGGCCGAGGACGCGATCGCGTTCCTGCTCAAGCGCATGCAGAGGACGAAGAACAACGAGGAGTTCTTCCAGAAGATGGCAGAGGGCGAGTGACGCGGGAGCACAACGGCCGGTGGCTGGCGATCGATCTCGGCGACCGCCGGATCGGTCTCGCGCTGAGCGATCCGACCGGCACGATCGCTTCACCGGTGGGATTCATCGAGCGGCGCGCCGGGAAGCGGCCGCCGCTCACGGCGCTGCTCGCGAAGGCGAAAGAACTTGGGGCGACGCTGCTGGTCGTGGGACTCCCGCTCGACGGCAACGGCGCCGAAACGCCGCGCACCGAGGAAGCGCGCCGGCTCGCGCACGAGCTCTCGACGCGAAGCGGCCTTCCCGCGCGGCTCGTTGACGAGCGCTTCACGACGTCCGCGGCGCTTCAGGCTATTGCGGCCATGGGCGGCTCGACGCGAGGCCGCAAAGGCGACGTGGACGCGATGGCGGCCACATTGCTGCTGCAGCATGCGCTGCGCATCGACGAGAACGGCGCGCAGTCCGAATGAAGGCACGCGCATTTCGTTTCGCGGCCGCGGCGGCCGCGCTGGTACTCGCCGCCGCGTGCAGTTCCACAAAAGGCGCCGACGTGCGCGTGACGATCCACAAAGGCTCGACGTTCCGCGAGGCGGCCGAGTCGCTCGCGGCACACGGCGTGGTGCGATCGGCACGTCTCTTTTCGATCTACGCCAAACTCCGCCGCCGCGACCGCTCGCTGCGCTGGGGCACGTACGTCCTTCGGCCGGGAACGTCGTGGGAGCAGACGCTCGACGCCCTGCGCCTTGGCCGCGGCGTGATCCATGTCGTCACGATTCCAGAGGGGCTGTCCATTGCGGACATTGAGCCCATTCTCATTGACGCGCTCGAACTTGGGAAAGACTCGCTCGACCTCGCCGTAACCGATACCTCGCTGCTGCATCGCCTCGACATCCCGACGCGATCGCTCGAAGGGTATCTCTTTCCGGACACATACATCTTTCCCGACAAGATCACGGCGCGGGATGCCGTGCGCATGATGGTGGATCGATTCGAGCACGAGTGGAAGCCGGAGTGGACCCAGCAGGCGCGCGCGATGAAAATGTCGCGGCACGACATCGTGACGCTCGCGAGCATTGTGGAGCGCGAAGTGCGGCGCGACGAAGAGCGGCCCGTGGTCGCGGCGGTCTATCTCAACCGGCTCAAGATCGGAATGCCGATGATGGCCGATCCGACGGTCACGTACGCGCTGGGGAAAAAGCCGGGCCGCGTGACGCTCAAGGATTTGCGGGTGAAGTCGCCATACAACACGTATTTGCGATCGGGGCTTCCGCCGGGGCCGATCGCGTCGCCGGGCGCGGCGAGCATGCGCGCGTCACTGAATCCGGCGAAGGTCCCGTATAAATTTTTTGTGGCGGCGGCCGATGGGCATCACGAATTCCGAAGGACGTATGCGGAGCACCTTGAGGCGATCAAGCTGGTGCGTGCGGGTCGAAAGGATCCCGTAAAACCGCAATAAGGATTCAATTTTTTAAGGAAATTAAATGTCTTGAGCTTCAAGCTGGGAAGCCTAAAGCTCTGCGGCTCCCAGCTTGGGAGTGTTAAAGCTATTTTTTGCAAGGCTTTGAGCTTCAGTCTTTCAAAACGTCGAGCTCGGAAGGGCTCCGCTGTAAGCTCGGAACAGACAGCTGTAGCACTTCGCAAATTGGAACCGCAGAGCTTTTCGCGAGCTAGCTTGAGTCCAACTATTGGCACACATATGAGAGTTCGAGTTGTCCTTCTCGCGGCAATGTTGCTCAGCTCTTTCCTCGAGGCTCAGATCATTCGCCTCCCGGGAGATGTCAGCCGCGTGAGTACTCCAGCGACGGCCCACACCGGTCGCGTGCTGACAATCGACAGCTACAGGATTCCGCTCGGAACTGGGGTCATGGATCTGGAGAAGATTGGCTGCCATTTCGTATCGAGCTCTAACGACAAATGGGTTATTACCTGCGACAGCGAAGATTTGCCGAATCACAAGGATCGATCGCTAATCCTTGTCTCTCGGCGAAATGATGGGTCGAGTTGCGAGTTGACCGTTCGATTTGATCGGCCGTCGCAGAAGTGGGATGTTCAGATCAATTCTCGCTTGGCAGAACCGTGTCTGCACTCGTGGCTCGACGAGGACACGATCGAGTTTCACGAACGATAATGTCATCTGTTTTTCAGAGCTCTGAGGTTTCCCTCTAACTCTGAGCTTGGAAGGGCTTGGCTGTGAGCTTGGAACAGATAGCTGCAACACTCCCTAGCGGGGAGCCGCAGAGCTTCAAGCGTCTTAGCTCCAAGCAATTTAATCTGATAACAAATCTTGGCGGAGAAGCACGGCCTCATGCAAATACGCATGCTGCATCTCGCTCCGCGACCGCGACGTCTCCACATGCAGCAGTACGCGCACACACCGCGGCAGGGAGCCCGGCACGGGCAGCTCCTGCGCGCAGAGCAGCGGAACGTCATCCCAGCCATAGAGCCGCGCCGCGTGCGCCGGAAACTCGCTGATGAGATCGGGCGTTGCCGTGAACACCGCGCTGATGATCTCGAGCGGCGTGATGTCGTTGTCTTCGAGAAGCGCTTCGAGCAGTTCCTGCACTCGCGCCCGGATCAGCACCGGATCGTCGCGATCGACGGTGGTTGCACCACGGAGCGCGCGGACTGATCTCGGCATGCCCGAAAATGCGCAACGGAAAGTATTACGGCAACCGCGGGTTAGAGCGTTTCAACTCGCTTTTCAGTTAGCTTTTTCCCATGTCCACCCACGCAGTCATTTCCGCCCGCGGCGCGCGCCGCTGGCAAATCGGCCATCCGTGGGTCTTTCGCTCCGACGTCGTGCAGCCGCCGCAATCGCCGCCGGGCGCAGTGCCGGTGCGCGACCAGCAGGGCCGGGCGCTCGGCTGGGCGCTGTGGAGTCCGGAGTCCGAAATCTCGCTGCGGCTGCTCGATCCCGATCCCGACGCGCTTATTGGTGAGAGCTGGTGGCACGCGCGGATCGCGCACGCTGTCGCCCGCCGCGAGCCGATCGCGAAAACCGCGAACGCCTATCGCCTCGTGCATGGCGAGGGCGACGGCCTCCCCTCGCTCGTGGCCGATCGGTATGACCGATGGGTCGTGGTCCAGCTCTTGTCCGCCGGACTCGAAGCCTTTCGCCCTGAAATCACGGAAGCACTGCAGGCGCTCACAGGCGCGGATGGAATACTCGCGCGCAATGACGCCTCCGTGCGCGCCCGCGAGGGTCTTGCCCGCGTGGTGGAACCGCTCGCCGGCGAGGTGCCGCAGGAAGTGAACGTGCACGAGAACGGCGTGCGCTACCTCGCCGCGCCGCACACGGGTCAGAAGACCGGAGCGTTTCTCGACCAGCGCGAGAATCGCGCGCTGGCTGGATCCATTGCCCGCGGCCGCGCGCTCGATCTCTTCAGCTACCACGGATCGTTCGCGCTGCACCTCGCAAAGCACGCCACCGAAGTGACCGCGGTGGACAGCTCCGCCCACGCGCTCGAACGCGCGACCGAAAACGTGGTCCTGAACGGATTCAAAAACGTCTCGCTCGTGCAAGCCGACGCGTTCGAGTTTCTCCGCGAGCGCGAAAAGGCGGGCGCGAGCTACGACACGATCGTCGTCGATCCTCCGGCGTTCGCCAAAAACAAAGCGTCGCTCGAGGGCGCGATCCGCGGCTACAAAGACGTGAACCTGCATGCCATGCGCCTGCTCGAAACCGGCGGACTGCTCTACACCGCGAGCTGCAGCTATCACCTCTCGAAGTCCCTCTTTCTCGAGATGCTCCAGGAGGCGGCGGCGTCCGCCGGGCGACGGATGGTGCTGCGCTCCATCACGGCGCAGCCGCTCGACCATCCCGAGGTCATCACCATTCCAGAAACCGGATATCTCAAGGGCGCGCTGCTCGAGGCGGCCGATTGAGAGTTCGCTCGATCCAGCGCACGCTCGCGATCATTCTCATCGCGAATGTTATCGTGGTCGGCGTCAAGATCGTCGTCGCGATCCGAACGGGCGCGCTCTCCGTGCTCGGCGCCACGGTAGAATCCGCGCTCGACGCGATGAACAACGTGATCGCGCTCTTCCTCGTGGGTCTCGCCGCAATCGGGCCCGACGAAAACCATCCGTACGGCCACGATAAGTTCGAAACACTCGGCGCGCTCGCGATCGTCGGCTTTCTTTCGATCTCCTGCTTCGAACTCATTCGCAACGCGATCACCCAGCTCGTGCACGGATCGCTGCCGGAAGTCGCCACGCCGCTCGAGCTCGCCCTGCTCGGCTCCACGGCGCTCGCGAATGTCTTCGTCGTCTGGTACGAGCGGAAACGCGGCAAGGAGCTCGCCAGCGCGCTGCTGCTCGCCGACGCGGCGCACACGGGCGGCGACATCTTCGTGACCGTGCTCGCGTTCGTCGCGCTCCTGCTCACACGAGCGGGATTCGGGTGGGTCGACCCCTGGCTGGCGCTCGTGGTGGCCGGCGTTATTGCGTTCAGCGGGTATCGGATCCTGCGTGTGACCGTTCCCATTCTCGTCGACCAGCGCGGCGTGGACGCGGCGGAGATCCGGCGCATCGTCTCGGTGATCCCCGGCATACGCAGCGTGCCGAACGTGCGCTCTCGCATTGCGGCATCGGGCACGCTGTTCGCCGAAGTCACCATTACCTGCGATGGTGCGCTGCCGGTCGCGCAGGCGCACGAGCTGGCCGATGCAGCGGAGCGCGCGATTCGCGATGCGCTCGGCGCCGCAGACATAACCGTGCACGTGGAGCCCGGCTAGCGTTAGGTTGTTAGCGTGAGCAAGAGTCCGAAGTCCCTGCGGCACGAATACGCGCTCTACATCGAGCGCGAGATCGAGGCGTACAAGGAATCGGTCTCGCGCCATCACCTGCTCGGCATTGCCGAGTTCGCGACGAACTCGCTCGAGGGCGAACTGCAGCTCGGGATGCGCGAAGTCATGCTCGCCGAAGAAGTCGATCGCGTGATAGCCAAGCGTCTGAAAATCCCGACGTTCGACACCTGGCGCCGCCGCCGGATGAAGAATGCATCGGAACCCAAGCGGCCCGAGTACTGGGGCCTTCGCGCGGACACGCCGCTCGCGCAAGCAATTAATCCGGCCTCGATTCATTCGCGTGTGGTGGTGAGTGGGGCGCGCGTGCAGGGATCCGCGCTCTACCTCGCGGCGAACGGCTGCCAAGTCACGGCCATCGAACCGGAGCAGGATGTCGTGGAACGCGTGCTCAACGCCGCGGAGGAAGCGGGCCTCGAATCACGCGTGCGCGGACTCGCGACCGAGCTGCGCGAGTGGCGGCCAGACGGTCCGCTCGCCGCGGTGATCTGCACACCGGCGGCGTTCGCCGGACTTTCCGTGATCGAGCGCGCGAAGGTGATTGCTGTGCTTCAGACGGCCACGGCCGACGGCGGCGTGCATCTCGTAGAGACAATCGTCGCTGGCCAAGAGGCGATTTCGGAAGATGAATTGCGCGCGCGCTATTCGGGATGGGAAGTGTCGTTCCTGCAGGAGCCGGGCGCGTCAAAAACTTTCGTCGCAAAGAAGGGTGTTATGTGACGAAATGACACACTAGTCAAATAACGACGTGTCTGTATGCGACAACCGGCCCTTGCCAGGCCGGTTATTTCTTTTCTAATACATTGTGAATAAAAGAGTTAACTACACAATGTAACTGGCACCTGACATGCAAAGTCCTTGTTTCGACAGGAATAGCACTCATCTAATAGAAGGCGAAGTCACATGGCAAAGAATCGTAAGACGGAAATCGACGAGGAACCAATGGGAATCGTGATCTCGAGCGGAAGCCGCGCCGAGGCGACTCCGAAATTGTCGGCGTATGTGTGGGGGCCGGCGCCCGAGTGTGAAAAAGGAGAAATGGTGGCAGCATAGGCTGGAGAACAGAAACGAAAAAGGGGAAACCGGCTCGCGCCGATTTCCCCTTTTGCGTTAAGCGGCCGACTACTTCTTCTTCGCGGCCTTCTTCTTTCCAGCCTTTTTCTTGGCCTTTTTCTTGGCAGCCATGGTAAAAATCTCCTGTGAAGGAGTGGATTGCCCTGGCGATCCCCCGGTGGATCGCTGGGTCTCAGAACCGCTTTCTCGCGATCCTGACTACACGGCCTCCGAGAGGCTCGTGAAGGTGAAGTCCCGCACCTTGATCGACGGCATTACGATTGCGCCGCCTTGCTCAGTGCCGGCGAGCCGCTCGGCCTTTCCGAGTGACTCCAAATTATTAAGAATGAACAGCGGTGATTCGTTGAATCGAAAGTTCTGACACGCGTGAGAAATCTTTCCGTTTTCAATTAAGAAGGTCCCATCGCGCGTCAGACCTGTGTACAGAATTGTGCGTGGATCGACTTCGCGCAAGTACCAAAGTCGCGTGACGAGAATTCCGCGCTCGGTGCTCTTGATCATTTCGTCCATGCTCGCGGTGCCTCCCGACATCTTCAGCGAGCTTGGAAATCCAGTGGCAACCTTGCTTTGTTTCTTTGCCCAGAAGCGCGAATAGTACAGTTGTTTCAGAGTGCCGTTCTCAATCCACACCTGTCGCGCGATCGGAAATCCTTCGCCATCAAACGGCTGCGCGAGCAACTGCGGATCCGCCGGATCCGAATAAATCATCACTCGGTTATCGACGATCTTCTCCCCGATTTTGTTACCGCCTCCCTGTTTCACAAAAGGCGATCTGCCTTCGTCCGACGCGCGCGCGTTCGTGTAATTGCCCACGAGCTGCACGAGATCGCCGACCGCCTGTGCCTCGAGAATCACTGTGTAGCGGCCCGGTTCGACCTTCTGTGGATTGCGTGATGCGCGCGCTTTATCGAGCGCGCGTTTGGCCACCGCGGCGAAGTCGATCTGCTTGAAGTCGGGGTGATCCGCCGCGGCCCAGCCCGAACCCGTGCCGTCCTTCGTACGAACCGTGAGCGTGTAGTTCGCACTCGTGCTGCGGAAGTACGCGAACATCCCCTTCTGGTTCGCGACCGAGTTCATGCCGGCGCCGGCGATCAAAAATCCCGCCGCCGTCACGTCGCCCATCGCGCGCGCCGGTTCGAGCGCGGTGAGCGCCGCTTTCGCGCGTTCGCCAGCGGTCAGTCCGGCCGTCGAATCGAACCATCCGTTGACCGAAACATATTTTTGCGGATCGAGCTCCGGCATCGATTCCGGGTCGTCCGGAGCGAGCTTCGCAAGACGCTCGGCTTGCTCCACCGTGCGCTTCAGCGCCTCGTCCGAGAGATCGTTGGTGGTCACCACGGCGTGCTTCGGACCGAACGAAGACTGCACCGCGACGTTCGCATCCACGATCGAGCCTGCGGTGGACATCTGGTTCGCCGCGAAGCGCACGTTCGTATTGAGGCCGGCGTTGATCGTCACGTTGATCGCATCGGCCTTCGACATTTTGACGATTTTTTCTGAAAGCGCCTGGGCTGCTTCGCGCGAGAGGCCGCCGTCGCCGGGGGCCGTGAGCGCGTCGAGTAATCTTTTCGGGGAGTCCATTATGCTTTCCTCCCCGTGTTGATCACGTTGATCTGTTTGAAGCGCGCCGGCGGACAGCCGTGGCTGACGCCGTTCACCTGGCCGGGCTGTCCTTTGCCGTCAAAGAACGAGCCGCCGAGCTTGTAGCTGGATTTTCCGCCGATCATGTCCATGGAGTTCCAGAAATCGGGCGTGCGGATCTGATAGGCCACGTCCTTGAGCATTCCGGCGATCTTGCCGCCCTTGATCTCGTAGAAGACCTGACCGCCGAACTGCGCGTTGAAGCGTTGCTGGTCGATCGAGAAGGAGCCGTCGCCCACAATAAGGATTCCCTTGTCGGTAGCCGCGATAAGATCGTCCTGCGATCTCTCCACCTTGCCCGGAAGCAGCGAGACGTTCGGCATTCGCTGGAACGAGACGCTGGACCACGAGTCCGCGTACGCGCAGCCGTGGGAGCGCGTCGGCTTGCCGTTCTTGTCGTACCACCATTTGAGCCACGACGCCTGCTCGCGCGTGGTCTGGTAGTCGTTGACGATGCCGTCCTTGATGATCAGGAAGTCTTCCGGCTGCACGCCGTCGTCATCGTAGCCGATCGTCGCAATGGCGCCCTCCTGCGAGCGGTCGCCCTGAATGTTCATGAAGTCGGGACCGTAGCGGAATTTCCCGAGCTTGTCCTCCGGCGGCGAGACGAAGCTCGTGCCGGCGTAGTTGGCTTCGTATCCGAGCGCGCGGTCCAACTCGGTCGGATGTCCAATGGACTCGTGGATCGTCAGCCACATGTTCGACGGATCGAGCACGAGATCGTAGCGGCCCACCTCCACCGGTTTCGCCGTGAGCTTTTGCGCGGCTTCCTCGCCCCATTTGCGCGCATTGCCGATGAGATCCTGCTGGAGCACGTACTCCCATCCTCGTCCCATCGGCGCCGCTTCAACGGCCTGCCGATTCTGGAAGTCGCTGAAGTCGTCGGCGACGGCTGTGGCGGTGAACAGCGGCCAGCTGCGGATCAGCGTCTGCGTGATCACCGAGCCGTCGGTATTGGCGTAGTTGCGATCCTGCTTCACGAAAAAAAGGACGCTGTTCACGTACTTCACCTTCGGCACCTTCATCGCCTCGGCGTTCGCCTTGAGGAGCAGATCCACCTTCGACTCCAGCGGCACGTCCCACGGATCCGTGGTGTACGCGCTCTTCCAGGTGGCGTTCGGGTACGCGGGAGCGGGCGCGAGTTCGACGGGCCGGTCGCGCGCGACGCGATTCGCTTTCGCGATGGAGACGGCTTCCTTCGCGGCGGCCGTCACGTTTTCAGTGGTGAGGTAGCGCGTCGCGGCAAAACCCCAGCATCCGTCGACCAGCGCGCGCACTCCGCAGCCGAGCGTGTCGGTATCAACCGTGTTCACGATCTGCTGCTCGCGCGTGATGATGAAGTTCTGCCGGAAGCGCGCGATGCGAACGTCGGCCCACGAGGCGCCGGCGGATTTTGCCGCGTTGAGCGCCTCCATCATCAGTTCTTTTGGGGCGCCGCTTTGGAAGCGGTCCACGTCGAGCGGAGCGGCCGCAACGGTGCCGGCCATCGAGTCGCGCGGCAACGCGGAAACCATCGCAAGCGCGGCGCCCGTGACGCCGGCTTGCTTGAGAAACTGCCTTCGATCTGTCATGCGTTCACACGATCCAAGATTGGAACGGTGGTTGATCGAGTCGCGGATCTCGATCGCTGAGTGCCGCAGGCGGGGGGACGCGGCGGCGCGGAGCGTTGATCATTCAAGGATAGAATACGACTCGTGACTCAAAACTGCAAACGTGAAACAGCACCAAAGGCGTCAGTCGCCGGTCATCAGGATAAG
>JBBRBH010000019.1:0-62367 GCA_038205995.1 Gemmatimonadales bacterium
TACAGAAAACCGTGTACCCTCAGTTTTTTTTGCGAGCAAACTCCGCGCACAACAAAACCGCCTCGATCATCGACCCCGCGTCCGCCATCCCCTTCCCCGCAATATCCAGCGCCGTCCCATGATCCGGACTCGTGCGCGGAACCGGAAGGCCGAGCGTGACGTTCACCGCGTGGCCGAAGCTCGCCACTTTGATCGCCGTCATGCCAACATCGTGGTACGGCGCAATCACGGCATCGAATTCTCCGCGCATGGCGCGCACGAAAACCGTGTCTGCAGGCCACGGGCCCGAGAGCCCCTCGGCGAGAGCGACCGGCCGAAGCACGCGCTCGTCCTCATCGCCAAAACGTCCGCCGTCGCCGGCATGCGGGTTCAGCGCGCACAACGCGAGCCGCGGCTCGGCGAGTCCGTAGTAGCGGCGGAGGCCCTCGCGAGTGATTCGCGCGGCGCTCGATATCGCGTCGGCTGTGACCGCGGCGGGAACGTCGCGCAGCGCGATATGTGTCGTTGCAAGCACCACTCTGAGTTTGTCCGAGGCGAGCATCATTGCCGTGCGCGAGTTCGTCAGCGCCGCAAGCATCTCCGTGTGCCCGGGAAAATCGTAGCCGCCGGCATGCAGCGCCGATTTATCGATCGGCGCAGTCACGATCCCGTCGACCTCGCCGTCGAGGGCCATCGCGACGGCGCGTTCGATGGCCTCTCCCGCGAAACGTCCGGCGCTGGCGGGAGAGCCACCCGCCTTCCATACGCCGACCGAAATGTCCGGGCGCGCCTCGAGGCCACTGGGGCCAATGATCACGATCTCACACGCGGACGAAACTTTTGAATCGCCCAGCGCTTTGCGCACGATCTCGGCGCCGATGCCGCGCGGATCACCCAGCGTGATGGCGAGGCGCGCGCGCGAACCCATTACATCATGATTTTGACGAACTGCTCGCGGCGCAGCTGGTCGAGCATGCGGCGCTCCGAGCGCCCCTGCACCAGGTGCTGGCGGATGCGATCGCGAAGATCCTGCACCGTGTAGTCGCCGCCCTCAACACGATCCGACACGAGAATGATCACGTATTTCACAAATCCCGTCTGCGGATTCGGAATCGTGAACACCGGCGTGAGCTGACCCTTCTTCACGCCTTCAATTGCCGTCTTGTACTCGGCCGGGAGCGAGTCCACGGCGTAGCCATCGGGCAGGCTCTTCTGTTCGGTGTCGTCGTGATAGTACTTCACGAGCGAATCGTACGGCGTTCCTTTCTGCCATTTCTGAAGCACGGTATCGGCAACGAGCCGGGTCCGTGAGACATCCGCCGTGTCGAGCTTCGGGACGATGAGGATGTGGCTCGACTTCGCCTGGCCCGGCTGCACGCGATCGAGCCGGATGATATGAAAGCCGAACGACGACTCGACGCTGAACGGCGCAAGCGTTCCCGGCGGCATTCCCGAGAAAATGATCCGGTCGAACTCGGAGACCATCTGGCCGCGGCGCACCCACGGGAGCGCTCCGCCCAGCTCTTTCGAGCTCGGATCCATCGACTCTTTTTTTGCCATCGCTTCGAAGTCCGCGCCCTTTTGCAGCTGCGCGAGCAGCGAATCGGCGTGCATTTTCGCGGTGAATCGCGCCGTGGGATTCGCGCGCGGCGCGACGATGATCTGCTTGAATGTGATGGTCGCGAGGCGCCTCGGAAGCTTGCCCTTCGACTCTTCGAAGGCCTCGGTCACATCCGCCTCAGTCACGTTCACCGGCGCCGCGAGCCTGCCGTGCGCCTTCAGCGAATCCATCGCCATCTGCTGCAGCTTGGTGCGGCGCTGCGTCTCCATCAGCGAATTGCGCAGCTCGGTCTCGGTGCCGTAGCCCTGATCTTTGAGCGCAGAGCGGAATTCGGCTTCCGATTTGAAACGCGCGTGGATGTCCTTGATGCGCTTGTCCACGTCCGGCGCGATTTCTTTATCGTCGACTTCGGCCTTGTACTGCTTGGCGACGGCGATCAGCACTTCTTGATCGATCATGTCGCTGACCCGGCTCATGAAGAACGCCGCGCGGCCGGCGCTGTCTGTCGGAATCTTTTCGCCCTGGCCCTGCAGATAGTAGATCGCTTCATCGATCTCGCTCTGCATGATCGGCTTCTGCCCAACAACGGCCACGATGCGATCGATCGGAATACCGATCGGCGGCGGCGCGGCGGAGACAGCGGCCTTTGGAGCCGCGGGCGCCGTGACAGAGCCGGGCTGTTGCGCGACGAGTGTTGCCGCCGCGCAGAAACTCAGTGCCGTTACCACCAACGCTCGCGTGCTCTTCATATGCGGCCTCAATCTCAATTACGGTTTTTTCGCTGGTGCCGGCGCTGACGGCGGCGCTGCTGCACCCGGAGCCGGTACTGCCGACGGCGGTGCTGCCTTTGCCTTGGCGGAATCCGCTTTCGCGACGAGCTTGGTGGCCTCCGTCACTGCACGGTCTATACCCGCCGGAATCACGCGGGTTTCAAACTTGGTGCGCAGTGCGCGTGAAACAGGCTCGGATACGTCGATGAACTGCGCCTTATTCGTGAACAACAGGTCCATGAACTTCTCGACGTGAGCGGCCGCGAACTTCTCGCGTGCCGACTGTCCCTTGGCGCTGTCGGCTACAATTTTCGGCGTGAGGCCGATGCCAATCATCGAATTCATCACCGAGCCGGTGAACACGTTACGGACTCCGCCCTTCTCCGTGGAATCGAGCGTGAGTTTCGCGCTGTCGGCTGCCTGAATCATGAGTTCGTTGATCACCAGCTGACGCGCAAACAGCCCGACCATCGAGTCGGGAAGCTGCGCGAGCTGCTCGCGAATCTTCATCTGCGCCGGATACGCGGCCATCCATTTGGCTACGCCTGCAGCCGTGAGATTCACCTTGTTCGCGGTCGCCACGGGCGTCTTGTCATCGCGGAAACCGTCGAGATCCGCAGCAACCGCGCGAATGGTCTTGGCGGCGTTCGGCTTCAGTTCGACCTTTGCCGCCTTCTCGATGCTCGCGGTATACGTGCTCTCCGCGGTCTGCTGCGAGCCCTTGCCGTACTCGGCGGCAAACGCCGTCTTCGCTTCGGCGTACGGCTCACGCAGGATGATGTGATAGCCATACTCTGTTTGGATGGGAGTCGCCGAGATCTGCCCCGGCTTCAGGGCCATCGCGCCGTCATAGAACTCGGTCACCATAGTGCCCTTCTTGAACACGTATTCACCACCCTTGTCCTTCGAGCCCGGATCCTCGCTGTACTTCTTGGCGTTATCCGCGAAGTTGGCGGGCGTCAGCGATTTGGTGAGATTCTGCGCCTTTTTCAGCGCGGCTTCGCGTTCGCCCGGCTTCGCGCCGACTTTCTTCGCGAGGAAAAGAATGTGCCGCACGACGAGCACGGAGCCGTCGTTGTACGCCTTTTCGTACGTCGACGGATCGGGCGCGGGCGCGTTCTTCTGAATTTCGGCGAAAAGTTTCTTGAGCTTGATCTGAGCGACCTGCGCCCACATCGCCTCGTCGACGTCCTTCTGATTCGTCAGCGAGTCACCCTTTGCGGCGGCCTGCCCGAGCAGCTGGTAGTTCACCCAGATGTTCGTGATGGCGAGCGCGACATCCTTCCGTGCGGGCGCGTTGGCGGCGGCCATCATACCGGACAGACGCTGTACCGTCAGCTCCTGCGAACCTGCTCGCGCGACGAGGTCGGTGTGCGAGGTGAGGGCATCCTTGAGGCCCGCGCACGCGGTGACGGTGAGGGCGAACAGAACTGCGGCGGCTCTGAGACGAATGGCGGGCATTTTACTGATGGCAGAGGACGGGTGACGGTTGGCGGATTGCCAACGGCACAAATGACGGATGACAGACTGCTACCCCACAATTGCTCGGAGCGCGCGGACCAGGCCTTCGAGCACGGGCGATCCGCCGAGCCGCATGAGCTTCAGCGACAGAGGTTGCACGCGCCGCACGTCGACTTGGAACTGCACGTCCCGGAAAGCGGCCGCAAGCGGCTTCATGCGCGGCAACGCATCGTCGCGAAAGGTAATACGAGCCTCGTCGCCGCGCACGTTGATTCCCTCTATACCGAGGGCGGCGCCGACCGCTCTGAGCTGGGCCACGTAGAAGAAGGCGTCAGCGGCCGCCGGAAGCGGTCCGAAGCGGTCGCGGATTTCCAGCCGAATGTCCTCGATCGCCACGGAATCGGAAATGGTCGAAAGGCGCCGGTATACGTCGAGCTTGGCGTCCTGGCTCGGGATGTAGTCGTCGGGCAGGAACGCGGGAACGTCGAGCGCGACGTCGGCCGGCGGCGGCGGCGGCGCGTTGTCCCCTCGCATCACGCGCTTCACGGTTTCGTCGAGCATTCGCAGATACAGATCGAAGCCCACCGCCGTCACAAATCCGGACTGCTCGGGCCCGAGAAGATTTCCCGCTCCGCGCAGCTCCATGTCTTTCAATGCAACGCGATAGCCGGCGCCGAGCTCGGTGTGATGCTCGAGCACCTTGAGGCGGCGTTCGGCGTCCTCGTCCACGGCGTCGGGCACCATGAGATAGCAGTACGCGCGGCGGTGCGAGCGGCCGACGCGGCCACGCAGCTGGTACAACTGCGCCAGTCCTAAATGATCGGCGCGATTCACAAACATCGTGTTCGCGTTCGGCACGTCGAGTCCGCTCTCGACAATCAGCGTCGAGACGAGCACGTCGATCTCGCCGGTGACGAACTGCTCCATCACTTTTTCGAGCGCACGCGCGTGCATCTGACCGTGGCCCACGCCGACGCGCGCGCGCGGCGCCACTCGGCGGACATGATCGGCAATAGCCTCGATGGTCTCAATGCGATTGTGCACGAAGAACACCTGCCCGCCGCGGTCGAGCTCGCGCGAAATGCCTTCGTCAATAAGACCGTCGTCCCACGGCTCAACGAATGTGAGCACCGGCGAACGATCGCGCGGCGGCGTTTGCATAATGGTCATGTCGCGCAGGCCGGCGAGCGCGAGGTGCAGCGTGCGCGGGATGGGCGTAGCGGTGAGCGTGAGCACGTCGGTTTCCAATTTCAGCTGCTTGAGCCGCTCCTTGTGCTTCACGCCGAAGCGGTGTTCTTCGTCGACGATGATCAGCCCGAGCTGCGCGAAACCGACATCCTTCGAGAGCAGGCGGTGCGTGCCGATCACGATATCGACTTTCCCTTCCTTCAGCGCGGCGATGACTTCCTGCTGCGCCTTGGGACCGCGAAAGCGGCTCATGACCTCGACGCGCATTGGAAAATCCGCAAAGCGTTCGCCGAACACTCGCGCATGCTGTTCGGCAAGAACGGTTGTCGGTACGAGCACCGCGACTTGCCGCCCGCTCTGCACCGCCTTGAACGCGGCGCGCACCGCGATTTCGGTTTTGCCATATCCAACGTCGCCCACGAGCAGGCGGTCCATGGGGCGCGTGCCTTCCATGTCCTTCTTTACATCGTCGGTGGCTTTGCGCTGATCGGGCGTGTCCTCGAACAAGAAGCTCGACTCGAGCTGACGCTGCCACGCGGTGTCGGCGAAGTGCGGCGGGCGGCTCGCGACTTTGCGGCGCGCGTACAGATCGAGCAGCTCAACGGTCATCTCCTGAATCGCGCCGCGCGTGCGATCGCGCTGGCGGGTCCAGCGTGTGCCGCCGAGCTGGTGCAGGCGCGGCGGCGGCGCGTCTTCCGACACATCACCCACAGCGCGGAAGCGTTCGACTTGGTCAATGCGATACAGCGGCACGTTGAGGCGATCGCCGCCTTCGTACTCGATGACGATCACTTCAATCGTCGTCTCGCCGGCGAAGATCGTGCTCATGCCGCGATAAATGCCGACGCCGTGCTCGAGATGCACGACGTAATCGCCGGCCTTGAGCGCGGTGACGGAATCGAGCGCCGCGCCTGCCACGTACTTTCTCGAGCGGCGGATGCGACGTTCGCGGCGGAAGATTTCGTGGTCGGTGAGCACACGAAGTCCCGGCGCGGATCCGTCGGCAGGAATAACGAATCCACCGCCGAGGACGCCGATCGCGAGGCCGGCGGGATTGGGCGCGTCGCGCCGTTCGGTCAGCAGTTCGTCGAGCCGCTCGGATTGGCCGGCGTTGTCGCAGAGAATGATCGTCGGAATCGGGCCGCGCACGAGCGCGGCCAGGCGCTTCATGTCGCGATCGATGATTTCCGGCGGGCGGAGCGGGAACGCAACGATCGCTGCGTCGTCCGCGGACTCGACAATCTCGAGCGACGGGAAGGCTGCGAGCGACGCCAGCGCCTCTCCGGGCGGCTGGTAGAGTTCGTCGCGCGGCGCGACGTCCTCGCCGCGGCGGCGGGCCAGATCTATATGATGCGCTGCTTCCGCCCACGTCCGCGTCATCTCCGGTTCGAGATGCACGCCGCGCGGCACCACGACGAGTGTTTCGGGCGGAAAGAGCGCGGCAAGCGACAGGCGTTCGAATCGCTCCTCGGCGACGGCGTCGCCGCTCACATCAACCGGCAGCACGAGAGCAAGTTCGGCGCCCTTCGTGGTGCGCTGCGAGAGCAGATCGAAGTGGCGGAGTTCGACAATCTCGTCGCCGAAGAATTCGAGACGCACGGGCTCACTCATGCCGAAACCGTAGACGTCCACGATGCCGCCGCGCACGGCGAACTGCGCCACATCCTCGACGGTCGGGACTTTCTCAAATCCGACCGACTCGAGATGCGCGGAGAGTTCGTCGAGCCGCCACATATCGCCGCGACGCAGCTCCAATCGCGCCGACGCCAGCGCGTTCGGCAATCGTGTGCGCTCGAGAACGGCGCGCGCAGTCGTGAGCAAAATGCGAACGCCGCCGCGCGTCATGCGCTCGAGCGTTTCGACGCGCTCGCCGGCGACTTCGGCGTGCGGCTCTATTTCCCCGAATCCCTCTCGAGGCGGATAAAGCGCCACCGACGTTTCGCCGAGCACCGACTGTAGGTCCGCGAGCCACCGCTCCGCCTCGGGCAGCTGATCGGCGACGACCGCGAGCATTCGGTTCGGCGCGTTTTCGGCAAGCGCGGCGATGAGTACGGTATCAGAAGATCCGGCGAGTCCCGACACACGCTGCACGCCGCGCGATTGCGGGAGCGTCGCGAGCAGCCTCGTGAATGCCGGAAGTGCGGAGAGCCGTTCGACGAGCGAAGGAAGCGCCACAGCTAGAAACCCATTACTCAGCCTTGGGAGCGACGGCGCGGGTGACGAACGCCTCTGACGCGAGCAGCAGAAGCGCGAGCCACACGAACGCGCCCTCGAGCGCGCGGCGGCCGGAAAACGAGAACGCGGATGCGGTCCATCGCGCTGCGTTGTCGGTCGCGGCGACCTCCGCTCCGGTGAAGCGCGACTGCAGCTGTCCGATGGGAAGCCGGGTCAGGTCGGACTCGGCCACTTCAGGATTCACGACGAGCGCGCCTGCGCGCTGCGTGCCGCGCAGCCAGAAGTACACACCCGCACGTGACGGCGCCGCCGGGCGCGACTCCAGCACCGGACGCCGCGTTCCGTCGGGCTCTTCGAGCTCGCGGGCCCACGCCGGACGCGCGACGGTCGAGCCAGGCGCGGCCATCGTGATCGCGCCGGCGTCGCCCGACAGATGATCGGCGATCTGCTCGCCGAGCCACGGCACCCAGCTCGCGCGCATCGGGAGATCCGTGCCTTCAACGGAGAGCGGCGAGGCAACCAGCACATAGCCATCGCCTGCGACAGCCCACGGCTCCGTGCCGACACGCGCGAGGGTGTCCGCGCTGCCGGGCTCCTGCGCGCCCCGCGGCTCGAGCGCATACCAGCGAATCGCGCTCACTCCTGAAAGTCCCGCGCCGCTCACCGGCGAGGGGCCGTTGCGCGCGGCGCCGAATTTCCACGGAATGCCGGCGCGCTCGAGCGCGCGATTGGCGGCGCCGAGTTGCACCTGATCGTTTGGCGCGAAGAACACTCCCGGTTTCTTTGCCGACTCGGCGCCGGCTACAGAGATATCGGTGCCGTGCGAGACGCGCCCTTCCTGCGCGAGCGCGTCGATGGCGGTTCTCGCAAATGTTCCGGCGCTCGCGTCGGCATTCACGCCGGGCGCCGCGCCGATGTGCACGGCAAACCAGCGGACATCGTCAGCTCGAAGTTCATCCGGCTCGAGTTCGACGGCACCCGAGAGCCAGCCGCGATCCTGCGGCGCGAGGCGCACGACGATATCCTCGCCCGGCGCGACAATGCCGCGCGCCGCGGCGCGCGCGCCGAGCGCCACGCGGAAGGTCACCGAATCGGTTGCCGTTGTGGTCGCGCGCACCGCGCCGCGCGGCGTCCAGTGAGGCGGCTCGGCCAGCGCGCTCACCACCGAGCGATTGCGCGGCGGCGCGAGCGCGGGCGCGAAGACTGTCGTGGCGACTCCGTCCAGCGGCACGACGCCTGTCCAGCTCGACGCCTGACCATCAGTGAGAATCGCGAGCTGCCGCGAAGGAAATCCGCCGCCGCGCACGAGTTGCGCGGCCTTCGCAACCGCCGCGTGCATATCGCCCGCGCCAGCGAGCGGCTCGGTGCGATCGAGTGCGGCACGCACCGCGCTCGCGCTGCCACCCACCACGCGCGAATCAGCCGTCACGAGCCAGAGCCGGTCGCTCGTATTGGCACGCGCGATCGCGCCGCGCGCGGCATCCTTGAGCCGCGCGAGCACCGGCGCGCCGTTGATCACGACCGAAGTGCTCAGCGAGTTATCGAGCACCAGTGCGATCGCTGTGGGCGCGTGCGACCCGCCTGCAAAGCGACCGACCGGCCGCGCCGCCGCGAGCGCCAGCGCGAGCACCGCGAACACGCGCAGCAACATGAGCAGGAGATTGCGCAGCTTGAGCTGACGCGAATGCTCGCGCTCGGCGCGGAGCAGATAACGGATCGCCGGAAAGTCGACTTTCTCGCCCGTGCGGCGGCGCAGCAAATGCAGGACGAGCGGCACGGCCGCCGCGACGGCCAGTACCAGAGCGAACGGTGCGAGAAAGTTCACGGCAGGTGCTGGCGCGAAGCGAAAGCGCGGCGGAGCGCCGTGCCGAACGGCTGGTCGGTGAACACCGGCTCGTACGACGCACCGCACGACGCCATGCGATCGCGCCACTCGCTGATCACCACCTGCATGGTTTCGCGATACGCCTCGCGCACCTCGGTGAGCATCACATTGACTGAGGCGGTGCTTTCGGTATCGACGAGCTCGGTCTCGGTTTTCGCGATCGACAGATCGCGCTCGGCGGGATCGATGATGTGCAGCACGGTCACGTCATGCCCGACGCCTCGCAGCACCGCCACGGCCGCTTTCATTTCCTCTTCGTCCACGAGCAGATCGGAGATCACGATCACCATTCCCGGACGCGTCACGAGCTGCGCGGCCTGAATGAGCGCGCCCGAGGCGTCCGAGCCCTTGCCGGAGCCGGGATCCTCGAGCGCCATGATGATCTTGCGCCACTGCACGGAGCGGCCGCGGGGTGCGATGGCGGTGCGGATCTGATCGTCGAACCGGATCAGGCCGACGCCATCGCGCTGGCGCAGCAGCAGCCACGACACTGCCGCGGCTACCTGCTCGGCGTATGCGAGCTTCGTCAAACCGCCCGGAGTCCCGCTCCAGGCCATCGACTTGCTGACGTCGAGTACGATCGTCGCTTTGAGATTCGTCTCTTCTTCGAACTGCTTGATCAGCCACTTATCCGCGCGGGCAACAACTTTCCAGTCGAGAAAGCGGAGGTCGTCGCCGGGCTGATACGGGCGGTGCTCGGCGAATTCCACCGAGAAGCCTTTGCGCGGCGATTTGTGGAGTCCGGTGAGAAAACCTTCCACTACCCAACGCGCAATAATTTCGATTCGGCCGAGGGCCGCTATCGAAACTGGGTCCATCAGGTCGGCGCGTGAGTTCTTGTCGGCCATTGAGCAGTGCTGAATGTAGTCGCAAGTCATCTACGCCCCAACTGCTCCGGACGCTCAGCGAATGGCGAGTGGGGACTGGCGGGCGAATGGTGAGTTGGTACTGGCCAGCGAATGGCGACTGGCGACCGGAGTGCGACTTGCGAGTTGCCACTTGCTGGCCAGTACCGACTCGCGATTCGCCGACTCCCCTCTTCCTCCGACTATACTTAACGGTTGCCCGCTGAGACACTTTTTCAAGGGAAGTCGTGCAGCTCGACCGTATCCGAAATTTTTGTATTGTCGCACATATCGATCACGGCAAGTCCACGCTCGCGGACCGGCTGATCGAGGCTACGGGCATGCTCCAAAAGCGGGAAATGAAGGAGCAGGTGCTGGATACCCTGGATCTCGAGCGCGAGCGCGGGATCACCATCAAGCTGAACGCCGTGCGGATGAGTTACGCCGCCAAGGACGGCGTCACATACGAGCTCAACCTGATCGACACGCCGGGGCACGTGGACTTCACGTACGAAGTTTCGCGCTCGCTCGCGGCGTGCGAGGGTGCGGTGCTTGTCGTCGATGCATCACAGGGCATTCAGGCGCAGACGCTCTCCAATCTCTTTCTTGCGATGGAAGCGGGGCTGGAGATCATTCCGATTCTGAACAAGATCGACTTGCCCGGAGCGGAGCCCGAAAAGCGGCGCGCGGAAGTCGTCGGGCTGCTCGGGTGCAAGCCGGAGGACATTCTCCTGGTGAGCGCGAAGGAAGGCGTCGGCATTGTTGAGCTGCTCGAGAGAGTCATCGAGAAAACGCCGCCGCCTTCGGGCGATCCAAACGCGCCGCTTCGCGCGCTGGTGTACGACTCGTACTACGATCGTTATCGTGGCGCGGTACCGAGCATTCGCGTCGTGGACGGCACGATCAAGAAGGGAACGAAGATCACGTTCGGTGCGAACGATGCCGTCTACGAAGTTCAGGAAGTCGGCTACAACCAGCTGCGGCAGGTGCCGACCGATATTCTGACGGCGGGCGAGGTCGGCTACGTGGTCGCGAGCGTGCGATCGGTAAAAGAGACGCGCGCGGGGGACACGGTGTTCGACGCCGACAATCGCGCGAGCGCGCCGCTGCCCGGATATCAGGCCGTGAAGTCGTTCGTGTTCGCGGGGCTTTATCCAACGGACACGCAACAGTACGAAGATCTGCGCGACGCGCTCGAGAAACTTCAACTCAACGACGCCTCGCTCGCGTACGAGCCGGAAACCTCCACGGCGCTCGGGTTCGGATTCCGCTGCGGATTCCTCGGCCTGCTGCATATGGAGATCGTGCAGGAACGGCTCGAGCGCGAGTTCAATCTCAGTCTCGTCACGACCGTTCCGAGCGTTGAGTATCGCGTGCACAAGACGGACGGCGAGCTCCTGCTGGTCGAAAATCCGGCGCTCATGCCTCCTGCCGCGGTGATCGACTATGTCGAAGAGCCGTACGTGAAGGCACGCATCATGGCGCCGGCGGAGTACATCGGCGCGATCATGACGCTCGGCACAGACAGGCGGGGCGAATACAAAGGCATGCACTTCATTGACACACAGCGCGTGGAGTTCGACTGGGAGTTTCCGCTCGGTGAAATCATTCTCGATTTCTTCGACAAGCTGAAGTCGATTTCGCGCGGGTACGCGTCGCTCGATTACGAGATGCTCGAGTATCGCAGGAGCGATCTCGTGCGGCTCGACATGCTGATCAACGGTGACGCGATTGATGCGTTCAGCGTGATCATCCACGAGGGAAAAGCGTACGACTGGGGCCGCAAGATTGCCGACAAGCTGAAGGAGCTGATTCCGCGGCAGCTGTTCGAAGTCGCGATTCAGGCGGCGATCGGCATGAAGGTCATTGCGCGGACGACCGTGAAGCCGCTGCGGAAGGACGTGCTCGCGAAGTGCTATGGCGGAGACATTACGCGAAAGCGCAAACTTCTCGAGAAGCAAAAAGAGGGAAAGAAAAGAATGAAACAGGTAGGATCCGTGGAAATTCCTCAGGAAGCATTTCTGGCGGTCTTACAAGTGGAGTAGAGTGTCCTCACTCGTCATCCAAACGAGTTTTCTTGGTGATGTCGTCCTCACAACGTCGCTGCTCTCCGAGCTCGCGTCGAGAGGACCGGTGGATGTCGTGGTCACGCCGGCCGCCGCACGGCTGCTCGAGAATCATCCGGCCGTGCGCGACGTGATCGTGTTCGACAAGCGCGGCGGTGACAGCGGCATTTTCGGATTGTGGAAGTTTGCACGAGCGCTGAAGACACGCGCCGATGGAACCCCGCGTGGCGCGACAGCCGCGTATCTCGCGCAGGGCTCGATGCGCAGCGCCGCGCTCGCGACACTCGCGGGGCTTTCCGAGCGAATCGGGTTCGACACCTCGGCCGGAAAGTTTCTCTACACAAAACGGATTCGGTATCGCGGCGACCGGCATCACGCCGAGCGGCTCTGGCGGCTCGCGGCCGGCGACGGTGCGCCTGATCCGGCGCCGGAAGTGGTACGGCCGCGATTGCACCCGGGTGAGCGCGAGAAACTCGCGGTCGATGCGCTGCTCAAGGATGTGCCGCGCGACGGCGCGCCGATGTTCGCGCTCGCGCCGGGCAGTATTTGGGGCACGAAACGCTGGCCGCACTTCCCCGCTCTCGCGTCGCGGCTTGCGCCGCTCTATCGCCTCGTGGTGATCGGCGGGCGCGACGACGAAACACTTGCCGGCGACATCGCGCGTGCGGCGGGAGCGGAGCGCGTCATCAATGCGACCGGAACGCTCTCGCTGCTCGCGTCCGCGGAGTTGCTCTCGCGATGCGCGGGGCTGGTGACCAACGATTCGGCGCCGCAGCATTTGGCATCGGCGATGGGCACGCCGACGGTTACCATCTTCGGCCCGACCGTTCCCTCGTTCGGGTTCGGCCCGTTGGCACCCAAGCACGCGACACTCGGCCATGAGACGCTGGCGTGCCGCCCGTGCGACAGCCACGGACCGATGACGTGCCCGCTTGGCCACTTCAAGTGCATGCGCGAACTCGGAGTTGAGCGCGTGACCGCCTCCGTGAATAGTTTATTGCTCCCATGACGCGCAAGCACTTCGTTCTCGGCGTCGATCTCGGCGGCACGAAAGTCTCCGTCGGCGCCATGTCGGCCGACGGCTCGCAGCAGTTCGCCCTGCAGTCGCAGCCCACACTCGCGGCTGAAGGCGCCGACGCCGTGGTGCAGCGCATTGCGACGATGATCGACGCGTGCATCGTGGCGACCATGAAAGAAACCGGCGCGACGCGCGCGGACTTTCTCGGCGTCGGCATCGGCAGTCCCGGCCCGCTCGACCGCGAGAAAGGACTCGTGATCACCACGCCGAATCTCGGCTGGCACCACTTTCCGCTGCGCGATCGCGTCGCGAGCGCGACGGGTCTCCGCGCGACGCTCGACAACGACGCCAACTGCGCGACGCTCGGCGAGTGGTGGATCGGCGCGGCCAAGGGCGGAACGAACGTCATCGGCCTGACCATCGGCACCGGGATCGGCGGCGGACTGATTCTCGATGGCAAGCTCTATCACGGCGCGAGCGACGTCGCCGGTGAAGTCGGCCATGCGACCCTCGATCCGACTGGACGCCGCTGCAAATGCGGCAACTATGGATGTCTCGAGGCGTACGCGTCGGGACCGGCGACGGCTGATCGCGCACGTGAGGCGCTCGCGGGCGGAGAAGATTCTCTGCTGACCTCGATGGTGGACGATCTCGCAAACCTCACGGCTCAGCACGTCTATGAAGCCTCAAAGCTCGGCGATGACGTCGCGCGCGAAGTCGTGCGCGAGACGGCGCGGTTCATTGGCACCGGCGTCGCGAACCTGCTGAACATTTTCAATCCGGATGTCGTGGTGCTCGCGGGCGGCGTGGCGCAGGCCGGCGAAGATCTGTTCGGCCCGCTGCGTGCCGAAGTGCGGCGCCGGGCGTTTCTTCCCGCCGTGGAGGCCTGTCGCATTGTGCCCGGCGCGCTCGGCGGAGCGGCGGGGGTTGTCGGAGCTGTCGCGACGTACCTCGCGCAATATCCGGCGGAGGCGTGACCCGCAAGAAGCGACTGGGCGTGATCGGCACGTTCGTGTGGGACGTGATCCACGGACGCGACCCCTCACACGCGCCGGTCGAAGAGTGGGGCGGCATCACGTACGCGCTCAGCGCGTTCGACGCCGCGCTCCCGGATGACTGGGAGCTCGTTCCGCTCGTGAAGGTTGGCGACGATCTCGCTCCGAAAGCCCGCGAGTTTCTGCGCGGACTGCGCCGGCTGGCGCCGGATGCGCATCCGATCGCCGTTCCGTATCGCAACAATCGCGTCGAGCTCGTCTATACGAGCGCCGAGCGCAGGAGCGAAGTGCTCTCCGGCGGAATCCCGGGATGGAGCTGGATCGGGCTCGCGCCGCTCGTGCGCGATCTCGACGCGATCTACGTCAACCTGATCAGCGGGTTCGAACTCGATCTCCCAACAGCGCAGCTGCTGCGGCAGAATTTCAAGGGCGCGATCTACTGCGACCTGCATTCGATCGTGCTCGCGGTGCAGCCGGATGGCCTTCGCACGCCGCGACCGCTGCCGGATATTGCCGCGTGGTGCCGCTGCTTCGACGCGCTGCAAGTGAACGAAGACGAACTCGCGATGATCGCGCCGGATGGAATGGCGCTCGCCGCAACGGCGCTCGCGAACGGCGTGCGCTCGCTCGTCGTGACGCTCGGCGCTCGCGGCATTGTGTATTTCGCCGCGCCGGAATTCGAGCGATTCGCCGATCTTCGCTCTGAGAAATCGAGCGCGCCGCGCACGGCGCGCGCCGAAGCGCTCGGAGCGATCAGAACGCAGTTGGTGCCTTCGCGAATCGCGCAAGTGGCTGACGGCGGCGATCCCACTGGATGCGGCGACGTGTGGGGTGCAACATATTTCTCTCGTCTCGCTGCCGGTGATTATTTTACGGACGCGATGAGAGCGGCGCTCGAAGCCGCTGCACGAAATGTCGAACACCGCGGAGCCACCGGGCTCGCCCACTATCTACGAAGAGAACTCAGTCCCACGTGACCGCTGTCATCGCCGTTCCCGCCTCGCTGGACGATCTCACATTTGAGGGCGTGCTCGACCAACTCGCAAGCCAGCCCGCCGACGCGAAGGTCATCATCGACGCGCGGCATTCCACATTCGCGACTCCGTACGGACTCACGGCGCTGCTCACGCTCGCGCAAACGCGCGCGGAAAAAGCGGAGTTCCTGCCGCCCGAGAATCCCGATGTCATTTCGTACTGGGCACGCGCGGGATTTTTTCGCTACGCCGAGGAACTGTTCGACGTCAAAGGCCACGTGCCGCGTCCGCGGTCGGCGGGCGAGAGCGATGTCCTGCTGGAAGTGACGCCGGTCACAAAGAGCGACGACGTACACGGAGTGGTGGAACGCATTCAGGAACGCGCGGCCAGCATTCTCTTGAACAAGCTGCACCTCGAGTCGCGCGCGACGATGGGCTTCGCCATGACGTTGTCAGAGGCGTGCCAGAATATCGTGGAGCATGCCGGGCGCGGCGGGTGGGTGATGGTGCAGGCGTACAACTATCGGCGCCGTTTGGGCGGCCGCTTTGTGGTGGTCATTGCCGTCTGCGATGCCGGCGTGGGCTTTCGTTCGTCTTTGGAGAGTGGACAACGACGCCCGCTTTCCGATCGATGGGATGACGCCGTGGCGCTCGAGGCCGCGGTGGTGAACGGCGTGAGCCGCTACGGCGATCCGGGCCGCGGACAGGGCCTGAAGGGCATCCGCGGTTACGTCCACCGCTGGGATGGAAAATTGGCCGTGCGCAGCGGCACCGCGCGCATCGCGCTCATCCCGAACTGGGAAGACGACGTACCGCGCCGCGAAAATCTTGCGTACTTTCCTGGTGCGCAATTGCAAATCGTCATTCCAGAAAAAGTGAGCGCGGCAGCGTGACGCGAATCGACGTCGGTTCGGTCCTCAGGCATTCGGCGAACCTCCCGTTCTCCGATCTCGTGACGCGCCCCACCGGCGTAGCCGTGAGACGGTGCATTCAGACGGAGCTCGCGGCGCTCAGTGACGGCGATGTGGCGCTGCTGGATTTCTCGCACATCGGGATGATGGACTACTCGTGTGCCGATGAGGTCGTCGCAAAACTGCTCATCGCGCTTGCGGGCCCGGAATCACGCACGGGGTATATCGTTTTTCACGGCATCACGGACGCGCATCTCGAGGCCATTGAAGTGGTGCTCGATCATCACGGGCTGGCGCTCGTCGTCCAGTTTGCGGACGGCGGAGCCCGCCTCGTTGGATCCGTCACGGACGACGAACGGGCGATGTGGGAGATGGTGTACGCGCGCGGCTCCATGCCGACCGAGGAGTCCGGTACGGCAACAGCGGACGATCCTGCCGCGAACACCCGAATTCTTCAGTCGTTGCTGCGGCGCAGGCTGCTGCGGCACGATGGTGTGGCCTACACGCCGCTGGGTCCCGTTCAATAATGGCGTACCACCCGCCGCTCCAAGTCGTCGGGTTCATCGGCACGCGCCTCTCCGATAGCGAACGCGGTCCGCTCATCCTCCTGAACGCCGACGAAGCGCGGCAGCGGATGATCGACGACGGCGAACTCGTGTGGGTGTACGGCCCGCGGCGGCACGACTTGGCCCCGGTCAGAATCGACGAAACTATTCCGCGGGGCGGCGTCGTCGCCCGCGATATCGCCGGCCTCGCAACAACCGAGATCGTGCGGCTGATCAAAGTGGAGTCCGACCGTCCCGTACTGACCGTGCCGAAAACCAGCACGTGAGGAGACCGTTCCGATGAGCAAGAAGAAAACACACAAATCCCTTTCGACCATCGCGATTCACGGCGGCTCCGAGGCGCGCCACGCGGGCGATCCGGTTGTCTCGCCGCTCGTGCAATCGGTGAACTACGTGCAGGAGGTCGGCACGGCCGCGAATCTCAAATACACGCGCTATGGCAACACGCCGAACGCGGAGCGCGTGCAGAAGAGAATCGCGATGCTCGAAGGCGCCGAGGCGTCGCTCGTGCTGAGCAGCGGCATGGGCGCGACCGCGTGCGCGATGCTCGCGCTGCTCCGGCCCGGCGATCACCTGCTGGCGAGCGCGTACATCTATGGCGGCACGCACCGGCTGCTCACCGAAGAGTTCAATCGGCACGGGATCGACGTCACGCTCGTGGATCCGCTCGAGCCGCGCGCGTGGCGCAAACGGCTGCGCAAGGAAACGCGCGCCATTTTTGTCGAGTCGCCGGTCAATCCCACCTGCCGCGTGCTCGACCTGCGGCCGATTTCGTATCTCACGAAAGAAATCGGACTCGCGCTGGTCGTGGATTCGACCTTCGCGAGTCCGGTCAACTTTCGTCCGATCGAACATGGCGCCGATGTGGTCATCCACTCTGCCACCAAATATCTGAACGGCCACCACGACGTGCTCTCCGGCGTCGTGGCAGGCACAGAGAGTTACATACAGGAAGTGCTGCAGAAGGAAATGGTCTGGGGCCAGACGCCAGATCCGTTTGCGCTGTGGCTGCTCGAGCGCGGACTCAAGACGATCGATGTGCGGGTGCGCCGGCAGAACGACAACGCCATGCGAATCGCCAACTGGTGCTCGGACCGCAAAGAGATCAAGCGCGTGCACTATCCCGGATTGTCGGATCATCCGGACCACGAGATCGCGCGCGCCATGCTCGACGGATTCGGCGGCATGCTCGCGATCGAACTCTCGGGCGGCGGCAAGGCGACGGAGAAGTTTCTGCGCAAGCTGAAGCTCATCACGCACGCCGCGAGCCTCGGCGGTGTGGACTCGCTCATCTGCGAACCGCGCTACACCTCGCACGCGGCGATGACGAGTGAGGAACGCTCGCGGATCGGCATTCCGGACGGTTTTCTGCGCGTCAGTGTGGGCATCGAAGATGCCGACGATATCATCGCGGATATCGAACAGGCGTTAAAGTAAGGGATGATCCGATTCACTCACGTCTTCAAGGAATTCCCGCGCACCGGCGTCGCGCTGCAAGACGTGTCGTTCCATGTTGCAAAAGGAGAGTTCGTTTTTCTCACCGGACCGAGCGGAGCCGGCAAGAGCACAATTCTCAAGCTGGTCTTTCTCGAGGAGCGGCCGACCACCGGTGAGGTGAAGGTCAGCGGGGTCAGCTCCGTGACGATTCGCGGCCGCGACGTTCCGAAGCTGCGCCGCAAGATGGGCGTGGTATTCCAGGACTTCCGGCTGCTCGAAGATCGAACCGTTGAGGCGAACATCGCATTTGCGCTCGAGGTGACCGGCGCAACGCCCGCGGCGATCGGCCCGAAAGTGAGCCGCCTGCTCGGCCAGGTCGGACTCGCCTCCAAGGCGACAGCCCTGCCGCGGGAACTCTCGGGCGGCGAGCAGCAGCGCGTGGCGATCGCGCGCGCGCTCGCCAACGATCCCGTGCTGCTCATTGCCGACGAGCCGACGGGCAACCTCGACGACCGCGCGACGCGCGGCGTGTTCCAGCTGCTCCGCGAAATCAACGCGAGCGGCACCGCGGTCATCATGGCCACCCACGATCTCGAACTGATTCGCCGCGCGGAATGCCGCACGATCGAAATGAATCACGGCGCTATTGTATTTGACTCGGCGGAACAGACCGGGCCCTCGAACGGCACGGAGCAGCTGTGAGGCTCGCCTGGCGCGAGGCATTTCTCGCCTTCAAACGCGCGCCGGTGCTGAGCGTGCTCAGCGTCACGACGATTGCATTCTCGCTCTTTGCGTTTGGATTGTTCGGACTCGTGGCGCTGAATATTCGCACGCAGCTCAGCCAGCTCGAGGAGCGCGTTGAGATCCGCGCCTTTGTGGTTGACGGGACCAACGCGGAAGCCACCAGCGCCGCGCTCGGCGATATCGCGGCGTTCCCCGAGGTGCTGACGGTGAAGCTCGTCTCGCCGGCCGAGGCGCTCGTTCGCGCGCGCAAGGAACTTGGCGAGTTTAGCGATGTGTTCGAGGCCGGGATTCTTCCCGCTTCGATCGACGTGCGGTTGAAGGAAGGCCACCGTGATCCAATGACCGTGAAGACGGTCGCCGACCGCATCAAGAACTACGAGTTCGTCGACGACGTGCGCTACGGCGAGGAGTGGGTGCAGAAGCTGTATCGCATTCGCACCATCGCCACGCTCGCGGGCGCCGTGCTCGGCCTCACGTTCGCGGGCGTCGCGATCATCATCATCGGCTCCACGATCCGCATGGCGGTTCTCGCGCGCGCCCGCGAAATCGCGATCATGCGCGTGGTTGGCGCGACGGACGGATTCATTCGCGCTCCATTCCTTATAGAAGGCGTGCTCAAGGGCACGCTCGGCGGACTGCTCGCCCTGCTGCTCACGTGGCTCGCGAATTCGCTGATGGGGAAACTCGTGTTCACCGCGCAGTTCTTCGACGCAAAATACGCGGTACTCGGCGTGATAGCCGGCGCGCTGATCGGTCTGATTGGCAGCGCATTTTCTGTCGGCCGTCACCTCCGCGACGTCTAGTGTCACCTCGCCGTTCGCACCGACGGCTCGGTACCGTCATTTGGTGCCTGACAGTGCTGCTGTTGTTGCCGCACGGCGGAATCGAGGCTCAAGCGGGCTCAGCGCAATCCGCCGCCGATCGCCTCAGGGCCGAAAAGGACGAACTGGAAAAAATTCGCCGCGAACGCGCCGATCTCGAAAAACGCCGCCGCGAACTGCAGTCCACCGTCCACGACCTCTCCGAAGAGCGCACCAACATCGAACGCCAGGCCGACGCCACCGCGCGCGCCGTGCGCACTCTCGACAAACAGCTCACGGTACTCTCCGACGAAGAGAACGAGGCCACCGCCAACCTGATGCGCGCGCAGGATGAACTCGCGATCAAGCGGGCCACACTTCGCAATCGCGTCCGCGAGATTTATAAACGCGGCGCGCTGTATTCGGCGGAAGCAATGCTCTCGGCGCAGTCGTTTGGCGAGCTGGTCGCCCGGTACAAGTATCTGCACCTTGTGGCGCAACGCGACCGCGCGCTCGTGCACCGCGTGGAGGCGCTCGGCGCGCAGATCTCGAACCAGCGGCTGACGCTCGTGACGCTCAAGTACGACGTCGAGAGTTCGCGCCAGCAGAAGGCCGAAGAAGAGAAGCACCTGCGCACGCTCGACGAGGCGCGCGGCCGCAGTCTCGCGCGGGCGCAGGCAAAACAGCAGCAGACCGAGAGCCGCCTCGCGCAGATCGCGAAGGACGAAGTGCGGCTCGGTTCGGTGATCGCGGCGCTGGAGGTCGAGCGCCGGCGCTCCGAAGGGCGAGGCGGCAGCGCCGTCGTTTCGAGCAGCACGCTAAAGACCGCAGACTTGGGCCGCCTCGACTGGCCGGTCGAAGGGACCATTCTGTATCAGTTCGGCCGCCTGATCAATCCCAACAACACCACCACTCGCTGGAACGGCATCGGCATTGCGGCGGCCGAGGGAACGCCGGTGAAGACGGTGAGCGCGGGAACGGTAGCGCTCGTCGACGAGAGCTTCGGGACGTACGGGCGCACGGTCGTCGTGCAGCACGGCGGCAACGACTACTCGATCTATAGCTCGCTCGGAAAGATCCTCGTCGCGAAAGGGACGAAGGTTACGAAGGGCCAGGCCATCGGCACGGTTGGAAAATCGGATCCCGATATGGAGCCGCATCTGCATTTCGAAATGCGACCGGGGCAGCGAGCGGTGGATCCGCTCGAGTGGCTGCGATCAAAAAAGTGAGGATTTGTGCCGCGCCGTGAGGTTCAAGGGTCGGAGTTCGAGGTCACGGTTCACGGTTTGGCAGCGTCATAGCTATCTGTTCAGAGCTCAAGGCTTTCGGTTTCCCCAGCTCACGGCTTTGAAAAAATAGCTGCGACACCGCCAAACCATGACCAATGAACTTGACCCCCGAGCTTTGAGACAACCGCAGTCGGAGGGGACCGGTCACGCATCCTCGCGGTGCCCGCCGTGAGGTTCACGGGTCGGAGTTCGAGGTCACGGTTCACGGTTTGGCAGCGTCATAGCTATCTGTTCAGAGCTCAAGGCTTTCCGTTTCCATAGCTCACGGCTTTGAAAAAATACCTATGACACCGCCAAACCGTGACCGATGAACTTGACCCCTGAGCTTCAAAACTCCCTCGCAGTCGGAGGGTACGCGCAGCAATGCGGTGGTCACGCAATCTGCGCTGTGCCTCCGTACCTTCGACTCATGCAAGACTTTCGCAGATTCGCCGCGCGGCCGAATCAATTCCTGCGAACATCGCCGAGGGGACTGGTCGCGGTTCCGACGCCGACTTCGCTCGATTCCTGCAGATGGCCATCGGCTCATGCTCGGAACTCGAGTCTCATCTGCAGTTCGCCGTTGCTGTCGAGATAATCCCGGCTCCCCTCTTCGAAGCGAGAAAGGCAGATGTAATTGAAGTTCGCCGAATGCTCATTGGCTTTCGGAAGAAGCTGAACCTCAGCCAGCTAGAAGAAATTCAAAGGTCCTAGTTCAAGTTCACGGTTCACAGTTCACAGTTTGGCAGTGTCATTACTATCTGTTCAAAGCACGAAGCTTTCGGTTGTTCACAGCTTTCGGCTTTGAAGACTCCAGGCGCCAAGCTTTGAACAGATAGCTTTCAAACTGCCGACCAATGACCAATGTGCTTGAACTCTGAGCTCTGAACCTTAGCTAGAAAGTCCTGACCAGCGCCATGGAGACGGAGCCGGAGAGGGTGAGCGCTGGGGCAATCTGCGCCGTGAGACCGGAATTCACGCGAAAGCGGATGTAGCCGGTTGCGCCGCCGCGCAGCGTCATCGAAACAGTCGTCGTGGGCAGCAGGGTGCGCGTCACGAGAGGAAAGACGCCGAGGCTCGTCACGGCGTGCGCCATGACATCGCGGAAATTCCAGCTCTGGAACGCATACGCCGGATTCGACGTGATGCCCGTTCCGTCGAGATACTGCGCAACGACCCACTGCTGGTATATCTGGCTCCACGCGGGAATCGCGCCGGAGAACGTATCCGTGAGATTCTGATACCCGATCGAGCTGCCGTTCACGAGCGCGCGCGTGAAGGCCGGCTGTGCTCCCGTGGTATTGTCGAGCACATAGCGAAGGAACTGCCACGCCGCGCCATTGCTCGCGACGTTCTGCACGTTGTCGTACGGCGTGCGGGTCTGAGTCGTCTGCAGATAGACCTGCAGATTCTGCATTCCCTGAATGCCGTATGCCTGGAAAATGTCGGACTCCGTGCCGTTCGCGTTGCCGCCGGTCGTGATGTTCGCCGCGGTGAGCCGCTGCCGGGGACCAAAACCGGCGACACGAAAGTAGAGCAGCTCCTGCGCCGCGATGGCCATTCCTTCATCGAGCCACGATTCCTCGAAGCTCTGCTGATTCGCGTTGCTGATATGATGCGACGCGTTGATCAAATGCTGAAACTCGTGCACGAACGTCGTGATCATCTGGCTGGTGGCGACTGCCTTGTTCGCGAAAAACTCGTTGTACTGCTGCGCGGCATCCACAACGGGCAGATAGAACATCTCGCCGTTGTTGCTGCCGGCGCAGGCATCGAGCTTCGCGGTGGGAACGGTGGGCGGAAACAGGTCACGCTTGTAGAAGAAACCGCCGACATACGATCCCGAGCCGCGCACGGAGATCTGATTGACGAGAGGCGAAAAGAAGAGCACCGCGCGGCCATTCGCATCGATGTCCGACGGCACGCCGAAGTTCAGCGTATCAATCGGGAATACGAGCGTGTCAAACGTGATGGCAAAATTTTGATAGTCCGCGGTGGTGAAACCGTTCGGTGGCGCGAGCGTGTCGACGGCGATGATCGCGCGCGACGAGATCGCGACGATCGTCGCACCATGCATCGCCGGCGAGGTGCAGCTGCTGAGCGAGCCGTTGAGCGAAATGATCTGACCGACCGTCGGCGACGCCGGCACTCCAGTGATCCGGCTGATGCCTCCCGGCGAAAACATGCGCGAAGGCGAAACACTGCCGCCCCTGGCCGCGTGCATTTTCGGCGTGAGTTCGCGACGCTCCAGGTCATGCAGCTCGCGCTCGAACTCGAGATCGCGCGAGAATCCATGAGCAGCGCCCGTTCCGCCATGCGCGAGAATCAGCGGCGAAGGCGCGTTCGCAACCGCGACGGTGTTCGTTGAGGTCAGGGTGAACTGCGTCGAGGCTGTGGTGGTATCGAGACTGGTGTTGAGCGGGATCAGCACGTACTCGGAGCCCGCGCCGCCGCCCAAACAGAGATTCGAGCGTTCGATGCCGGAGAGCACGCGCACATCGCCGACGTTCATCGCGAGCGGCGTGACACTCGTGCAGCTGAGCTGCGCCGATGTTGCCGAAACGATCACCGCCGTCGAGCCGACGATCGTATCGACCTTCGCGCTGATCGTCGCAATCCCCGCGGCAATCGCCGTCACAACGCCGGTGGAGGAGACCGTCGCGATCACGCTGTTCGACGAACTCCACGTGGCGGTCTTGCCCGTGATGACACCGCCGGTGGAGTTCATCGCGGTGGCCGAGAGATTCAGCGTCGCGCCAATGAAAATCGACGTGCCAGCCGACGAGCTGACCGCCACCGACGCGACGGTTCCCGTGCCGCCGCCGGGGCCGGCAGGGGCTCCGCCGCCGGAGCAGGCGCAGTAGAGGACGAGGACTGCCAGGGCGAACAAACGGCGCATGAGAGGCATAATAGGGTAGTGATACCCCATTCTCTAGCGTTTAGGCCGCCGACTGCGTACCCTCCATGATTCCATGAACGCCATTCCCAGCCCCCTTCGCCGACGTTCGAGTTGGCGCCGCCGGATCGGCCTCGCCGTGCTTGTCGCACTGCAAGGAGCGATCACGGCCGCGCCATTGCTCGAACCGAGCGAAAAAGGGCGGATCGGTGCGCATGCAGAGGAACAGGGCGCGCAGCATAAATATCAGCACGACGAAGCCACGTGCGCGGTGGGCGCGGTGCGTTCGCTGCATTCCGCGCCCGCGACGGCGTGCCCGCCGATCAGCAGCGATCGGCTGGACGGCTTGGCCGCTCGCGAAGCGATTTTCGCGCCGGGCCGTCACGTTGTTCCGACCACGCTCCCTCGAGCCCCGCCGGTTCTGAGCTAAGCTCACCGCCGCCCAGGCGTATTTCGCGGGCGGCTCCGGGGTTCGACGCGGCACTCCCACAAGCGGGCGCGCTGCACATCCGCAAAAACGAAGAAAACAATTCAGGGAACGCATGCGAACATCCAATTGGATGACCGCGCTGGTACTCGTGGGATCACTCACGGTCGGCTCGGCATCCGCACAACAGCGTCCTCAGGCCGTCGGAGGCGATGCCGCCGCGGACACCCTGCGGGTCACCAGACGACAGGCCATAGCCATGTCGCTCCTCTCGAATCCTCAATTGGAGATCGCGCGGGAGCAGACATTCCAGGTGCGCGCGCAGCGCGTCGAGCTGATCGCAATTCCCGATCCCACACTTTCGGGAACGCTCGACTCGCTCGGCCGCTTCCGCGATGTCGGCTCCGCGCCATCGCGCGCGGTGAACCTGGGACTCGTCGTTCCCTTCCCCGACAAATTCCGCCTGCGGAACCGAATCGGAAACGAAAACATTCATACATCAGAAGCGCAGTTCCGCCTGATTCAACAGTTGATCACATCGCAGGCGGGGCGCACGTACGATTCCGTCCTCGTGACGCGGCTGCACCGGCGTGACCTGACAGAAGCTCGCCAGCTCGCCGCAGATTTTCTGCAGCGCACGCAGGCAAGGTTTAATGCGGGCAGCGTCGCGCGGCTCGACGTGATCAACGCGCAAGTGAGCCTCGCGTCGGCCGACAACGATCTCATCGGCAACGCGCGCGATGTTACCAATGCAGAGGCCGCGCTCAATCGCACACTCGGACGCCCGCTCGGCCTTCCGATTCTCGCGACGGATTCTCTCAGCGCGCCGGACGAACCGCCGAGCGTACAGGTGATCGAGCAGACGGCGCTGCGCACGCGTCCGGAGATCACAGGACTCGAGGCACAGCTTCGCGCGGCCCAGGCCAACACCACGCTCACGAAAGAGCTGGCCTTCACACCCGATATCACCGCCGGCGCCAAGCGCGATTTTGGCGACGACACCTACAATGCGCCGCTCACGTACAATCTCGGTCTCACCCTGCCGATTCCGATCTTTTTCTGGCAGCACACGAAAGGCGATTTCGCAGAGACGCATCACCGCGAGCTCGAACTCAGCGCCACCCTTCGCGATACCAGGGCGGGCGTCGCGCAGGATGTTCGCGTGGCGTATGCAACCGCGGATGCCGCGCGGCGCCAGGTGATTTTCATTCGCGACCAGCTGCTGCCATCTGCGCGCGAAGCATACCGCGTCGCGACGACGAGTTACGCGATCGGCGGACTTTCTGCGATCGAAGTGCTCACCGCACGCACGGTGCTGCTCCAGGCTGAAACCCAGTACGCCGATGCACTCGCCGCCGCCAACTCGGCACAATCCGATCTCGAGCGCGCCGCCGGCGCGCCGCTCAAAACGCTCAATAACGCACCCGGAGATTCCCGTGAGTAAGCGCATTCTCGCACGCGCCGCGATTTCGTGGTCGTGCATCACGCTCGCCGCTCTTTCCTCAGGATGCGGCGCGAAGCCAGACGCCGCCGTCGCCGCCGCGGCCGAGAAGCCTTCGTCGTTCAAGGTCACCGACGAACAGCGCGCCAAGCTGACGATCGTCACGCTCGCGACGGAATCGTTCCGCCCGACCATCGAGGTCACGGGCACTGTTGCGTTCAACGGCGACAAGTCGACGCAGGTGCTCTCTCCGGTTTCGGGGCCAGTCTCGAAAATCATTGCGACACTCGGCGCCAATGTCACGGCAGGACAATCGCTCGCGACGGTTGCCTCGCCGGATTTCGCGGCCGCGGTGAGCACGTACAGAAAGGCGGAGACGACGCTGCGCAACGCGTCACGAATTTTGAAGATCGATGAAGAGTTGTTCACGAATGACGCCCTCTCGAAAAACGATCTCGAACAGGCGCGCTCCGACAGCTCCGGCGCCGATGCCGACCGCGACGCCGCACTGCTTGCGCTGCGGTCGCTCGGTCTCGACGATGCGACGATCTACGCGATTCGTGATGGCAAGCGCACCACACCGGTGGAAGGTGCGATTCTCGCGACGATCCCCGGCACGGTGGTCGAGAAACTGATCAACCCCGGACAGCTGTTGCAGGCTGGCACCACTCCCGCGTTCACGATCGCTGATATCAGTTCGATGTGGGTCATGGCGAGCGTATATGCCACCGATGTGGGCCTCGTCACGAGCGGCGTCGCAGTCGATATCATGACCGACGCGTCGGCGAAACCGGTGCACGGCGTGGTGGATTACGTCGCGCCGATCGTCGATCCGGGCACGAAAGCGACGAGCGTTCGCGTGGTCGCAGAGAATTCGGGACAGCTGCTCAAGCGCGACATGTTCGTGCGGATGCTCGTGCATTCGCGGCAGGAAAAAAGCGGCTTGCTCGTTCCGCTCGCGGCGGTCCTGCGCGACGACGACAACCTGCCGTTCGTATTCGTGCAGCAGGCCGACAACGGCTTCGTTCGCCGGCGCGTCACGCTCGGCCATCGCGTGGGTGAGCGCTACGAGATTCTGACCGGCCTCAGCGCAGGCGAGAAGGTCGTCGGCAACGGCGCGCTGTTCGTCCAGTTCGCAGAAAACCAGTGAGCGAAATCGGGCGGTCTCCGGAGGCGGGCTACGAAAGCGGGCCGCCATCGTTCGCGAACCGAATTGTTCGCGGCGCACTCGACCAGCAAATTCTGGTCGCGCTCTTCGCACTCATTCTGATTGGCGTCGGCATCTGGTCGTTCGGACGTCTGCCTGTTGATGCGTATCCCGATCTTTCACCGCCGATGGTGGAGATCTCAACGCAGTGGCCGGGTCATGCGGCTGAGGAAATCGAACGGCTCGTCACGGTGCCGATTGAGACCGAAATGAATGGAGTCGAGCGCGTGAAGGTCGTGCGCTCAGTTTCGCTCTACGGACTCTCCGACATCCGCCTGACGTTCCGCGACGGAACCGATCCGTATTTCGCGCGACAGCGTGTATTCGAGCATCTCCCTGACGCGACGCTGCCACCGGGCGTGACGGCGGGCGTTTCGCCGCTCTTCTCGCCATCGGGACTCGTGTATCGCTACACGCTCGACAGTCCGGACCGTTCGGCGATGGAACTGAAAGTCATCAACGACTGGATCATCACGAAGGCGATGAAGAGCGTGCCGGGCGTTGCGGACATCGCGGGGCTTGGCGGCCAGACGATGCAGTATCAGGTGCTCGTTGATCCAGCCAAACTCGCCGGCGCGGGACTCGCGATCACCGACGTCGCGACGGCGCTCGGCGCAAACAACGACAACTCGGGCGGCGGATTCTACTCCGAGGGCGGACAGTTCTACTACGTGCGCGGACTCGCACGGCTGAACACCACCGAGGATATCGCCAATGTCGTCATCAAGACGTCCAACGGAATTCCGGTGCTGGTGAAAGACATCGGTTCTGTAGAGATCGGCTTCGCGCCGCGCCTCGGACAGTTCGGATTCAACGATCGGGATGATGCCGTCGAGGGCGTGATTCTCATGCGCACCGGCGAGCAGGCGCAAACGGTCCTCAGACTTGCCGAAGCGAAAACGAAAGAACTGAACGACCACATCCTGCCGAAGGACGTGAAGATCCACCCGTTCTACGATCGCGTGGATTTGATCGGACTTACCACGCGAGTGGTCGAAGACAATCTGCTCCGCGGCATCGTGCTCGTGGTGATCGTGCTGGTGTTCTTCCTGTTCGACATTCGCGCCGGACTCGTGGTGGCCACGACGATTCCTCTCGCGCTGCTCTTTGCGTTCATCTGCCTCGATCTCAAGAATATTCCGGCGAACCTGCTGTCGATCGGAGCGATCGACTTCGGTATTCTTGTCGACGGCGCGGTGGTGATGGTCGAGAATATTCACCGGCAGCTGGCGAAGCGGGATCCGGGGTCCGGGATATCGATTCGCGATGCGATCGTGCAGGCTGCGTCAGAAGTGGACCGCCCGATCGTCTATGCGATCGCGGTGATCGTCGCGGGATTCCTGCCAATCTACGTGCTCTCGGGTCCCTCGGGCCGCCTGTTCAAGCCGATGGCAGACACGACGATTTTCGCGCTGATCGGCGCGCTCGCCCTCACGCTCACGCTCGTGCCTGTGCTCTGCCTCTGGGTGATGCGCCGAGGCGTCGAAGAAAGACGCAACGCCGCATTCGAGTGGATCAAGGAGCGCTACCGCCGCGGACTCGACTGGAGTCTCAGGCATCGTGCGGCCGTCGTGTGGGGCAGTGTGACGCTCTTCGTCGTATCGGTGATCCTCTCGCTCGGCGTGGGTGGCGAGTTCATGCCGAAGCTCGACGAGGGCGCGCTCTGGGTGCGCGCGACGATGCCGTACACGATCTCGCTCGAGGAATCGGCGAAGATCGTGCCGCAGGTGCGCAAGATTTTGAAATCGTTTCCCGAAGTCCTCGACGTCGCATCCGAGCACGGGCGCGACGACGGCGGGACGGATCCGACGGGTTTCTACAACGCAGAGTTCTACGTGGGGCTCAAGCCGTACAGCACGTGGACCGGCGCGTATCGCACCAAGCCTGAGTTCATCGCCGAGGTCGGCAAGAAGCTCGCGGCATTCCCGGGCATCGTGTTCAACTACACGCAGCCCGCCGAAGACGCCGTCGACGAAGCCGAGACCGGTCTCAAGAGTGCGCTCGACGTGAAAGTCTTCGGCACGGATCTCACCGTGCTGCAGACGAAGGGGCTCGAGGTGAAGCATCTGCTCGAGAAAGTCCGCGGCATCACGAATGTCACGCTCGTGCAGGAGCTCGGCCAGCCTTCGCTCACGGTGACGGTCGATCGCGCCAAACTCGCGCGCTACGGCCTCAGCGCAGCGACCATCAACGGATTGATTGAGGCCGCGATCGGCGGCGGCGCGGCAACACAGGTCGTGCAGGGCGAGCAGACGTTTGATCTCGTGGTCCGATTGCAGGAGCGGTTCCGGAGCACGCCTGAAGCCATCGGAAATATTCTCGTCGCCACGCCATCGGGAAGTCAGGTGCCGCTGCGCGAGGTCGCGAAAATTCAGCAGGCCGATGGCGCCGCGCTGATCTACCGGCAAAACAATGGCCGGTACATCGGCATTCAGTATTCCGTACAGGGCCGCGATCTCGCGGGTGCCGTGCAGGACGCACAGGCGCAGGTCGCCAAGGCGATCAAACTGCCGACGGGATTCAGTGTGGTGTGGGGCGGCGAATACGAGGAGTACACGTCCTCGCGCGGGCAGCTGCTGTTCGTGCTGCCGATCACGTTCGGTCTCATTTTCCTGCTGCTCTTCTCGCTCTATCAGAACGCGAAGTTTCCCGTGATTACGGTGCTCGGTGTAATTCTCTCGGGACCGATTGGCGGCATGCTCGCGCTCGTGGCGACGGGAACGCATTTCTCGGTGAGCTCGGGAATCGGATTTCTCGCGCTGTTTGGCGTTTCGGTGCAAACGGCGGTGGTCTACATCTCGTATGCGAACGAACTGCGGCTCGATGGCAAGTCGATTGCAGAGGCGACGAGAGATGCGGCCATGCTGCGCCTGCGGCCGATCATGATGACGGCGCTGGTGGCGGCGTTCGGATTGTTGCCGGCGGCACTGGCGACGGGAGTGGGAACAGATTCGCAACGGCCGTTTGCGCTGGTGATCGTTGGAGGGTTGTTCTCGCGGCTGCTTATTTCTGTGTTTTTGATGCCGGTGCTGTATGAGATGGCGGCGCGGCCGGGGGATCGCCTCGAGGTGTAACTGCCACTGCCACGGCAGAGTGAGTCTGAGTGACAGGGGACAGAAAACGCATTGGCACGTTCTGTCCCCTGTCACTCAGACTCACTCTGCCTTTCCCGTTCGGTCCCCTGTCACTCAGACTCACTCTGCCTTTCCCGTTCTGTCCCCTGTCACTCAGACTCACTCTGCCGTGGCAGTTCCAGTCCCAGAGAAGGTGTCAGAACCCCCTCCGAGAGGCTAACTTTCGGACCACATGACTAAGCGCGAAGACGCCCTCGAATACCATCGTCAGGGCCGCCCCGGCAAAATCGCCGTCGTCCCCACCAAACCGCTGACCAATCAGCGGGATCTCGGCCTCGCCTACTCCCCTGGCGTGGCCGAGCCCTGCATGGAAATCAAGAACAACCCCGACGACGCCTATCTCTATACGTCCAAAGGGAATCTGGTCGCCGTCGTGACCAATGGAACGGCTGTTTTAGGCCTCGGAAATATCGGCGCCCTGGCCGGAAAACCGGTCATGGAAGGGAAAGGAAATCTCTTCAAGCAATTCGCTGATCTCGATGTATTCGACCTCGAAGTCGGCTCTGAAAATCCGCAGGATGTGATCCGGTTTTGCCAGCTGCTCGAGCCCACGGTGGGCGGCATCAACCTCGAGGACATTCGCTCGCCGGATTGCTTCCTGATTGAAGAGACGCTGCGAAAGACCATGAAAATTCCGGTTTTTCATGACGATCAGCATGGCACCGCAATTATTTCCGGCGCGGCGCTGCTCAACGCGCTCGAAGTCGTCGAAAAGAAAATCGACCAGGTGAGGGTCGTGTTCTCCGGCGCGGGCGCCGCGGCGATCTCGACCGCGGAGCATTACGTGCGGCTCGGCGTGAACCGCGACAACATCCTGATGTGCGACAGGGAAGGTGTCATCTACGAGGGCCGCGTGGGCCACTCGGATCCGTACAAGGATCGCTTCCGCCGCAAGACGAGCGCGCGCAGCCTCAAGGACGCGCTCGAGGGCGCCGATGTGTTCGTCGGTCTCTCGGCCGCTGGCGCCGTCACCGCCGACATGATCAAAAGGATGGCCACGAACCCGATCATCTTCGCGCTCGCAAATCCGGTTCCTGAAATTCTTCCCGACGAAGTGCGCAGCGTGCGCGACGACGCGATCATCGCGACCGGACGCAGCGACTACGCCAACCAGATCAACAACGTCCTCTGTTTTCCGTTCATTTTCCGCGGCGCGCTCGACGTACGCGCCACGGAGATCAACGAGGAAATGAAAATGGCCGCGACGCGCGCGCTCGCCGCGCTCGCCAAAGAGGACGTCCCGGACAGCGTGAGCCAGCTTTACGGACTCAAGTCGGTGAAGTTCGGCGCGGAATATCTGATTCCCTTCCCGTTCGATCCCCGGGTGCTGCTCTGGGTCGCTCCTGCGGTTGCATGGGCGGCCGTTGCCAGCGGCGTCGCGAAAGAGTTCATCGATCTCGAGACGTACCGCGATGTGCTCGAAGCGCGGCTCGGACGCGCGCGCGGCATCATGCGCGGGATTATCAATCGCGCACAGCACGATCCCAAGCGCGTGGTCTTCGCCGAAGGCGAGGAACTCAAGATCATGCGCGCGGCGCAGATGCTCGTGGATGAGGGCGTGGCGCATCCGATTCTCCTCGGACGCTCGAAGAAGATCAAGGAGATCGCAGAAGAAAACGGCATCTCGCTCAACGGCATCCGGATTGAAGATCCCGGAACGTCCAAGCACCGTGAGCGTTACGCGCAGATTCTCTTTCAGCGCCGCCAGCGCAAGGGCCTTTCGCTCGCACAAGCGCACCAGCTGCTCTACAAGGGAATTTATTTCGGCAGCGTGATGGTCGCCGCGGGTGACGCGGAAGGCGTTATCGGCGGACTCAACAAGCACTATCCCGAAACGATCCGGCCCGCGCTCGAGGTGATCGGCCCGCATCCGGTCGTCGGTCTCGCCAGCGGCCTCTACATGCTCGTGTTCGACAAGCACGTGATCTTTTGCGCAGACACAACCGTCAACATCGATCCCACCGCCGAACAGCTCGCGCAAATCGCGATTTCGGCGAGCGGGCTCGTCACGAATTTCGGCCAGGTTCCGAAAGTCGCGATGCTTTCGTTCTCGAATTTCGGGTCGGTGAAACATCCGCAGGCTCAAAAAATGGCGGATGCGGTGCGAATCCTGCGCGAGCGCCGGCCTCAGCTCGTGGTAGACGGCGAAATGCAGGCCGACACCGCGTTCAGCACGGACATTCTCTCGGGCCGCTATCCGTTCAGCACTCTCAAGGAAGCGGCAAATGTTCTGATTTTTCCGAATCTGAGCGCGGGAAACATTGCCTACAAACTGCTCACGCAGCTGGGCGGGGCCACCGCGATCGGCCCCATTCTCGTCGGCATGGCGCACCCCGTACATGTACTGGAACAAGACGCCGACGTGCAGGAGATCGTGAACATGGCGGCAGTCGCCGTTATCGATGCACAGTGGCGCGTCCGCGCCAGTTCCGAAGCCGCGCGCGTGACCACCGGCGAGTTCGAGACCGCCGCCGCCACGCGCTGATCCTCCAAAACCGACACACGACTACTCGAGTCCACACCATGTCATCAGCAGCTGCGCCGTCGCGCGAGAGCACGAACGGCCTGAAGTCCCAGGGACTTTCGCCACAGGGGAAGGTCCGCTGGAATCTCGTGCCGCCCGAACTCGTCGCGGCCGCCATTCGCCGCGGCGAGGGCGAGTTGGCCGACATGGGTCCGTTTGTTGCGGTGACGACGCCGCACACGGGCCGATCGCCGAAGGACAAGTTCGTGATCAAGGACGCAGCGTCGGAGCACGACGTCGACTGGGGCGCGGTCAATCAGCCGATGACCGAAGCACAGTTCGAGGTGATCGCGGCCGAGGTGCGCGCGTATCTCGACGCGCGCGACGAACTTTTTGTGCAGGATCTCTACTGCGGCGCCGATCCGGCGTACCGTCTCTCGTGCCGCTACGTCACCCCGAACGCGTGGCACGCGAACTTCGTCCGCAACATGTTCATTCGCCCTGAAATGGCCGAGCTGGCTGCGTTCGCGCCGAATTTCACGATTCTCCATGCGCCGGAGTTCCAGGGCGATCCCGCCAGGCACGGCACGAAGTCGACGACGTTTATCGTGCTGAACCTCGCGAAGCGGATGATTCTCATTGGCGGCACCCGCTACGCCGGCGAACTCAAGAAATCGATGTTCACCGTCATGAACTATCTGCTCCCCAAGCAGGGCGTGCTCTCGATGCACTGTTCCGCGAACATCGGTCCTCAGGGCGACACGGCGTTGTTTTTTGGCCTCTCGGGAACCGGCAAGACGACGCTCTCCGCGGATCCCGAGCGCGGTCTGATTGGCGACGACGAACACGGCTGGAGCGAGAACGGCGTGTTCAACTTCGAAGGCGGCTGCTACGCGAAGGTGATCAATCTCTCGCCGGAGCAGGAGCCCGATATTTTCGCCACGACGCAGATGTTCGGCACGGTGCTCGAGAACGTCGAGCTCGATCCCAACACGCGCAAGGTGAAATTCGAAAGCCAGGCGATCACGGAGAACACCCGCGCCTGCTATCCGCTGCCGTACATCCGCAATCATGTGCCGAGCGGTCGCGGCGGACATCCGAAGAACGTGGTGTTCCTGACCGCGGACGCATTTGGAGTGCTGCCGCCAATCGCGAAGCTCACGCGCGAGCAGGCGATGTACTATTTCCTCTCGGGCTATACGGCAAAGGTCGCCGGCACCGAGCGCGGCGTGACGGAGCCGCAGGCGACGTTCAGCGCCTGCTTCGGGGCGGTGTTCCTCGTCTGGCATCCGACCAAGTACGCGAACATGCTCGGCGAACTGCTCACGAAGCACGCCGATGCGCACGTGTGGCTGGTGAACACAGGCTGGAGCGGCGGGGCATACGGAACCGGCGCGCGCATGAAGCTCTCGCTGACGCGCGCGATGGTGCGCGCGGCGCTCGCGGGCACACTGGATGACGTCGCGACAAAAACGGATCCGGTGTTCGGCCTCAACGTCCCGACGGTCATCGGAGGCGTGCCAGCCGGCGTGCTCGACGCGCGGTCGACATGGAAGGATCCCGCGGCGTACGACGCGCAGGCCGCAAAACTCGCGGGAATGTTCCGTGAGAACATCAAGAAATTCGGCTCGGCAGTTTCGGAAAAGATTCTCGCGGCGGGTCCGAAGGGCTGACGGGATTCCCCGATGACGTTCATCCGGGATCCGCTCTGGAACAATATCCGCGTTGATGCAACCGCCGAACGATTGCTCGACACGAGCGTCGTTCAGCGGTTGCGTTACGTGCGCCAGCTCGGCCTCGCACACCTCGTGTACCCCGGCGCGACGCATTCGCGATTCGAGCATGCGCTGGGCGCGTATCACCTCGCGCGCAGAACGCTCGCGCGGCTGAGGGAAACGGGTGATCTGGAGGGAGTGGCCGCGGACGAGAGCGCCGTGATTGCCGCGGCTGCGCTGCTGCACGACGTCGGGCACTATCCGTTTTCGCACGCGCTTGAGGAGATCGGTGTTCCCCACCACGAAGAAATATCTCAGCCACTTATCACGACTGGGGAGATCGCGGCGATTCTGCGCGAAACGATCTCGGCGGACGCGCCCGAGCGCATTTACGATTTGATCTGCGGCGCGAGCACGAGTCCGCTACAAGGCCTGATCTCCGGCTCGCTCGATCTCGATAAAATGGATTATCTCAAACGCGACGCACTCATGTGCGGCGTGCCGTACGGCGAGATCGACGAGGACCGGCTGATGCATGCGCTCGTGGTGCTCGACGATCCCACCACAAGGCGGCGCGGGATCGGCGTGCGCACGAAAGGATTGTCCGCGCTCGAGTCACTGCTCTTTGCGAAGTATCAGATGTACAGAAATGTCTATTGGCATCATGCTGTTCGCAGCGCCACGGCGATGTACAAGCGGATGGTTTCGAGAGCGCTTGAGGTGCGAGATCTCGAAATTGCGGCGCTCGCACGCTTTACGGACGAGGGGCTGCTGTCAGGGCTCCAGAAGACGGCCGATGGCTCGGTGAGTTCGCTGCGCGACGATCTTCTCGCGCGGCGCCTCTACAAGCGCGCATTCGAAGCGCCCGCCGCGGCGCTGCCGATGGATTCGCTCGAGTGGATCGCGGACGACCACGAGCGTGCGCGGCGCGCGGAGATCGCGATCGCCGCGAAACTCGGCTTGAAGGCGGGGGAAGTTCTGCTCGATTTCCCTGCGAAAACGCAGATGCTGGGGCTCGATATTCCGGTGCTGTCTCGCGATGGCTCGGTGCACCGGCTGACGCAGGAAGGGATTCCGGGCGCGATCGATTTGCCGGTTCTCGCCGAGCAGCTGTATCGATCGGCTCGGTATCTGCGGGTGTTCACGCGAGAGCGGGCGAAGATCGAGTGGGTTGAGCTGCAGGCGATGCTAGCTGACAGCTGAACCCAGCTACTCGGGTTTCGCTTTTTCCCTGCCCCGAGCCTCGGCCAACTTCCGCCCAATCCCGCGGTAGAATGCCGCATCCGCCGGTTTACCTTCCGCATCCAGTGCGAGCGCGCACCGCTCAATCGCGAACAGAATATTTCCGAGGTACAGATCCGCGACCGAAGCTACGGTTTCTTCAACCCGCTCTTCAGCCACTCGACGCCGGCGAATCCACCGTGGCAACCTGAACCACGATCGCCGTGATGTTGTCCAATCCGCCGCGCCCGTTCGCTTCCGCGATCAGCGCATCCACAATGCGGCCCGGCCCGGAGCGCGCGAGCAGCATTGCCTGAAGGCGGCGATCGTCAACCATGCCGGTGAGACCGTCGCTCGCGACGAGAAACACATCGCCCGGCCTCATCTCGCCAGCGTAGATATCCGCCTCGACCGTCTCGCTCGCGCCCACGCAGCGGGTGATCACATTGCTGTACGGGTGGTACCTCGCCTGCTCCGGCGTGAGCAGCCCCGCGTCGACCTGTTCCTGCACATACGAATGATCTTTCGTGAGCTGGCTGAGCGCGCCGTCGCGCAGGAGATAAATGCGCGAGTCGCCGATCTGCCCAATGAGGAACTGGTTGTCGGAGAGCACGAGCACGCTCGCCGTCGTTCCCATTCCCTGCTTGTCCACTTCGGCCAGCATGCGATCGTAAATCGCGCGGTTCGCATCGCGCATGGCCTGCGCGAGCTTCTCCGATGCGCCGGCGTCGAGCACGCTCGCAATCGGCAGCAAATGCCGAGCGACGATCTGCACGGCCATTTCGCTCGCCACTTCGCCCGCGGCGTGACCGCCCATGCCATCGGCGACCACGAACACTCCGCGACGCTCATCCGCCTCGGCGAAGAAATTATCCTCGTTCCCCGAGCGAATCATGCCAACATCTGAACGGGCTCCAACGGCGAGTTGCACGGATCAACCCCTGATGGTGAACAGGATGGCCATCATGGATGCTCCCGCCGCGCCGAGCGCGATCAGGAACGCGATCATCGCCATACAACCTTTTTTCTTTTCGGCCGGCACCTGAGCCGTTTCCACAGGAGCGGCGGCGGCCTGCGTGGCGCGCTTCTTCTCGGCGAGTTTCTTTGCGGCTTCCACACCGAACGCCGCGATCGCTTTCGTTCCCTTCGCATCGTCTTCCGCGGGAACCGGCGTTGACCGGAACATCATCTTGATGCTGCCGAAGCGCACATCGGGCGCGCCCATGATCTGCTGCTCACCCTGCACGCGTTTCCCGCCGAGATAGCTGCCGTTCGTCGAGCCCTGATCCACGAGCCACCACGATCCGTCGCGCTTGAGAATCTTCGCGTGCGAATCGGAAACACTCTCGTCGTTCAGCGACACGTCGTTGTGAGGTCCGCGTCCGACGTTTGTGAGGGGTGTGAAAATCTCGAACTTCGTTCCCTTCATGGGCCCTTCGTTGATGACCTCGAGCGTCGCCATCGGCTGGCGCGTTTGCGCGGGCGTTGCTGCAGCCTCGGATGCGGGTGTCTGCCGGGCCGGCGCTTGTGCAACCGGCACGGCGGGCGGAGCGGCCGCTGCTGCGGAGGGCGCGAACGCGGGAGCGGGCTCGGGCGGCGGCGATACCTTGGGCGACGCCGCGGCCATCGCGTCCTCGAGATCGATCACGGTCATGTCGATCTGCGGCATGTCGAATCCGCCGAGTCCGAACGTTATGTCCGCCGCGACGGGCGCAGGCGCCGCTTCCGGCACCAATGGGGGTGCGCTCGCCGCGGGGACATGTTCTTGTTCCACCTCAGGCACTATTTCGCTTGGCGCCGTGGCGACCGCGGCCAGCGGCTCCTTCGCCACGTCCGCGTAGAACCGATATTCCTCGGGGCCGATCTTGATGACGTCGCCGCGGCCCAGCAACTGCTTTGTGTCGACTTTCGCTCCGTTGATCGTCAGGCCGTTCGTGCTCAGATCGGTCAGAACGTAGCCGCCCTCGCCTGGCGCAATTTGCGCGTGCTTTCGCGACACATCGGTGGAGGCAATGACGATGTCGTTGCCGATCTCACGTCCGAACAGAACGCCGGCGTCCGGAACGGGATACTCTCGTCCATCGACCAGTGAGACGAGCCGTCCGCCGGTGGCCGTCGTCGGCTTCTTGGGCGCGCTGCCTTTGGCCTTCAGGGCGTCGGAAACGTTCATGCTCGACATGAACTGTGTGCTGCCGCCCTTCACATCGTCCCCGTAGCGCAGCTCGCTGGCGCCTATAGACAGTCTGTCGCCGTGCAGGAGCGGACTTGGCTCTGCGCCGAGCTGTACGCCGTTCACGAAGATCGCGGCGTCCGGACTGCCGCGGCGCACGAGGCCGGTGCCGTCGGCACCGACCACCAGAACGCAACGCAGAGACGGGTCGTCGCCCGGGAGGCGCAGAGCAGCCCCATCATACGAGCCGACAGTGAGCTCGGCGGTATTCAGGGGGTACTGCTGGTCATTGAATTGTATGTACGGCATGTAGGGTCGGAAACTACGCCCCGTGAGAGGGGGTGGCAAGCGCAAACCACGCGCAAATCACGCGCAAACCACGCGCAATTCCGTCACAAATCCATCGTCAATTCCGTGTCGGCCACTAGCTTACACGAGTGAAGGACCGCATCCAGATTCGCGGTGCCCGGCAGCACAATCTGAAGGGCATCGACCTCGATATTCCGCGGCGGGCGGTCACGGTCATTACCGGTCCGTCCGGATCCGGGAAATCGTCGCTCGCGTTCGACACGATCTACGCCGAAGGACAGCGGCGGTACGTGGAATCGCTGTCGGCGTACGCGCGCCAGTTCCTCGAGCGCATGAAGAAGCCCGACGTGGATTTCATCGACGGCCTCTCGCCGGCGGTGGCGATCGAGCAGAAGAATCCCACGCGAACGTCGCGCTCCACGGTCGGCACAGCGACCGAAATCTACGATTATCTGCGCCTGTTGTGGGCGCGGATCGGGCGCACGATCTGCCCCGTCTGCGGGCGCGAGCTCAAACCGGACACGGCGCAGTCCTCCGCGGACGAGACGCTCCTTCTCCCCGAAGGCACGCGGATGATGATCGCATTTCCCCTGAAGCGATCCTCGAAAGTGACGCACGCGCAGATCGCGGAGAATCTCCGGGCCAAGGGATTCGTGCGCGTGATCGCGGATGACGAGGTCGTGCACCTGGATGAGCAGCCGAAAAAACTGAATCTTGCAAAAACGAAGGAATTGCTCGTCATCGCAGATCGATTGGTGGTGGCCGCCGGTGCGCGCACGCGTTTCACCGACGCGTTTGAGACCGCGTTTATCGAAGGCGACGGCGATGCGATCGCACTCTCGTCCCCTCCAGAGTTATCTCAGCGATTCACCACGCGCTTTCAGTGCCCCAACGACGGTCACGTCGCGCCGCTGCCCACACCGCAGCTGTTCTCGTTCAACAATCCGCGCGGCGCGTGCGCAACCTGCAATGGATTCGGCGCGACGCTCGAATACGACCTCGCACTCATTGTGCCGTATGCGGAGCGCACTCTACAGGAAGGCGCGATTCATCCCTGGACGATGCCGCGGTACGACAACAAGCGCCGTGCGTTGTCCGACTTCGCGCGGCGAGAGGGGATCCCGATGGATCGCGCGTGGTTCGAACTGACGCCCGGGCAACACGAACTCCTGCTGCGCGGAAAGTCGAAGGGGTTTCTCGGCATCGTGCGCCATCTCGAATCGCTGGAGCCGAAAAAGTACAAGCAGTATATCCGCGTGTTCCTGCGGCAATATCAAACGGCGCAGACGTGCAAGACCTGCGGCGGCACCAAGCTCCAAGTCGACGCGCTGAACGTGAAGGTCGCGGGCAAGACGATCGCGGAGATCTCCGCGCTGCCGGTGGACTTGCTCAATGCCTGGCTCTCGACGCTCACCCTCACGCCACACGAACTGGCGATCGCCTCGCACATCCTTCGTGAGGCCCGCGATCGCGTGCGCTTTCTCACCGACGTCGGCCTCACCTATCTCTCCCTCGAGCGCTCCACGCGCACGCTTTCCGGCGGAGAGGCTCAGCGCATTGGCCTCGCGAACTCGCTCGGCGCGCACCTCGTCGACACGACGTACGTGCTGGACGAGCCGAGCATCGGACTGCATCCGCGCGACATGGACAGGCTGCTGGCGCTGCTCGCGCGGCTGCGCGACGGCGGCAACACCGTGATCGTCGTCGAGCACGATCTCGAGGCGATCCGCATGGCGGATTGGATGATCGAACTCGGCCCCGAGAGCGGCGAGCAGGGCGGCCGCGTGGTGTTCGCCGGGCCCGTATCAGACGCGGCCAAGAGTCCGCTCACCGGAAAATATCTCACCGGCGAACGCACGATTCCGCTGCCGGCCAAACGGCGCAAGGCCGGGCCGCGCTGGATCACGCTCACCGGCGCGCGCGAGCACAATCTGCGCGGCGTGGACATCAAGATTCCGCTCGGCGCACTCACGGCAGTAACGGGAGTTTCCGGCAGCGGCAAGAGCACACTAGTGCACGATATCCTTTTTCGCGCACTCGAACAGCGCATCACCGGCGAGCACTCGGCCAAGCAGCATCTCGGCGAGCACGTGGGCGCGTTCGACGATATCACGGGCTACGAATCGCTCGACGATGTGGTGCTCGTCGATCAATCGCCAATAGGCCGGAGTCCCCGCTCGAATCCGGTCACGTACATCAAGGCGTTCGATGAAATCCGCCGAATTTTTTCTGACGTGCCGCTGGCCAAGCAGCGCAAGTACACGCAGAGCACGTTCAGCTTCAATGTGAAAGGCGGACGCTGCGAAAAGTGCGAAGGCGCCGGCTACATCGAGGTCGAAATGGTGTTCATGGCCGACGTGTACGTGCCGTGCGAAGAATGCGACGGCACGCGCTACAAGCCCGAGGTGCTCGACGTGAAGTATCTGGGCAAGAGCATCGTCGACGTGCTCAGTCTCACGGTCGACCAGGCGATTCGATTCTTTCCGAAAGAGGAAAAACTTGGCCAGGCGCTCTGGCAGGTGCAGCAGGTGGGGCTCGGATACCTGCGGCTCGGCCAGCCGGCGACGACGCTCTCCGGTGGAGAGGCGCAGCGGCTCAAGATTGCGCGCGAGCTCACCTTCTCTGCAAAGTTGGCGGGGAAGAAACTGTATGTGCTGGACGAACCGACCACCGGCCTGCACCTCGAGGACATCCGTAAACTCGCGCTGGTGCTCGACCGGCTGGTGGACGCGGGGCACACGGTGGTGCTGATCGAGCACAATCTGGATGTGATCAAGCTGGCGGATTGGGTCATTGATATGGGCCCCGACGGCGGTGAAGGCGGAGGCCGGCTGGTCGGAATGGGCACACCCGAGGAGATCATGCGAGTGAAGGGATCGTTCACAGGACAATGGCTGAGTCGGATGGCGGATGGCAGACGGCAGATGGCGGCGCGATGAGCTCTCTTCCGGCGCCGATCGCACGCGTGTACGCGCTGATTCCGCTCGCCATTCGCGATCGGATACGCGCGATCAAGCGGCCGTGGTGGTCGCTGTTCATCGCGGCGCTTCACCGCGCGGCGCGCGGTCGCGCGTTCAGCGGGCCGTTTCGTGGATTGGTGCTCGGCAAGACCTATTATCCGCCCACACTCGTTGGATCGTACGAACAAGAACTTCATCCGTGGCTCGATCGGGTTTTTGCGAAATCGTTCACGAACGTGGTGGATGTAGGCGGCGGCACCGGCTACTACGCGGTGGGCCTCGCGTTGCGTCTGCCGCTCGCGAAGGTCACAGTGTTCGAACTCACCGAGCCGGCGCGCGCGGTGATCGCCGATCTTGCCCGCAGAAATGGAGTCGAGAACCGGCTGACGATACTCGGCGAGTGCACGCCCTCGACGTTCGAGAGCGCGTTCTCCAATCGCGAACCGGCCTTCGTATTGATGGATGTCGAGGGCGCAGAAAAGACGCTCCTCGATCCTGCCGCCATGCCATCGCTGCGCACCGCGACGATTCTCGTGGAGACGCACGATCTGCTGGTGCCGGGCTGCCATGCCGCGATCACGAGCCGCTTCAACGCGACGCACGCGATTGAGGAGGTCTCCAACCGCTCGCGATCGCTCGAGGATTTTCCGGCGACACTTGCGCCGGGATGGCGGGCGCGGTTTCCGCAGTTCGCGCTGGAATCGATGGACGAGTTCCGCGGCGGAAAACAGATTTTCATGCTCCTCACGCCGAAAGAAACCTCGTAACGATTCCGTCCGTAGGCTCGGCATGACCAACACCCCCGCTATCGAACTCCGGAACGCAACCAAGCGATTCGGTTCCGTCACCGCCCTTTCCAATGTGAGTCTCTCCGTGCAGCCTGGAGAGACCGTCGCGATGCTCGGCCCGAACGGCGCGGGCAAGACGACTGCCGTGTCACTCATGCTTGGCATGCGCCGCCCGAGCGAAGGCACGGCGCGCTTGTTTGGCGGCGATCCGCGAATTCCCGTCACGCGCCTGCGCCTTGGGGCGATGCTGCAGGAATCCGGCTCTCCAGCAACGCTCACCGTTCGCGAATCAGTAGAACTATTTCGCGCGCTGTATGCTCGCCCGATCAGCGCCGATGCCGCGATCGACGCCGCGCAACTTGGCGAGAAGGCAGCTGCGCGCGTCGCGACGCTTTCCGGCGGACAGCGGCAGCGGCTCTACTTCGCGCTGGCGATCGTCGGCGATCCCGACGTGCTCTTTCTGGATGAACCCACGGTGGCGCTCGACGTGGAATCGCGCCGTTCGTTCTGGGAGCAGATCACGAAGCTGAACCAGCGCGGCAAGACCATTCTGCTCACCACGCATTATCTCGACGAGGCCGACGCGCTCGCGAACAGGATCATCGTCATCAATCGAGGCGTGATCGTTGCCGAGGGAACACCGACGGCCATCAAGTCGAAGGCCAGCGGGAAGCATGTGCGTTTCATGGCCGAGGGCTTGTCACGCGAGTGGCTCGCAACGCTGGCGGGCGTGCAGAGTGTCACGCTCTCCGGCACGCAATGGACGCTGTATACGCTGCGGCCTGAAGAGGCGCTGAAGGCGGTGTTTGCACGCGGCACGAACATCAGCGGACTGGAAGTTGAGGGCGTGGGACTCGAGGAAGCAGTGCTCGCGCTGACGGCGGCGCATTCGACGGAGGCCGCATGACGGAAGAAAAATCGCGCACGAAGTTTCCGCTGTTCGTACTGGCCCGCTCGGAAGTGCAGCAGCGCCTGCGCGTCCCGGGCTTCGTGATTCCGACGATCGTTTTCCCGATGATGTTCTTTGCGTTCTTCGGCCTGCCGAATATCGGACAGAAGGCGGGCGGCGTCGACATCGGCGCCTATCTCATGGCGTCGTACGGCGCGTTCGCCGTGATGTCCGTCGCGCTGATTTCATTCGGCGTTTCGATCTCCGCCGAGCGCGGGCTGGGTTGGAATAAGCTGCTGAGATCCACTCCCATGGATCCGCTCGCGTACTTCACGGCGAAAGTTTTCATGGCGCTGGTGGTGGGATTCATAGCGCTGACGCTGCTGTTTTCCTTCGCGGTTTTTTATGGAGGCGTGAAGGAGCCGCTGACGTTTTGGATCGAGCTGATGGGGCTGCTGCTGATCGGCATGGTGCCGTTCGTCGCGCTGGGTCTCGCGATTGGATACTTCGCGAGCCCGAGCGCCGCAGCGCCGATCGCGAATCTGATCAGCCTGCCACTCTCGTTCGCGTCCGGATTGTTCATGCCGCTGAATTTTTTGCCCGTGCCCGTTCAGCATGCCGCGCCATATTTGCCGTCGTATCACGTGGCCCAGCTCGGCTGGACCCTGCTCGGCGCGGGCGATCACAAGGGATACGGCACGCACTTACTCTGGATCGGCGGCTACACGGCAGTGTTCCTCGGCCTCGCGATTATCGCGTACCGGAGAGACGAAGGGCGCACATTCGGCTGAGTCGTTGACCCGCCCCTGCGCGGCGTCTAGCTTTCCCTCCTCTTCCCGAGTAGCTCAGTTGGTAGAGCAGGCGACTGTTAATCGCCGGGTCGGGGGTTCAAGTCCCTCCTCGGGAGCGTAAGAAACGAAAAAGCGGCCGCCCGATTGGGCGGCCGCTTTCGTCATTACGGCTTCTTGGCCGGTGGCGCCGTCGTTGCCGCCTTCAACGCCGCCTTCTTTTTCTTCAGAGTTTTCTCCTGCGCTTTCAGAGCGTTCGCCTTGGACGTGTCGCCTTTCGCCTTTGCGATTTTGCGCGCGGCCTTGTCGGACTTGATGTCCTTCTTCACGCTCTTGAGACTGTCCTTTTGCGGACTCCCCTTTTTCGCCGCCGCCGTGGTGGCGGTCTTCGGCTGCTGCGCCGGCAGGCTCGATGATCCGACCGCGATTGCCGCGACGAGAACCGCCGGAAAAAAAAGATGAATCCGCTTCATGTTCGCTCCGAAAAAAAAGTGAGTGCGTTCATTCGCGTTACGGCTTGTGCCTGCGAATCCCCTTGTGCCGCGGCAGCCGGCCTCGCAGCGCCATGGCCTGTTTCTTTTCAGCCCTGATGTTCCGCGAGACGGCGCGCATCTTTGCCGTATCGCCAGCCGCCTTCGCTGCTCTCCGCTCGGCGACGTTCTGCTTGAGATCTTTGCGAACCGCGCGAAGGCTGTCGCGAACCGGATTCGCTTTGCGCGGCGCACCCGTCGTGGTCGGTGTAGTCTGTTGAGCCTTCAGGCTCGCGGCGCCCACCGTGAGCGAAGCAAGCAGCGTTGCAAGTCGGAAGATTCGCATAACAGCTCCTGAACGAGTTCGCGGTGCGTCAATGCAACCGCTTCACTCAACAGACGCTGGCAGTCAGACGAAGGTTAAGTGTTCCCCGTCACACTTCAAAGAACGTCCCTGCCTCGCCGGCCGGTTTCAGGCCCCAGAGGATTTTTCCGTCGCCTCGGATCACGCGCGGAACGCCGCCGAGCCGCTCGGTGGCCCAGTCGAGATCCCAGTTCTCGACCACGGAATCCGCATCGATGTGATCGAGCGAAACTATGCGCGGTACGCCGGAGCCGTCGGCGATTTTTTGGAGCTCTGCCATAACCGAGAGATCGGTTCCCTCGCGCCAATACGCGCGGTAGATCGCATCGCGAAACGCGGCCGCGCGCGCCGGCTGCTGCCGCATCACCGATGCGACTGCGGTGATCGCATTTTTTGTGTTCGGCTTGCCCTTGGGCAGGCGCATGACGATCTGCGGCACGCGGCGTTTGACCTCGGTGATCTCGTCGTCCACGCGATTCAGCGCGCGACGCTCCAGCGAACGCATCGGCGTGCCGAGCGCGGGCTCGTGCTGCACTCCCTTCCACCGCACTTGCTCGCTCCCGCTCATGCCGAATGCTACGAGCTGTTCATTCAGCCCGTAGCACTCGGCGTTCGTGAAATCGGAGTAGATGGTGAACTCCACGATCTCCTGGGTTACGGACTGCGGAACCGCATGTTCACATACACCGACCGGCCCTGCCCTGGCGCCATTTGCCCGCCGGACTCCACCTCGCGGTAGTGGGTGTCGAGCACGTTGCGCACGCCGATCATCACTTGCGTTCGCTCCGAAAGTTTGAGGCCGCCGGCCAGGCTGAATAGTACGAATCCGGGACGCAGCACGCCCGGCTCCTCGAACGGCGTGTACTCGCCCTGGAAGTTGGCGCCGATTTGTGCGACCCACGCGCGCTTGGGCGGTTCGAAGTCGATGTGTGCCGCGCCCACGCAGCTCGACGTGTTGAAGATCGGCTTGTTCGAGTAATCGAAGTTGTCGTCTGGATTCAAGAAGTGTGTATAGAAGCCATTGAGCACCGTGAAGTTCACATCGGCCGACACGCCGGCGGCGAGCTTCCCTGTTGCCGAGACGTCGAGACCGTTGCGGCGGCTCTGACCGCCGCCGATCACGCTGTTGAGCGCGGGGTCGAACGATTCTTCATTCGAAACGTCCATGCGGAAGAGTGTTGCGTCGAGCGCCCACCCGCCGGCGTCGAGCTTGATGCCTGCTTCGTAGTCCCACACCTGCACGAACGGAAGCGTCGGATCGCTGATCACGCCGTCGGTCTGGCGAAAACCGCGTGAGACATTTGCGAACACGCCGAAGTTGGAGTGGCCAATGCCCGCGAACGGGCGAATCAGCACTCCCGCTTTCGGCGAGAAAATTCCCTTCGACGCTTGCGAATCGTAGTAATTATTCACGAGCAGATCACCGCTCACAGCAACGTGCGGCTGATGCACTGCGCTTGAGAGCTGATCCACGCGCGCGCCGAGATTGATGCGCGCGTACTTCGTGATATCGAAGCCCGCCTGCACGAAGAGCCCGCCCGAGAGCTGGTGTGCGGGCGATGCGAGCACTGCCGGAGCGGAATCCACGCGAATTCCGGTCGAGGCCTCGGCGTAATTTTCGTACTTCGCATTCGTGTAGCGTCCGTCGACGCCGATCGTGAGATCCACGCCCTGCGCGGCGAACGACAGTGCTGACGTGCCGCCGAATCCGTATCGCGCATCGAGTTCGCGCGACTGGGCGCCGCTCCCCTCTGTCAGTCCGCCGAGTCCGGGCGGGGAGCTGAGCCAGAACTGCCACATGCCCTGCTGCGCGTACAGCGTGCTGCGCCATTCGACGGAGGATCCAAGAAACGTTCGAATACTGAGACGCTCCTGCGCGTGCCTTTTGAAACCGCCGTCGCCGAAGTTCGAGACGAAGTGCGTCTGCCCCGCGTTGTACTGCGCAGTGTCGAGAAAGCCGGGCGAGGCGTACGAGGTGAGATATCCATCGATGCTCGCATCGATCGTCGTTCGCGAACTCACCTCACGCACGATCGCCGCGTGCACATGACCGTACTGATTTTCCGAGTGCGGCCGCCAGCCGTCCTCGCGATATCCTGAGACGGCAAAGATGCCGCCGGTCGAGCCGTGATCGAAGCCGGTCACGAGCGAACCCTGGCCGAGTCCGAACGATCCACTGCCGACCGTGAGATCGAGTCCCTTGAACCGGTTCAGCGTGCGAACATTCACCGCGCCGCCAAACGCAAAGTTCCCGTAGAGTGCGCTCGTTGGGCCTTTCACCACGTCGATGCCGCTGACGATCTGCGGCATCAGGAGATTGATGTCGTTGTATCCCTCGGCGTGGCCGTTGACGGGCTCGTTGTTGGGAACGCCGTCGATGTAGAGCGCGAGATCGGTGGAATGATCGGAACTGAAGCCGCGCACGGAGAGATCCGACGCGAAGCCGGGTCCCTGTCCCTGCTCGTGCGCTTCGAGTCCGGCCGCCTGCCGAAAGAGCTCCCACGGCGAATTCGTGGGCATGAGCGAGATGGTGAGCGGAGCGAGGTGCACAACCGTCAGCGGCTCGGCACGCTCGACGGGCGTGGTTGTGATCGTGATCTGGTTGAGCCGCGAGGTTGCGAAGCGGCTCGAATCGGTCTTGACGCGCGCGCTGTCCTGCGCGTGCGAGACGACCGGCATCACCGCTGCAAGAGCGGCGATGAATATGTTTCGGACGAACGGCATGACGGGACTTCCTGGTTCGATGTCGAGCAGAGGCGATGTGCACTCCGCCGGACGTTGCGCGCCGACGTACGGCGCGCGAGGAACGCGAGCCCTAGGTCGTCAGTTGCGCAGCGTCGTAAGGCGCGGCATCGAAGCGCGGAGGCGCGTTGGCAAACGGAAGCACGAGCTGCGGGCTGGATGCTCGCTCGGTCGCACCAGCGGGCCACCGCGCGACGGCACGCGATACGGTACTCGAGACCACGGTGAGCCGCGTGCCGGCCGTATGCAGCGCGACGGGCGCGGTGCTCGTGCATCCGCCGGGGCACGAGCACTGATGTCCGGTCTCGTGCGGACTCGACCCGTGGTGTGCATGGTGCATGTCCATCGCGTGGACATCCGCGCCGTGTGTCGGACAGGCGCACCACTGCGCAGGGCCCGCAACCGCCACCGCGAACGCGATGCCGCCGAGCAGAGCCGCTAGGGAGCGCAAGATTCCGTGGCGCATGCTGGTGAATCTAGCACATATTTAGAACATGAACGCACCACTCGTTGGCATCCTTATGGGCAGCAAGTCGGACTACGACTATCTCGCCCCCGCGTGCGAAGTGCTCACGCAGCTCGGCATTCCGTACGAAGCGCGCGTGCTCTCCGCGCATCGCACCCCTGACGAAACGCTCGAATACGCGGCGTCCGCGGAGAAACGCGGGCTGTTCTGTATCATCGCGGCGGCGGGCGGCGCGGCCCATTTGGGCGGCGTCATCGCATCCAAGACGATGCTGCCCGTGCTCGGCGTGCCGATCCCGTCCACATCTCTGAACGGAATCGATTCACTGCTGAGCATCGTGCAGATGCCGTCCGGCATTCCCGTTGCCACGTTTTCGATCGGCAAATGGGGCGCGACGAACGCCGCGCTCTTCGCCGCGCAGATCATCGCCACGGTGAAGCCAGAGGTGCGCGAGAAACTGCGCGCGCGCCGCGAGGCCAACGCGAAAGACGTGCTCGCGCAGACGCTCCCCGCCCAGGTTTTGCCGTGACCGCGCGGAAGCCCGTCGCGTTCCGCGAGCTGACGCGAGCGGAGTGCGACGAGCTGCTCGCGCGCAATCACGTGGGCCGGATTGCCTTCAGTTATCACGATCACGTCGACATCGAGCCGATTCACTTCGTCTACGCGGACGGCTGGATTTACGGGCGCACGGGCGATGGCACCAAGCTCAAGACGCTCGCGCACAACCGCTGGCTCGCGTTCGAGACGGATGAGGTCAGCGCGCTGTTCGACTGGAAGTCTGTCGTGATCAAGGGCTCGCTCTATTTGCTCGAGCCAACCGGCAAGGGAGCGGAGACGTTCGAGCAGGCGGTGGCGCTGCTCCGGGCGCTAAATCCGGATCTGCTCACCGAACACGATCCGGCGCCGCACAGGACGGTGCTCTTTCGGATCCATGCGGATCAGGTGACCGGGAGAGCAGCGAGTTCCGAGGCGTAGCTGGTTGAAAGTTTCAACTCGCAGTCAGTTCAAATGCCCCCGTACCACTCATATCCCTCGTCCGACCAGTAGCCGCCATTTCGCGCCGGCATGAACACGATCTTCGTCAGGTACTTGGTGTTCTTGTAGCCGAGCTTCGTGGGCGAGTGCACGCGCGCCGGCGCGCCGTACGCAGGCGGAAGGAGCGCGCCGTCCTTGGCATACACCACGAGCGTCTGCGGGTGCATCGCGCTCTCGACATCCCAGCTCTCGTGATAGCCGTTGTCGAACGACTGAAAATCCACGTACCCGGCTTTCGGATCGGCCTGCGCCATGCGTGCAAGCACTCTTAGCGGCACGCCGGTGAACTCTGCCACCGCGGTCCATCCTTCCACGCAGTAGTGATTCACCCGCTGCGTCTGCCGCTCGAGTTCTTTGAGATCGTCGAGCGAGAGCGAGAGCGGATGCTGCACCATTCCGCCCACTTCAAGCCGCCACGCCGCCATCGCGCCCGCGTCGAGCGTCGGCACCACATCCGAAACGAAGTAGCTTGGGAACTGGCCGCCAGCCGCCGGCACGTTCGCCTTCGCGTGATCCATCGACGTGTGGCGAAAGAGCCAGCGCTCGACGCTCTCGTTCTTTTTCTCAGCGTACGCGAGCAGCTTCGCGGCTTTGTCGGGCCCCTGCGAATCACACGCGCCAAAGAGCGCCGCGGTGAGCGACGCGCCGCCAAATCGGAGAAAATCCTTTCTATTGAAGCTCACGTTTCTGGATAGAGTTGCCGGTGATCATACTGGGCAGTGACCGCGGATCAACGGCGAACACCATAAAGATGTGCCCCACCGAGAGCACGACGATCGCGGCCATCGCGACGAAATGCCAATAGCGCGCCCAGGCGTAGCCGCCCATGAAATTCGTGAGCGGCGCCAGCTGCACAGGCTTCCAGATCGCGAGGCCGCTCATGACACACAGTGCAGCGATCCATGGCATCGCGAAGTACGCTCCCTTCTGAAGGGCGTTGTGCTTTTCCTGAGGCGGATGATCTTTCCGCACGCGCGTGTAGAACTTGATCATCTCCCACGAATCGCGAATGTCGCCGCGGCGCGGCACGAGATCGCGCCACTCGCCGTGCAAATAGACGAACGCGAGATAAATCACGCCGTTCACGACGAGCAGCCACATCATGGCGAAGTGCCAATGGCGCGCGCCGGCGAGCCATCCGCCGAACGTGAACGCGGCGGGAATCGCCTTCCCTTCCCACGGGTAGCAGCAGAACGTCGTGCCCTTCGGCGCAAACTCCGGCGAGGCGTTGAATATTCGCAGCCCCGTCGCGACCATGAGCGTGAGGGCGACGGCGTTCACCCAGTGCGTCAGGCGAACTATCCAATGATGACGTGGCGCGGGCATGCGCCGAAGATATCGCATACATTTCTATTCGCCATGCCCCTGCTCCCCGTTTTCGGTCACGAATCGCTGCGGGAACGTCTCGGCGAGCAGGTCGCGCGAGGTGCACTGCCCGCGAGCCTTCTCCTGCAAGGCGCTCCCGGGATCGGCAAACAGCGGCTCGCGCTCTGGCTCGGTCAGCGCCTGCTGTGCGAATCGGCGAATGCGCCGTGCGGAACGTGCCAGCATTGCTCGTACGCGCTGAAGGGAGTGCATCCCGATCTGCTCTGGTACTTCCCGCGCCCGCACCTGAAAGATGCGACGAACGCGGCGCTCGACGAAGTCGCGCAAGACTACGCTGACGCGGTTGCAGAACGGATCGCAGCAAGCGGATTGTACGCACGCGCCGACGGATCGCAGGGCATTTACGTGTACACGTCGCGGCTGATCGTGCAGCAAGCCACCAAGACGCCCTCGATGGCGCGGCGCAAAGTGTTCATTGTGGGCGACGCCGAGCGCATGGTGCCGCAGACCTCGAGCCAGGAAGCCGCCAACGCGTTCCTGAAACTGCTCGAGGAACCTCCGGCCGACACCACGATCATTTTGACCTCCAGCGAGCCGGGCGCGCTCCTGCCGACGATTCGTTCGCGCGTGGTGACGCTGCGCGTGGCGCCGGTGAGCGCCGAGACCGTGCGCGCGTTTCTCGCGCAGCCTGAGGCCGCCGCTGCCGTTGGGAACGCGCCGATTGAAGATCTCGTGCGCCTCGCAAACGGTGCGCCCGGTTCTCTTATTGGCGCGGCCGACCGCGGCGCCGCGCTGCAGCGCGCCCGCGCGATGCTCGACGCAGCACGGAGCGGACGCGAACAGTTGCTGCGCGCGGCCTTCACCACGCAGAGCAGCAAGGCGCGCGGCGCGTTCTCCGACGTGCTCGACGCGATGACCGTGCTGCTGCACGAACGCTCGCGCGACGCGGCGAAACACGGCAACGGCGCAGCTGCGGCGGCGGCGGCGCGCGGAATAAAATTTGTGGAAATTGCCAAGCGGTCGGCGGAGGGAAATGCGAGTCCGCAGCTCGTCGGCGCGCACCTCTTGACCCAGCTCGCGGAGGTGGGCGCATGAAGAAAGGGCCGAAAGCCGCCAAGTCGAAAGCGCCCTCGAAAGCGCCCTCGAAAGCGCGCTCGAAAGCGCCCTCGAAAGCGCTCTCGCACGTGAATCGTGCGGGTGCAGCGAGCATGGTGAACGTCGGCGGCAAACTCCCCACCGAGCGTTTCGCGCGGGCCGCGGGCCGCATTCGAATGTCCGCCGAGGCATTGCGCGCGATCAAACGAAACGCGGTAAAAAAAGGCGACGTGCTCGGCGTCGCGCGGCTCGCGGGAATTCAGGCCGCCAAGCGGACCGCCGAACTGATTCCGCTCTGCCATCCTCTCTCGCTCACGGACATTCAGGTCGTGCTCACGCTCGATTCGAAATTCACGGGCGTGCTCGTCGAAGCAAGCGCGCGCACCGTGGGACAGACGGGGGTCGAAATGGAAGCGCTCACGGCCGCGTCCGTTGCGCTGCTCACGGTCTACGACATGACCAAGAGCCTGGACAAATCAATGGTGATCGAACGGGTGCGGCTTTTGGACAAGACCGGCGGGAAAAGCGGCGCGTATCGCGCCCGCTGATCAGGGCTTTTTCGCGGCCGTCGCTTTGGCCTTCGGCTTCGGTTTGCGCGGGTAGCGCTCGATCGAGGGATTCGGCACATCGACGGCGGCGCTCACCGTCTGCCTCGACGGCAGCAGAATCGCCTGCCCCGCCACAAGATTCCCGCTCTTGAGCCGCTCAGCTCTCGGGTTGTACCACACGAGCTGCTTGGCGGTGATGCCGTTCTTCTTCGCGATCGAGGCCATCGACTCGCCCTTCTTCGTGGTGAGCGCGCGAACCGCGGCACGCTCGCTGGGCTCGAGCGCGGCAAAGCGCTCGTCGAATCCCTCCGCCGCGCCGGACGGCACCCGCACCCAGAATGAATCGCCCGGAGGCGTCATGCCGCGCAGCAGGTGAAAGTTCAGCTCGCGCACCGCTGACGTCGCCGCGCCTGACGCGTTCGCGATCGCAGCGATCGGCGTCGCGCCCCCAACGCGGACACTGTCGAACGTGAGTGGCGGAAGTGAGTCGAACGTTATGCCGTAGCGCGCGGGCTCTTTCCCCACGAGCGCGGCCGCGATGATCTTCGGCACGTAGTCGCGCGTTTCCGGCCGCAGATACTTCGTCTCGGCGAGCGTAAAGAATTTATCTTCGCCCTCAACGCCGGCGATCTTGCTCGCATAGCGCACGAGGCCGCGCGACACACGGCCGTCGCCGCCGTCATACGCCGCGGCGGCGAGAAACAGCGAGCCGAATTGCGTGCGCAGCCCAGCGAGAAGTTTCACCGCGCCCTCGGTCGCGCGCACCGGATCGCGGCGCTCGTCCACCCACCAGTCCACGCGAAGCCCAACACCGCGGCCCGTGCCGGCCATAAACTGCCACATCCCCACAGCCGCTGCCTTCGAGTACGCGTTCGGATCGTACCAGCTCTCGATCAGCGCGAGAAACGTGAGATCCTCCGGCAGGCCGCCTTCGCGAAGTTTTTGACGGATCAGGGCATCGTACCGGGTCTGCCGCTGGAGGCTCTTCTGGAACTCGGCGCGCACCCGGCCGGCGAACAGACCAATAAAGTGCTGCACGCGCGCATGGGTCTCATAGGAGCGAACGTCGATGTCCCACACGGGTCCGGGATCGATCGCCACCATCGTCGCGGCGGTATCGCTCTGCGCAGCGGCGTCTGAAAACGGCGCGCCCACGGCCAAGGCCAGCGCAGCCAGCACGCCAAGCCCCTTCCGCAGCCCTCCGCATCCGTTCCTCACGCCTGACATTGCTGGCATTCGCCTCCGGCCTTTGCAGTGGTCTATATTCGGGAAATGCGCGCACTCCTGCTACCCCTGCTACCCCTGCTCCTGCTTGCGGCTTGCACGCCGCCTGTGCATACAACGCCGCGCACGACCGTTCCCGCGCCGCCGTCCATCGATTCGCTCCGGGCGCGCATCGCCAGTCGCGTCGCGGTCGTTTCCGGTGCTGAAGTCTCCGTGTACTACCACGAGCTCACGCGCGCTGATTCGCTCGACATCCGAGCCGACGTCTCGTATCACGCCGCGAGTACGATGAAAGTTCCGGTGATGATCGAGTTGTTCAGGCGTGTCGATAGGCGCACAGCGTCGCTCGATCAGACCGTCATGCTCGAGAACAGCTTTCCCTCGCTCGTGGATGGCAGTCCGTTCTCATTAGACCGCGCCGGCGACTCAGACGTTTCCCTGTACGGGCGAATTGGCCGCACGGCTACGCTGGGCGAGCTGGACGAGCTCATGATCGCGCACTCGAGCAACTTCGCGACGAACGTCCTGCTCAAGTTGCTCGACGCCAAAACGGTCAACGCCACCGCGCACGAACTCGGCGCGCGCAACATGAACGTGCTGCGCGGCGTCGAGGACGGCAAAGCATTCGACAAGGGGATGAACAACACGACCACGGCGCGGGATCTTGGAATTCTTCTCACGGCCATCGAGCGCGGGACAGCGGCCTCAAAGAAGAGCTGCGCTGCGATGAAAACCGTGCTCATGCGCCAGGTGTTCAACACGGAGATTCCGGCGGGGTTACCGGCGGGAGTCCAGGTCGCGCACAAAACCGGGTGGATCACGGGTACACTGCACGACGCCGCGATCGTCTATCCCAAGAATTATCCGCCGTATGTGCTGGTGGTGATGTCGCGCGGCATCGCGAGCGAACGCATCGCGCAGGCGATGATCGCAGATCTCTCGGGCCAGGTCTACGCCTTCAGCACCTCGAGATAGTCACCGACGAGCCGGTCGAACACCGCGTCCCACGTTCGCGTCTCCGCCACAGCGAACGCGGCATCGGCGAGGCGCAATCGCAGCGCGGGATCGTGCACCAGGCGCTCCACACAACTCGCGAGCGCGCCCGGATCCTGCGCCTTGAATTGCAGCGCGGTTTCGACGGTCGCCAGCTCGGTCGTCGCACCAAAATCCGGCGCGACGAGCGCGAGGTGGCTCGCCATCCCCTCCAGCACGACGTTGCCGAACGTCTCTGTGATCGATGGAAAAACGAAGATGTCCGCCGAGGCGTAAAACTCCGAGAGCGCGCGGCCGGTGAGCCGGCCCATGAACACCGTCCGCGGCGGAGCTGTTGCGCGACAGCGTTCTTCGTCGGGGCCGTGCCCTGCCAACGCGAACGAAACTTTGTTTCCGTTGCGTTCCATCACCTCTCGCATGCCCTCGAGCGCCACATGAATTCCCTTCTCTGGCGCCATGCGGCCTACGTACACAGCGAGAACGCCGTCTTCCGCGACGCCGAGCTGCCTGCGCAGTTCGTGAGAGCGGAAGCGAGGATGAAACTGATGCGGATCCACGCCGCGCGACCAAATGCGTGTGTTGTGGAATCCATTTCCCTCGAGTTCCGCGCGCACGATCTCCGATGGCGCCCACGTCATCCGGCCCGCGTTGTGAAACCAGCGGAGATACGGCCAGCCGATGGCGTCGAGGACGCTCAGTTTGTAGTGGCGGAGATAGGCGGTGAAGTGCGTGTGATAGCTCGTGACGAACGGCACTCGCGTCTCGCGTGCGCCAATCAGCCCGCCGAGTCCCACGCCGAACTCCGTGGTGGAGTGAATCAGGTTCGGCTTCCACTGCTCGATCAGATCGAGCGCGCGGGCGCGCTGCGGCGCCGCCATCTGCAGCTGCGGATACGCCCAGAACGGAATGCTCGGCCAGCGATCAACTTGCGCGTCGGGCTTGGAGTCCGGATCGCTGACGGTGACCACTTTCACGGCACCGCCGCGGTCCTCCACCGCTTTTACGAGCCGGGCGAGCGTCGGCGCTACGCCGTTGATCTGCGGCGGAAACGTGTCGGTGAAAATCGCGAGGCGGAGACCAGCGGCTTGCACTACCAGAGTGCGCGCACCGTGACACCAGTCGCGATCGCAATCAGCTGGCCGACGAGCACGTCGCCGGGATAGTGCGCCCCAAGCCGGACGCGGGACACGCCGATAAAGACCGCGATCACCAGCAACGGCCAGCCCAGCGAGTGAAATGTCGCCGCGTGGATGAACGCGACACTCATCGAGGCGGCGGCGTGACCGGACGGAAACGAGAAGCGATCCGGCACGTGCACGTGCGCATTGAACTGCACGCGTTCCGTCGGACGCGTGCGAACCACCAGCCGCTTGATCACTTGCACGATCAGCAGCGAGAGCGAGAGGGTCCACGCGGCCTGTACCGCTGAGACCTTCAACTGGCCCTCCGCGGTGAGCAGCGGCACGAGCGCGAAGATCACGCTCGCCGTCACGCCGCCCATGTGCGTGAGGAAGGTCCAGAAAAAAAGCGTTGCTCTGGAAGCCGACTCGCCAATCACCCAGCGCAAATACAGCGCTCTATCCCGGTCATCGAGACGGTGCAGGAGAGGATTTTGGAGCATGCGATCTAAGCTAGCAAACGGTGGCCGAAACGGGGATACCCCGAAAGGACTAGTGGAATCTCTGACAATCATACTCATGCCGGGATCGGAAGTTTCGCGAACGCCGGCGCCAGCCACCGCTCGCTCGAAACTTCTGCTTGCGCGGCGGCGTAACTCGAAGCAAAGGTTAGGTGCTCGCAACCCCACCCAATCGCATCGAGGATGAGATGACGGATCCTGCCGCCTCCACCGCGCCAACTCCCCCGGAATCAGCAAGCGTCGCAGAAGACTTCATCGACATTTTCGTCGCGCCGTCAAAGGTCTATGCTCGCCGCGCGAAGTCGAGTCCGATGATGCCTTTTCTCACGGTGTGCGTGCTGCTGGCCGCGCTGTTCTTCGCCGGCAGGGGCACACTCGGCCCGATCATCGACTCCGAAGTCGACGCGCGGATGACGGAGTCGATGAAGAAGAATCCGCAGCTGACGCCCGAGATGGTGGAGAAAGGGAAATCGTTCGCGACGGTGGGCATCACGGTCGGCGGCGTCATTGGCGTGCCGATCGCCCTCCTGCTCCTCACGCTGCTCGTGTGGGTGATTGCGCGCTTCATCATGGGCGGAACGCTGAGCTACGGCACAACGCTCCTGATCGTTTCCTTCGCCTGGTTTCCAAAGATTCTTGAAAGCGTGCTCAATCTCGTGCAGGGTCTCGTGCTCGACGTCACGCACATGACGTCGCACTATCAACTCACGCTGGGCGTGGCGCGTCTTCTCGATCCGGCGACGACATCGAACAAACTGATGATCGTCGCAGGTCAGTTCGACGTGTTCGCGCTCTGGAGCATGGCGCTCACCATCATCGGGCTCATCTACGCGGGGAAGATGCAGAAAAACAGCGCGATCATCACGGGCGTGGTGATCTGGCTCTGCGCAATGCTCCCGGCGCTCTGGAGCTGAACCGGCTCGTCTGAGCGTTCTCTGCGCGCGAGCTCCGCGCGAACTGCGCGCGAACTGCGCGCGAAGTCCGGGGCTAACTGCGCGCCGGCGCTTCTTCGGAGGTGCCGGCGCGCAGTGTCATCGTGACCACGTTGAGCGGGCCCGTGCGCGCGAGTTCCAGCGCTCCGCCGTGGGCGCGCGCAATCCATTCGACGATCGGCAGCCCGAGTCCGTCGGGCGTGCCGAGATCGGGCCGCGGCACGAGCACGAACGGCTCGCCGCCGCTGGAGACCTCGATCGTCGCGCCGCTTGGTGAGGCGTACGACGACACGGTTACCGGAACCTCCGAGTCGCCATGCCGGCACGCGTTCTCCAGCAGCTCGACCACGGCTTCCTGCAAAAGTCCCGCGTTGCCGCGAACAACGATCGGTTCGGCTCTGCCGATTGCAAGCGAGCGGCCCAGCGCCGACGCGCGCTCGCGCATGAGGTCGGTGCAGTCGAGAATGAGTCCGTCGAGTTCGACATCATCCTCGAGCCGCACTTTTTCCCCGGCCTGCGCTTCGGCAAGCAGAAAGAGCTCGTCCACGCGGCGGCGCATCTGCTCGGCCGCCGTGCGCACGCGTCCAAGCGTGCCGCGCATGCGCTCGGCCGTGGTATTGGTCGACGCGAGCTCGTGCCCTGCCTCGCCGAGCACCAGTGTGAGCGGCGTGCGGATCTGATGCGCGGCCTCGCGAATGAATCCGCGGTTGCGGCGCTGCGCGTCGTCGAGCCGCTGCAGGAGCGCATTGAATTCCGCGGCGAGCGCGGAGACTTCGTCCGGCGCATCGCCAACGGGCAGGCGGCGTGACAGATCGGACGGTGCGATCCCGGCAATCGCCGCGCCGAGCTCATCGACGGGGCGGAGCGCGCGGCGCGCGAGCACGTATCCGCCGGCGAGGCTCAGCAGTACGATCAGCGGCGCAATGACCGCGAGCGCGACGGCGACGAGATGCGTGTCGCTGTCGATCCCTTCGATGGAACTGAACGCCAGGACTCCGAACTTGAGCGAGGCTCCATTTCCAAGCGGAAGCGTCGCGCGCACTCCGGCGGCGCGATAGTCGTCTCCCGGTTTATCGACGCCGAACTGCGGCGAGTGCGCCGTGCTCCATGCGGCGAGCATTCGCGAGATCACGTCGCGAGGGCCGACTCCTGCGACCATGGTGCCGCCGTCATCGACGATCGCGAAGAGGTCGCCGTTCGTGGGCCATTCGCGCACGACTTCGTTCGCGGCGTGCGCGAGCGAGCTGTCGTGAGAATCGGCGAGCACGCGGCCCACAGACGACGCAACGCTCGCCGCCGCCGCGTCGAGCCGGGTATCGAGCAGTGCGGTGGATTGGTTCCAGAGAAATCCGAGCGCAACCGTGGCGAGTATTGCCAGCGCCACCACGAACGCGATTGCGAACCCTGCAGCCAGCCGTAGACGGAGCCGGCTAAGCGCCATTCGGCGCGCTCCGCGCCTTGTCGGTGATCGCGTAGCCGGCGCCACGAACGGTATGGACGAGCGGCGCGAACCCCGGTCGATCGACTTTGCGCCGTACGCGGCCCACGAGCACGTCCACCGCGTTGGCCACCGGCTCGAAGTTGTCGTCCCACACGTGCGTCAGGATCTTCGAGCGGCTGAGCACCTGCCGCGGATTGCGCATGAGATACTCGAGCAATGCGTACTCCCGCGCGGTGAGCGCGATGTCCGTGCCGCCGCGGCGCGCGCCGCGCGTGGAGGGATCGAGTTGCAGATCGGCCACGCGCAGCACCGGCTCGAGCGCGGTCGTCGGCCGCCGCGCCAGCGAACGCAGCCGCGCGAGCAGTTCGCTCACCGCGAACGGTTTGGCGAGATAATCGTCGGCGCCCGCGTCCAGCCCGCGTACACGATCGTTCACCGCGTCGCGAGCGGTGAGCATCAACACCGGCGTGCGATCACCGCGCTCGCGCATGACGCGGCAGACCTCGAATCCGTCGATGTCGGGCAAGCCGAGATCGAGGATCACGAGATCGTACTCGTTCGCCGCGAGGGCCTTGAGAGCCTGCGTGCCTGTGCGCGCGGCATCGGCAGCCCACGCCGCCTCGCGAATCACGCGCAACAGGAACGCGCTGACTTCCGGTTCGTCCTCAACGACTAGTAGGCGCATAGACCGGAATGTAGCGGAATTACGGCTTCTTCGCCGCCGGCTTCTTGGCCGCCTTTGAAGAATCGGCCTTCGCTTCCTTCTTTTCGGCGGCCGGGCTCTCATGCTCGACTTTCCCGACCTGCTTGCCGGTCATGGCGTCGATATTGATTTCGTCGCTGCCGGTCTTGCCGTCGGTCTTGAAGTCGAACGTGTAGATCAGCTTGCCGCCCTCTTCCTCGATTTCGGCGGCCGAGAGCTTCGCCTTGGGCACAAGAGCCTGCGCCGTGGCCGCGGCGTTTTCGAGCTTGATCTTGGCTTTCTTCGCGAGGCCGGGCTTTTCCTCTTTCAGCGTGGCGCTCTGCGCGTGCAGCGCGGGGGCAACAGCAAATGCGGCGAGCACTGCCGCGAACGCAAACTTGATTTTCATGCGGTTTTCTCCAGGCGGAAGGAACGTCCACGAATAGCTACGAGCAGAACCGGAACAACGAACAGCGTGATCGGTGTCGAGAGCGCGAGCCCGCCAATGACGGCGAGCGCGAGCGGTTTTTGCATCTCGCTGCCGGCGCCGAGACTGAGCGCGAGCGGCAGCAATCCGAAAAGTGTACAGAGTGTCGTCATCAGGATTGGACGCAAACGCACGCGCGCCGCCTCGCGAATTCCCGTTTCGAGATCGACGCCCTCGCTCTGCATCCGGTGCTTCGTGAAGTCGAGCAGAATGATGCCGTTCTTCACGATGAGTCCCACAAGCAATATGAGTCCCATGAAACTGGAAATATTCAGCGGCGTCTTGGTGATGAGCAAAAGCGCCAGCGCTCCGACAAACGAGAGCGGCGCGGCGAGCAGCACCACGAGCGGCTCGACGAACGAGCGGAACTGGATGACCATCACGGCCATCACGCTCACGGCCGCGAGGCCGAGCACGAGCAGCAGCGCGGAGAATGCCTGCTGCTGGCTGGCAAAACGGCCGCCGACCTCAACGCGAATTCCCTTCGGCGCCGGCTGCGCCTTGAGAATCGCATCGACGTCCGCCATCACGTCGCTGAGCGAGCGTTCGTTCACCGTCGCGGTGAGCTCGATCAGCTGCTGCTGGTTCTCGCGCAGGCGCTCGCTGCGAACGTCCGCGCGCGTGAAGTCTGCGAGTGTTCCGAGCGGTGCCGACTGGTGCGTTTGCGGTGATAGTATCGGAAGCGCACCGAGGCGCTGCGTGTTGAACCGCACGGAATCCGGCGCGCGCACGCGCACGGCGATCGAGCGGTCGTCTAAATGAATTTCGCCCGCAGGAACACCGAGCAGTGCGCCGCTCACTGTCGAGCTCACCTGCTGCGGCGTCAGTCCGAGGCGGGTCGTCTCACTGCCCCTGAGATGCATTTCCATTTCCGCGGCTGGCTGCGCGATGCCGCCGTAGAAATCGTCGAGGCCCTCGACCTTCGCGACTTTTGGCGCGATCGCGTTCGCGTATTTCTCGAGCGCTTCGAGATCGGAGCCGAACAACTTGATCTCGAGCGGCCGCGCGTTGCCCGACGCGTCGTCGAGAACGTCGGAGAGAATCTCGTGGAACTCCACGCGGAATCGTGGAACCGCCGCCGCAACCTTCCCACGTACTTCGTCCATGACGACAAAAATCGACCGTTTCCTCTGCGAGATGGGCTGCAAGCGCACGGCGATGTCGCCGCGATTCTGTTCGGTCGCGAAAAGTCCGAGTTCCGCACCGAGCCGCCTCGATGTTCCCATAATTTCCGGCGTCTCGGCCAAAATATTTTCAATCACGTGCAGCTGACGGTCCGTCTCGGCCAGCGATGTCCCGCCCGGACTCCAGTAGTCGAGAATGAACGCGCCCTCATCCATGTCGGGAAGGAATCCGGTGCCCACCAGCAGGTACGCGCCAATCCCAAGCCCCACCAGCACGAGCGCGGCCACGATCATCACTCGCGTGTGATGCAACACGGCGCCGAGCCCGCGCTCGTATTTGTCCGCGAGAGAATCGATCGCGCCGCCCACACGCGCGAGAAATCCGCGGCCCTCCCCTTTCTTCTCGTGTGCAGTATCCGCCGCGGTCAGGAACTGCTCGCTCAGCAGCGGAATGATCGTGAGCGCGAGCACGAGCGAGACGAGGACGCTGACCGTCAGCGTGAGTGAAAGCGCCGAGAAGAACTGGCCGGGGACTCCCACGAGCAGCCCTAACGGGAGAAACACGACAACGGTCGTGATCGTCGAGCTCGTGACGGGCCAAATGAGCTCCTGCACCGCGTCGCGAATGGCCGTGGTGCGGTCGGGCGCGAGCTGCAGGTGACGAACGATATTTTCGGTGATCACGACGGCGTCGTCAATCACAATGCCGATCGCGATCGCCATCGCGCCGAGCGTCATCAGGTTGAACGTCTGTCCGACCAGTCGCATGAGCAGCACGGTGATCGTCAGCGTCAGCGGAATCGCCGTGGCACTGATTGCCGTAATGCGCAGATGCCGGAGGAACAGCAGCAGGATGATCACGGCGAGGAACGCGCCAATAAACATCGCGTCGCGCACGGAGTGCACCGCATCGCTGACCAGTGACGCCTGATCGTAGACGAGCTTCAGACGAACGCCGGGCGGAAGTGACTTGCCCAGTGCGTCCATCGCTTTCGCGACGCTGTCCGCGATCGCGATGGTATTGCCGCCGTTCTGCCGCGTGATGTTGATCAGCGCCGCGGGACGTCCGTCACCCGCGACAATGCGCACGTGATCTTCGGTTCCCGGCACGACCGTCGCGAGATCGCGCACGCGGATCGCGCCCTTCACCACTACGTTCGCGACATCTTCGGCGGAGGTCGCTTCCTGAGCGGAGATGACGAGATACTGCTTGTAATCGGCGGCGACGCGCCCCACGGCGTCAACAGATATGCCCTGCTTGATCGCGCTGGCGAGATCGTCGTAGGTCAAACCGGCCGCAGCGAGACGGGCGGGATCCGCGACCACTTCGATTTCGCGCACATCGGAGCCCTGCACATCGACGCGGCCCACACCGGGTACGCGCGAAATCACCGGCTTGATCTGATATCGCGCGATGTCGTAGAGCGTTGCGGCGTCACCGCCCTCGAGATTGTACTGCACCACCGGAAAGAGCGTCGGCGTCATGCGCTCGATCTGGATGTCCACGCCTGCAGGGAGATCGCCGCGAATCTGCTCCACACGCGTCCGCACGAGCTGGAGCGCGTACGGCATGTCTGTTCCTTCGGCAAACGTGACCGGAATTTCGCTCGCGCCGCGAATCGAGCGCGAACGCACGCGGATCACGCCCGGCACCAGGCTCACGGCTTCCTCGATCGGCCGCGTGACGGCGAACACCTGCTGTTTCGCAGAGAGCGACGAACCCTCGGCGACAATAGTGATCTTCTGGAAGCCCAGCTCCGGATAGACCGCCGACGGCAGCTGCGTGGCCGACCAAATACCGGCGCCGCTGCAGAGCGCGACGGCGAGATAAATGAACCGGCGCTGCGCTGCGATCAGGTCAAACAGCGCCCAACTATTGCGGGGCTCACTCACGGTTTTTTGGCCGCCGTTGCCGGTTTCTCGTCCTTCTTCTCGTCCTTCTTCTCGTCCTTCTTCTCGTCTTTCGCGCCGGCCTTTTCGTCATCGGCTTCCTTCGCGCCGCCCGTGACGACTTTCGTGCTGTCGTCGACGCCGTATGCGCCCTGCGTGACGATGTTCTCGCCAACCTTCAGGCCATCCGTGATCCAGGCGCCGTTGTCGGTGCGGCCGCCGATCTTCACGGGCCGCGATTCCGCGACTCCCTTCTCGTCGACGACGAACACCTTGAACGCCTCGCCGGTCGGCACGAGCGCCGCGAGCGGCACGACGATCGCTTTCGCGTGTTCGGCGACGACGATCCGCCCGAACAGCGTTTGCCCGATGCGCAGCGCTCCGGCGCCCGACGCAATCTCCACGCGCACGCTCACGCCGCGGCTCGCGGTGTCCACGGCGGCCGAGACGTCCGCGACGCGCCCGCTCGCGATCGTGCTGTCGGCGGCGGAGGCTCCCGCGTGGAGCGCCGCCGCCTGGCCCACGTGCACGCGTGCGGCGTCGGAGGGCGACAGCATCAACAGCGCGTCGAGCGTGCTGGGATCGGAGACTTCCACCATGACCTGCGACGGATCGGCGCTCGCGCCAAGCACCGCGCTCATTCGCGTGACAACGCCGTCGATTGGCGAGCGCAGCGTGGCGAGCTGCAGCGCGCGTTTCGCATTGACGGAGTTCAGCCGGGCGGTGCCAAGATCGGCCGCGGCCGCCTCGGCATCTTTGCGCGGCAGCACACCGGCGTCCGCAAGACGCGTCGTGCGTTCCGCCGCTCTCTCCGCGGTGATGAGCGTCGCATCGGCGCTCCTCGCCGCGGCCTCGAA
>JBBRBH010000020.1:0-62291 GCA_038205995.1 Gemmatimonadales bacterium
CTGCTGGCCGCTTCGATTGCGCTCTCGCCGACGGACGGCCCAAAGAAGAAAGTCGCTTCGAAGTCGGTAGTGCACCAGACGCGCGCGAAGGGCAAGAAAGCTGTCGCGGTTTCTGCGACAGCGATTCGCGCGACGCTGCCGCACGGCGCCGCCGAACTCGCGAGCGATCTTGCGGGAATGATCGGCAAAGCGAAAATCGGCGAGTGGGGCGTGCTTGTTGTTTCGCTTTCCAATGGGGACACCCTTTTTGGGCGGAATCCGGACAAGCAGCTCCTTCCTGCCTCGACCATGAAGCTGTTCACGAGTTCGCTCGCGCTCGACCGATTCGGAGCTGAAGGAAAATTTGAGACCGCCGTGCTGCGCACGGGCCAGGTTGCCTCCGACGGTGTGCTCCGCGGCGATCTCGTGTTGCGCGGCGCAGGCGATCCCACGCTGAACGGAAAATCGCTCGAGATTGGCGGCGAGCCGCCGATGGACGCGCTCGCAAAGCAGATCGCCTCCGCGGGCATCAAGCACGTGACCGGCGGTATCGTCGGCGATGCATCCGCGTTCGGCGATCGTCACGTGCCCGACGGCTGGCGCACTCGCTACCTCCAGGCCTCGTACGCGGCGCGCGTTTCAGCGCTCTCGTTCAACGAAAACAAGATCACGATCATCGTTCGCCCGGCAGGATCGCACGCAGAGCTTTCGTTCCAGCCCGCGGTCACCGGCGTGCCGATGTCGAACAATGTCTCGATCACACCGGCGAGCCGCGGCGGACGTATCGGCGTGCGGCAGGATTCCACGGGCCGGCTTGTGGTGAGCGGATGGATCGGCGCGCAGAGTATTGCGCGTGATTATCAGGTGATGGTCGAGGGCCCGGAGCTGTTCGCGGCGGGCGCGCTGCGCGCATCGCTCGAAGCACAGGGAATCGTTGTGGACGGGCCGGTTCGTTTGGGCACGGCGCCAGGTGACGCAGTTCCGCTCGCGACGTTCGCCTCGCCGCCGCTTGAAAAGATCGTGACGCAAATGAATGGCGAGAGCAACAATCACTTCGCCGAGCTGTTGTTCCGCGACGCGGCGCGCAGCGTTGGCGCGCCGGGCACGGCGGAGAACGGAAATATTCTTCTGCGCCGATTCCTCTATGAGAAAGCGGATGTTGCGCCGACCTCGGTGTTCGCGGCGGACGGCAGCGGCCTCTCCACGCTCGACCGCGTGACGCCGCGCGCGATGGTGCAGCTGCTCGGCTACGTCCGTCGGGCCCCGTGGGGCTCAGTGCTCGAGGCGTCGCTCCCGGTTGCGGGCGAGACGGAAACGCTCAAGCACCGCATGCGCTACACGCCGGCGATGGGCAATCTCCACGCGAAAACCGGCACGACGAACGATGTTGCTTCGCTCGGCGGCTACGTGACCGCGAAAAACGGCGAGCAACTGGTCTTTTCGTTCATCTACAACGGCAAAGACCGCTGGCACGCGAAAGAAGCAATGGACGCCATGGGCGCCACCCTCGCGAGTTTCTGGCGTTAAGAAGCTTCCAGCTCAAAGTTCAAGTTCACGGTTCACGGTTTGGCAGTGTCAAAACTCTCTTTTCATAGCTTCAAGCTTCGAAAAGCGAGCCCTGACACTTCCAAACTCTGACCAATGGGCTTGACCCTCGACCCTTGAGCTCACCAACTCCTAGTGCTTCCAGATCGGCCGCTCGATGAAGTTCACCATCGCGGCCACGAACGCGGGCATCGTGTTCTCCATCAGCGCCGCATGATCGCCGCCCGACATCACGACCCACTGCTTGTCAGGATTGCCCAAGCGCGAGAAGAACGCCGCCTGTGTCGGAGTCGCCGCGATCGGATCGAGCTCGCCTTGAATGAGCAGCGTGGGAACCATGATCTTTTTCGGATCGATCGCATTCCACTGCTCGAGATGGTGCCAGTCGGTGCGAATAGGATCTGCCCGCAGTGCTGCAGCGACGTAGATATCGACGGCCTTTTTTGAGATCGCGCCCGGCGCGATGAAATCGCTCGCGGCGGCCTTCTCGGTGGTTTTCGCGTGGGCAGGCTTCGCAGTGTCGGGCACGGCCTTGTACGTCGAATCGGGATGCATCGGATATCCGGTAAGCATAAGCACGGAGATTTGATCGGCGTGCCGCTGCGAGAAGAGCGCCGAGACCATCGAGCCGTTCGACCAGCCGAGCAGCGCGGGCTTCGTTGCGACTCCTGAATTCTTCGCGACCCAGTCGAGCGCAGCGGAGAGATCCTCCACCGAGCGATCGGGCGTGTCCCAATCCGTCTTGTCGCGCGGTGTGGCGCCGTAGCCGCGCAGATCCAGGCCGTACACCGAGTAGCCCTTCGCGACGAGCGCGTCCATCAGCGAGCGCTTTTCGCCCGGCACCTGCAGATCGAAATCCGGCCGCGTGCTCCAGGTGCGCCCGTGCAGCAGGAGAATCGCGCCCTTCGGATTGGGCGCTTTCTTCTCCCAAACGGCGAGTGGATGCCCGTCGGCGACCACGACGTGCTTCGTGGGAGCGGACTGTGCGATCGCCGATGTGGCAACACAGAAGATCAGGCCAACCGCAAGCGTGTTTCGCGCCGTCATGATTTCTCCGTCTTATGTCACCCGCCACCTGCCTAATTAATTCAGAACGCCGCTCCCAAGGTGATGAGAGCGGCGTCCTGGCGCAACGGGAGACCAAGTTACGGAATAATCGCTGAGAAGACGATGCTGCCGCGTGAATAGCGATCGTACACGATGACGCGATCACCGATCAGGCATGGATCGTAGCCATCGCGCATGACCGGCAGCATGTACTCGAGGTCAACAGGAACCGCTTCGCAATAGCCTGCGTACGTCGAGGGGAAATATCCGTTGAGGTACAGCGGACGCTCCCAACCGAACGGCAGCACGATACTGATGCCGAATCGATTGATGCCGCGATAGTAGCGATAACCGTTGCCGTAATTGTTGTAATATCCGCCGCCGTAATTCGCGCCGCGATACCCGGCGCGCGTGATCAGCGGACGGCCGCGATCGACCGGCCCACGATATCCTTCACGTCCACGGACATCGACGCGATCACGTGGATCGGTGCGGCCGCGCACATCGGCGCGCGCGCGATTGTCCTGATAGCTGCGAACGTCGGTCCGGTTCTGAACGCCGCTCCGAACCTGGTAGCCGTTTCGATTCTGCGAATCGTTGCGGTTCTGATAGTCGGTGCGACCGCGCTGTTCGGGGCGCGCCGCCGTAGTGTGCTGAACCGGCGTATCCTGACGGCCGCGATTTGCGGCTTGACCGCGCGGCGCCGGGTTGCGGGGAGCCGAGCGATTGTCGCCGCCGCGATTCTGTGCGCCGAGTGTGCCGGCGAGCGCGACTGCTGTGAGCGCGAGTACTGAGAGACTACGTGTGAGTTTCATACATCCTCCCTCCAGCGAGATTGTACGGCGCCATTCAAGCATCGCCGCCCATTCTATCATACACATGACACCGCGCTTGTTCCCCGCTCTCAATCCGCCGGTTGTGTCCTGGGTCACAATGGTACGCCGGTTCACCGCTGGCGTCCAATTCCGCTGAGCAGGCGGTTCAGAGCGGCTCGTTGCCGCTCGTTTCCGCTCTAGACGATCACGGCAATTCGACATGAAGCTCGAAAATGATCATTCTTTATGCGGAGCAATGCTCATCTGGACCAAGTAGTGCTCTCTCCGTCCCCCATCAGGCGTAGCCTCTGTCATAGGAGCCCAACGTGCGCAAACTCTTTGCAGCCTCGACTCTCATCGGCGCCCTCGCGTTCGCCGGTGCGGGTACCGCAGCCGCGCAACAGCGGCCGGCGTCAAGAATCGCTCTCGAGCAATATCTGGACTGGCGAGAAGTCCAGACTCCGCAGCTCTCTCCCGACGGCTCGCAGGTGATCTACACCCGGCGCTGGATCGACAAGATGAACGACAAGTGGGAGACGTCGCTCTATCTGATGAACGTCGACGGATCGCATCAGCGGTCGCTGGTGCAGGGATCCGACGTGAAATGGTCTCCCGATGGCAAGCGGATCGCTTACATCGCGAAGGGCGAGCCAAGCGGATCGCAAATTTTCGTGCGCTGGATGGACGCGGAGGGCGCGGCTACGCAGATCTCGCACCTGACCGACGCGCCGTCGGCGCTCGAGTGGTCACCCGACGGAAAGTCCCTGGCATTCTCGATGAACGTCGCGTCGAACGAGGGCTGGAAGATCGCGATGCCCGCAGCACCGAAAGGCGCAAAGTGGACCGAGCCGCCGAAGGTCGTCACACGACTCAATTTCAGATCGGATCGCGTCGGCTACACCGATGAGGGCTATCGGCACATTTTCGTGCTCTCCGCCGATGGCGGCGCGCCGCGCCAAATCACCAATGGCGACTGGAATCATTCCGCGCCGGCATTCTCGCCGGACGGAAAATGGATCGCGTTTTCGTCGCTGCGCGTGCCCGATGCCGAGCATGTCTTTCGGCAGTCGCAGCTGTACGCGGCGAGCCTCGAGACCGGGGAGATTCGCCAGCTCACGCATCATGCGGGAACCAACGGCAACCCGGTGTACTCGCCGGACGGCAAGCTCATCGCCTACATGTCGGCGGATTCCACCGACCACTCCGCATGGGCGGAGAGCAAGCTGTGGATGATGAACGCTGACGGTTCGAACGCGCACGCCGTTGTCGGGACGCTTGACCGTCCGATCTCCGGCCTGCTCTGGTCACGTGACGCGACCGGCGTGTACTTCGGCGCGGAAAGCGAGGGATCGAAGAACGAATATTTCGTAAGCACGGCCGGCGCAGTGAAACCCGTGACGAGCGGAAAGCACGTGCTCACGGTGACCGATATTTCGTCGAGCGGTACGGCGGTTGGCATGCGCAGCACGCCTGCGAAGCCGAACGACGTCGTCGCGTTTGCGCTCCCAAGGACCGCGGCGGCCGTTACCGGTTTCACACAGCTCACCGCGCTCAACGATGATCTGCTCGCGGGAAAAGACCTCGCCCAGACGGAGGAAGTCTGGTACACGTCGAAAGACGGCCTGAAAATTCAGGGCTGGATCGTGAAGCCTCCGGGATTCGATCCCAAGCGAAAGTATCCGCTCATCCTGGACATTCACGGCGGGCCGCAGTCGATGTACAACGTTGCGTTCAGCTTCGCGCGGCAGAACCATGCGGCGCAGGGTTACGTCGTGCTGTATACGAACCCGCGGGGCAGCACGGGTTACGGCGCGAAGTTCACGAACGAAATAAAGAACGCGTATCCCGGCAAGGACTACGACGACCTCATGGTGGGCGTCGATTCCGTGATCGGCCGCGGCTACGTCGACGCGAAGAACATGTTCGTCTACGGCTGTTCGGGTGGCGGCGTGCTCACTGCCTGGATCGTCGGACATACCGATCGTTTCGCTGGAGCGGCGTCGCTGTGTCCGGTGATCGACTGGATGAGTTTCGTTGGCGAGACGGACGGTGCGGGCTGGTACGGAAACTTCGAGAAACCGTTCTGGGAAGATCCGAGCGAATATCTCAAGCGCTCGCCGATCATGTACGTGGGCAACGTGAAGACGCCGACGATGCTCATGACCGGCGTGCTCGACCTCCGCACGCCGATGCCGCAGACGGAAGAGTTCTATCGCGCGCTCAAGCTGCGCGGCGTTCCAACCATGATGGTGCGCATGAACAACGAGTATCACGGCACGTCGAGCACGCCGTCGAATTTCCTGCGCACGCAGCTGTATTTGCACAGCTGGTTCGACAAGTATTCGAACAAGCCCGCAACAAAGGCCGCGCTCGATCAAACGCTGCCGTAGCCGTCCCCGTTGCGATGCAGAAAACGAAGAGGGGGTGGGGGCCGAGTGGCCCCCACCCCCTCGACGCAATCACGCTGCCGTGTGGGCGATCACGACGCCACGTTTCGCGAGCTCCGCGATGTAGCGCTCGCCCGGGACGCATTCGTCTGGCGTCCGAACCCCCGAGGGTGATATCGCGCCTTCGGCCTGCAGTTGCCCCGTGATCGAAAGCGAATACCCGGTGGTCCGCTCCATCGCGCTGATTCCGCGGCCTTCGTCGTGGCAGTCCACAAGCTGGAACGTGTGCGTGATCGGCTTGCCGCTCTTCGTTCCATCGACGATTACGCGCAGCGCGACAAGGTCGCGGCCCATCGGCTTTCTCAAATGCGGCCCCATCGCGGCAACGGCAACGTCGCGCGGACTTACCTTCGCTCCCTTCACGTCGAGCGGCTCGGCGTCGAGCAGTCCAAGATCGCGGATCGCTTCCATGATGTGCGCGTGCCCGGGATACCGAAGCGTTTTGTACTCCATCGTCGGAATCTGTCCCTCGTAGCGCGTCGCCATGGTCGAGAGACCGCCAGCCGTATGGAACGCCTCGAGCTCGCCAACTGGTCTGTCGAAGCGCACCAGCTCAATTTCCGACAGCGCCTTCACCTGCGTGCGGCGGCCATCGCGCAGCACCCACGAGAGCGTCGTATAGTAGTCCAGCACACCCTCGAGCGAATACACGATCTGGTATTTGAGCGGGCCTTCGGGGGCCTGCGGGAGCCCGCCGACAAAAATTTTTACGCGCGAGACTCGATCGCAGCGCGAGATCCCAAGCTCGGCGAGAATGTTCACCATTCCGGGCGCGAGTCCGCAGTCGGGCACGACCGTGATTCCTTTCGTGCGCGCCTCGGCGTCGAGTCCTTTCTGCTGAAAAACAATCTCGGTGTTGCCGCCGAGATCGCAGAACGGAACGCCGGCGGCGATAGCCAGACGCGTCATCGCGAGATTGAAGTAGTACGGGAGCGCGCACATCACGGCGCTCACACCGTGCATCGCCTGGCTCACGGCGGCGGAATCTTTTGCGTCGAGTTTTATGCGCGTGAGCCGCGGGTTTCCTTCGTACTTCGCGAGGAAAGCCGGGAGCGCGGAGCCGTCCGAATCGGCAAGACGAACTTCATCTATCTGTGCATTTTGCAACAGGTCGTACGCGCAGGCCGAGCCTTGGAGTCCCGCGCCGAGAACGAGCATTCGCATGCAATCACCTCTGTTGCATGAATATAGCTCCGTGTTTGATGTCAAAAGTCCAGCGTGAACCGCGCAGTGTTGCTCGTCCGGCGGCGCTCTCAATCATCACCGGCGGCTGGCCGGCACGCGGCACGATTCGTACTCCCGGAAATGCGAGCATGATCAGAACGGGCTCGCCCTTTTGCGCCACGGATTTCAGTCTCAGCGTGAGGGTCTTTCCTGACGCATCGAAGGTCGGCATGAGCGCCGCGAGGACATCGAGTCCGATCGCCGCCCGCCCTGACTTGAGGAAGTTCGCGCGCACATTCGTGAGTTTCATCGTTCCGATGCCAACCGCGCGGACGGCGCCGAGCGTTGTGCTGTCGCGCATGCCGATCAGTTCCGATTCGCTCGCGACCTCGACCGTGAGCGGAAGGAGGAGGCCGTCGATTGTCGGATCGATGTCAACCAGGACGGTCGCGCCGGCGATCGTGAGCGCGATCTTACCGAGTCCGGCGGATTCGTTCGGTTGGAGCGCGACGGTCGCGGAATCGGGCCCCGAGTACGTGGACGCGTGAGCAGCCAGCCACCGCGCGCGATCGTGATCGACCGAGCGCGCCGGATACGGCAGCGCCGCAATCGCGGTCCAGTCGCCGAGCCACGAGTACACCTGAAAGAGTCGCGCGTTGATCACCGAGGCATCGCCGCCGAACTGGCGCGCTTCCTCGAGCAACACCGCGCCGATCCGAAATTTTCCGCGTGACGCAAGAAAGATTCCGAGCGCGCCGCGTGCCGCAGGTTCGCGAGGTGCGCGCGAACTCGCGGCAAAGAGTTCATTCTCGGCGTCGTCCAAGCGGCCTTGTGAGATCGCGATATCTGCAGCCGATGACACGACAGGCCGCGGTGTTTGCGACGCGAGCGGCACCGCGAAACACAGCAGCAGCGCCGCGCGCATGCGGTTCACTTGTTGTGGAACTCCGCGAGCAGCTCGATGTCAGGATCGAACCCGAGTGATCGCGGCGCGCCGGCGAGATCGAGCGGGAGCGAAACAGTAGAGTGCGCCTCTGCGGCAACATCCACGCGCACCCGATGCACAACTCCGGCGGCGTCGGTCACGTCGATCGCGAGCGGAAAGCGATACGGCGCGTATTTCGTGCCTTGCTCCACATCGAGCACCACGCGTTTGGTCGCCGCGTCGTAGCGCCAGCTCGTGGTGAGCGATGCGAACCCCGGACGGCGCAGCCATTGGTCGAAGAACCAGCCGAGCTTTACACCGGCGCGCCGCTCGACTGCGAGCATGAGATCGTCGGTGAGCGCGTTGCCGTCGCGATGCGCGTTGTAGTAGTCGCGAATCCCGCGGAAGAACGCGCTGTCGCCAACGAGGCCGCGCAGCATGTGCAGCGTCCAGCCGCCTTTTTGATAGCTGTTCGCGTTGAGCAGCTTCATCAGGTCGGTCTGCTCGGTGTCGATCACGGGGCGCGACGCAACGGCGGCATCGCGCAAAATCTGCGTGCGCGTGGCGGCCATCTCGCGTTTCAGCGCGGTGTCGCCATACGCATGACGCGTCCACAGCTCTTCGAAATACGTCGCGAATCCCTCGGAGAGCCAGAGGTGGCCCCATTCTCGCTCGGTGACCGCGTCGCCGAACCATTGGTGCGCCATTTCGTGCGCGATGGTGCCGGACGGCGTGCCATTCTTTCGGAATCCGCCGTCCGCGTAGAAAATCGCGCTCGCATTTTCCATTCCGCCAAAACGTGTGCTGCTCTGGAGGTGCGCAAGTTTTTCGTACGGAAACGGCGCGACGAGATGCGAGAAGAACTCCATCATGTCGTTCGCGCGCGAAAAATTCGCGGGCATCTTGCCGCGCTGCTCGGGCGCGGTGTACACCATCTGCCCGATGCAGGCGCCGTCGCGTGCAACGCCACACGCCGATTTGCCGAGGTCGAATACCGCCAGCGGCGCGGCAGCGATCGTCATGAGGTAGACGGGAATCGGATGCGATTCACGCCAGTGTGTAGTTGTATGCCCGACGCTCGACCGACCCGATGCCGTAACGCGATCAGCGTAGTCCTTCCCGACTTCAACTCCGTTCGCGACCACCGTGAGACCCGAGGGCGCACTGACTGCCCAACTCACCGTCGCCTTGTCACTCGGATGATCGATCGACGGAATCCAGTGCCGCGCGCGGTTCGGCCAGTTGTCCCCGAACGCAATCCACCGGTGCGCGCTGTCGACTCCAATGATCAATCCGTCGGTCACCGCGCCGCCGTACTCCACGGCGACGTTCAGTGTATCCTGCCGCACGCCTCCCACGAAAATCCGCACGTGCTCGGCGTCTTGCAGAAAGCCGACTGGCTTTCCCACGAGCCAAACGTTCTTCACCTTGAGGTCGAGCAGATCGAGTATCAGCGTGTCGGCGGGAGCTTTCCTCACCACCGTCAGTTCCGCACGGCCGGAAATAACCCTCCCGCTATCGGGAAGGGATATAAACAGATCGTAGTTGGCGACGTGAAACGCCGACTGCTGCGCGCCAAGACGCAGTGCAGTGAGAAAAAGAAAAAGAAAAAATATTTTGCCGCGAATTTTCACGGAAACACGCGGATGATTGCGGTTCACCGCAACGATCCGTCTGTTTCCGCGAAGATCCGCGTGCAAAGGGTTAGCGACCGAACAATTTGCCCAGCACTCCGCCGCCGCTCGGGGGCGCGGAAACTCCGCCCGCCGACGCACGAAGCGCCTCGGCAAACTCGGGCGTGCTCGGATAGCGGTCGTCCGCGTTGCGCGACATCGCCTTGTTGAGCACCTGCTCCATCGCCTCTGGGAAATCCATTCCCGAGCGGCGCTGACGCAGCGGAATGGGATCGTTGCGCAAGCGCGCGATCATCATCTCCTGCTGCGTGCGTCCTTCAAACGGAAGCTTGCCCGTGAGCATCTCGTACGTCATGAGCGCGAGCGAATACACATCGGTGCGCGCGTCGAGCGGCTTGCCGCGCAGCTGCTCCGGGCTCATGAACTCCGGCGTGCCGAGAATGATTCCGGTCGCGGTGAGCTTCTCGAGTTCGCCGCCTGCCTTGCGTTCTTTCGCAAGACCGAAATCCATCACCACGGCGTACTCGGTGCCGTCGGCCTTCTTGCAGATCATGATGTTCTCGGGCTTGAGATCCCGATGAATGATCTTGAGCTCGTGCGCCACATGCAGACCGGCGGCGATCTCCGAGATGAACGTCACCGTCATCGGAATCGGAATGATTCCCATGCGATTGTTGCGATCCGCGAGAATCTCGCCCTCAACAAAGGGCATGACGACATACACGAGCCCGTCTTCCGTCTCGCCCATGCGCACGATGTGGCACACGTTCGGGTGCGCGAGGCGAATGCCGAGCGCGGCCTCGCGGCGCAGGCGCGCCATCGCGTTCTCATCCTTCGAAAGATTCGGCGAAAGAATTTTGATGGCGTAGCGTTCGTTCGTGGAGACGTCATGCGCGAGGTACACATACGACATGCCTCCCTCGCCGACTTTCTTCACGATCGCGTAGCGCCCGTCGAGAACTCTCCCGGCGAGGTTCGCATGATTCACCACGGCCCGCTGCGCGATCTCGGGCGTATTCTGGCGCGGCGATGTCTGGCGCGGCGCGCCGGCCTCGAACGGGAGCAGACGCCCGCCGTCCTTCGTGCAGAACTTCGCGTCGTCAGGAAAGACCGTGCCGCATGTGGGGCAGCGAGTACTCACGTACACACCTTGTTCCGCCCCGCCGCCTTGGCGCGATACAGCGCCTCGTCGGCACGGGCAAAGAGATCATCCACTCCCGCGACATCCGGCGCGGGATAACTCGCCACGCCGATACTGGCCGTGAGCCGCACTCCGCCGTGCGCTGGAGTAAACGACGTTCCCGCCATCCGCTCCCGCGTGCGCTCGGCAAACTTCACCGCGCCAATCTGTCCCGTCTCCGGCAAGACCACAACGAACTCTTCCCCACCATACCTCGCCACGATGTCGACGCTTCGAATGGACTCCTGCAGCAGCGCCGCCACTTCTCTCAGCACATCGTCGCCCACGAGATGACCTGCGGTATCGTTGATGCCCTTGAAGTGGTCCAGATCCAGCATCAGCAAGGTAATCACAGAATCGTATCGCTTGGCGCGCTCCATCTCGGAACTCAGCCTGACTGTGAGGGCACGGCGGTTCAGTACCTGGGTGAGAGGATCGGTATGGGCCAGCACTTCGAGGCGTGCATTGTCCGCCTTCGTCGTCTCAATCAACTGCGCCCGGTGAATCGCCGCCACCGCCGCTTTAATTACAGCGTCAGCAAACTCGACATCTTCGTTCGTGAGCGGCGGCTCATTCGCCATGCGCCGCAAGAAAAACACACCGGCCTGCGTCTTGCCGAGCGTGAACGGCAGCGCAATCACGGATCGAACAGGCACGAGCGTCCCATTCGCCTGCCATTCCTTGCGGATGTCGGCGTACAGGGGATTGCTCTGGAGATCTTCGACGAGCACCGGATGTCCATGCTCGAGCGCGCTGCGAATTTCCGGATATCGATCGAGGTGAATCTCGAAGTTGCGCAGGGCCGGATTATCGAAGGCCGTTGCAACGACTCCCACCTTGTCGCCGGGCTTTGCGAGAATGACCGAGCAGCGTGAAAGGCTCAGCGCGCGCGCTACTCGGCGCGCCAGGATGTGATAAATCTCGTCGCTCGAGAGATCGCCCGTGACTTCGTGCAGAATGTCCACAACTTTGCGGCGGTTCTCCGCCTCCTCGCGCGCGCGCAGCAGTTCCTCTTCTGCGGTGCGCAGTGCCGCTCTGGTGCTGTGCAGCTCGCGGCGCAGGCGCAGCTGCGCCTGCACCCGGGCGATCAGGTCGCGCGGCCGAAACGGCTTGCGAATGAAATCCGCGGCGCCAAGCCCGAATGTTTTTTCCGTCATCTCGTCGGGCGAGAGTGACGAAACCATCAGCACGGGAATGTCTCGCCAGCGAACATCGCTCTTGAGTTCCTGGAGCAGCTGCACGCCGTCCGTCCCCGGCATGATGACATCGAGGAGGATGAGGTCTGGCATGGCCGTCGCGAGCCCGGCGAACATCGACTCGCGCTCCGTGGCCGACGCGACATCGAACCCGGAGTCACGCAGGACGGCGGTGAGCGAGTCGAGTAAGCTCTGATCGTCGTCGACGACCAGAATGCGCGCGCCCGTCATGCAGTTTCCTTCAGCAAGTCCTGCAGTCCATCCCACTCGATATTTCCGCCGGAGAGCACGCACACCGTGCGCGCCACGGGTTTGATCACTCCGTCGAGCAGTGCGGCCACCGTGATCGCCCCGCTCGGCTCGGCCACCAGTTTGTGGCGGTCGAGAAGAAAGCGCACCGCGTGCCGCAGTGCGTCGTCGCTCACGGTGATCACATCATCGAGAAACTCCTGATGATGCGCGAAGTTCAACGTTCCGATTCGCACAGACAGCAGGCCGTCGGCGAGTCCCGAGGGATTCGACGGAATCGTGACGGGCGCGCCGGCTTCGCGCGCCTTCGTGAGCTTCGGCGATCCCGCCGGCTCCACGCCAACGACTCGCGCGTTTGGCGCCATGCGCTTTACCGCCGTCGCGACGCCGGCGCTCAGTCCACCGCCGCCCACCTGAACGAGCACGAGCTCGACGTTCGGAAGATCTTCAGCGATCTCGAGTCCGATCGTGCCCTGGCCGGTGATGATGTTCGCGTCGTCATACGGCGGAACGAGAGTCGCATTCTCCTGCTCACAGATCTCGACCGCTTTCCGCATGCGTTCGGCGGTCGTGGTGCCCTCGAGTATCACACGAGCGCCGAGCCGCTCCGCGCCTTCGCGTTTTGCGCGCGTCGCGTTCGTCGGCATCACCACTGTGGACTTCACGCCGAAAAGTTTTGCCGCGAGCGCGACCGCCTGCCCGTGATTTCCCGATGACGGCGCGATGAGCCCCTTCGCGCGCTGCGCTGGCGTGAGCTGCGAAACAAACCAGTATGCGCCGCGGAATTTGAAAGCTCCGCCGCGCTGAAGCATTTCGGGTTTTAGGAAAATCGGCAAACCGAACAGCGTCTCGAGTGCCTCCGACGGCAACAGCGGCGTACGCACCGCGACCCCGCGCAACTTGGCAGCTGCCATGCGGAAGTCATCAAGCGTAACAAGCGTTGCAGGTGCCATCGAAGCCGCGTTCGTCATGCTGCCTGTGTGCTCCTACCGGTGTGACGCTCAAACCATAGAGCGGACGGTGGTCGGCGGGTGATAAAGTTACTGCCCGCGTGCGAACGGGTAAAGACAAACTGATCAATTGCTATACAGGGCCGTCTCTCATCTCCAACTAATCGAACGAGTTAGAGAGCGCGGTCAGTGTCCCGGCGCAGGTTCCCAGCGCGACACATTTACGCCGTTGGCTTGCAAGAGCAGGGCCACCAGCGTCATCGAGGGCCCCCGAGTGTCGTCCCTGCGACCGAGTTGGAATTGGGCCTGCATTGTAAGACCCGAGCGAAGAACGTCGGCAGACGGCGCTCTGGACGGCGGCAGGCGCCACAGGTCGCGGGCGATGTATGTCAATCCTCCCTCTCCGCAGACGAAAGCCGGTCGCGTGCGGCATGCGAATGTGAGCCGCAGAGCGCCGGTATCGGGCTGAGCAGGCCGCTCCAGGGGCAACGGAACCGACTCTACCGCGATCTCCAGAACGCCTCTGAATGGGTCGTACCTTGCGTCCTTCACCGCGAATTGCACGACGACCAGAATCGAGTCATTCGGCGTGTGCGCGGAGCGTAGAAGTTGATCCGCGAACTGTAATGGAGAGAGAATGTTCGTCTCGGACGCGCTGCGCGGAACGTTGGGAGGTGTGACCGGAGTCACAATTGTCGGCGCAGCCGACGCGATCAGTTTTTTTGTCTCGATTTTTTCAGCCACCGGCGGCGCGGCCTGCGTCTGCGGTCCGCTCCGCGCCAGAGCCGTCGCTGCGGTGCCGTAGCGAGCGTCGGTGCAGAACGGTTTGTCCGCCGGCGAATCCGCGCCGGGCGTGGAGACGATGCTGAAGCAGATGAGCGGTGCGAGCCGAACGTGCGACGCGCTCGCGGAGAATGTGCGCGCCGACGCGTAACTTACTGCGATCTGGGCGCCGCTCTTCGGCGTGAAATTGAGCGCCTTGAGGTCGTCGGTGAAGCGCTTGTGCGCGGCAAACCACATGCGCTCGAGATCGGTGAGCTTCGTGAGATCGGCACGGACGGCGGCGGCCACCGGCTGTTTCTCGAGCGGGATTTCCTGCTGCGCACCGAGCGAGTGCAGTGCTGCCGCGAACGCGAGAACGGCAATGCGCCGCACGGCCGCGCGCGTCTTCATGGCTTCTTGGTGTTCGGACAGCTCGTCGCGGGATCCGGCGACGGCGCACCATATGTCGAGTGAATCATCCGAGTCGACGGACCGTCGAGCACGAGCATGAACATATCGGAGTACTGCGAGTCGCAGATGTCGGGCATCGGCGGTCCGCCGAGCGCGAAGATGATTGCGGCCAGCGTGTTGCTGTGGCCGACGACGAGCACGGTTTGGCCCGTGTGGCTGCGAACGGCATCGGCGACGGCCTGCGCGTGCACGTTCGTCGGCCCGAGCGGGAGGACTTCGAGATTCAGGTTGCGCAGCGTGGCCAGCGGGCTCCCGGTTTGCTGGGTGCGCGCGAGCGTCGTCACGATCACCGCAGAAACGCTCGCACCCCTGAGCGCGTCGGCGAGCGCGACGGCGCGCACGACGCCGGCCGGCGAGAGCGGCGGATCGTCGGCAGGCGTGGCAGCCTTCTCCGCGTGACGCACGAGAATCACGACGGTCGCACGCGACTGCGCGACTGCGGGCGCGCGAGCGGTGAGCGCGAGCAGCAGCGAAAGTACTACGGGCAGGATTCGTCTGGTCATCAATGTCCGATGGGAATAGTTTCGCTACAACGCCGCAACCGGAGCGCGGGACATGCGATCACAATACGTACTGTTGCCTTTGTTCGTGATTTTCGCCAGCGGTCCGGCGACGGCGGGTGCGCAGACGCGCCCAGCCGCCAAGGGGATCCGCATCGAGGATCTCTCTTGGGTCGACGCCGAGCGGGTGCTCGATAGCGGAACGGTGGTCGTGATTCCCCTCGGCGCTGAGTCCAAGGAACACGGGCCGCAACTCAGACTGAAGAATGATTTCGTGCTCGCCGAGTACTACGCGGGCCGTGTGCTGCGGGCGTCGAAGGTCGTCGTGTATCCGACGGTGAACTATTCATTTTATCCGGCGTTTGTGGAATATCCGGGGTCGACGACGCTGAGGCTCGAGACGGCTCGCGACATGATCGTCGATATTGTCCGCACGATCGCGAAGCACGGGCCGCGGCGGTTCTACGTGCTCAATACGGGCGTTTCGACGATTCGCGCGCTGCAGCCGGCGCGCGATTCACTCGCCGCGAGCGGGATCGTGATGACGTTCACGGATATTCTGAACGTTGGCAAAGCGGCGGAGGACAAGATTCGGAAGCAGGAAGGAGGGACGCACGCCGACGAGCTCGAGACGTCGATGATGCTGTATATGCATCCCGAGTTTGTCGATATGAAAAAAGCCGTGAAGGATTACCACCCGGGCGCGGGCGGACTCACGCGCGATTCTGCGGCGGCGGTGCGGGATAAGAAGGTGTGGTCGCGGAGCGGAGTGTATGGCGATGCGACGCTGGCAACGCGCGAGAAGGGACGGATTCTCGTCGAAGCGCAGATAGCGGATATGCTCGCAGAGATTGAGGCGCTGCGGCGGAAGCCGATTCCCTGAGCTGTGAGTTCGACCCGTGGCAGGATGCGGAAAAGGAATGCGGTACTGGAGTTGGGTGTTGAGTGGGAGTCTGAGGAATGCATTTGAAAAAGGGCTGAACTCCAGTACCCAGTATCCTTTTCTGCAACCTGCGACGGTTCGAAAAGTGTGTGCGCTTCATCACTAGCTTCACGGCGCACGCGCCATAGATACTAAGTATGAGAATCGCCTCCGTTATTATCGTTGCCGCGGCGCTGGGCTCCGCCTGCGGCACAAGCGACAAAGCCACTGGCCCGGGCGGCAGCGTTGCTGTGCTCACGACGTTGGGCATCAGCGCCCCCGGCAACACTATCACGCTCACTGGCAGCATGCAGCTGAGCGCGAGCCCGAAAGATCAAAACGGCGCCGCGTTCCCCGCGACAGTCCTCTGGACGTCGACCAGCAATTTTGTCGCGCTGGTCACTCCGCTGGGATTCGTCACGGCAGTCGCCGGCGGCCAGGCGTACATGCGTGCGACGAGCGGATCTCTCAAAGACAGCACGCTGATCACGGTCGTGACCGGCGCGTATCCATCGAGCCAGAATGTGTACATGCTGCCGCTCGCATACACACCTGTTCAAACGGATATCGCGCAGGGCGGAACCGTGACATTCGTGTTCGTGCCGCAGGCGCACAACGTGTTCTTCAACGTTGTCGCGGGCGCGCCTGCGAATATTCCCGGCGAAGTTTCAAATCAGAACGTGTTGCGGACCTTCAACACAAAGGGGACGTTCGGGTACAAATGCACGCTGCATCCGGAGATGGTGGCGACTATCACGGTACACTGAGAACTGCAGACTGAGTGGGAGTGAACTAAAGGCGTCAGTCACTCGGGAACTCTCAGTCAAACAAGGCATCAAGTGAAATACTCGGGGACCGCTCTGCGCGCGAACCCGTATGGATAGCGCGGCGGCGGTCCCCGAGTTTTTTCGTTGATGACTGTTCGACTGAGTCCTGGGCGACTGATGCCTTTGGTTCGGTAGCCCTCAGCTCATCAGTTTACTGTCGGCTAACAGCTCCCCAAATGAGCGGCTGCGTCGCCATCGACTGCCCGCGGTACTGCGGCCTGAACCCGTAAATCACTACGTGCCCCTTCCCGATCGTCACATCGACCATCGCGGCCTTTCCATTCAGCTTCGCGCCACCGAGCAGCCAGCCTGAAAGCAGGACTTCGCCACTCGCCGGATAACTCGCGACCGCTGTCGCACGGGTTGGATCCGTGATTTCGAACGCCGGCCCGTTCTCGAACCAAATCGCCGGAACCGGCGCCGTCATTTTCGCAGCGAGCGGACTCGAGCGATTGATATCCACCGCCAAAATCGAACCCGGCGCATAGAAATCCGTATTGCGCACTCCGGCGAGAATATTTTTCACGGGCAGCTTCAGCGTTTCGATTGCGTAGTTACTCGCCTCATTGAACGCGAGCAAAGTGCCGCCGTTCGCGACGAATGCAGAGAGTGCGGCGGCGCCCGCGCTGCCGAGCCCGCCGAGCAGCGAGTCCGGGTACGCCGCGCGCGGCCCGTTGGATATCTGTCCGGCATTCTGATCGGGCAGAATGATCACGTCAAATCGTGAGTTGAGATTCCCCGCGCGCACGTCCTTGTCCACGATTGACGTGAACGGCACGCGATTCACATCGAACATCCAGCGCGTCCACCCTTCGTCCATCGACGCGCCGTAGCTCCGATAAATCCCGACGCGCCGCGATGTGCTCTCGCTCAATCCCGCCACAGAAAACTTCGGCTCGTCCATCGGAACGATCGGCGCGGCGCTAGCGACGGGCGCGGCGCTCACTGCAGCGATCTCAACACCGAACAGCAGCGGCAGCGTCTGCGCGGTCACATCGTACGGCCGGATCGGCGGACCGCCGGGATACTCGTGCAGATTCGGATATCTCTGCCGCTCGAGCACCGACTTCGCGTATCCACCCATCGGCTGATTCGTGAGCACCACGAACGAGCCCGACGGATACGTCATGCCGTTGGCGCTCACCGGCGCCGTACTCGAGCGCACCTCCACCTGTCCATGCTGCAGCGTCCAGATGATCCGCTGCAGCGCCTGTGTGTCTTTCTGCACGCGCGGAATCACGAACGCGGCAGGAACGTCGTCATGTGTCCACGGATGATCAGGCGCGAGCGCACGGTCGCCGAGCGCCGCGTAGCTCTCGAGCCACGATCTCCGGTTCCGCGCGGCTTCGCCGAGCAAGGCCCACGTGGCGCTGACCTGATACGCGACGATGTCGCCGTAGCTCCAACGGCCGCCTGGCCAGAGCGCGGGGAAATTCCACGTCGACGTTTTTGCTTCGTAGCCGCGCGCGGGCCCGAGTGATGCAAACGGAATGTCGATCGCCGTCGCGAGCGCGGCGCTCGCCGTCTCGGTGAGAATTCGCACGCCGCGGTGATAGAGCGAATACTGCCGCGCGGGCGACCATTCATCGTACGCGGCATTGTACGCGATTCCCGTTTTTCCCTCCGCCATCATCTTCCAGCCGATCGCCGTGCCCATCGAATTCGTTCCCGCGGTGAGAATCGGATCGATGTTCGGATCAACCGGATCCATGTACGGCGGCAGGAAAATTCTGCCGGCGCTCGAACCCTGCTGGTGAATGTCGTTGACGATCTGCGGATCCCACGGCGTGTACAGTGAATCGACCGTGTAGCGCGTTTCGGGCTGCGTGAAGGCATACCAGTCGCGATTGTCGTCGTGGCCCGTGTAGTGATGATACAGCTCCGGCGGCGAGGTCCCTTCGGCCTTCGTGCCGAGCGTCGAACGATACCAGTTTCCCACAATATCGACGCCGTCCGGATTCTGCGACGGTACCAGCATGATGATCGTGTTCGCGAGAATCTGCCGCGCTTCGGGAGTGTCAGCGCGCGCGAGACGATCGGCGATCACCAGCGGCGTCGTGAATCCGCCCGATTCCGTTGAGTGAATCGCAGAGGTAATCAGAATGATGTTCTTGCCGGCCGCGAGAAGATTCTCGAGCTCGTCTTTTCCGCGGAGCCGCGGGTTCATGAGCTTGCGCTGAATCATCTGATAGCGATCGAGATGTTTCAGCGTGGCCGAATCGGAGATGAACACGGCGAGGAACGGCCGGCCGAGCGTGGTTTTTCCAAGCTCGTGGACCTGCACGCGAGGACTCGTTCTCTCGACAGCGCGGAAGTAGTCGGTGATCTGGTGCCAGCTCGGCAGTTTTCTATCTGCGCCGGGTTCGAATCCGAGAATGCTCGCGGGCGTCGGCACCGGAGATTTCTGCGCGGAGAGCGGTGAGCCGATTGCCGCGAGCGCTGTGAGGAGGTGAAGGATTTTCATTCCGTAAACATACGAAATGCAATGCGGGCGGCGAATGGCGAGTCGGCACTGGCGAGCGAATGGTGAGTGGCGATTGGAGTTCCACTTGCAAGTCGCCACTTGCTGGCCAGTCCCCACTCGCCATTCGCCGTGCGTTACGCGGTTTACTTCGTCACACCCTGAAACGTCGGCACGTACCCCGGCCAGAGCTGTGTATCGTTCGCCAGACGATTCTTCACGATCTCCGCCAGCACATCGCGATGGTCGATCGTCACCTTCACATCCTGGCCGTCCTGCAGATTCGGCTGCGCGAGCGGCAAGAAATTTTTCGTCAGCACCCGGCCGCCGTTGATCCGATGGCCCATCGTGAACATCACGCCACCGCGGCCGTGGTCGGTGCCCGCGTTGCCATTCTCCTTCACATTGCGGCCGAACTCGCTCATCGCGACGAGCGTCACGTTGTACGTTCCGTTTCCCTGCAGCACGTCGGCCCAGAACGCGCCGATCGAATTCGAAAAATCGCTCATGGTCTGGAACAGCGATCCCGCGATCGGATCCTCGGCCACATGCGTATCCCACCCGCCGATATCGATCTGAATCGCCTCGACGCCGATGTTCGCTTTGATGAGCGACGCCGCCGACTTGAGACCCTTGCCGAACGAACTGTTCGGATAGACCGCTGCGTTGGCGGGAATGTAGCCGTTGAAGTTGATCGCCTTGAGGAGCGAGAGCGTGTTCGTGACGTCGAGCGCCGCAGAGCGGGCCGGATCCTGATCGAGATAGTACTCGTTCGAGAGCCACGTGCTGCGAGCATTCGCCGACGCCGCGCTTCCGCCGAGTGCAAATGTCGGCGGATTCGGCATTGGAATCGTGAGCGGAGCGCCGCCGAGTGTGAGCGGCAGGCCGTTTGCGATGGCGAGCGCGCGCAGCGGCGCGCTCGGATTCGTCGGCCACGAGGTGGCCAGGTGCCGGCCGAGCCATCCGGAAGAAACGCTCGGGTTGTTCGCTGCGCCCACCTCGATGAAATGCTGCGCGTCGAAGTGGGACCGCGAACTGTATGTGAGACCGGCACCGTGCACCACGAGAAGTTCGCCGGACTGGAACGCCGGATACAGTCCGGTCATTGCCTTCGGGAACATCCAATAGTTGTCGAGCGCGGTGCCCTTGTTGACGCTGCCGCTGTCGGGACGCGGAATCGCGAGTGTCGGGCGAGCCGTGTAATAGTTTGCGTCGGCAAACGGCGCGCAGAGCGAAAGTCCATCGGCGCCGCCGCGCATGAAAATGTTGACGATGATATCGCGCGAGCTGTTCGCGCTGTCGGCGAGCACGACTCGCGGAATCCAGTCGGGCACTACTCCTGCGAATACCGCGGCGCCCGCCGCCTTCACAATGAAGTTGCGGCGCGAGAGCTCGTTGTATTCCTGGCAGCCGCAGTCGGCGTGCTCGTTCGGTTCGCTCATGTTCGTCTCCGCTTAGTAGTACTGGTACGCTGAGCTCGACAGAGCCAATCCGATCGTCTCGCGCACCAGCGCGGCGCTCGACGGATTCGGGGTCACATAGTTCGTGAGTTCGGTCGCGAGACGAGCGGGCATCTCGCCGCCGAATAACGCGCTGTTGATTGCCGCGACGATTGCTGCCGGCGTCGCTGGATTCATGAATGGCGCGACGTTGAACTGCACGGTCGCCGCGGAATTCGTGTTCGCAAGAAACGTCGCGTAGTTCCAGCGCGTGAGCATGTTACCCGACCAATACTCCACCGTATCTGGAAATCCGTCCGGCGTGAGCCACGTGAACGGCTGCTGCCCGACGCTGACGATCTGCCCGAGCAGCGTCGGCACGCCGTTGGCGACGACGGTTGGCTGCAGCGCGCGCAGACCCGACATCACGAGATGGTACGGCCGCTTGAATTTGGCTGGAGCGTTCACGACGTTCGCCTGCGAGAGCACGGTGCGCATCATCGATTTGATGTCGCCGCCGGTCGTCGCATACACGTTCGCCACCGCGGCGATCTGCGCGGCCGACGGATCCGGGCGCAGGAAATACTGCAGCATCTTGGTGGCGATGAACGTCGCCGTGCTCGGATGCGCGACGAGGACGTTCAGCATTCCCTCGCCTTCGGCCTGTGCCGCCGCTCCTATTGCGGGTGACGTTGCCGGGATGCTGACGCCAATCACCGTCTTGGCGCCGAAATCGTGCTGATTGGCGCTGAAGCTGAACAGTCCTTTGCCCGCGACGGTCCAGCCCGTGAGTACGCGCGAGAGCTCGGCGACGTCGGTCTGTGTGTAGCCGCCGTTCACTCCGAGCGTATGCAGTTCCATGATTTCGCGCGCGTAGTTCTGATTGGGAGCGCCCTTCGTGCTCATCTGCTGATCGAGATATTCGAGCATCGCTGGACTGTGCGCGCTCGCTTTGAGCAGCTGCGGAAAAGTGGTCATCGCGTACTGCCGAATAACCGCGGAGTCGTCCACAACCTTCAGATAGCCGACCTTCGCCATCGAGATGTTGAAGTGGTCACTCCAGAATTCGACGAGCCGCTCGTACAGCTGGCGCGGCGAGAATGCGCTTCTATAAATAGTCGCGTAGGTGAGCTGGTTCTGGACCTGTGTGGAATCCGCATTGAACAGCGTCGTGCCATCCTGCGCGACGAACGGCCAGGTCGCCGCGACGAACGCTTCCGTGGCAGAATTGTCGATCGCATCGGATGCGAGCTGGTACTCGAGGTACGCGTCGTATCCCATCGCCTTCGCGCGCGCGGCTTCGGTCGCGTTGAGACCGTACGTGACGCGCCGCGCGAGCCTGAGTTCCGGCGCGAGATATGAGAGTGCGGGATCCATTCCATCGGGGCGCGCAAACTGCGGCGGCGGCGAGGTCGGTTTGTGCGACGGCGTGGGAATAACGATGCCGCGACGGCCCTGCGCACGCGCAACGACAGGCGCGAGCATTCCAGCAAGGAGCGCTGCGCCTGCCTTCACGATCGTGCGACGATTCGGAGTGGTCATGTGCGGTGCGACTCCGTAAGCACGTGATTGTTAACCTGTGGTCGAATGAGTACACCATGTACCACAGGCCCGAGTCACAGGGTGAGTGATACATATCACATACTGCGAAATTCGGTTAACGGCGTGACGACTGAGGGGCACTACTGCACTAAAAGCTTCGGTCGTCAGGACTCAGTATTCGAGGCGTCAACTGAAATACAAAGGGACCGGTCTTCGCGCATTCCGCGCTTCGACCGGTCCCTTCATTTTTTTCCGACGCCTCGAATACTGAGTCCGGGCGACTGACGCCTTTAGTGCCCTTGCTCCCTACTCTTCCTCTTTCAGCTCCAGCTGCGCATCCGGCGATGCATCATCTCCCTCATCATCACCAAGATCCGTTCCATCGTCGTTCGGATCCGGCACCACCCGCGCGACGGCCGTCACGAGATCACCCATCTCGAGATTCATCAGTTTCACACCCTGCGTATTGCGTCCTGCAACGCGCACATCCTTGACTGGCGAGCGAATAATCTGTCCGCCGCGTGTGATCAGCATGATCTCATCCTCGGCCAGCACCTCCATCAGGGCAACCACGTCGCCGGTTTTCTCAGTGCGATTCACCGTCTTAATTCCCTTGCCGCCGCGTTTCTGAACGCGATACTCGTCGATCGATGAGCACTTGCCGAGCGCGCGTTCGGTCACGACCATCAGCGTCGCTTCGCGTTTGATCACCACCATTCCGATCACCGCGTCGTTCTCGCCGAGTTCGATTCCCTTCACACCGGTCGTGTCGCGGCCCATCGGGCGCGCATCCTGCTCGTGGAACCGCACCGACAATCCGTGGCGTGACGCGATCACGATATCGTTTGTGCCGCTCGTCACCTGCACGTTGATCAGCGCGTCGCCCTCTTCGATCTTGATTCCCTTGACGCCAGTCACGCGCACATTCGAATATTCCGAGAGCGCGGTTTTCTTGACCGTGCCGTTGCGCGTGCAGAAGATCAGGAATTCGTCATCCGTGAATTTCTTCACGGGAACCATCGCGGCGATCTGCGTATCCGGCGAGACGTTGATCAGGTTCACGATCGGCTTGCCCTTGGTGGCGCGGCCGAGCGACGGCACCTCGTGCACTTTCAGCCAGAAGCACCGGCCGTCCGCCGTGAACACGAGGATGTAGTCGTGGGTCGACGCCACGAACAAATGCTCGATGAAATCCTCGGCTTTGAGATCCGACCCCTGCAGCCCCTTTCCGCCGCGCCGCTGCTTGCGGTACGTCGTGATGGACGTGCGCTTGATATAGCCGGAGTGAGAAATGGTGACGACCATCTCTTCGTCCGCAATGAGGTCTTCAACCGTGAACTCGCCCTCGTCGGCCGTGATCGTCGTGCGGCGGTCGTCGCCGTACGTCTCCACAACGGTCGCGAGCTCGTCCTTCATGATCGTCATCCGCTTCGGCTTCGACGCGAGAATCGAATTCATTTCCTTGATGAACGCCTGAACTTCCTTCAGCTCTTCCTCGAGTTTTTCGATCTCGAGGCCCGTGAGCTTCGCGAGGCGCATGTTGAGGATCGCTTCGGCCTGCTTTTCCGAAAGCTTGAAACGCTTGATCAGTTCGAGGCTCGCCGATTCCGAATCCTTCGATCCGCGAATGACCTTGATGACCGCGTCGATGTTGTCGACGGCAATCTTGAGGCCTTCGAGGATGTGCTCGCGTTCCTTGGCTTTATCGAGATCGAACTGCGTGCGGCGCACAATGACTTCATGACGGTGCGTGATGAAATGCTGGAGCACTTCGCGCAGCGGCATGACCTTCGGCACCAGGCGCTTCGAAATCGGATCAGGCACCAGCGCCAGCATGATCACGCCGAACGTGCTCTGCATGGTCGTGTGCTTGTACAGCTGGTTCAGCACCACGCGCGGAATGGCGTCACGCTTGAGTTCGATCACGACGCGCATGCCGTCGCGGTCTGATTCGTCGCGCAGATCCGAAATGCCCTCGAGCTTTTTTTCGCGCACGAGGTCCGCGATCTGCTCAACAAGCCGCGCCTTATTCACCTGATACGGCAGCTCATTGATGACGATCTGCGATTTGTTGCCCTTCTCGTTCTCTTCAATCGCGGCGCGGGCTCGCATAACGATCTTGCCGCGCCCCGTCTCGATGTAGTCCTTGATTCCCGCTTTGCCGTAGATGTACGCGCCGGTCGGAAAATCAGGCCCGCTGATCAAGGCGCGAATCGCGTCGGACGAGGTTTCCGGATCATCGATCAGCGCCGTGACGGCCGCGGCCACTTCGCGCATATTGTGCGGCGGAATATTCGTCGCCATGCCGACCGCGATGCCGCTCGATCCGTTGATCAGCAGATTCGGCACGCCGCTCGGCAGGACCGTCGGCTCTTCGAGACGGTCGTCGAAATTCGGCGCGAAGTCGACCGTGTTTTTGTCGATGTCGCCGAGCATCTCCACCGCTATGCGCGTGAGACGCGATTCCGTGTAGCGGTACGCTGCCGCGGGATCGCCGTCCACCGAACCGAAGTTCCCCTGGCCATCCACCAGCGGATAGCGCAGCGAAAAATCCTGCACCATGCGGACGAGCGCGTCGTACACGCTCTGGTCGCCGTGCGGGTGATACTTGCCGAGCACGTCGCCAACGACGGTCGCGGATTTCTTGTAGGGACGGCCCGGCACGAGGCCGAGTTCGTTCATCGCGTACAGCACGCGGCGATGCACGGGTTTCAGTCCGTCGCGCACATCGGGGAGCGCGCGACTGACGATCACGCTCATCGAGTAATTGATGAACGACTCTTTGATCTCGTCGTCGATCAGGCGCGGGAGGATCCGTTCGCGATTGTTCGGAGCGGTCATCAGGTGTGGATGAAGGGGTTGCTACTGGTTTACGTGTTCATTTCTGGCGATCGTCACCGGCGTGTGCACCGGCGGGCGCGGAGGGCTCGGCTCGTCGTCGCTGATATCCTCGGCCGTCTCCTCGTCTTTCGTTTCCTTGTCGATCGCGTCGCGCTCTGCCCGGTAGCGCTCGTACCAATTGCGCGTGACTTCGCCGGCGAGATCACGATTCCCCAGGCCGAACGCGAGCGCCACGGCGAGCGCGATGGCGCCAAAAATAATTGCGAATGCGGTCGTGACGATGTCGGTCGCGACGCCGAGCTGCTGCAGCGACATGAACACCGCGAGGATGATCACGCCGCCCTTGCCGGCCCGCGCGAGCGTCGGGCCGCCGTGCAGCGAGCTCGTGCCGGCGAGAATGAGTCCGCCGACGATATCGCCGAGCACAATTCCCAGAATCACGATGACGATCGCGGCGACGACGCTCGGGACGTAGCTCACAAGCTCCGAAAACACCTGCGCAAGTGAATCGAGTCCGAGCGCGTTCGCCGCGACGAGCAGCGCGGTGAACATCACGAACCAGAACACGAGGCTCGCGACGACGCGCGTGGGATTGAAGTGCGCGCCCGGCCGGTCGACGGCCTGCATGACGCCGCCGCGCCGAAGGACGTCGTTTAAGTGCACGCGACGCAACACGCGCGTGACGCCTTTCTGAATGAATTTCGCGAGCAGATATCCCGCGATGAGCACGACGGCGGCGCCAAAGAGCCCGGGGATGAAGTCCCACAGCTGGGTGAGGCTGGCCTGGAGCCGGTCGATGAAATTCACAGTGTTTAATCTAATCAGTTTCTCGTGCCGCGCTTCACGTCAAACAGGGCGCTTCGGCGGCACTTGGGGCAAATCAGCCACTCGCGCTTTCGGGCGTAGCCGAGGCCGAAGCTTCCGCCGCCGATCGCCCGAGCGGTCATCGGGACCTTGTCGCGCGGACAGACCGGCGTTTCTCCTCTGGAAAACGCCTCGCGCATAGCCTGTTGCTCGGCCGGATCGAACTGCGCGTGCTCCGTGGAATCGCTCACGGAACCGAGAGCACGAGCTTTCCGAACTGTGATTTTTCGGCCATCCGCTCGAACGCGCGGCGGCCTTCCGCCAGAGGGAAAACGGAGTCGACAGGCGGGATCAGACGCCCGCCAGCCAGTTCCAGGACGATCGCGTCGAACTCCGATTCGTTCCCCATCGTCGACCCCATCAGCGACCACTGATTCCAGAACATTCTGCGGATGTCTGTTTCGACCACCGGCCCGCTCGACCCGCCGCAGGTCACGAGGCGGCCGAGTTTTCCGAGCGAGCCGAGCGATGCAGCCCAGGTGGTGGTCCCGACGCTGTCGATGACGACATCCACGCCCTTTTTCCCTGTGCGGCTCCGGATTTCGCGCGCGACATCGGCGCTGGTGTAATTCAGCGTTTCGTCTGCGCCGAGCGCCTTGGCCTTGGCGAGTTTTTCGTCGCTGCCAGAGGTGACCCACACATGCGCGCCGCGCAATTTCGCGATTTGCAGAGCGGCCAGCGCCACGCCGCCGCCGATTCCCTGAATCAGCACCTGCTCGCCCGCCTGCACTTTTGCACGAGTCACGAGCATGCGCCACGCCGTGAGCGTCGCGAGCGTGAACGCGGCGGCCGTTTCGTTCGAGATTGAATCCGGAATGGGCCGCACGTTTCGCGCGGGCACCACCGCGTACTCGGCGAACGTGCCCTGCCGATGCTCACCGAGCAGCGAAAATTTCACGCACAGCGAGTGCTCGCCCTGTGCGCAGTACTCGCATTGGTAACAAGAAACGCCGGGATTTATGACGACGCGGTCGCCAACTTTCACGGTCGTGACAGCGTTTCCAATGGCGTCGACCGATCCGGCAGCATCGCCGCCGAGGATCCAGGGCGGCATGATTTTCACGTTCGGCAGCCCGCCGACGACGAAGAGATCGAGACGGTTGAGCGCGCCCGCGACGACTTTCACGCGGACGTCGGTGGGCGCGGTCAGCTCTGGCATCGTGAGATCGTCGCGATACGTGATCTGATCGAGACCGCCGTGGCCGGAAATCGTGAGCGCTTTCATTGGTTATATTTGGAAATGCTCTCGATCAAAGTTCCGCCCCTCGGCGAGTCGATCACCGAAGCAACGGTTTCGCGCTGGCTCAAGAACGAAGGCGACGCCATCACGGCGGGCGAAACGCTCGTCGAGTTGGAGACAGATAAGATTACGGTCGAAGTCCCCGCGCTCAAAGCGGGAGTTTTGACGAAGCGCGGAAAAGCGGAGGGCGATGTCGTTGCGGTGAACGATACGCTCGGCGAGATGGATGAGAATGCGACGGCGGCGCCGCGCGCGGCTGCGACTGCAGCGCCCGCAGCGCCCGCAGCGCCCGCAGCGCCCGCAGCGCCCGCGGTTGCCGCAGCGCAGGCGCCTGCTGCGTCAGCGCAAGCCGCCCCGGCATCGCCGCCACGCGCGATGCCCGCCGCGCAACGCCTCGCCAATGAAGCTGGAATCAGTGCCGCGTCGGTTGCCGGTACTGGACGAGGCGGCGTTGTGAGCAAACCGGATGTGATCGCCGCGATGCCAGCGCCAGCGCCCGCCCCCACTGCCATCCGCCCTCCGTCGTCCGATCTGCCTTCTGTCATCCGTCATCTGCCCTCCGATGCTCCGCGTGAGTCTCGCGAAAAGATGACCACGCGCAGAAAACGGATCGCAGAAAATCTGCTGCAAGCGCAGCACGCCACCGCCCACCTCACCACGTTCAACGAGATCGACATGAGCGCCATCGTGGCGCTCCGCGATCGCATGAAGGAAAAAGTCGAGAAAGAGCACGGCATCAAGCTCAGCTTCATGCCGTTCTTCGCGAAAGCCGCGATCATGGCCCTCAAGGCGTATCCGGTCGTCAACGCGCAGATCGACGGCGACTCGATCGTCTACAAGAACTACGTGAACTTGGGGATCGCCGTCGCCAGCGAAGCCGGTCTTGTTGTGCCGAACGTGAAGGACGCGGATGCGCTCGGTATCCTGGGCTTGTCGCAGGAAATCGCCGCCATTGCAAAGCGCGCCCGCGACGGAAAACTTACGATGGACGATCTCACCGCCGGAAGCTTTACGATCACGAACGGCGGAGTATTCGGCTCCCTCGTTTCGACCCCGATTATCAACTATCCGCAGAGCGGGATTCTCGGGCTTCACAAAATCCAGGATCGGCCGATGGCCGTGAACGGACAGGTCGTGATCCGGCCGATGATGTACGTCGCGCTCTCGTACGATCACCGGATTATTGACGGGCAGCAGGCGGTTCTCTATCTCGTTCGCGTGAAGGAACTGATGGAAGACCCCGCATCGATGCTCATCGAGTAGACCGCGGTTCCCTCCGAGAAAAACATGGCACCCGACACACCACTCTCGCCGGACGTCCTCGTATTGGGAGGCGGACCCGGCGGCTACGTCGCCGCAATCCGCTCAGCCCAGCTCGGCTTTTCCACCGTCTGCGTCGAAGGCGACAAAACGCTCGGCGGAACCTGCGTCAACGTCGGCTGCATTCCGTCGAAGGCGCTGCTGCAATCGTCGGAGCACTTCGAGTTCGCGCGCCTGCACGCGGAGGAGCACGGATTTTCGGTTGGCGCGCTCACGCTGAATCTTGCGCAGATGATGAAGCGCAAAGACGAAGTCGTCGGCGCAAACACCAAGGGCGTCGAGTTTCTCTTCAAGAAGAACAAGATCACCTGGGCGAAAGGCTGGGGCTCGCTCGAGAAGGGAAACGTCGTGCACGTCACCGCCTCAGACGGCAGCGCGACGACGTACACGCCGAAGAACATCGTCATCGCGACAGGCTCGGTTCCGGCGGAACTCCCCTTCCTCCCGTTCGATGAAGAGCGCGTGCTCTCGAACATCGGTGCGCTGCAGATTCCCGAAGTGCCCAAGCATCTCATCGTGATCGGCGGCGGAGTGATCGGGCTCGAGCTCGGCTCGGTGTGGCGCCGCCTCGGCGCGAAAGTCACGGTCATCGAGTACGCGCCGACGATTCTGCCGGGCAACGATCAGGATGTCATCAAGGAAGCCGAGCGGATTTTCAAGAAACAGGGACTCGAGCTGTTCTGCGGCGCGAAAGTCACCGGCGGCAAGCGCGATGGCGACAGAGTCACCGTCACGGTCGATCAGGGCGGCACGCCGCTCACGTTCGAGGGCGACTACGTGCTCGTTTCTATCGGACGCAAGCCATCGCTGACCGGCGTAAACGCCGCGGCGCTGGGGCTCGCGATGGGTTCACGCGGCGAGATCAAGGTGAACGACGAAATGCGGACGAATCTCCCCAACGTGTACGCGATTGGCGATGTGGTGGGCGGCAAACTGCTCGCGCACAAAGCAGAGGAAGAGGGCGTGATCGCGGCGGAAGTGATCGCGAAAAAGCCGGTGCACATGCACTACCACAACATGCCCGCGATCGTCTACACGTGGCCCGAGATTGCGACGGTGGGGTTGGCCGAGCACGAAGTGAAGGCCAGCGGCCGCGCGTACAAGTTGGGAAAATTTCCGTTCTCGGCAAACGGCCGCGCGCGTACGATGGCCGAGACGAGCGGTTTTGTGAAATTTATTTCAGATGCCGCTACGGACGAGATTCTCGGCTGTCATATCATCGGCGCGAACGCGAGCGATCTGATCACGGAGGTCGTACTCGCGATGGAATTCCGCGGCACGAGCGAGGACATCGGGATCACGGTACACTCGCATCCGACGCTGAGCGAGGCGGTGAAAGAAGCCGCGCTCGCTGTTGCAGGGCACGCGATTCATATCTAGTTCACCGCTAGCTCACTCGGCGCGCATCGCAATCACCGGATCGACGCGGAGCGCGCGCCGCGTAGGTGCGAGGCAAGCGATAACCGCGATGGCGAACAGCGCTCCGCCACCAAGCGCGTACGATACCGGATCCGTCGACTGCACGCCGAAGAGTGAGCCTTGCAGCAATCGCATGGTCGCCGCCGCTCCAATGAGGCCGACGATGAGGCCGGCCATCGCGAGCATCACGCCATTCTGCATCACAAGGCGCACCACGTCGCCGCGCCCGGCGCCGAGCGCGATTCGCACGCCGATCTCACGAGTCGCCTGACTGACCGTGTAACTGATAACCCCGTAAAGGCCAACCGCCGATAGCACGACCGCGAGCACAGCGAACGTGGTGAGCAGCGTCATCATGAACTGCTGCGAGGACACGGTTTGGATCAGCAATTCGGAAATTCGGACCGGCGCCGGCGGCGCGATGTTGGGATCGAGTGCGAGCGAGAGTTTTCGAAATGCCGCAAACGGCGGTGTTGCCGATTTCGTTCTTACGATGAGCGTCGGGCCCTGGAACCCGTCTCCGGTCTCCGATGGATAGTAGATCGCAGGCGTATGGCGTTCGTCGTTAAGCGACATCACCGACGCGTCGCCGACGACGCCCACCACCGTTTTCCATTCCCCGGGATCGCCCGGTCCTGACGCTCTCTTGGCCGTGCCAGCAAGATGGAACCGTCGGCCGACCGCTGAACCCTCCGCCGATGGCCAGAGCAGGTGCACGAGTGCCCGGCTGACGATTACCTCGCCGCGTTTTTCGGATCCAGCATCGAACGTTCGTCCGGCGATCACCGGCATCCGCATGACGGCGAAGTAGTCCGGCCGCACGGTATTCATGGCGGTGAATCCGCCGCTGCCACCCTCCGTACCGGGTGCTGACGGCGCCGCGCCTTCAGCAATCCACGTTCCAATCTCTATTCCCGCGCGGCCCGGAACGTTTGCCCCAACCGTCACCTCAGCAAAGTCCGGATACTTCCGTGCCGCGTCGAGCAGCCGGGTGGTGTACGCGTCTCGATCTTCGACCTTTGGGTAGTGCTTGGTCGGCAGCGCGACCGACATCGCGTACAGATTGTTCGTGTCGAAACCCGGATTCAATCGATGCAGGTTGATCACGGTGCGAATGAGCAGTGTAGCGCCCACAAGGAGGATTACGGAGAGCGCCATTTCGGTAATCACGAGCATTGACCGGAGGCGGTGACTGCTCCGCCCCGCCGTTCCGCCGGTGGATGACCGCAGAATCGCGAGGCCCCCGGACCGTACGCCGTGCGGCGCCGAGATCAATCCGAAGATGATTCCGCTGAGCGCCGATATTCCTACGGTCGCGGCAAGAACGCGACCATCGACGTGCGCGTTCACGAGTGCCGCGATGCTCTGCGGCCGCAGCGCGACAATAAGTCGCAATCCAAAGAACCCAACGGCGAGTCCTGCGGCGCAGCCTCCGGCCGCGAGCAACATGCTTTCCGTGAGCAGCTGACGAACGATGCGGCGCCGAGTCGCGCCGATCGCGGTTCGAATGGCCATTTCGCGCTCGCGAGTAGCGCCGCGAGCGAGCAACAGATGCGCGACGTTAGCGCACGAAATGAGCAGCAGCAGCGCGACGGCCCACGCGAGCAACATCACCGACTGGCGCGTCTGCCCTCTGCTCCCCGGCCGATTTACCGTGACGACGAACGCCGTGCCGCCGATCGCGTCGTAGCGACGGTCGGCATTATCGCTGAGTGCCTGAAGTTCCTTCTGTGCCGCCTCGAGGGTCACACCCGGCCGCAGCAATCCGATCACCGGGCCGCTGAGAAACGGCGCGTCGCTCGTGAGAGGAATCCAAAGATCAGTCGGCTTCTGTGCGAATGTCGCGGTGCGGATTCCATCGGGCGCGACACCAACGATAGTGTAGGTCTTCTCGTCGAGGCGGATGGTCCGCCCGAGCACGGCGGGCGACGCATTGTACTGCTCGCGCCACATCCGCTCGCCAAGGATGACCACCGGCGGTGCGCCCGCCTTGCTCTCATCCTCACGAAACGATCGGCCCGCCAGAAGGTGCGCACCAGCAAATGCAAAAAAACTGGGCTCCGTCAGCGAGGCGTGTACCACGCGGGGTTCGAAGTCGCCCGACATCGTGAGGTCATCCGCGCCGAGCCCCTGCGCTGCTTCGAGCGAATGCGCGGCAGCCCATGCCGTGCGCGCTTGGTGGGTAGGAGTGAGCTGGAATCCCGATTTCGGATTCGCGCGTGAAATGAGAACCAGCCGGTCGGCGTTTGGATACCGCAGCGGATCAAGGAGCAGATCGTTCACGACGCTGAATACGGCGGTGTTCGCGCCGATTCCGAGTGCCAAGGTGAGAATGGCGACCGCCGTCCAGCTTTTCTGTTTTCGGAGCGCGCGAACGCCGAACCGCACATCCTGCACGAACGCATCGATCATTTGTGTCCGGGTCATTCTGCGTTGTCTCCGATGGCCGATAGTTAGACATTCAGTGCGCGCATCTTTCAGATCGCCGACGCGCCGCACCGCAGCAGCGCGTGCGTCCGCCTCGGTCATGCCGCGTTCGATGTATTCGTGGACGCGCATCTCGCTATGGAACTCGAATTCTTCGTCGACATCGGCGTCCACACGCGCGCCCCAGAATCGGCGGTAGCGCCGCCACATCGGGATGCGAACAGACTCGTCGTCTTGCGACATCGGAACGCGACTCAGACTTTCGTTCTGTGGTTATGCCGGACGCGGACTAGTCTCGAGCACTTTGAATACTGCGCCGGTGAATTTCGCCCAGTAGTCGTGCGACGTTCGCAGGTGCTTCTTCCCCGCCGTCGTCAGCCGGTAGAATTTCGCGCGGCGATTGTGCTCGGTGATTCCCCACTCGGCGGAGACGAGCCCGCGCTCTTCGAGCCGGTGCAGAGCCGGATACAGCGATCCTTCCTCGACCTGCAGCGTGTCGTTGGTGCACCGCTCGATCCATCGCGCAATCGCGTACCCGTGCGCGGGCGCCCACGAGAGCGTTTTCAGAATCATCAGATCGAGCGTGCCCTTCAGGAAATCGATGGACGGGTCTGCCATGCGGGTCTCAGATAGGAGATCTAGGTATATACATAGAACTCCTCTGGGAAGCAATGACTGCGATCCCGCATCCCAGTATCCTTTTCTGCAACCTGCAGCGGGTCGAGCTCAGTGCTTCAAGCTCGACCCGTTGCAGGTTGCAGAAAAGGATACTGGGTACTAGGACTTTAAGTATCTCTCCTGAATAATCGAGATATGGTGCGCCTCATGCCCGCACATGATGTACGCCAGCGCCCGCGCAGAAACCGTATGGCCACTCGCAACGCCTTTTTTGAGCCAGGCATCCGCCGAAAGCGATCCCACTAGCGCGAGCGTCGCCCCTCGCACCGCCGCGTACTCCGCCACCAAACTCGAAACCGTCCGTGAGTTCGCACACGAATGCGGCACCCACGCATTCTCGTCGAACGGCGACAGCGGTGTCGCGTCGCTTCGCCCAATGCACAGCAGCCGGTAGTTGAACACCCGCTCCGCATCCGCCATGTGCAGGATGACTTCCTTCAGCGTCCACTTCCCCGGCCCGTACGCTTTCTCGGCTTTTTCGTCGGACACACCGGAGAGCAGCGCGATGGTCGAGTGCATTTGTGTGCGCAGGTGGTCGCGCAGATCGCCCTCGGGCACGCGGGCAATGTAGGAGGAATAGAACTCGGCGAACTCGTCGGACTTCGGGCGCGAAAGCATGTCAAACCCTCAACAGGCAGGTGGAGAATGGCGTATCTTGGCATGGTACTTTCACCTTCTTCACCCGGGACCGCCAGTGGCCAATTTCGATAATTCACGCCGCGAATTCCTGAAGACGAGCGCAGCGGCTGCCGCAACAACGGCAATCGGCGCGCAAATCCTCTCCGGTGGCGACTTGTTCGCCGCCTCCGCCGCGGCAAAAGCTCGTCCGACTATTGGCGACCCCGCTACGCGCGAACTGATGCAGGTCGCGCTCGACGTCGCCAAGAGTTCGGGCGCCTCCTACTGCGATGTTCGCGTTTCGGCGCGGCGCCAGCAGAACGTGAACACGCGCGACAAAATCGTGCAGGGCGTGAGCGACAACGATACGTACGGTATCGGCGTCCGCACGCTTGTCGACGGTTCGTGGGGATTCGCTGCAACGAGCAACCTCACAAAGGACGATGTCGCGTCGATCACCAAGGCCGCCATCATCCAGTCGAAAGCGAATCGCGCGAGCCAGCTGAAGCCGGTGAATCTTGCCCCCACGCCTGGCAATCAAATCGGCGAGTGGAAAAGCCCGGTTCAGATCGATCCGTTCACCGTTCCGATCGTCGATAAAGTCGCGCTGCTGCTCGCGGCGAACGCCGAAGCGGCGAAGGTGAAAAATGTTCGCAACGTGACCTCGAGCATGTTTTTTCTGCGCGAGGAGAAAACGCTGATGACGAGCGATGGCTCGTACATCGTGCAGACGATTTACCGCACACAGCCGTCGATGACGGTCACCGCGGTCTCTGACGACCGCACCGATTTCCAGTCGCGCGCATCGAACGACGTCGCGCCGATGGGAATCGGCTACGAGCATGTGATCAACGCGAAACTCGGCGAGAACGCGGTGAAGTGGGCCAATGACGCTGTAGAAAAACTTTCCGCGAAGCCGGTGGACCCGGGCAAGTACGATCTCGTGCTGCACCCGTCGAACATGTGGCTCACGATTCATGAGACGGTCGCGCATCCGACGGAACTCGATCGGGCCATGGGATATGAAGCGAATTATGCGGGCACCAGTTTCGTTGCACCGCCGGAAAAAGTCCTCGGCCAGCTCAAGTTCGGCTCGAGCATCATGAACATTCAGGGCGATCGCGAGCAGCCGGGTTCCCTCGCCGCCATCGGCTGGGATGACGAGGCAGTGAAGCCGATTCGTTTCGACATTATTAAGGACGGAATTTTTGTCGACTATCAGACCACGCGCGAGCAGGCGACGATGCTCGAGTGGTACTACAAGAAAGTCGGCAAGCCGGTGCGGTCGTACGGCTGCTCGTACGCGCAGAGCTGGGCCGATGTGCAGTTCGAACGCATGCCGAATGTGTCGCTGCTACCCGGCAAGAACGATTATGTGTGGGAAGACATTATTTCGCAGACGGACAAAGGCATCGCGATCGTCGGCGACGGTTCGTTCTCGATCGACCAGCAGCGCTACAACGGCCAGTTCGCCGGCCAGTGCTTCTATGAGATCAAGGGCGGCAAGATCACCGGCATGCTGAAGGACGTTGCGTACCAGTTCCGCACGCCGGAGTTCTGGGGGTCGATGGAAGTGATCGCAGGCCCGCGCTCATATCACATGGGCGGCGCATTCGGCGACGCAAAGGGACAGCCCGGCCAGTCGAACGCGATCAGTCACGGCTGCGTCCCCGCGCGCTTCAAGCAGGTCAACATTATCAACACCGGGAGGAAGGCATGAGCTCCTACACTGCGCCAAAATCTCTGCTGACGCCCGGCGGAATTCTCACTCGCCAGGAAGCAGAAGAAATTTGCAAACGCGCGCTGGCCGTCTCGCCGGCACCTGAGACGCGCGTCAACATCAACAGCGCCGCGCGCGCCGATACGCGGTTCGCCGTGAACCAGGTGACGACGTCCGGTGAGAACCGCGATACATCGATCACCATCACCGCGTACGTCGACGGACGCTCGTCGAGCGTCACGACGAATCGTCTCGACGAAGCATCGCTCGCTGCCGCTGCGAAACAAGCAACTGAAATAGCGAAGCTCGTTCCGCCGAATCCGGAGCGCATGCCCGAACTCGGTCCGCAGAATTATCCGCCGGCAAAAGATCGCGTGATATCGCTGCCCGATCCGCTCGCGCGTTCGCTCGCGGCGAAGAAGGTGACGGAGCTGGCGCGCGCGGCGGGATTCGTGTCGACGGGATTCATCGAGTGCCGAGTGGGTGCGACGGCGCTCGCGAATTCGAAGGGACTGTTTGCGTACGATCAGAGTTCGGCCGTGACGATGACGGCGACGGTGCGCACGGTGGATGGCACCGGTTCGGGCTGGGCGTGCAGCGACGGCGATACGTTCGATGAAATCGACGCGCAGCATGTTGCCGCGACTGCCGTGGAAAAAGCGCGGACGTCGCACAATCCGGTCGCCATCGAGCCCGGCCGTTACGTAACGATTCTCGAGAATACCGCGTGCGGAAATCTCGTTGGCGCAATTGTCGGAGCGATGCAAGCGCGAAGCGCAGACGAAGGACGTTCGTTCTTCTCGAAGCAGGGCGGCGGCAATAAGCTCGGGATGAAAGTCGTCGACGAGCGCGTGACGCTGATTTCAGATCCGGCAGATTCACCGCGCGCGGCCGGCGGTTACGACGGCGACGGATCGCCGATCGAGAAAGTGACGTGGATCGAAAACGGAATTGTGAAGACGCTCAACTACGATCGGTTCTGGGCGCAGAAGCAGGGAAAGGAGCCAACGCATTCGGGCGGTGGCGGAGGACGCGGCGGCGGTGGTGGCGGCGGCACGCTGCGCATGGTCGGCGGCACAGCGTCCATTGCGGACATGATCAAGAGCACCGAACGCGGAATTTTGGTGACGCGTTTTTGGTATATCCGCGGCGTGGATCCGCGTTCGCTGGTGAGCACTGGATTGACGCGCGACGGGACGTATCTCATTGAGAACGGAAAGGTCTCGCACCCGATCAAGAATTTCCGATTCAACGAGTCGCCGATTTTCTTTTTGAATAATCTCGAGATGCTGGGACCGTCGATTCGGATCAATGCATCGGAAGCGCTTGGTGCGGGCGGGGCGACGATTATGCCGGCTATCAAGGTTCGCGAGTTTACGTTCAGCTCGCTGTCGGACGCAGTCTAGGAAATCGAGGCGAATGGCGACTGGGTAACTGGCCAGCAAATCGCGAGTTGCAAATCGCTGGCCAGTGCCCAGTCGCCATTCGCAAAAAAGAGGGGCGGCCCAATCGGGCCGCCCCTTTTTGTTCCCGCCGCTTCGAGGGGAAGCATAGGGGAAACGACGACGGCAGATTCACCACAAATGAACAGGGAATCGCTGACTTCGTGACTCGATGGTATCAGCAATACTGATATCAACATGAGAAACTCGCCGATGTCCCTCGGAGCAACGCATGGTCTCTAGCACCGCTGACTATGCGCTGCGCGCTGTCCTCCTGCTGGCATCTCGCGACGACGCGCAAGCGATCACTTCAAACGAGATCGCCGATGCAACTGGCACGCCGCGAAACTACATGGCGAAAGTGCTGAACGCCGTCGCGAAATCCGGACTTATCTCGAGCACCCGAGGTCCAGCAGGCGGCTTCTCGCTGGCTATCCGGCCGTCTGAAATCACGCTTGGCAGAATTTTCGACCTGTTCGATTCCCCACCTCACCATCCGCGCTGCCTGCTCGGAAGCGGGCCGTGCGATTTAGCTCGCCCGTGCCGTGCGCACAAAGCGTGGATGTCGGTCACCGGCGCGCAACGAGCGCCGCTGCTCTCAACAACGGTCGCGGACTTGCTCGACGGCCGCGTCGCCCCCTCTCCAAGAAAATCCTCAACGGAGTCCCGTCATGTCGCATAACATCCGCTCACGTCAGCTGTCACACCAGACGCACCGCGCAATGCACGCCGGCGCCGCATTGTTATTCGCTCTCCCGATCATCATGGCCGGCTGCGGAAACGCAGCCGCAGGTGCCGAAGGGCGCGCGCCATTCCAGCTCCGCAAGCCGAGCAGCGACGTCACCGGTCAGGAAGTGGCGGTGCTCACGCAGGCCCCAAATGTCCCGCCTCCGATTACACGCACGCACGCCACGCGCGTAGTCGTGAATCTCGAGACGGTCGAGAAGAACGTGCGGATCGCCGACAGCGTCGAATACACCGCGTGGACATTCGGCGGGACCGTACCCGGACCGTTCATCCGCGTTCGCGAAGGCGACGAAGTCGAGATTCATCTCAAGAACGACGCATCGAGCACGATGCCTCACAACATCGATCTGCACGCGGTCAACGGCCCCGGCGGCGGAGCGAAGGCGACACTCACGCTCCCCGGTCACGAATCGTCTGTCGTCTTCTCGGCAATGAATCCCGGTCTCTACGTCTATCACTGCGCGATGTCGCCGGTGCCCATGCACATCGCGAACGGCATGTATGGCATGATCCTCGTGGAACCCAAAGGCGGACTGCCGAAAGTCGAGAAAGAGTACTACCTGATGCAGAGCGAGTTCTACACGAAGGGAAAGTTCGGCGAGCACGGGCTCCAGACACTCGACATGGACAAAGGTGTCGCCGAGCAGCCGACGTACGTCGTGTTCAACGGCGCGGTCGGCGCCGTCACGGGCGATGGCGCGCTAAAGGCGCAGGTCGGCGATCGCGTGCGACTGTTCGTCGGAAACATCGGCCCGAACCTCACGTCAAGCTTTCACGTGATCGGCCAGGTCTTCGAGAACGTGTACGGCGAGGGCGGCAGTACCGAAGTGCAGCACGACGTGCAGACCACGTCGATTCCGGCCGGCGGAGCAGCCGTCGTGGAATTCGGCGCGACAGTGCCGGGCGATTTCGTCCTCGTCGATCACGCGATCTTCCGCGCGTTCAACAAGGGCACGCTCGGAATCCTCACGGTGACGGGTGCAGCCAATCCAAAGATTTTCGCGCCCGGATTGTCGGGCACGGCCGCGGCGCCTGCGAAATGAATGCCGCCGCGCACGATGGGAATCAGATGCAAAAAATATTCGTTGGCGTCGCGCTTGCCGGTGCCCTCGCCGGTGGTCTCGCGCCGCGCCGTGGCTTGGCGCAGACCGCGACGGTGAACGTTCCGCTGTCGATCTTCGGCGAGGTTCGCACACGCGGTGAGTGGGATCAGCCGGGCGGCGCACTGCACGCGAACGTCTACACCTATCTCCGCTCGCGGCTGGGCGTGCGCGCGGAACCCGCGAGAGGCGTGCGGATCGTCGCGCAGCTGCAGGATAGCCGCGTGTTTGGCGCGGAAACGAACTCGACGATCTCGAATCCGGATGCGTTCGAACTCCATCAAGGATATGTCGAACTCGCGACAAACTGGCGATCGCGCGATCTCGTTGTTCGTGTCGGACGTCAGGAAGTGATGTTCGCCAACGAACGGCTTGTTGGCGCGGTGGACTGGTCGAACACCGCGCGCGCATTCGACGGCGTTCGCGTGTTCCTCACGCCGGGTGGAGCAAAGGCCGGCACGGAGCGATGGACCGCGAGCGCGTTCGTGGCGGCGGTCGAGGAGCGAGGGAGAAAGTTCGGCGCGACGACCGCGTCGGGCACGGCGCAGGATTCGCTGCCGAATCACAATGTGGCCGGACTGTACGCGAGCCGCGCGCTCACCGGCGGCATGGCGGAGCTCACCGCGCTATACGACGCCGGGATGCACTATCGGACGTTCATTCAATCGAACCGCGCGACGCTCGACGCACGGATCCGCAAAGGCGCGGGCAAACCGATCGGATTCGAGGTGGAGGGCGCATGGCAGACGGGGTCACAGCGATATCAAGCGGCGGGAGCCGCGGTCGCGGAAGCGCAGGACGTGAACGCGTGGCTCGTCGGCGCGCGTCTCACGAGGCCGGCGGCGCCGAATCGGCGCGTGACCGCAGCGCTCGGCGTCGACATGCTATCGGGCGATGCGAACCCGAGTGACGGCAGCTACAGCGCCTTCAATACGATGTTCGCAACGAACCATCCGTTCTATGGACTGATGGATTTGTTTTTGGACCCGGCCGCGCGCACGGTCGATCGCGGCCTGATTGACGCACTCGTCTCGACCGCAATCACGCTTCCTCCGCGCACGACGCTGAGGGTGGAGCTGCATCACTTCGCACCACAGGCCGGAAGCCGCGCCGAGATCGGATGGGAGATGGATGTGACGGTTCCGGTGCGGATCTCGACGATCGCCTTGTTCGAGACGGGCTACACGGCGTTTCGAGCGGGGCCGGCGGCTCTCGCGATGGGACTCGGCACAAATAATTCCGTGCGACAGTGGATGTATGCGCAACTGAAAGCTTCGTTCTGAACCACGCGCCAAGCGAGGGATCGATGGAGTTGTTCGTGAAGAATTTCGTGAAGGCCAGCGTGATCTGGCTCGCGATCGGCGTGCTGTTTGGCACGGCGATGTCGATCATGCCGACGTGGACCGTGTACCGTGCGATGCACGCGCACATGATGCTGCTCGGGTTCGTCACGATGATGATCAACGGCGTCGGCTATCATGTCGTACCGCGCATTGCGGGCCGCCCGCTGTGGAGTCCGCGGGCGGCCGCATGGCACTGGTGGCTCGCGAATATTGGACTCGCCGTGATGCTAGCGGGGTTCTGGCTCCGGGCATCGGGATATCCGTCGGGCACCCCGGTGCTGAGCACGGGCGCCACGATTTCAGCGTGCGGCGTATTCTTGTTCGTGCTGCAGGTGTGGCGGACGATGGATCCGCCGCGTCACGACAGCCTCACCGCCGCCCCGACGACCAGCACGCCGACGATCAAGCTGCAACGCGCGAGCACGGCGTCGCCGCGCACCGACGGCTAGCACGTCGGCGCCAACCTGCGTCACGATGGCGGGCGTGCTCAGGGCCCAGACTAAAAAAAAAAGAGGCGACCCATTAGGGGCGCCTTTTTTTTCCATTGGTAACTTTAGTCTTTCTTAATCGCCTTCATGATTTCGCCAGCGAGCGGCGACGGCGTCCTCATCCTGCGACGCTTCCCCGTCTCTGCCTCGACGCGCTGCCAGAATTCATACTCCTTTCCGGCGGCCTTCAGCTGGGTCTCGTTGACGTTCTCGCCATCGAGCCACGCATGAATCGCTTCGGGCGTGTGCGCCGACGCCAGCGGGACCTCGCGGTCCATCACGGGCTCCTGCTCAGTGTCGTTCGTCTTGCGCACGGGCGTCGCTTCGTCGGCGCGCGGATCGAGATTGTCCATCACAGATATCGCTCCTCCAGCAGTTTCTGCAGTGCCTCGCGAGCTCTATGAACTCGCATCTTAAGGGCACCGACTGATGTTTCCAGAAGTTCAGCCATCTCCTCGTACGACCGACCTTCAACATGCTTCATCACGAAGGCTTCTCTCAGCGACGCCGGCAGTGCTCCGAGCGCCTCATCCAAATCCCCACGCAACTCGCCACGATCCAGCTCTTGCTCGGGCGTCTCATATCCAGACGGTTGATCGTCCTCTTCGTAACTCAAATGGGTCCGGCGAATATTCTTGAGCCAGTCCTTGCACCCGTTCGCCACAATTCTGAAGACCCACGCATCAAACCTGCCGCGCACCTCACCCAGGTGCTGGTAGGCCTTTATGAACGAGTTCTGCAGAATGTCCGCGGCATCGTCGGGACTGCCCGTCATTCCCACTGCATGGCGATACAGCGGATCGCTGTAGCGCCCAATTAGCGTCGCAAACGACTCACGGTCACCCGCCAGAACGCGGTCGATGATCGCTTGGTCAGCGTCGATTTGGTCTTCTTGCGGCTGCTCTGCCTGCGATGTCTTCACGACGCTAGTGTAACCTCTCACACGCGTCGTGGACAGACCTCGCCGCCGCCCGAAACCCAATGGTGCCGGAGCTGTCACGTAGTAAAGACGATGAGCAGTGAAGCGCGTAACGCATAGCACGCATTGGCATTCGTTCGGGTGCTACGGGCATGGCTTCGAACGCAGAAAAATCTGCGGCTGCGGATCGTCAAGCGAGGTCGCAAATCCGTACTTCGCTTTTATCGCGCCTGAAACCGCTGTTGCAATACTGCGATGACCCTCTGCGTTGGGATACGTGCCATCGAGCGACATCCCATAGCCAAACGGATTCACGCAGCTCAGCTGGTCGGCGGCGCTATAGACGGTCCGCCCGGAGACATCCGGCGGAAACACACGAGTGAGATCGGCGAACGCCCAGCCGTTCGTCTGCGCAATCTGCTGGATCTGCACGTTCATTTGCGTCACCACGCCGTCAAGCGCCGTGAGATCCGCGGGCGTGAGGACTGCGTCCGCCACGCCCGGCACGTCGGCGCACGAGAGCGGCTGCGCGACTCCGGTCGAGATGAATTTCGCGGCGAGAAACGGCACGAGCGTTCCGACAAAAACCGAAGTCGCGCTCGTACTGCAGTTCACATTGACGCTAATTCCATACGTCGCCAGCGCGGTTCGTTCGCTCCACAATTCCGCCGCCGGGTAAAGCCCGTAGATGCCGGCCACGCGCGGCACCGAGAGAACGACCACTCGCGCGCCCGTCAGTTTCACACTGTCGGTGACGGCCGCGAACATCGGCGCAAAAACCGTGGCAGGCACATAGGTGTACGGCGCCGTCTGTGTGTAGGACGTCGCCGCAACCAGCAGTCCGCTCGTCGCGGCGCCGAGCACTTCGGTGAGGCCGAGCTCAACGGCGACGAACGTCGGTCGCTCGATGCGCATCGCGGTGATCTGCGATTGCGTGAAGCTCAGCACAAGGGGATATCGCGCCCTGTCCCCGACGGAATAGACCGGCGCAATCGAACTCGCCACGAGCTTCGGAGTGAGATTCAGCGCGGCCCACGCCGAAGCGCCCGCAATCGCGAGATTGTTCACCGGCGGCGTGAGCGTGTCGGTGGGGCCGGCGCAGCTCGAGTCTATTCCGGTTGAGCTCAGTCCCGAGAGATAGACGCCGAGTCTGAGCGGGGCGATGAACGGCGGCTGGCACCCCGGCGCGCGCAGCAGCGGCATCCGAAAGCTCGCGCCTTCCGCCTGTGCGAGGATCGCCGCCCACGTCTGGTTCTGCGACGAATACAGAATCCCGCCAGACTGCACTCCCATCGAAAGGCCGGTCCCGACCACGACGAAGTTCTGGAACGCACTCGCGCCCGCAGGGCCGGTGACGCGCGTCGAACTCCCTTCGCACGCGGAAAGCGCGAGCGTGGCGAGAGCGATCATCGGCGACCGATGAGAGCGGAAGCGGAAAGAGCGGAAAAAACGGAAGAAATAGAAAAAAGACATCGAATGCATTCTAGCGAGTGTGAATCACGCCTGCGCGAACGCGTTCCATCCGTGCGCGCGCACGCTCGCGCCGTGCTCGTCGAGCATCGGCGGCGCGCGGCGAATCGAGGCGGGCGCGAGCGGAGCGACGCCGGTCAACGGCGACGCGCTGACGTCGCTGAGCGCCTCGAGCACCGTCCGAACCAGCCCGCTCGGCACGCCCTCGTTCTCGAGCAGCGCCACCCACTCGGCCGCGTTGCGCGTGGCGACGCGCGAGCGGATCGCAGAGACGATCTCGGCGCGATGCGCGAGACGGCCCGCGTTTCTGGCGAACCTCGGATCATTCAGCGCATCGAGCGAGAGCACGCGCGCCATCGCGGCGAACTGCGTATCGCTGCCTACTGCGATGACGATGGCGCGGTCCGCGGCCTGGAACAGCTCATAGGGCACGAGGTTCGCGTGCGCGTTTCCCCACCGTGAAGCCGCGTTTCCGGTGACGAGCGCGTTCTGGGCGACGTTCATAAGCGCACTCGTGGCGGTCTGCTGCAGCGACACCGTCAGATGCCGCTCACTCACCGATCCGCGGCGCGCGCCCGCGAGGGCGGCGAGCATCGCGATCGCCGCGTCCTTGCCGGTCATCACATCGACGAGTGCGATTCCGGCCTTCATTGGAGCGCCGTCCACTTCACCGGTGATCGACATCCAGCCCGATTCTGCTTGCACAACGAAGTCATACCCGGGACGCGAGCTCTCCGCGCCGAAGCCGGTGATGGTGCACCAAATCAGTTTGGGATTCTTGTTCAACAGCTCTTCAGGATTGAGTTTTCGTTTGGCGAGAGTACCGGGACGAAAGTTGTCGACGACGAGGTCAGCGTCGCCGATCAGGCGCCGCAACAGCGCTTGATCGATGTCGTCATCGATATCCGCGGCGACGCTGATTTTATTGCGATTGCAGCAGAGGTAGTACGCGCTTTCTCCTCGCGAATCGAACGGCGGCCCCCACCCGCGGCTCTCGTCGCCGGAGCCGGGCCGCTCGATCTTTATGACATCGGCGCCAAGATCGCCGAGAATCATCGTAGATAGCGGCCCTGCCAAAACACGCGAAAGATCGAGTACGCGAACGCCTGAAAGTGGCAAAACCATGCTATGGTGTCGTTATAGTGGCGTATTTATGGCGTATGCAGGCTAGCAATTAGTCAAATCTTTCTGGAGTATACACGGAGGAAAATCACAATTTCGTTCGAAATTAGCCCCAATCCATTGTCCTTTCAGCACTTGCCCAGCCTCTCCTTTTCCTTATACTTGCCGACTGTTACCTCACAACAATTGAGCGTGTACGAATGTCCGATAAAACTCCTGCGGCGGCAAAGCCCGTCGTCGCACCCGTTGTCGCTCCAGTCGTAGGTCCCGATGGCGTCGTTGTTCCGCCGGTAAGGCGGCACCCTGGACATCGCGGCGCCGACGTTCGCGACACCGTCGCCGAGATGGCTGCGAAGGCGCACGAGATCAGCATGGAAGCCGGAAGCAAGATGGCAGCCGCGATGAAAGAAGTCGTTGGTGCCGCCGCCGGTCTTTCCACCTTCACTCTCGAAAGCGCGCGCGACCTCGTGCAGTACATGGTCCGTCGCAGTCAGATGACGCAGGAAGAAGCCGACAAGCTGATGAAAGATGCGGAGGAGGCCTGGTCGAAGAAGCACAAAGGAAAGAAGCCACCGCCACGCATCGAAGCAAAGCCGAAGCCGATTCTGAAGCCGATTCCGTATTCGCTGCCAAAGACGTCCACGCCTCCGGTGGTCGTCGCGAAGAAAGTCGCGCCGCCTGCAAAGAAGGCTGTCGCCGCGAAGGTCGCGCACAAAAAACCGGCGGCAAAGAAGGCTGCAAAGCCGGCGGCAAAGAAGGCGGCGAAGCCCGCTGCGAAGAAACCGTCGAAGCCGGCCGCGAAGAAGCCAGCGAAAAAGAAGCCCGCGCCAAAGAAGTAGCGCGCGGTTATGACCGCAGCTCCCCCTCGTGGCGATGCGGTTGCGCTGACGCGGCAGCTGGTCGCGATCGATTCTCGTAACCCGTCGCTCGTAGCCGGTGGCCCGGGGGAAGGAGCCTGCGCCCTCGCGCTCGCTGGCACGCTCGCGCAGTGGGGATTCCGCGTCGAACTCCAGGACACGGGAGCCGCGCGCCCGAATGTCATCGCACGCATCGGGCGCGCTGACGGCGGGACCAAGGGGCGAACGCTGCTCTTCAACGGCCATCTCGACACGGTCGGTGTGGAGGGAATGATTCACTCGCCGTGGGATGCCGAAGTGCGCCAGGGCCGCGTGTACGGACGCGGCTCGTCCGACATGAAGGCGGGCATCGCCTCGATGTGCGCCGCGGCGCTCAAGGTCGCCGACGACAATCTCGACGGCGAAGTGATCGTCGCCGCAGTGACCGATGAAGAATACGAAAGCCTTGGCACGCGCACGCTCGTTGCCTCTGGGATTCGCGCCGAGGCCGCAATCGTCACGGAACCCACGCGGCTCGCCATTTGTCCCGCGCACCGCGGGTTCGCGTGGCTCGAACTCATTGTGCACGGCCGCGCGGCGCACGGCAGCCGCTGGGATATCGGCGTCGATGCGATCACGCTCGCCGCGCTGGTCGTCGCCGAGCTCGAGCAGTACCAGCGCGCCATGCTCGCGAAAAAATTTCATCCGCTGCTCGGCCGCCCATCGCTGCACGCGTCGATCGTGACAGGCGGGCTCGGACTTTCTACCTACCCCGACCGCTGCAGCGTGCAGTATGAACGGCGCACGATCCCCGGCGAAACCGCCGCGCATTTCACGAGCGAGGTGGAAGAGGCGTGCGCGCGCGTCAAGGAAAATTCACCGATGCTGCGCTGGGAGATCATTCCCGGGTTCGCGCAGTCGCCCAACGAAGTGCCGGAGGATCATCGCGTGGTGCGCGCGTTGAGCGCGTCGCTCGCACGCGCGGGTGAACCGGCCGGCGTCTCCGGCCTTTCGTGCTGGACCGACGCCGCGCTGCTGACGGCCGCAGGAATTCCCGCGATCTGCTTTGGACCGGGCGACATCGGACTCGCGCACGCCGCCGAGGAATACGTGGACATGAGTGAGATCGAACGCGCGACGGGTGTCCTCGCGGGATTCGTGAGCGAGTGGTTCGAGGGATCGAACTGAGATGGCGCAGCTCACCGTGAAAGGGTACGACGCGCTCGAAAACGCCATCCGCGACGGCGCACGCATCGCGGTGATGCGCCGCGGCACCGAGTACCTCGTGATTCCGATGCGCCTCGTGCTGCGCGGCCGGCGCGAGGCGATCGAGGCGCGGCACTCGAGCACCGGCGCGCCGCTGACACTCTGGGTCGATGAGGCGGACACGATTGAGGTCGTAAGCTGATGAGCGACGCGACAGCGAAATCGTATTTTGTATCGGTTTTCGCCGACGAATCGTGCATCGGCAACGGCCGCGAGGGCGACAATCCGGGCGGCGCCGGCGCGCTGATCGAGCTCCGAACACCGGGTGGGGAAATAAAGCGGCGCGATCTCTGGATCAGCGAAAAGGCGACCACCAACAACAAGATGGCGCTCCGCTCCGTGATCGAGACGATGCTCGCGCTCAGCGCGAAGGGCGCGCGCTGCCGCGTCACCTTCACGACCGACTCGCGGTATATCGTCGACGGCATGACGCAGTGGGTGCACTCGTGGGCGCGGAACGGCTGGAAGCGTAAGGGCGGCGCGATCGAGAACCTCGAGCTGTGGCACGATGCGATCGAAGCCGTCGAGCCGCACGAGGTGGCGTGGAAATGGGTGCGCGGCCACGACGGACACGCGCAGAATGAGTACGCAAATCATCTCGCGACGCGTGCCGCTGCTGAACAAACGCATTCGGCTGGCCCTGTTTCGTCCGAGTTCGAGAGTTGGCTGGGCGCGACGCGCGCGAAAGGCGCCAAACATGCCGATCCGAGCCCCTTTCCCGACTCCGACGCCTTCCGCCCGAGTTCGCCGTTGCCGTCGCCCAGCGATTAAACTTTTCGCATGGATCATCTCGATCTTCTATTCGAACGCATCGTGCGCGCGGCCCGAGAAACCCGGCCCGAGTTTCTGACGCGGCCGATTGAAGTTGCTGAGCTGATCGAGCTGGTGCCATATCGCGCCATGCGCGCTGCTGGCGAGATGGAAACGAACGAAGACTATGCGCACGCGCTCACTCGACTCATCGCCGGCGAGCGCGGCTACATCTTTGCCGACGATCTCTTGCAGGACGATCTTCGCGCGGAACTCGGCGGAGCGAGCCCCGATCTTGCCGCGTATCGCGCATATCTCACGGCGCGCGTTACGATCTCAATGGCGCACGCGGCGAAGCTCAGCGGAGCGCCGCCGGCATCAGCGCCGGGCGGGCCGGAGCGAGCCGCCGTCCCGGCGGCGCTCGCAGAAGCCGCTACCGCTCCAAAGCCGGTGAGGCCGTCGACGATTGCGGCGTCGCCGCCGCATCGGCCTCTCGACGCCACGGCAGAAACGACATCGCCGCACGCGTTGCGGCCCGGTTGCCAGTACTGCGGGCAAGCACTTCCCGAGGATCGAACTGTGCACTTCTGTCCCAACTGCGGACAGAATCTGCTCGCGCGGCGATGCGCGGCGTGCAGTGCCGAGCTGGAGCCCGGCTGGAAATTCTGCGTGGCGTGCGGACGGCTCGCTGCGTCCTGACGACGCGCGCACTGCGATTCTCACGAAACCCATGAGCGACCCGGATTCGAAACCGCCCGCACCGCCCGGCACCGCACTAACCCGCGCGGCGCTCGAACGCGTGCTCGCGCGCGCGGCGCAGCTGCAAGCAGCGAGCGGCGATGGCGACGATGCAGGCGCGATGAGCGAGGAGCAGCTCGTCGAGCTAGGAAAAGAGGTGGGACTTTCCGGTGAACTGCTGCGGCAGGCGCTCGCCGAAGAGCGGAGCCGCACGCTCGTGCCCGAGGAAACCGGATTGATGGCGACGTTCACCGGCGCGGCGGCCGTCACCGCAGCCCGCACCGTCCCCGGAAATCCGGCAGCGGTTCTCGCGGCGCTCGACGCGTGGATGCAGCGCGCCGAATCGCTGCAGGTAAAGCGGAAGTTCGCCGACCAGCTCATTTGGGAAGGACGGCGCGATATTTTCTCGGTCATCCGGCGCGCGGTTGCTGCCGGCCGCGGCTTTGAACTCGTCGCGGCGAACGACGTGAGCGCGATCGTCGCGAGCGTGGGGCCGAACAAATCGCACGCGCGCATCGTCGCAGATTTTTCGGTTTCGCGCGGCGAGCGTGCGACGACAGGCGCCGCCATCGCCATCTTCGCGCTGCTCGCGACGTGGCCGCTCATCGCCATCGGCGTCGCTCCGGCGCTCGCCGCGGTTCCTCCGGTTCTTGCCGCCCTCCTCTCGCTCTTCGTCACACGGCGCCAATACCGCCAGCTCGTCTCGCGCGCGCAGGTCACGCTCGAACAGGCGCTCGACCGGCTCGAGTTCGTCGATCAAAAATCGCCGACCACCGCGCAGGTGCTGCTCGACGCCATCCTGGGGCCCCCGCGCGGATGACCGCAGTTCTCGCGGCACTCGACTCGGCAAAACGGCTGCGCTACGCCGAACGGTTTGCGCACGCGGTGCTGCCGGAAGTCTCGCGCACCTTCGCCATCTCGATCCGCTTTCTCCCCGGCACGCTCGGCCGCGCCGTGCTCACGGCGTACCTGCTCTGCCGCATCGCAGACACCATAGAAGACGACGGCGCCGCGCCGCCAGAACGAAAAGCCGAGCTGCTCGAAGCATTTCTGCGCGCGCTCACAGAGCGCGAGCTCGCCGAAACTTTTCCCGCGCGCGCCGCGGACATTCAGGGCGATCCCGCGCACGTCGATCTGCTGCGGCACACGGATCTCGTCTGCGCGCTGCTGCGCTCGCTTCCGTTACGCACGCGCGATCGCGTGGTGCACTGGGTCGGCGTGATGGTGCACGGCATGCGAAAGTTCGTGCAGCTGTATCCGCGCGGGATTCGCATTCAGACGGTCTCGGAGTATCGCGAGTACTGCTATTACGTGGCGGGAACGGTCGGCTGCATGCTCACGGAGCTGTGGTATGAGCACGCGCCCAGCGTCGGCAAACCGGAGTTCGCGAAACTCTGGGATAAATGCCGCCAGTTCGGCGAGGCGCTGCAGACCGTGAACATCTTGAAGGACATCGCGTGGGATGCCGAGCACGAGAACGCGATTTATATCCCGGCGAGTTCGCTCGCGGAACAAGGAAGCGGCCATCAGACGCTGCTCGACGCCGCGCATCTCGAGAAAAACCACGCGGCCGTGGCGTCGTTCATCCAGCTCGCGTGGAGCGATCTCGACGACGCGCTGGAATATCTGCTGCTGATTCCGCGGCGCGCGGTGGCGATTCGCGCATTTTGCGTGCTGCCGCTGCTGTTCGCGTACGCCACCCTGCGAGATCTCTCCTCCTCGCGGGCGATGCTGCATCAGGGCGGCAGCGTGAAGATCACCCGCGCCGAGGTCCGCTCGCTGACGGTCGCGGGGTTGTTGGCGCTGTGCAGCAACAGCGCGCTGCGCTCGCTGGTGGGGCGCGTGCGGGTGCGACGCTTCGCAGTGTTTGCCCGCGCTACGGTATAACTGCGACCGATTTCGAGTACGTGACGAAATTCGGCGCTGAGACCACCATTGTTCCCGTGCCCGCGCTGAGACCCTTTACGTAAAACGAGACAGTTGAGGCGCCGGTCGGAATCGTCACCGACGAAATCGTAGTGCCGGAGGACGATGCGCTCGAAAACGCGATGTTCGAGTTCGCGTCAAGCGTGAACACGGTCGGTTGGGCCACCGTTCTCGGGAAATCGCCTACAGCGAATCTGGCTACGAGATTAACTAGAACCGAGTCGCCCGCATGCAAAGATTGCGGCCACGAGAAACTGACGTCGCCGATTCCCTTCACGACGGTGAACGCAGTAAACGAGCTGACGTACCCTGGCGCAGACACTACCATCGTGTCCAAGCCTTCGGATACTCCGACAACAATGATCGAGGCGGATACGACTGAGTTGGCGTAGGCGACGGTCGCCGGCGCGTTCGTATGCGTTTCGTATGGGTGCGTGATGCTCAGCGTCACCGGTGGCTCACCGAACGGCCGATTTACCGGATCGCTGAAGTTCATTCCGATTCCTATCGTCTGTCGAATCCAGATGAGCGACAGCTGCGGCGGCACCACGTTGATCTGCTGCGTCACTGTGCCGTACGGAAGAGACGCACCACCCATGGGAGTCACCGCGACCTGAACCGAACCAGGCTTCAGCCCATGAAGCAGCGGAGTCGTTGAGGGCACTTCGCGACCCGCACGAATCGTGATCGACGCCGAGTCCACCGCAGCCACGCTCGGATCGGACGACGTGAGCGTGACCGTCACGGAATCCACGGTTACGCGTGGCCCAGAATCCGGAGCACCCGTCTGAATGATGATAGCGTATCCACTTGCTCCGGCTGTGATCGTGTCGCCTGGTGAGATCGAAACGAAGAACGTGCCCGGTACCACACTCACCGTCATTGTCGCCGGCTCACGGCCGAGTGCGGTCGCCGTGATATGCGCGATACCAAGTGTCGCTCCGGAGGGAGTCACGATTTGTGTGCCTCCGCCGTTCGCTCCGATGAAAACGCTTGGTGGCGCCGGAAACACGGCGGGGTTGTCGCTCGTGAAGTTCACCGTCACACTCGTCGGCTGATTCCGCAGCGATATCGAGAGATCGAACTCCTGCGTGTACTGCCGCGGCCCTATCGTAAGTGAAGCATGATCCCATACCATGGGCAGCAACACCGCTACCGTGCCGGTGACCGTGTTGGACCGCACACCGTTGCACGTTGCCTGGAGCGACGCGGTCCCAGGTGAGACTCCGGTTGCGACTCCAGTCATCGAATCCACGCTGATGATCGACAGACTGCTCGACGAATAGGTGCAGGTGGCGACGACTACCGAGTTGTTGGCATCCCGCGCAACGGCCGACAGCGTCGCCGTACCGCCGACACCGAGCGAGAGCGACGCCGGACTGACAACGACCGTCGCGACTTGCGACTGAACAACCACGAGCGCGGAGTCCACCGGTCCGCCTGTCACTGAAACGACGATGTAAGTCGCGCCAGCACTGACCGCCGTCACCACGCCGGCGCTGGTCACCGGCGCAATCGAAGGCGCTCGCGATAGCCAGTTGAACGGAGTGCTCGCTACCTCGCCGGTCGCTCTCTTCGCGGTTGCCGTCAAGGTTATGGTGGCTCCAAGCGCGAGAAGCGTATCAACCTTGGGCGCGACGCTCACGCTCGAGATCGGAGCGAGTGCCGTCGCCGAAAATTTCACAGAGCCCACGCCCGCGATCGACGCCGTCAGTGAGTTCGCACCGACGCTGCCCAAGAGCCAAGAGCCAACCGTAGCGACGCCGGACGAATCGGTTGTCGCCGTGCCTCCCAAAATAGTGCCGTTGCCTGACGTCACCGTGAATGTGACCGGCACTGCGACAACGCCGACGGATGTCGAATCGAGAACTTGCACCGACGGGGAAATTGGAACCGCGGTTCCAGCGAGGACCACCTGCGCGTCGCCCGCAATCGCGACGATTTTCGCCGGTGGAATCGGTTTCAGAATTGCGTACGAGCTGAAGTGCGTCAGCGGAGCGGACACGACGCTGGTGACGGCCGAGACGGTGCTTTGCGGAACACGAGTCCAGCCACCGCTCGTCGCGGCGTACATGCCGAGCCCGAATATCTGCGTCGCCGTGAACTGCGACGAGTCGAACCGGATCGCGACCGTGATCGGCACGGCGAGTTGGATGCCGTCGGGACCGAACGTGAACGCTGAACCGGCGACTAGCCGCGAATTGATCGGAAGAAGCCCGGGTGACGCCGGAGCCGCCGTCAGCACCGTGCCCGCGGGCACGGCGCCCGGCGGAGCGGTAATCGTCAGCATGCCGTTGAAGAGCGATGCCGTCGTCGGTTGAGTCGCGCCGGCCGCCGGCATCGGAATCGCAACGGCAACATCGAATGTCGTCGAAGCCGTCCGCCCGCCCGCGCTCGCGGTTATCGTCGCGAACCCCGCTGAGATGAACCGGACGAGCCCGACAGTCGACACCGCTGCAATCGTCGCATCCGACGTTGTCCAGCTGACTATTTTGCCGGCCAGCTCCGTCCCATTCGCCGCGCTCACGACAGCACCGAGACGCACCGTGTCGTTCACAAGCACGACATTCGCGCTCGGCACACCTACGAGTCGCACGGACGCAACAGCAGCCTCCGGAGCGACGACTCCGCCGCGATCGCGCGCACAGGTGGCCATGAGCGGAAGGCCGAGGGTCGCCGCGACACGAAACCAATCAGTTATGCGCCGGGTCGCCAGGGCCATTGAATTACTAATTTATCGGAATCGACGGCACGCGGATATCGGCCTGAACCTAACGTCCGCATTGGTACTCGGCGAACGGCCGTCGGTTGGCGGCTCGGTGGACGCTGCGTACCTTTCGCCGCGACCACACTGCACCCGCCATGGAAATGCCGCACTTCTATACTGAGCCGAAGATCTCCATTCTCGCGCGCCCCTCGTTTGTGGAGCCAGCGCACCTGCCGGTCAACTGGCTTGGCGAGAGTACCGACGGCGAGCGTCTCGCGGAATTCGCGGGCAGGCTCTGCTACATGAGCCAAAAAAACCCCGCCAACCGCGGGACACGCGAATATCTCGAGAACATCAAGAAGCAGGGGCACGGCAGCGTGCTCGAACATGCGAACTATTCGCTGCTCGTCGAAGGCGTGTCGCGCTCGCTCACGCACGAGCTCGTGCGCCATCGCGCCGGCTTCGCGTATTCCCAGCTTTCGCAGCGCTACGTGGACGAATCGAACGCAGCATTCGTCGTGCCGCCCGCGATTCTCGGTGACGAGGCGCTGCTCGCGCAGTGGAGAGCGCAGATGGAAACCGCGCAGGCGACATACGTTTCGCTCGTCGAAAAACTGATGGAGCGTTACGGCTGGGTGGCCGACAAAGTGCACCGGCGCAAAATGGCGCGCGAAGCGGCGCGTGGAGTGCTGCCGAACTCCACCGAAACGAAAATCGTCGTCACCGGAAATGCACGCGCGTGGCGGACGATGCTCGAGCTGCGCTCGTCAGAGGGCGCCGAGTTTGAAATTCGGCGGATGGCAGTGATGACGCTTCGGCTGCTGCAGTCCGAAGCGCCGGGATTCTTCTCGGACTTCGAGACGTACACCGCGGAAGATCGGGCGGAGGCGGCGCGGATCGGATACCACAAGGTCTAATCCGCTGTGTCCTCCTTTCTGTTTTTCGCGTGCTCGTCGACAATCCGGGCCGCGGCCTCTCCCGGCATCTGCTCGTACCCATGAAACCGCTGCGAAAATAGCGCGCGCCCGTGCGTCAGCGACGAAAGTTTTGTCGCGTACAAATGCATGTCGCCTTGCGGCACGACAGCCCGCACGCGCGTCAGCTGCCCTTCCTCGGTCGGCTCCGTCCCGAGAATATGACCGCGGCGTGAGCTGAGATCGCCCATCACGTCGCCGAGGTACGCGTCCGGCGTGGTGACCTCGACCATCTCCAGCGGTTCGAGGAGTGCGGGCCGGCATTTCGGCGCGACGGTCTTGAAGGCCTGAATCCCCGCCATCTTGAACGACGCCTCGTTCGAATCCACCGAGTGATAGCTGCCGTCGTAACACTCGACGACGAAATCGACCATCGGAAATCCGGCGAGCACTCCGCGCGCCGACGCCTCCTGAACGCCGCGATCGACCGCCGGAATGAATCCCCGCGGAATCGCGCCTCCGACGATTTCATCCTCGAACACATATCCCGATCCGCGCGGACCCGGACGCATGCGGATCCAACAGTCGCCGAACTGTCCTTTGCCACCCGACTGCTTTTTGTGCTTTCCCTGCCCGTCGCCCTTCGCCGTAATCGTCTCGCGATAGGGAATGCGCGGGACAGAGAGCTCGCCCTTCACACCGAACTGGCGCGCCACGCGTGCGAGCGCGACTTCGACGTGCCGCTCGCCCATTCCCCCGACGATTGTCTCGTGCGTCTCGCCATTGAAGTGCGTCTGAAACGTCGGGTCTTCATCGTGCAGACGGTGCAGCCCCTGCTGGAACTTTTCTTCATCCGGCCGCGTCGCGGACTTCACCGCGAATGAAACAATCGAATCCGGAAAACTGATCTGCGGCATGCGCACCGGGTGCGCCTTGGTCGAGAGCGTGTCGTTCGTGCGCGTGTTGTGCAGCTTCGCCACGCAGCCGATGTCGCCGGGATAGAGCTTCGGCACCTCCACCCGCTCGCGACCGAGCGGAATCGAGAGATGCATCATCTTCTCGGCCGAATCGCGCGTGGCATTGTAGACCTCCTGCCCTGCCGCCACCGTTCCGCTGAAGGTGCGGAAGTACGAGACGTCGCCCACATGCGGTTCGGCCGTCGTTTTGAAAACGAGCGCCGTGAACGGTGCGCTATCGAGCGGATGAATCTCGACCGTGCGCCCACCCTCGGCGCCCTTGAACGCGTGCAGCTCCTCCATCTCGAAGGCGCTCGGCATGAGTGAAACCAGGAAGTCGAGCACGGTGCGAACACCCCACGTCAGCTGGCTCGAACAGCAGAGCAGCGGGAAAATGTCTTGGCGTTTCATGGCCTCTTTCATGGCGGCCATTTCTTCGTCGCCGGGAATTTCCTCGCCGCCAAAGAATTTTTCGAGCAGCGCATCGTCGGTCGCGGCGATCGCCTCGACCATTTCCTGATGATAGCGCTCGAAACGGTCTTTTTCGCTCGCCGGGATGTCGACTTCTTCGTACTCGCCGGCCTTCGTGCCGGGCTTGAAGAGATGGGCGCGCTTCGTGAAGAGATTGATGATGCCCTTGAATGCCGAACCCGAACCTATTGGTATCTCGACGGGAACGACTTTCGGCGTCAGCCGTTCCTTGATCGACTGGTAGGCGCGATCGAAGTCAGCATGCTCACGATCGATATTCGCGACGACGAACAGCACGGGATCCTTTCGCGCGATGGCCTCGCGATACATCCGCTCGGTGCCCGCTTCGACGCCGGTGCTCGCGCCAACCGCAACGAGCGCTCCGTCCGCAGCGGCGATTCCCGCGATGGCATCACCCTGAAAGTCGAGAAAGCCGGGTGTGTCGAGAAGATTAATCTTGGTGTCTTTCCACTCGGCGTACGCGCAGCCGAGTGAGATCGAGTATTTGCGCTCGATTTCTTCGGCGGATGTGTCGGTGAGTGTGTTTCCGTCCTTGATGGAACCGTGTCGCTTTCCGGTACCGGAGACGAAGGCGAGGGCGTCAACAAGTGTCGTTTTGCCGCTCGATCCGTGTCCGACTACAGCGATGTTTCTGATCGACTCACTCCGATACTCTCGCATCGACCCCTCGATTCTTGTACGGGGGATAGAGGGTGGCTCCGACAACGTTCGGAGTCAAGTCATCTGTCTTCTGTCCGCTGCCAACCCACCCGACTTCCATCACCTGTTTTCTGTCATCCGCGAATGCACGAAGGGGCGGCCAACCCGGCCGCCCCTTCTGCCCGATATTCGGGCAATTTTCTAACGAGAGAGGAAGCTATTCGTCGTCTCCGTAAGAGGTTTCCCCGTCCGCTTCGCGGAGGGAGGCGAGCAGCGACTCGCCGGAAAGTCTCGCGCCGGCGGTTGCCGGTGCGAATGAAAACGCGATGGCGCGGCCCTTTCCCTCGGGCCACTCGGCCGTGAGCAGGCCGGCGAGCAGCCGGCGGATGCCCTGACCACAATCGGCGAGCAGCGTCCCCGCCGTTTCGAGCAGGACGGCGAGCGGAATCTCGAGCTCGCGCTTCACGACCTGTCCTGTTGAGTGATCGAACCACGCCGCGTCACCCACCGCGCCGCGTTCGGGAAATACGCCGAGGTGTCGCGTAACCTCGTGAGGATCCTTTCCGGGCAGCGACGTGCGACTCGACTCGAGCGCAGCCGCAAGCGCAAGCGCCAGCGATTCCGCATTCGGCCGGCCGAACAGGGTCACCACGTCACGCGTCGGCCCTTCGCTGCGGAGCGACGACGGAACGGAGTTCACCTGCGCGAGCACGGGAGACTGCTCGGGAAGCTCCTCCAACATCACCAGCACATCCATGAGCCCTCCGAGTGAAAAACTGTAAACGCACACAGCAAGAATTGTTCCTACCATGTAATACCCGTACAGCAATCGAATGGTCACGGTTTCACTCTTGTGCTCTGCGTCACGTGGCGCATCTCGCAAGCTCGTCTCATCCTTAACTTCCAGAGAGGCGGCGGCGTCTATGGGGATGCACGACTCACTAGCGGAGTATTCCTGGATGCAGCGTCCGATCACCATTGCCATCGCCGCCGTCATGGCGGGTCTCACCGCCTGCGGCGGCTCGCCAGCGACTCAGGCCGCGTCGGGCCCACGCATCGCATCCGTGCCCAACGAGCCTGCCGCGGTCGATATGGGACCGCGTGAGCAGACCGCCGACCAGCAGGTCAACCACGTGCTGAGCCGCCTCACATTTGGCGCACGGCCGGGCGATGTTGAGGCCGTTCGCTCGATCGGCGTCGACAAGTGGATCGCGCAGCAACTGCATCCAGAGCGCATCGACGATTCCAAGAGCGACGCGTACTTCGCGCCGCTCGAGAGCTATCACACCGACGCCGAGGAGCTGCAGCGCAAATATCCCGCGCCCAATCAGCTCTTGCAGCGCCTCGGCGCCAAGGGAGACCGTTCGAAGTTGACGCCGGCCGAGCTCGTCGAACTGCGCGACGCCACGGAAGGCGTTCGCAAAATCACGACGGAAGCACAAAGCGGCCGTATAGATCGCGCGCTGCTCACCGAACGTCAGCTTCAGGAAGTGATGACCGACTTTTGGCTCAACCACTTCTCGGTGTACATCCAGAAGGGGCCGCCGGAGCGCTACCAGCTCGCGCAATACGAGAGCCAGGTAATTCGGCCGAATTCTCTCGGAAAATTCCACACGCTCCTCGAGTCGGTCGCCAAGAGTCCGGCGATGCTCTTTTATCTGGACAACTGGCAGAGTCAGGCCGATAGCAACCGTCCGCGACTGGTCGCGCAGGGCGGCCGCGGCGGCGGACGGGGCGCGCTGCTCGGTCGCGGCGGGCGCGGCGGGCGCGGCGCGCAGCTCACGCCGCAGCAGCAACAGGCCCTCGCCAAGCGTCGCGGCGGGCTCAACGAGAACTACGGACGCGAACTGATGGAGCTGCACACGCTCGGCGTGGACGGCGGCTACACACAGGATGACGTGATCAATGTCGCGCGCGCGCTCACCGGCTGGACGATGCCGCGACCACAGGTTGGCGGCGGAGGATTTCAGTTCAATCCGGCGATGCACGACGCCGGCGCGAAGGTCGTGCTCGGCCACAAACTCGCGGCCGGACGCGGCATCGAAGATGGCGAGGACGTGCTGAACATCGTCTCGCGCCATCCCTCGACCGCGCACTACATCGCGTTCAAACTCGTTCGGCGATTCGTGGCCGATACGCCGCCGGCGGAGCTCGTCGCGCGCGCCGCAGAAACCTTCCGGCGCACCGACGGCGATATTCGCGAGGTGGTGCGCACGATCCTCTCGAGTCCGGAGTTCTTCTCGCGCGCGGCGTATCGCAGCAAGATCAAGTCTCCGTTCGAGGTGGTCGTGAGCGCTCTTCGGGCACTCGGCGCCCAGCCGGATCCGACGCTGAGAACGGCGCAGACCGTCGCGACGCTCGGTGAACCGATTTACGGACATCAGTCGCCCAATGGCTGGCCCGAAACCGGTGACCAGTGGATGAACACCGGCGCAATTCTCAATCGAATCAATTTCGGAGTCGCGATCGCGGCGGGCCGTGTGCCGGGGGTCTCGCCGACCACGTGGAAGGGTGCCGAGTCGCTGAAAAACGCGTCGGTCGAGCAGCAGGTCGACGGAGTGGTCAGTGCATTGCTCGGCGGCGGTGTATCAACCGATACACGACAGATTTTGATCAGCGGGAAGAATCCGTTCCTCGATTCGGCTGCGGCGCTCGACACTACGCCGGAAATGGCGAGGCCAAAACCGGTGGACCCGGATGAAGTGTTGATGATGTTGCCCGACCCGGCCGGACTCGGCCCGCTGCGCGGACCGGCTCGCGACAGAGCATTTGGAAAACTGCTGCCGCCCGCGAAAGGGCTGGCGCTGATCGTAGGACTCGCGATTGGTTCGCCCGAATTTCAGAGGAGATAGCCATGCAACGCCGCGTATTCGTCAAATCGGGCGCGCTCGCGCTCGTCACGATGGGGTTGAGCCCTTCGTTTCTCCGGCGCACGGCGATTGGGATGGAGCTGCCGCTGGCGCAGAAGGGAAAAGTTCTCATCTGCCTGTTCCAGCGCGGCGCGGCTGACGCGCTGAATGTCGTCGTGCCGCATGGCGAGCGCGCGTACTACAATCTCCGTCCGAACATCGCGATTCCGGCGCCCATTCGGGGCGCTGCGAACCTTGGCGCAATAGACTTGGACGGATTCTTCGGACTGCATCCTTCGCTCGCGCCGTTGAAGCCGCTGTGGGACGCGGGCATGCTCGCGCCGATTCACGCGGTGGGAAGTCCGAGCAACACGCGCTCGCACTTCGATGCGCAGGACTACATGGAGAGCGGCACGCCCGACGCGAAAGGCACGAGCGACGGCTGGCTCAATCGCTATCTCGCCACCTCGGGAACGTGTGAGCAGTGCGCTCCGACGCCGTTTCGCGCGGTCGCGATGACGCCGCAGACGCCGCGCATTCTCGAAGGCAGCGCGCCGGCGGTTGCGATGAACTCACTGGAGGAGTTCGCTGTTCGCTCCGGCGGCGGCGATCAGACCGCGAGGCTCGAGGCGTTGTACCGCACCGGGTCGGCGGATCTCATCCACGGCACGGGGCAGGAAATGTTCGAGGCGGTGAAAATGCTTCGCTCGGCCAATCCACAGCAGTATCTGCCGCAGAACGGCGCCGAGTATCCCAAATCACAGTTCGGTACGCGTCTCAAACAGATCGCGCAGCTCATCAAGAGCAAAGTCGGTCTCGAGATCGCGTTCGCCGATGTCGGTGGATGGGATACTCACGTCAATCAGGGCGCCGCTACGGGCCAGCTCGCGCAGCGCCTCGACGACTTCGCGAAGTCGATCGCCGCGCTCGCGGCGGATCTCGGCGATGGAATGGAGAATGTCGTCATTCTCACGATGAGCGAATTCGGCCGCATGGCCAAGCAGAATGGCAACGGCGGAACCGATCATGGTCACGCGGGGGCGATGTTCGTTATTGGCGGCCCGGTGAAGGGAAAGAAGGTGTATGGAAAGTGGCCCGGTCTCGCGCCGGAACAGTTGTATGAGGGGCGCGATCTAGCCTTGACCACGGATTTCCGTTCTGTGTTTTCAGAGATCGCGACGAAACATCTTGGCGCGAAGAATCTGAATGCGATGTTCCCCGGCTACTCAACTTCCTCCTCGCTCGGCCTGCTGGGGTAGTGAGCTCAAAGTTCTAGCCTGCAGCTCAACGGCTCAGAGGTCGGGATTGTCACGGCTCGTGTTCAAAGCGTTCCGCTGCTCATTGCTATGAACACGAGCTCTAACACTCCCGAGCGGTGAGCCGCTGAGCCGCTGAGCCGCCGAGCCGAAAGCTGAAGAGGGCCGCGCAACACCTTATCCTTCCTGTGTGAAAATTAACGCACTCCTTTTATTTGCGGCGTTCGCTGCCGCTTCCGCGCAATCAACTCCGCCGCGCGCGCCCAACGAGAACGGCCGCATCCCGATTCTCGAATACCATCTCATCACCGAGAAGGACAGCCGCTGGGGCCGCTCCGCGGATCATTTCCGCCGCGATCTCAAACTGCTGTACGGCCGAGGGTATCGGCCGGTCACGGTGTCACAGATGGTGGACAAGCAGTTCGACATTCCGGCGGGCACCTCGCCGGTCGTGTTCACCTTCGACGACGCGTCGCCCGGACAGTTCAGTTACCTCGAGAAGAATGGCCAGCTCGAGATCGATCCGAACAGCGCGGTCGGAATCTGGATCGCATTCAACAAGGAACATCCCGACTGGGGCAACCGCGCGACATTCTGCATGCTGCCGGGCGCCGCGGCCGGTCACGCCTTTTTCGGCGAGAAGGGAATCGACGGACAAAAAAGCGCGTGGAGACTCAAAAAAGTGAAGTTCCTTGCCGAACAGGGATTCGAGCTCTGCGATCACACGCTCTGGCATGCGAACCTTGCGAAGTACAGCGACGCGGTGGTGCAGGAGCAGATCGCGCGCGGCAATCTGGCGATCGACTCGGCCGTCCCTGGGTACAGAGTGAGGACGTTCGCGCTCCCGCTCGGCGTGTGGCCGAAGAATCGGGCTCTGGCGACGAGCGGAACGTGGCACGATCCCAAGAGTGGGCGGGATGTGAGTTACAAGTTCGATGCCGTGCTCGAAGTTTCCGGGCCGAGCGCACCGAGTCCATACACGGCGCAGTTCAAGCCGTACAATCTGCCTCGGATTCAGATGGTGGATAACGAACTCGAGAAGGCGCTCGATCGTCTCGAGGCGCCCGGTCAGCGGTTCGTCGTTGGCGCTAAGAAAGTTGCGACGATCAAATCGCAGTAGTCCTGCCTGAACGACGACTGTAGTCGTTTTGCTGACAGTGATGCAGCGCACAATGTGACGATTTAGTTCAAAATATGATGGCGCAATTGTGCACGGCCGTTGCGCGACCAGAGGGCGGGACACAGGTTTCTTCGCTGGACGAACACCAATCACACTCGACTGCCGCGTTCATGAAGCGCTCACGCACTGCTACGATCGGACTGAAGCACCTCGCATTTTTCGAGGCGGTTGGCGAAGCGGAGGAAAACTCGCCGGCTGCGCACTCGGCTACTGCGGGGTTGTTGATGCTGCGCCTCATTGATCATTGGATCCTGGCCGGACCGGTGATGGTCGAGCCGGAATCGGTGAGCGTGCGATCGGTTCGCCACGCGATCATGCAGTTGCCGGCGCGCGAGCCGTCGCGCGAGGTGCTGCTCGGAATGGTGAATGCGATGCAGACGGTGCGCGAGGTGGATGTGATGCCTGTGCTGCCGCGTCTGTTTGCTTATGCGGGATGCTTGGAGAAGCGGACAGAGCTGAAGCTCGCCGCGGATGTATATGGAACGATCGCACGACTCGGCGAGGAAGCGTTCGACGGCGACTTGATGATCGATTCCTTCCTGCGCCTTGGGTACTGCAATCGTTTGCTCGGTTCTCTGAGCGAAGCCGATCAGTCATACGAGACGGCTGGACGGATGGCAAAACGGCAGAAGGAGACAGCACGCGGATTTCGTTCGCAGCTCGGTTTGGCAAGCGTCGCCATTAATCGCGGCAACTTACCGAAGGCCGAAGAGATTCTAGTGCGCGTACAGTGCGAGAGTGAGCTGGCGACCTGCACGGAAGAGCACTGTAGTGCTTTGCAGCTTCGCTCTACCGTTGCGCAACGCCGCGGCGATTTGAGCCTCGCCGTATGCTTGGCATACGACGCGCTTCCTCGCACCACCGCGCCGAGGCATCGTGATGAAATCCTTGGCGACATCGGCGCGTACTTCATTGTCTTGGAGCGCTTCGATGCCGCTCGCGACGCACTGTTAGTTCTCGAAGCGACGTCAGCGGCAGAGATGGTGCGAATTACCGCGCGCGTGAACTTGGTGGCGCTCGCCGCTCGCTCAGGCGATAGGACACTCTTCGACAATTCTCGCGAGCGTCTCGAAGGAATCGAGTTGCCTGCAGAGGCGCTCGTCAACTATCTGATTGAAAGTGCACGCGGACTTCGAAAGTTCGGTGACGCGGAAACGGCGCGGGAACTTCTTGTCCGCGCACGCGATCTCGCCGCCGAGCACACTTTGAACCGCTCGGTGTTCGAGGCAGAGGAGATGCTTGCAACGCGCGAAGTGCCCGCGGAAACGAGCTACGGCAGAACCCGAGTCGAGTATTCGGATTCTGCCGCAGGCGTCGAAAAGGAGCTTCGCAAAATGGCGTTGGCCGTCGCGTGAAACGCGCAGGCCAAGCCGGGAGATTTAGCAGGTAATATTGCCACCGGTGGTGGTCACAACATCGCAACCCTTCGGCGCGGTCGGCGACGAGCAGGCAGCGGCGATCAGGGCAGCAGCAGAAATCAGAAGGGCGACTGAGCGGCGGATCGTCATTGAAATGGCCTCGTTGGGTTTGTTCGAGTGAATAAGTGGAAGACGGAAGGTATGTGATCTTTCTTGGACACCTAGTACCTGTTTGTGCCAAAAAACCTTGCTTTTGTGCCACTCCTGTAATCATTTTGTCCCCAACTCCTTAGGACTGTCAAGTCAATACCATGCACGTCGCTGCTTGCGTCCAGCCGGCCAAGCTTGCCCGCCTCCGAGGCGCGGCAGGGGACCAGCATCATGTGCATGCGGCCCTCGACTGGGCCCACGCCGACGCCATCATCCGGCGCCAGCCCGTCGACGTCCTCGTCGTTGACCCCCAGTTTGATACCCTCACCGAAGCCAGATCGGACCGGATCCGTGCCGTGCGCAACCGGTACCGTTCCCTTCCGATGATCGTCTACTCCACCCTCGCCGCCCAAACGCTCCGGCCACTGGTCGAGCTCGGCCGCGAGGGGATGGAACAGCTG
>JBBRBH010000021.1:0-62269 GCA_038205995.1 Gemmatimonadales bacterium
TACGCCGCGCGTCCGCTGGATTGACGCGCCGACCTCCGCATCCTCATACTGCACGGCATCACCCGGATGATGATCCTGCTGTCGCTCGACGCCTCACCTATCAGCCCGGTTTACCGCTCACCTATCAGCCCGTCTGTTCAGAAGTGTCAGCGCTATCTCTTCAGAGCCTAGAGCGCTCGCAGCTCCGAACAGCCAGCCGTGAACCGTGACACTCCCAAACTGTGAACCGTGGGCTTGACCGAAGAGCTCTCAGCTTCTCGGTCTAGTGCGTGAGCGCGTAGATGATGTAGTTCACGCCCAGCTTGTACGCCTCGTTCGACTCGGCTACTGGCTTGAATCCCGTCGCCGAAAATTCCCAATAATTTGAAACGTCGGTGTTGAAGTTGATCATCACCATCAGACGTTTCTTGGGATCGTTGTCCTGATAGATGCCACGGAACGACGGGCGCGTACGGTCGTAATACTGCGGAACGATATCGAAGGAGTTGATATCGAAGAACGAATGGAAAATCGGATCGCTCGTCTTCAGATCCACGACTTTCCCCTCGGGGAGCACGCGCTTCATCTGCGTCGTGAACGTCGCCCAGCCCTGGAATCCGTCGCGGCCGTCGTCGCGGAAGTCGTCGAAGATGATGAAGCCGCCCTTGAGCAGATACTGGCGGAGCGACGCGGCCTCTTTGTCCGTCATGCCCCAGTAGTCCGCCTCGGACATGTACGCGACCGGATACTTGAACAGTTGCGGATCGTCGAGTGCGATGACCGTGCTCTTCTCGAGCAGCGGGCGGATGGCGCTGATCTCGCTGAGGATCTTCGCGAGGTTGCGCTCCGCAGTTGGATAGCCGTGCGCCCACGCCGGCATGCCGCCGTAGTAGTAGCCGGCCGGACTGTTCGTCGTGAACTTGAGCCGCACGATCGTGAAGCGGCCGTCGTAGGTGATCGGCTCGACAACGGGATCGGAGCGAAACGCGTTGCCGAATCCTCCACCGCCTCCGCGCCCGCGTTGCGCAAGGAGCGGAGTGGCGAGCAACATTATTCCCAGCGCAAGTCGAGCAACTCTCATGTGTGAATCATACCTCAGATTGGCCCGGCGTGCGTCTCGATGAGTCGGCGCCGCCAAAAAGGCTGTCGCGGGGTACGATGCAGCGAAGAAGTGATCGCCTCATCATCTCGAACAACTTCTACACGACCGTCATGATCCCGATCCCTCGCAGCCTTTCCAGAATTGCGCGCAACGCGTTCTCGGTGACCATCGTGCTTGCCGCGGCCTGCAAGAGCAGCGACGTCACGTCGGGCAGCAAGAGCGGGAACTTCACCAGCAATCCCTGCTCGCCCTCCGGCACGCTGACGATTCCCGTCGCGACCAGTGCCCGCATCGACTGCAGCGGCGGCGGAACGACGCTGACGCTCGCGGGAAATGGCGCCAGCTACCTGATCGTGCCGCAATTCGCGACCGACGCAGTGCCGGTCGCGCTCCAGAGCTATCAGATGACCGCCGGCACGATCGCCGGCTCCGCGGCCGCGGCCCTGCGCATCAGAGCGAGCGGGATCTCGCAACTCGCACTCGACGCGCCGGGGGCAAGCGCGGGGCTTCTGCCGCCGCGCCGCAACCTCGCGGCACAGCATCGCGCGGAGCGTGTGCTGCGTGAGCGCGCCGCCGCGCGCGGCCGCTCCTTACTGATGAGCCCGTCCTTTTCCGCGCGATCAAGCAGCGTGCAGGCCGCGGTGCTCGCGCCGCCGGCGCTCGGCAGCATGCGCAGTTTCCACGTCGCGTCGAGCTTCACCTCGAACAGCTACGCCACGGTGAATGCGCAGCTGGCGTACGTGGGCCAGAACGTTCTCGTCTATATCGACTCGCTCGCGCCGGCAAACGGGTTCACGCCCACGCAGATCACCGCGTTCGGCGCCCTGTTCGATCAAACGCTGTATCCCATCGATACGGCTGCGTTTGGTTCGCCGTCCGATCTCGACAACAACGGCCGCGCGATCATGCTGATGTCGCCGATCGTGAACGCCGACACGCCGAAGTCCGCGTGCGCCAACGGATTCGTCGCCGGCTTCTTCGATCCCGGTGATTTCGACGGGCCCTCGGACCCAAACTCCAATCATGGCGAGATTTTCTATGCGGTCGTGCCAGATCCGAACGCCACCTTTAGCTGCGCGCTGAAAGTCACTGACGTGGACTTCACCGTGCCGGCCACGTTCATGCACGAACTGCAGCATCTCATCAACTTTTCACAGCATGTCGTCATCAGCGGCGGCGCGTTAGGATCGAGCTGGCTCGACGAAGGGCTGAGCATCGTCGCCGAAGAACTCGGTTCGCTCTACTACGAGAAAAAGTGCCCGCCGCCACAGTGCCGCACGAACGTCACGCAGCTCTTTCCCGACTCGTCGCAGGGATTCATCCAGGATTTCCTGTACGACTCCTATCAGTACGCGTACGTGCCCGACACCACGACCATCACCCTGAGCACTGACGACCAGGACGGCTTCGCGTGGCGCGGCGGCGCGTGGCTCTTTGCGCGCTACCTCGGCGATCAATACGGAAGCACGATCTTCCGGCAGCTGGAGAGAGGGCCCGCAAACGCGATCACCGCTGTGCAGTCGGTGTCGGGACAGTCGTTTCAGACACTGTTCGCGAATTTCGGAATCGCGCTGTACACCGATAGCCTCCCCTTCATGGCGCGCAACACGGCACCTGCCGTCAATCGATTCACCACCCGCAACATGAAAGCGCTATGGGCTCGCCTCTTCGCGACGAGCGGACCGAGTGCGAGCATCCCGTTCGAGGTGCCGATACGGCTCTTCTCCGTGACGACCGACACAAGCAAGCTGGTGATGCTCCCCGGAACGATGGCGTACTTCCGGCTGGACACTCCGGCAACATCGGCGACGGTGACGATTCGATTCTCGGGACCCGGCGGTGCGGCGTTCCTGCCTGCGCTCAAGAGTCAAATGGCGATCTTCCGGCTCCCGCCGGGCCAGTAGCGCGCGGCGGCGTCAGCGCGACGGCCTGAGAAAACGTTCGGCGACTTGTTCGAGCCGGTCGTCGCCGTCCGCGCGCGCTTGATCGAGTTTTTTTTCGACGAATTTCCTGAGGCGGGGCTCGCCCCATTTGTAGCCGGTGGCCTCCTCCGCGTCGAGCACCTCGCTCACGCGCGCGCCCTCGAGCAGCGCGGCTGCGGCGGCCTCGTCGAACGACGGATCGTCGCGCGGCGGCAGCATCCAGTTCCGGCGCGGTTTCGGCGCCTCGTGATCTTCTTTCGTGAACGCGCGACTCACGGGCTTCGCGTGGGGTGTGGGAAGTAGGGCGTGAAGACAAGATTATACTACATCCTGAACTCTCTCACCGTGACAGGGCCGTGCCGGCACTATTTGACGAACTGAAAATCCGCGGCGTGACGCTTCGCAATCGGGTGGCGGTCTCGCCGATGTGCCAGTACTCGTCCGTTGACGGCCTCGCAAACGAGTGGCATTTCGTGCATCTCGCCTGCCGCGCGGTTGGCGGCGCAGCGTTGGTGTTCACCGAGGCGGCTGCCGTGACCGCCGACGGCAGAATCTCGCCGCAGGATCTCGGAATCTGGAACGACGCGCACGCGGCGGCGCTCACGCCGATCGTGAAGTGCATCGATTCGCAGGGCGCGATCGCGGGAATCCAGCTCGCGCACGCGGGGCGCAAAGCGTCGATGCGACGCCCCTGGGAACCGGCCGGCATCGTGCCCGTATCGGAGGGCGGCTGGGAGCGCGTGCAGGGACCGAGCGCGATTGCGTTCAATGACACGTTTCTCACGCCGCACGAAATGACCGAGGCGGAGATCGCCGGCGTCGTCGAATCTTTTGTTGCGGCGGCGAAACGCGCTCTGACCGCCGGGTTTCGCGTGATAGAAGTTCACGCCGCGCACGGTTACCTCATGCACGAATTTTTTTCGCCGCTCAGCAATACGCGCACCGATCGCTGGGGCGGATCGTTCGAGAATCGCACGCGTATCGCGCGCGACGCGGTCACCGCGATTCGAACGGTGTGGCCCGACTCGCTTCCATTGTTCGTGCGCATGTCCGCGACAGACTACACGCCCGGCGGATGGGATCTCGAGCAATCGATCGAACTCGCGAAGGTGCTCAAACCGCTCGGCGTCGATCTGATCGATTGTTCATCCGGCGGCAATATTTCCGCGGCGAGAATTCCGCTCGGGCCGGGATATCAGGTTCCGTTTTCAGAGGCGATTCGGCGGGATGCTGGAATTCTTGCCGGCGCGGTCGGATTGATCACCGGGCCGGCGCAGGCGAATGAGATCATCGCCTCCGGAAAAGCAGATCTGGTTTTGCTCGCACGCGAGATGCTTCGCGATCCGTACTGGCCGATGCGCGCGGCAGCGGAACTTGGGCAAACGTGCGCATGGCCAGCGCAATATCTGCGGGCGGGGCCGAAAGGAGCGCCCGCCCGATAGCTCGAGCGAGAGTTCCTGCAGCGCCGCTACCTGTCGCGAGTTCTGGGATCCGCCCGCACGGTAAAACTCTGCGTCTGCGATTGCCCATTCACCGTGAGCTTCGCCGTGAACGTTCCTGTGAGCAGCGGCGCTCCGCCTCCGCGCCCGCCACCTCCTCCTCTGCCGCCGCGACCACCCGCGGCCGCCGGTCCAGTCGGAACCCAGACGACCCTATGCATCCCGGCATTCGCCGAGAACGGTTCCGGCGCCGTTCGCCAGAGCGGTGATGTATTCGGAATTCCTCCACCGCCGCCTCGTCCCGCAGGAGCCGCCGGAGCCGCCGGAGCCGCCGGCGCCGCGTCGGAACTGAACGTGCGCAATGAAGACCCTGCCGCATCCAGAATCTCGAGCGTCAGCGTACCCGTGGCGGCCGACTTCAAATAGAAATCGATGATCGCGCCGTTCGGCGGATTATTTGCCTGCGGCTCGTCCTTCTGCAGCGGCGTTCCATTGTCTCCGCCCTGCAGCACGTTGATCGCATCAGCCGGCTTGAACAGATGCGCGGCGCCATTGATCACCGCGTCGTTCACTTGGCGCAGCGGGCTGATGTCGTCGATCACCCAGAAGCCGCGCCCATGCGTCGCGACGATCAAATCGTTTTCATAGAATTCGAAATCGCGCACCGATGTCGCCGGCAGGTTCAGCTGGAGCGGCTGCCAGCTGTCTCCATCGTCGAGCGAAACGAATGATCCGCGCTCGGTGCCGGCCACGAGCATTCCCTGCCGTTTGGGATCTTCCTTCACCACGTGCACGTATACGCCCACGGGCAGGCCGCTCGTAATTTTCTGCCACGATTTTCCCATATCGCGCGTGCGATACACGTACGGCTCGAAATCCTGGAGCTGATGGCGGTCCACACTCGCGTACGCCGAATTGAAATCGAAGTGCGACGCCTCGACGCTTGTCACGCGGCTCCACGCCGCGATCGCCGCGGGCGTCACGTTCTGCCAGCTCGTGCCGTCGTTGATCGTGACGTGAATGAGTCCGTCGTCTGTGCCGGCCCACACCATCGGCACGAGAATCGGCGAAGGCGCGAGTGCGTAGACCACGCCGCGATTGCCGTTGCGATCCGTGTCGCTCGCCGTTGCGGCGTCGAGCACGGATGGCACGCCGGGATTCGGTCGGGTGAGATCGCCGCTGAGCGGCGTCCAGCTCTTTGCGCCGTCGGTCGATTTGAAAACGAATTGACTCGCCGCATACATCGCACGCGGGTCGGCGCGCGAAATCACGAACGGCTGTGTCCAGTCGGCGCGCGCTGGCTCCGGCCCCTGCGGCACCACTGGGCCCTGCACCGCCACGTTCTGCGCGAGATCGTAGCGATTGAATTGGTTTGGCGGATAGAAACCGTAGACCACTCCCGGATGCAGCGGATCTCCCGCCGTCACGCCGCTCTCGCCGCCCGCACCGATCGGCTCCCAGTCACGCATCGAGATTTCCGCAAATTTTCCGCGGCTGCACACCGCAACGCCGCCGCTGTCCTGCTGCGCACCCGTCACCCAATACGGGAATCGATAGTCCACGCTCACGTGATAGATCTGCGCAACGGGCTGATTGAGCCACGAACTCCAGGTCACGTCCCGCGCATCTTCCGTCTTCGCGTTGTGCGTGATGATCGCGCCCTGATCGCTCGCGACGATCATGATGTTCGTGTCGTCGGGCGAGATCCACGCCTGATGGTAATCGTCTCCGCCCGGCGATCCGCGCAGCGCGACCCAGGTCTTGCCGCCGTCCTTCGTGCGATTCACGGCGACATTCGGCACATACACGATATCGGCGTCCTTCGGATCAACCGTGACATGCTCGAAGTACCAGCCGCGTCCGCTCAGCGCGGGATCGCTCGAGACTTTCGTCCACGTCGCGCCCGCGTCGTCCGAGCGAAAAAATCCGGACTGCACCTGCGCCCCTGCCGCTCCACCGCGTCCGCCGCCGCCAGCGGGCGCCGCCACCGGTGGCGTGTTCGGATCCGTCTCGAGACAGTCCACCACTGCGTACACACGCCGCGGATTCGCCGCCGAAATTCCAATTCCCGTTTTGCCGATTCCCGATTTCGGCAGACCGGCGGTCAGCGGCTTCCACGTATTTCCGCCGTCGGTCGATTTGAAAATTCCGCCGCCCGGCCCGTTCGACGGCCGGTACGTATACCACGGCGGACGCCGCGTATTCCAGAGTCCCGCGTAGATCACATTCGAATTCGTCGGATCGATCACGACCTCCACCGCGCCGACATTCTCATCCTTGTACAGCACTTTCTTCCAGCTCTTTCCGCCGTCGATCGATTTGAACACGCCGCGATCCGCACTCGGCGCGTACAAATGTCCGATGGCCGCGACGAATACGATGTTCGCATTTTTTGGATCGACCGCAATGCGGCCGATGTGCTGCGTGTCGTCGAGACCGAGGTGCGTCCAGGTTTTTCCGGCGTCCGTCGTTTTGTACACACCGTTTCCATATCCCATGGAATCGCGCAGCGTCGACTCACCGCTGCCCACATACACGGTGTCGGGCGCAGAAGGCGCGACAGCGATCGCGCCGATCGATGCCACGGGCTGCGAATCGAACACCGGCGACCACACGCGCCCCGCGTCAATCGATTTCCACACGCCACCGTTCACCGCGCCGAAATAAAATTCGCTCGGCCTCCCGGGAACTCCAGTGACCGCGTCGATGCGTCCGCCGCGGAACGGGCCGAGCATGCGCCAGCGTAATCCCGCCGTGAGATTCGCGATCTGCTGCGCCGCGTCCGTCGTGGAGGTGCGGTGCGCTGCGAGCGGACCATCGAGCACAGTGCCCGCCACGGGCTGCGCGCCGAGCGCGCGATGAAAACCGGGGCCGACGACCGAGAGCGCACCGGCCTGGCCGGCCAGCAGGAGAAAATCACGGCGGGAAAAAACGGAATCTTCAGGCGACTTGGACACGGCGCACTCCGGAAGTATTGGTGGGCACAGCCCTCTATTTCTTCAGCACCACGCCGCCTTTTGGATACGGCGCGTAGTTCGCTCCCCAGCCTACTCCAACAACCTCCACTGAAATCTTCTCACCATTCACGTGCACGAGCAAATAGTGATGCGGATTCGCCGTCGTATCCGCCCCCGGCGCCACCAGATGCTGCAGCGCGACATGCTGCGCGGCGCCGGCCGCGAGGTACGCGCGTACATCCGGCTCCGACGAATACGTGTAGATCGGCGCGCCACCTCCCCCGCTCACGATCTGATCGAGACGGTACTTCCCGCTCGCATCTTCATATCGCTCGACCCAATGGTCGAACAGATGCTCGTGGCCGGTCAGCAGCAGCTTCACGTGATGTGTTCTGAACAGCGGCATGTACAGCTGCCGCATCTCGAGCGTCGACGATTCGACCGATGAACCGCCGTGAGGCCCCGTCGAGAACGCGGGATGGTGACAGAACACGATGATGTTCACGAATCGCTTTGTGTCGAGCGAGTCGAGCTGCGCCTTCACCCAGCGATACTGAACCGAGTCGCCCGCAATGTTCGAATCGAACGAGAGCACGAACGTGTTTCCATATCCGAACGCGTACGTCGGATAGCCGTTCAGCCGCCGCGGTGAACCTTCGGGCGGCAGCAGGTTCTTGTGCGCCGCGAACAGGTTCGCGAGACCGGCCGCGCGAAAAACATTCTTCACGTCCTGCGCTCCGGTCACGTCATGATTTCCCGCCGTCACGAAGAACGGAATTCCCGCGCCCGCCGTGAAGCGGTCGATCAGCGGCACGAAGCTCACGTTCAGCTGCGCCGCGACCTGGCCATTCACAACCTCGTCGCCGCTGTGCAGCACGAACTTCACCGGCTCCGGCCCCTTGGCGAGCGCCCGGATGGTGCCGAGCGCCGACGCGACCACAAGGCTGTGCATGTCCTGCACGTCCGTTCCATCGTTCCTGTTGCGCGTATCGCCGTACGCGATGAACGAAAATCGTTTGATTTTCGCTGACGCCTTCTCGGCGGGGAGCGGCGTGCGTGCCGCCGCGATCGCGGTGACGCGCCCGGACGAATCGCGCGGCGCCTGTGCTGGCGCTCTCGTGGCGGCAACCGCTGCCAGCGCGAGCCCCGCAAAAGAGAAATTCCCCACGCTCACTGCTTGCCGACCAACGCCTGAATCTGCCTCACGGCGTAGTCAACTTTCAGGTCGAATATTTTTTTGCCGAGGTCTTTCGTCGAGGGGCGCGCGTCGCCGCTGATGCCGTTCGAGGGCGCGCCATTCGTCGATCCCACCGCTGTCGGAATCAAGTCGGGCCGCACCCAGCCGAGATCCCAGCCGAGATACAGCATCTCGGACGTATCCGGAATCCCCGCGTGCGAACTCGTCGGCATGTTTTGCGTCTTGAGATACTCGTCGAAATCCGAGTTCGCCTTGGCGTAGACCTGATCGCAGAAATAGACGTGCTGCCCGGTGGACGCGAAGGTCGAATCCATCTTCTTCGCGACCGCGACGTACGCATTCGGCTGGCCGCCGCCGTGATCGCCCATGATGATCACATTCTTGAATCCCGTCTTGATGGCCTCGCTCGCGATCCGCTCGAGCAGCGCCTGCAGCAATTCGTTCGTGAGGCCGATCGTGCCCGGCAGCGCCGCGCTCGCGCCGTTCGGCGTATACGGCAGCACCGGCAGCGCGATCGCATTGCCGAGTTTGAGCGCGATCGCATGCACCGTTGCCTTCCCCATCAGCGTGTGGCCGCCGTTCACATTTTGCGGGCCACGCTGCTCCGTTCCGCCCGTGTACACGAGTGCGGTCGTCTTTCCAGCGGCGAGTGCGGCCTTCACCTCCGGCCACGTCATCATTTCGAACTCCACCAGCGGCTCTTTCGACGCGGCCGCGCCGCGCGCGCCCTGCGCGCCGAGCGTGGTGACCGAGAGCAGCAGGATGGGGACTGACCGGATGAATCCGCGCATCAAAACGCCTCCTGGCCGGAACACCGGCCCCAGCAATAGGTATGAGTGCACTCCGAGTATACATTAACAAGAGTCCCGCATCCCGCATCGCTGTCGTTTGTAGTTCCGAATCCCGCATCGCTGTCGTTTTTCCGGCTTCCCCTGGAGTCTTATCTTCGTGCGTTCCGCGAATTCTATTGCTCGTCGGCTTCTGGTCCTCGGCGCGTTCGTCGTCGCGTCCTGCCACAAAGACGTCACCACCGTCTCGAACGTGTCCCTGATCAGTGTGGTCCCGTCGACGGTCTCGCTGCTGGTCGGCGACACGCTCACGGTGAAGGCATCGGCTTCCGACGCGACCGGCCTCGCGCTGACCGGAATCGCCTTCACCTACAAGAGCGCCGACACCTCGATCGCCATCGTCAGCGCGACCGGGACCATCACGGCCAAGAAACTCGGTCTCGTGGTGATCACCACACTGAGCGGAACCGCCACGGCGAGCACGACCGTCACCGTCGTTGCCGCGCTGCCGCCCTCGATTTCGTCCATCACGGTCTCACCGGCGCCCGCATTTGTCGTCGTGCATGGCACGCAGCAGCTTGGCGCCGTCGTGCGCGACGCGAACGGTGCCGTAATTCCGAACCTCTCCGTTACGTGGCAGAGCAATAATCCGCCCGTGGCGACCGTCTCGAGCACGGGCCTCGTGACCGGCGTCTCGCTCGGCGCGGCCATCGTGACCGCCAACATCGCGGGCTATCTCGGCCAGTCTACCGTTACTGTATCGGCGAGCATTGTGCTCGGCCCCTCGACCGTCGCGGTTTCGCCGGCGGTGGCAACGATCGGCGTCGGGCGCACGGCGCAGTTCACGGCGACGGCGACGGACAGCACCGGCAACACCTTTCCCAACACGAGCGCCGTCTGGAAGAGCAGCAACGTGGCCGTGGTGAAGGTCGATGCGAACGGTCTCGCGACCGGTCTCACGGCGGGTACAGCGACCATTTCCGGCACCGCGTTCGGCGGCACCGGCAACGCAACGGTTACGGTGACAGTGCTGAACTTTGTCGCCGTTTCGGCTGGCGATCTGCACTCGTGCGGCCTCACGGCCAATGGAAGTCCGTGGTGCTGGGGCGGCGATCAAGCCGATCAGCTCGGCGACAGCACGCAGACGAACAGCGTGCAGCCGGTGCTGGTGCTCGGCGGACTGCACTTTGCGCAGCTCAGCTCGGGATACGCGCACAACTGCGGGCTCACGGCGGCGAGCACAGCGTTCTGCTGGGGCGACAACGTGAGCGGCGAACTCGGTGACGGCACCACGAACCATCGTTCGTCGCCCGTCGCCGTAGCGGGTGGAAAGCTCTTCACCTCGATCAGTTCCGGACAGGATCACACGTGCGGTCTTACGGCGGCCGGCGCCGCCTGGTGCTGGGGCAACAACACCAGCGGACAGCTGGGGAATAATTCTACGGCCAACAGCTCGGCTCCGGTCGCCGTGAACGGCGGCCTCGCATTCGCGACGATCAGCGCCGGATTCCAGATGACGTGCGGCGTCGCGACCAACGGCGCGGCCTGGTGCTGGGGCGATAACTCGCGCGGTGAACTCGGCAACGGCACGTTCAACTCTAGCTCAGTTCCCGTCGCGATCACCGCGGGATCGACGACCTTCGTTTCGGTGGGCGCAGGCTTCCTGCACGCGTGCGGAGTCACCGTCGCGGGCGCTGCAGTGTGCTGGGGCAGCAACGATCAGGGCCAGCTCGGAACTGGTGACACGCAGAGCCACGCCACACCGACGGCAGTCTCGGGCGGCGTGACATTCGCGACCGTCAGCGTCGGCGGTCTCTACACGTGCGGCCTCGCGGCGAGCGGCGCCGCGTACTGCTGGGGCGACAACATCTGGGGCCAGGGCGGCTCGGGCGCTACGAGCCCGTCGAACCCGGTGCCGACGATCGTTGCAGGCGGGCTGACCTTCCGCACCTTGAGCACCGGCAACTATCACGCCTGCGTACTGGCTGGCGGTAATGTGGCGTATTGCTGGGGCGATAATGGCCAGGGCCAGCTCGGCAGCGGCACCGTCAACCTCAGCGCCGCGCCGGTGAAGGTGATTTTCCAGCCCTAGCGTGACAGCGGGATGTCGTTAGAATGACGGGAAGCTGACAACCCGGAGCTTCCCGTCATGTCTTTTAAGAGTCGGTTTATCGCGTCCGCCGTTCTTGTTTTCCTCGCCAGCGCGTTGCTGAACGCGCAAAGCCTGAGTGGCACCGTCAAGAGCGACGGAAAGCCACTCGTCGGAGCCACGGTCCGGCTCCTCGAACTCGATCGCAGCGAGCGCACCGGCGCGAATGGACAGTTCAGTTTTTCGAACGTCCCGCAAGGCAGCTACACGCTGTTCGCTCGCGCGGCCGGGTACGCGGTCGCCAGCAAGAAGGTCGAGCTGAACGCCAGCGCGACGGTCTCCTTCGACCTCAAGATGACCTCAGTTACGCTCGGCGACGTCGTGGTGACCGCATCGCCAACGCCGCGCTTCACCACCGATCAGTTCCAGTCCGTCGACACGAAATCGCAGATCGATTTTCTCAACAGCGCCGGATCGAGCTGGGCTGAGAAACTCTCCGACATGCCCGGCGTGAACATTCGCGGCAACGGCCCGGCACCTGCGCGCCCGATCCTCCGCGGGCTGGGCGACAACGAAACGCTGATCATCGAGAACGGCCTGCGCATGGGTGATCTCGCGACGTTCGATCCGGCGCACGCGACGCCGCTCGACGCGCTGGGAATCTCGCAGGTCGATGTCGTTCGCGGTCCCGCGGCGATTCTCTACGGCGGTAACACGCTCGGCGGCATCGTGAACGTCATCACGAATATCGTGCCGGCCGTTTCCGATCGCGGCGTGTCGGGCATGGTGAATCTCGAGGCAAACTCGGTGAGCAACGCGTACTCCGGATTCTTCAGAAATGTCTGGAGCGGCGCGAATTCCGCATTCTCCGTTTCGGCGGGAACGCTGCACGCCGGCGATATCGCGATTCCGGCCGGCACCTATGAAGATCCGGCGAGTGGCGCATCGTTCGCGCTGAAGGCGATGCCGCAGTCGGATCAACACAGCAGCGAAGCCGGAGTCGGCTATGCGTATCAGGGCGCGTTCGTCTCGTGGGGATTCGGCGTAAAGCATTTCGAAATCAACTATGGAATCCCGGGAGATCCGCCGAACGCGGACTTCAACAACGTGCCGCCTTCGACGTCGCGCATCTCACAGCAGCGCAACACGCTCGAGTTTCGCAGCCTATTCGCCACGAGCGGCACAATGCTCAGTCAGGTGAAATTCAACGCGAGCTACAACGATTACACGCACTCGGAATACCCGACCGAGCAGGATGCGGGCGGCGTTTCTGACCCGCAGGCCAATCATTTTCACAAGCGTGCCTTCAACGGCGTGCTGCAGTTTCAGCAGCGGCGCCACGGAGACATGCAGGGCGCGTTCGGCCTCTGGGCGAACATCGAAGATCTGACCATCGAGGGCGATCAGCCGCTTGGACCGAACTCGAAAACCACCGGCCTCGCGGCGTACCTGTACGAAGAAGTTCGCGCCACGGAGAGCACGCGCTTCATGTTCGGCGCGCGCTTCGACTACAACGGAATTCAAACCCGCCCGTTCGCGCAGTCCACCGATCCGAATTTTCAAACGATCAACGTGGCGCGTGCGACGAACGCGTTCACCGCCTCACTTGGCGCGGTGACAAATTTCACGCCCGCAGTGACCGGCTCGATCAACATCGCCCGGTCGTTCCGCGCTCCGACGGTTCAGGAACTCTTCGCGAACGGGCTCGACGCGGCGAGCGGCACATACTCGATCGGCACCGCCAGCCTCGGGCCCGAAACCGGCTTTGGCGTCGACGCTTCGCTCAAGGGAAATTTCTCGAGTGTCTCGTTCGAACTTTCGCCGTACGTGAACTACATCAACCGTTACATCTACGGATTCCTGCGCGGTGACGAGATCGACAATTTTCCGGTCCGGGTCTTTACGGCCACCAACGCGCGGCTCATGGGATTCGAGGCGGCGCTCACCCTGCAGCCCTCGGATCACGTCGCGCTTCGCGCGAGCAGCGATTACGTCAACGCGCAGGACACCCAAAACAACGTGCCACTGCCGTTCATTCCGCCGCTCCGCGGTCTCCTGCGCGCCACGTATCAGAACGACGGATGGACGTTGATGGCCGAGGGCCGCATGGCGGCCTCGCAGAGCCGGCTGGGCGATGGTGATACTCCGACGGCGGGTTACACCGTGCTGAACGTTGGACTGGGATATCGATTCACGCAGGGCGGCGTGGTCAGCAACATCAGCCTGCACGCTGACAACCTGCTGAACACCGTCTACCGCGATAACTTGTCGGTGATCAAGGATTTCATCCCGCAGCCTGGGCGCGGATTCCGGCTCAATTACGAGCTCAGCTATTGAGGTGCCATGCCCGAAGGCCCCGGGATCGAGCCGCGGCGGCGCTGACCCGTGCCAAGCTGGCCTGGGACGCCCATTGGCCCTGGGCGCGACCGGGGTCTGCTTCTTCGCCCTCCCTCTCCTGACTGCCTGAGGCTCAACGCTCAGGGCCCAGGCTTCAACGCTGAGGAATGTCTGGCGTATACCTTCTTGTTACGCATACATTAGCGTTAGCATAGCGGGGCACCACCAACACTCTGAGGCCGCAGGATGAAGACCGTCATCGCAACGATTGCGGTAGCGACCGCTGCACTCTCGTTTACCGCCGGTACGTACGCCGCGACTTCAGATGCGACGGTCGCCGCCGGCCCGCGAATTCCGTTGGCGGCCCGCACGCTGGTCATGTCGCCAGCTGAGCTGACACCCGTCGTGAAGCGCTACTGCGGCGCGTGCCACAACGCGAAGACGATGCGAGGCAATCTCTCGCTCGACGACTACACGGTGGAAAAAGCGCCGTCGGATCTCGAGACCACCGAGAAAATGATCCGCAAGCTCCGCGCGGACATCATGCCGCCGCCGGGCTCACGCCGTCCCGGTGGCGACACGCTGAACGCCCTGATGGTGGGTCTTGAAAACGTCGTCGATAAGGCCGCGCCGGTTCCGAATCCCGGTCCGCGCGGATTCCAGCGACTGAACCGTCCAGAGTACGAGCGCGTTGTTCGCGATCTTTTCAGCCTCGACATCAACGCCGGCGACTTTCTCCCGCTCGACACCAAGAGCGCGAACTTCGATAACATCGCCGACGCGCAGGCGCTCTCGGCCACGATGCTCGACGGCTACCTGAACGCCGCCGCCGCCGTCGCAACCATGGCGGTCGGCAATCGTAACGCGCCACCGGCCGTCCAGACCTACCGCGCGTCTCCGTTCGTCTCGCAGCATCCGTGGGACCATCTCGACGGCGCGCCGTTCGGCACGCGCGGCGGAATCGTCGCCGAGTATTCGTTCCCGGCCGACGGCTTCTACTCGTTCCGCATCAACGTCGAAGGCGGTGTCGGCAGCAAACTCGAGGATGTCGATGTCTCGGTGAATGGCCACTCCGTGGCGCTCATGCACTACGAGAAAGGGCTGAACACTGTCAATGCGTCGGCCGACTCGCCGCTCGGCGCCGACTTGTTCCGCACCGAACCGATCGAACTCAAAGCCGGCCAGCAGAAGGTTTCTGTCGCATTCGTGCGCCGCACCGAAGGTCCGTACGAAGATCTCATCAAGCCCAGCGAGTGGTCGTTCGCCTCGAACGGCAACGCCAGCGCCGGCAGCACCACGCCGCCGCACTTGATCGAGTTCTCGATCCTCGGACCGTCGAAAGTCACTGGCTTGTCGGACTCGCCGAGCCGCAAAGCGATCTTCAGCTGTCATCCGGCGAATGCCGCGCAGGAGAAGCCGTGCGCGGAGCAGATCGTCACGCGCATGGCGACGAGAGCGTATCGCCGGCCGCTGACAGCGCACGACCGCGACGGACTCATGTCGTTTTACACTGTGGGCGCTGCCACGGGAGGATTCGAGTTCGGTGTGCAGCGCGCCATGCAGGCGATGCTCGCGAGCCCGCACTTCGTGTTCCGATTCGAGAACGCACCGGCGAGCGTTGCGCCGGGGCACGACTTCAAGATCAGCGACATTGAGCTTGCCTCGCGACTTTCGTTCTTCCTCTGGGGAAGCATCCCGGACAATCAGCTGATTTCGCTCGCGCAGCAGAAGACGCTGTCGGATCCGAAAACGCTGAACGCGCAGGTCGTCCGCATGATGAAGGACCCGCGCGCAGAGGCGCTCTCGACGCGATTCGCGGCGCAGTGGCTGCGTCTGCAGGATCTCGACAAAGTGCGGCCGGACGCCTTCTGGTTCCCCGACTACGACCAGCAGCTCGCCGACGCGATGATCCAGGAGACCGAGCTGTTCTTTACCGACATCGTGAGGAACGATCGCAGCGCGCTCGATTTGTTCAACGCCGATTACACATACGTGAACGAGCGGCTCGCTCGGCACTACGGAATTCCGAATGTCTCAGGCGGCGATTTCCGCAAAGTGACGTATCCCGACGACACGCGCCGCGGCCTGCTCGGCCAGGGAAGCATCCTGGTGCAGACTTCGCTCGCGAACCGCACGTCGCCGGTGCTGCGCGGCAAGTGGGTGATGGAAGTTTTGATCGGAATGCCGCCGCCGCCGCCGCCGCCGAACGTCCCTGCACTTGACGATACGCAGGAAGGAAAAGACGGCCATCAGCTGACCACTCGCGAGCGTATGGAGATCCATCGCGCGAATCCCACGTGCAACGCGTGCCACGTGTACATGGATCCGATCGGCCTCGCACTCGACAACTTCGATGTGACCGCCAAGTGGCGTTTCCGCGAGAACGGAATCGAGCTCGACACCAAGGGCCGGATGTACGACGGCACGCCGCTGAGCTCACCGGCGGACCTCCGGAAAGCGCTGCTCTCACGGCCGACGCCGCTGATGCGCTCGTTCACGGAAAACCTTATGGCCTATGCCATCGGCCGCCGAATCGAAGATTTCGACCAGCCGACAATCCGCGCCATCACCAAGGATGCTGAAGCGCACGGATACCGTCTGTCGTCTTTCATATCGGGCGTCGTGAACAGCGCGGCGTTCAGAACAAAGCGGGCCGATCAAGCGGCCGGCGATTCGCAGGGCAGCAGCAAGGGTCAGCGGTAGTCCACTGTCAACGATTGTTCGGCGATAGACCCCACCATCGCGGGAGAGGCACAATGCAGTTTCTCAACGGCAAGACGATTCCTCGGCGCACGTTCCTTCGCGGCATGGGCGCCACGCTCGCACTTCCGTACCTCGACGCGATGACGCCGGCGTTCAGCCGGTTCGGCGCCGGAGCGGCCGATGCCGCCGGAGCCGACCGAACTCGCATGATCTTCATCGAGCAGGTGCACGGCGCGGCAGGGTCGAACGCGTTCGGCGCCTCGAAGAACCTCTGGGCGCCGGCCGGCGTCGGGAAGAACTTCGAGCTCGTTGGCGACAACGCGCTGACGCCGCTGGCCGACTGGCGCCAGTATCTCACGATCGTCAGCAACACCGACGTGCGCATGGCCGAGGCGTTCTCCGCTCCGGAAATCGGCGGCGACCACTTCCGTTCGAGCGCGACGTTCCTCACGCAGTCGCATCCGAAGCAAACGCAGGGCTCGGATCTCTACGTAGGAACCTCGATCGACCAGATCATCGCTCGCCGCATCGGCCAGGGCACGGCGATCCCGTCGCTTCAGCTGTGCATCGAGAATCTCGATCAGGCCGGCGGCTGCTACTACAACTACGGCTGCGCGTACACGGACACCATCAGCTGGGCGAGCCCGAGCGAACCGCTGCCGATGATCCGCAACCCGCGCATTGCGTTCGATCTGCTCTTTGGCGCGGGCGCGAACAACGCGGACCGCATTTCACGCCGCAAGGCGAACCAGAGCATCCTCGACTGGATCACGGGCGAGGTCTCGAGCCTGAAACGCTCACTCGGTCCATCGGATCGCGAGCGTCTCGACAAATACGTCACGGACATTCGCGAACTCGAGCGCCGCATCCAGGCCGTTGAGAAGCACAACTCCACCGGTGAGGTGCGCGAGCTGCCGGAGGCGCCGATCGGCGTGCCGGATTCCTACGAAGAGCATATCAAGCTGCTGTTTGACATCCAGGTGCTCGCGCTGCAGTCGGACATGACGCGCGTGATTTCGTTCAAGACGGGCCGCGACGCATCGAGCCGCGCGTTCCCCGAGAGCGGCACCAACAAGGGATTCCATCCGGCGTCGCACCACGGCGGCCGCGAGGCGACCGTCATGGAGTTCAACCTGATCAACAAGTATCACGTGAGCATGATTCCGTACTTCCTCGACAAACTCAAGAACTCGATGGACGGCGACAAAAATCTGCTCGAGCGCTCGATGATCGTCGTCGGCTCGCCGATGGGCGACAGCAACCTGCACAACCACAGGCGCTGCCCGCTCATCCTGCTCGGGCACGGCAACGGGCAGCTCGCCGGCAACATGCATCTCAAGGCGCCGGACGGAACGCCGATGGCGAACGCCTTCCTGTCCCTGCTGCACAAACTCGGGATGGACGACATCACGAGCTTCGGCGACAGCACGGACGAGTTCGCACTGAACGTTTGACACAGACACTGCGCACGAACGGAGAGGGACGGCATATGACTTTTTCGCCACTCGGTAGCCGCGGGCTGAGAATTTTCGGCGCGCTCGGCGCGGTCGCATTGCTCGCGGGCACCATGGCCGCGCAGCAGGGCGATACCGCGACTCTCAAGAAACTCGTGCGCACGGTGCAGCCGCCCGTGAATCCTGCGATCGCGGAAGCGGCGCAGAAGGGCGACACCGCAGCGGTCAGGAAGCTGCTCGCCAGCGGGGCGAACGTGAATGCCTCGCAGGGCGACGGCATGACCGCCCTGCACTGGGCCGCCGAGCACGGCGACGTCGCGCTGGCGAACGCGCTCATCAAAGCGCACGCGGATGTGAACGCGACGACGCGCATCGGCAAGTACACGCCGTTGCAAATCGCGAGCAAGGACGGCAACGCCGGGGTTGTGAAGGCGCTGGTGAAGGCCGGCAGCAATGTGAACGCGGTGACTGCAACGGGCGTGACATCGCTGCATCTCGCGGCGCAGGCGGGCAGCGCGGAGGCCGTCTCGGCACTGCTCGACAAAGGCGCCGATCCGAACGTGAAAGAACCGGACATGGGGCAGACGCCGCTCGTGTTCGCCGCTGAATACGATCGCGCGGACGCGATTCGCGCGCTGATGAAACACGGCGCGGACGCGAACGTCCACACCAAGGATCTCGTTCTCACCGAGGAAGCCGCAAAAGAGCAGGCGGCCACGAAGAAGCGGAACGAAGTGCTGGTTTCGTTCATGCCGCAGTCGCGCAGGGATTCCGTGACCGAGGCAGACAAGGCAGCCGCAGCGAAGGCGGCCGCGAACCCCGCGCTCGCGGGGGGACGCGCCGGCGGCGGTGGTGGCGGTGGACGCGGCGGCGCAGGCGGACCTCGCCCTGTCGGTCCGTTTACTCCGTCGCAAATCCAGGCCGCGATCGATTCAGGCCGAGCCGTGCTCAATCAGGCCGCGGCGGCGAAAGGACCAGTCGTCGAAGTCGTGGACTCGATCAACGGCGGAGTGGCCGGCTACGCCTCATCCGTCGGCGGCATCGGCGGAATGACGGCGCTGCACCATGCAGTGCGTCAGGGGAACGTGAGCGCGGTCGTCGCACTCCTCGACGGCGGCGCGAACATCAACGACGTCACGAGCACCGATCACACGACGCCGCTGCTGATGGCGACGATCAACGGCCAGTTCGACGTCGCGATGAAGCTCATCGCGCGCGGTGCGGATGCGAACATCGGGAGCAACGCGGGCGCGACGCCGCTGTACACGACGATCAACTCCGCGTGGGCGCCTCGCTCGCGCTATCCGCAGCCGGAAGCCATTCAGAACCAGAAGGCCGGCTACCTCGACGTCATGGCCGCGCTCCTCAAGGCGCACGCGGATCCGAACGTGCGGATCAAGAATCACCTCTGGTATTTCGCCTTCAACAACTGCGGCAACGCGAACTGCGGTCTTGAGAATCTCGAGGGCACGACGGCGTTCTGGCGCGCCGCGTACGCAACCGACCTCGACGCAATGAAGCTGCTCATCTCCTACGGTGCCGATCCGAACATTCCGTCGCAGCGCACGGTTCTGGCTGGGGGTGGCCGCGGTGGACGCGGCGGTGGCGGTGGCGCGGGCGCTCCGGTCGTTCCCGGTGCCCCGGTGCCGGGCCCCGACGGTGCGATTCCAGGCATGTCGAATGCTCCTCCGCCGGCAGCTCGCGCGGGCGGCGGACGCGGTGCTATTCCCGGCCCGGGCCTCGATCCTGCGGTCGACTCGGCTGCAAAAGCGAATCCTCCGGGACTCGGCGTCTATGCGCTTCACGCGACAACGGGCGTCGGCTTCGGCAACGGATTCGCCGGCAACTCACTGCGGCACGTGCCCGACGGCTGGATGGCCGCAACAAAATATCTCATCGAAGTGCTGCACGCAGACGTGAATATCCGCGACCAGAACGGCTACACGCCGATGCACAACGCGGCGGCTCGAGGCGACAACGAGATGATTCTCTATCTCGTCTCGAAGGGCGGAGACGTGAAGGCGGTGGCGCGCAACGGCCACACGACAGCGGATATGGCGAACTCGCCGGTCTCACGCACGCGTCCGTTCCCGGAAACCGTCGCGCTGCTCGAAAAACTCGGCTCGCACAACAGCCACAACTGCGTATCGTGCTGGTAGGCTGAACCGGGGAAGGAAAGAATGCCGATTTACGAGTACGTGTGCCGGTCTTGCGAAAATAAATTCGAACTTCTCATTCGGGGCACATCGGCGGAGCCGGTGTGCCCCGCGTGCAAGAGCGTCGATCTCGAGAAATTATTTTCCCTTCCGGCCGTGAAGTCGGAGAGCACGCACGCGCTCGCGATGAAGGCAGCCAAGAAACGCGACTCGCGGCAGAACTACGAGCAGACCAATACTCAGCGGGAGTATGAGGCCCATCACGACGACTAAGTCTTGAGCGTCCGTACGAGTGTATTGAAGCAGCTGATGCCCTCGTACGGATCGAGCACGATCAGCGGCGCCCCTCCGTGCCCGAGCCGCTCAGGCGTCGCCGAGTACTCCATCAATGCTCTCGCGAAATTGTTCGCGGCGTCGCCGCCCGCGCGCGAGAGCAGCGCGTTCATCGACGGATGCTTCGCCCCGCCAACCGCGAGCACCAGCATCGCGACCGAGGCATTCGAAAGAAAATTGCACGAGAACGCCAGCGGCGAATAGTTTTTCGCCGTCGGCCGTTGCCGCTCGAATTCCTCGAGCAGCGCATTTCGATGCCCGCTGAGAAGCGAACGCAATTCGTCGTGCTCCGTCTGCACTGGCGCGAGAAATGCCGGCGCCTGTCCCGCGAACGCCCACGGATCCGCCGAGAGACCGTCCATGAGCGCCTCAACAATTCTCGCGCGCGCGGCAGCGGCCGGCGCTTCGCCCGCCGGCCCCGCAACATACGCCCGCATCAGCGTGAGCAGCGCGAACTGCAGCCACGGATAATCCACCACGTTGTCGTTGCGCATCACGCCCACATCGCGCCGGTACATGAACCGGAGCCCCCACCGCAGATGGCTCGCCATGATTGACGCACACGGCAGCGCGAACCGCAGCCGGTGCGATTCGTCGAGCGTCCTCACCTTCGCGAGCACGCGATCGTACGCCGGCTCTTCGGGATGATAGTAAGAAACCGCGAGCATCAGCAGCGATTCGGCGTCGTCAATGAACCGGTGGCCGCAGCCGTTTTCCCCCTGCAGATCAGCGAGCATCGCGCTGATACGATCGAGATTCACGTTCGCGTCGCCCTCGTCCCACACGCGCACGGCGAAGAGTTGAAGCACTGCGAGAAAATATTGGTCGAGCAGGATCGCCAGCGACTCACGCGTGAACCGTTCGAGCGCGCCATTCCTCTCGCAAAAATCGAGCAGCAGCACGGGTGCGATGTCGTCGGGAAACCGGTGCGCAACAAAGTCCCAGCCTTGAAGAACGTGCAGCCCCTCTTTCCGTGTGCGCGCATCCAGCGAATCGACCACGCTGCGCAGGGAAATCGTTTCTCGCGCGGTGGGAAACGCGTGCGTCCGCATCGCGCGCCGAAGCTGCGCGATCGAATCGGCCCCGTCAGCAGCAAGCGCGTCGAGAATTTCGGCGCGCGTGTTTCCGCGCAGAACCTCGGCGACCCGTTCGATCGGAACCGTTAGGGCTTTTCCGCAGCGAGCATCAGATTCACATGCTCCTGAGCCTGATTCAGCCCGCCTGTCTCCCACGTCACCCGGCCATCGCCCTTCGAATCCACGCCCGCGAGCGCTTGATCGCACAGCGAGACGATTTGGCTCAGCAGTGCCGCGGCTTCGGGCATCGTAGTGGCCGCCTGCACTTTCTTCGCAAGATCGATGATCTGATCCGCGCGGGCCGCGGCGTTGGTCGCCGCCTTGGCGATATGCGCCGAGTGCATGATCACGTTCTGCGATGCGCCGGCTGCTTTTGCGGCGAGCTCGATGTGGTTCGCCGCGGCGAGCGCGGCCTTCTTCATGCCATAGCCGAGCCCGGGGCCCGCGGCGACGATCGTCGGATCCATCGCGTTGATCACATGACCCGCGTGCAGCTTCATCGCGTCGAGCGTCTGGGCCTTCGTCGCGAGGCCCGCGTGCTGCGATGCAGTGCGCGCTTCCGAGAATGCGACGGGCAGCAATCCCATCCGGCTCGGCGTGTCTGCGAACGAATTCACCACGTGGCCGATGTGAGTTCCCGCCGCGCCGGCCGGCACCGCGATCGGCGGAGTCGTCGGTCCTGTGCCGCGGCCGCCGCCGCCCGGGGGCGCGGTGTATCCGCCCGGCAGCGGAGCGCCGGTGAGCTGAACGATGAATCCATCGAACGTTCTGTGGACCGATGAGTCGGTGCTGACGATGAACGTCTGCCGCTTGTATTGCTCCTCGGTAAACCCTGCGTGATGCAGAATTTCAGTGACCTGCGCGCGGAGTTTGTCCTTGAGCGCCTGCTGCACCTCGGGCTTTTTGTTGCCGACCATCGCGAGCTGCAGATCGGTGGAGTCGTGCGCGACGTCGATCGCGACCTGCACTTTCGCGAGCGCGCTGATTTCGTCCTTGCTCATCGTCAGGGAAGCGCTCTGCGCGCGCGCCTGAAACGGCGCGGCAATCGCGGCAGCGAGGAAGACCATATTACGAAGTTTCGGACAGCGCACGCGGACCTCCGGTGGGGGCAATCTGATACTCTGAAATACGCTCTCGGGGGTCAAGGCGCTGTAATCCGCCTTCAATACTTGAGCGACCCCGGGTGAAACGCCTGCCAGCTGTGCCAGAACTCCTGTGACGCACCTACGCGTCTCAGCGGGGGGCCTTTGGCGCGCAGGCCGTTCAAGTCGTAGGCGAAAATGCCGTCCACCAGCGAGTCGCCGCGCAGAGTGAAGCGAGTCGCTGAATCGGGCCGCTCAAACGCGAAGAAACTCGCGCGGTCCCTGGCGAGCACGAGCACGATCGGGGTTCCGCCGACGGCGTCGTTGATGACAGTTTCGCGACGCAGCCGATTCCAGTCGTACGCTTTGTTCTGCCCCCGCTCGTCGATGCCGACGACCCACGATTTCTCGTGCCACGACGCCGTATCGGTTCCCGTCAGCAGGCTCCGGCTTGCACCATTTTCGTAGTCGAATCCGTTCGCGTATCGTGTGGCGAACGCCGGATCCGCCTGCATGATCAGCGATTTCGGATGCAGCCGAAGCCACTGCGCGAGCGTGACCTGATCGCTCGGAAGTTCGGGCAGCGTTTTTCCTTTCTGCGCCCCGACGATCGCTTCGCCCGTCGCCTGTCGCCACCAGCTTCCCGTCGATTTATCCTCGAACATCGCGTTGAAGTGATCCATGCCGACAAGACGGAACGATTCCGTTTTTCCATCCACCACCGGCACCCACACGCGGCCGGTGCGACAGACCGTGCAGAAGCTCACCATCACCGGCCGTCCCTCGATTGTATCACGCACCTGATGATGGTAGCCGATGAACTGCAGCGGATACGCGCGCGCTTCGGCGCCGAGTTTAACGCCCACGACGAGTCGCGCGGTATCGACCATGTTCCGTTCGGCGGGCAGCATCACCACGGACTGTGGCGCGAGGAACAGTTTGTCGGCCGGCAAGATGAAGTTCATCACGTAGGCGATCATCGCCAGGACCGTGAGAAAGAGCGGCACGAGGTATCGCCGGTAGCCGGGCGACCGCCACTCGGGCAGCGCGCCGGCGACGATCATCGCGCCGAACAGCACACGCAGCGGCCAGCGAAACCTGTACAACAGGTAGGCGAGATCGATGCTCTGGATCCGCTGGCTGCCCGGCATCGGCATGACGAAGAACACGTTGGCGACCTCGAAGGCCGCCAGCAGAAAGACGCCAATGTAGAAGAGTCGCTTCATGCCCGTAAGGAACGGCGACATCAGGCCATCAGCAAGAGCGGCGCGCGCTCTAGCCGCCCCTCGCACGGAGAATCAGATTCCTCCCATGGACGAACTCCGACTGCGTAGCCGCTCCGTCTCGGAGCTGGTGGACGCCGCATTTGCGCTCTATCGCCGCGACGCCGGGCAGTACATGCTACTCGTGGCGATCGGCCATGTGCCGACACTCGTCGCCAAGCTTCTCCTCCCGGACGTTTCGCTCACGACGGTAACGGCGAGCGACGCGGGCACGATGGGCACCTGGTTCTGGATTACGATGGTCTCACTGGTGGCGTCGCTCTTCACGTACGCGTTCGGGTCCGCTGCCGTCATGAAGTTCGGATCAGATGTGTATCTGGGTGAGCGCGCCGACATCGAGTCCACCCTCTCGCACGTTTTGCCGCGCCTCGTGAACGTGCTGGTCGGTAACTTTCTCAAAGGATTCTTGTTTTTCCTCGGCGCACTCTGCTTTTTGGTCGGCGTCTTCTACGTGATGGCGCGCTGGTTCGCCGTCGGGGCGGCTATCGTTCTGGAGGACAAGGGTCCTATTGAAGCATTCGGCCGCTCGTCCGAGCTGTCCGAGAGCCGCAAGCGCCATATCCTCAACACCATTCTTCTGGTCGGCATCATCTACGGATTGCTGAGCATCGGCGTCGGGTTGTTCGCCGCGGTCTTCAAGAGCGCGGTCATCGCGCTCGTGATCTCGACGGTATTTTCGATCATCGCGATGCCGGTGATGATTCTGACGACCACCGTGCTGTACTACGATTGCCGCATTCGCGGCGAAGGATTCGATCTCGAGCGCATGGCCGCGTTCATGAACCGGCCGGCGGCGGGAACGGCCGGCGCCGCGCCGTAACCTCACGTGACACTGCAGCAGGCCGTTGAGCAGGCCGTTGATTCGGCGAGGTGGAGCGCCGCTGCAGTGCACGACACGGTGGCCGCGATCGCGCGGCAGTCGCCGTACGAGCGGTCGCTCGGCGCGAGCGCGCTCCGGCGCTTTTTCAATTGGCTGAACGAGATGCTGAATTCGTTCGTCAATTTTTTCAAGGGATCTTCCACGGGCCGGATCGTGACGACGGTAATCGTCGCAATCATCGTCGTCGCGTTTATCGTGCATCTGATCGTCTCGACGTTGGCCGCCAAGAACGATGTCGTCTCTGCCGGCGCGCTGCCCTCGGGATCGCGCACGGTGGACGCATGGCGTGAGGCGCAGCGGCTCGCCGCCGCCGGGCACTTCACCGACGCATCGCATGCGCTGCTCGCGGCGCTGCTCTGGACGTTCGCGCAGCGCGGCGAGGTTCGCCTGCATCAATCGAAAACGGCGGGCGACTACGCGCGCGAGCTGGCCCGCCGCGGCTCGCCTGCACGCGGGGCGTTTCAGCAATTCCGGCGGCGGTACGACGAAGTCATTTTCGGCGTCGGCGTATGCAGCGCGGACGAGTACACGGCGTTGCTGCGCGATGCGGAGCCGATGCTCGCGCGCGCCGGAGTCGCATGACGTCTCCGGCGAATCCTGCGCCCGTGCCGCCGCGCGCGAAGTGGTTCGCGCGTCCCGGTGTTGTGCTGCCGGTCGTCGGCGCGCTGATCCTGCTCGTCGCGCTCGTCGCGCCGCAGGCCACGTTCGGCCGCACGGGCGACGCGCGAGCGTCGTCGTACTCAACGGAACCGCAGGGCGCGCGGCTGTTCTACGAACTCACGCAACGGCTCGGCTGGGATGTCGAGCAGCGGAAGGTCGCGGCGTTGCCGGCCGACACCAACACGATCATCGCGATGCTCGATCCGATCGTGCCCATGCGCGCGTCCGACGCGCACGAACTGCTGGAGCGCGTGCGGAACGGAGGAGCGCTCCTGTATGCGTTCAGCCGGACCGGGAATGCGCACGTGATCGCCGACTCGCTGCATGTTGCCGTAGGGCTGGGCCACCCGCGGCTGCATCCCGCCGAAGATGTTTCGACGTGCTCGCCGCAGCAGGGCGCCAGACGATATCTGAATACGATTTGGCCCGGGGATCAGGTGCTGCTTGCGACCCTTCTCTGGAAGGGCCCGCGCCCCGACTCGGTGAGGGGGTTCGCGGCCGTCGATCAGTTTGCGAACGCGGATCGCGCGCGCAGCCGGAATGCGGCCGTGGGCTTTCCGCTCGGCCGCGGACGAATCATCGTCGCCTCGGACCCCGATCTCTTTCGTAACGACGCGCTGCGCGTCTGCGCGTACGGCCTCGATGTTGTTGCGGTGCAGATGCTCGAGTACCTCAGCGAAAACGGCGCGACGCCGCGCACTCGCGTGGCATTCGACGAATACCATCAGGGTTTCGGCGAGCAGCACGGATCGATGGACGCAATCGCGGACTATCTCGTGAAAGCATCGTCCGGGCGGCTCTTCTTTCAGCTCCTGGTCGCCGGCCTCGTGCTGCTGCTCGCGGCCGCGCCGCGCGCACTCGCGCCGCACGATCCGGAAATAGTTGAACGCAGGTCTCCGCTCGAGCATATCGACGCGCTCGGGCGCGCCTACGCGCAGGTGGGAGCGACGCGGTCGGCATGCCTGCGCTTGATCCGCGGCGTGCGCCGCCGCGTGACCGGCGGTTCATCGGCCGCGGGGGGCGGGCTCTCCGACGACCAGTTTCTCGACCGGGCTCAGCGCGAGACTCCCGCGCTCGCGCCCGATATCGCGCTCGTCCGCACCGCACTGCAGCGCTCCGTTTCGCGCCGGGAGTTCGTGTCTGTGGGCGAAGCGCTCGAACGCATTGAACTTTCTCTCACACGGATCTGACGGTCATCATGAGTCTTTCCATCGAGCAGGGCGCCGAACTCCTGAAACAGGTGCGCGCATCAGTCGCCACGCGTGTCGTCGGCCAGGACGCGGCGATCGACGACGCGCTGGTCGCATTTCTGGCGCGCGGACACTTGCTCATTGAGGGTGTGCCCGGCACGGCGAAAACGCTGCTCGTGCGCACGCTCTCGAGCGCGCTCGGGCTGAAGTTCACACGCATCCAGTTCACGCCCGATCTGATGCCGTCGGACGTCACCGGCATTTCGATGCAGCGCGATCCTGCGCGCGGTTTCGAATTCCAGCCGGGGCCGATCTTCACGCAGATTCTCCTGGGCGACGAAATCAATCGCGCCCCGGCCAAAACCCAGTCGGCGCTGCTGGAGGCGATGGGAGAACGGCAGGTGACGGTGGACGGCACCTCGCGCGCACTCGATCCGCTCTTCACGGTCTTCGCCACGCAAAATCCGGTGGAGCACGAGGGAACGTATCCGCTCCCGGAAGCCCAGCTCGACCGGTTCCTTCTCAAGACGCTCGTGAAATATCCGTCCAAAGAGGCGGAACTCGAGATGCTCGCGCATCACGAGGCTGGATTCGATCCCGAGCGCGCCGCCGATGCGATGGTCGCGCCCGTGCTCGACGCCGCTCGTGCCACGGAGCTGCGCGCCCTCGTCGACGGCGTGCGCGTGGCGCCGGAGGTGCGCGAGTACATCGCCGCCATCACGCGCGCAACGCGCGAAGAGAGCGCGGTGGCGCTCGGCGCATCGCCACGCGCGACGGTCTCTCTCATGCGAGCTGCGCGAGCCGCGGCCGTGCTCGAAGGGCGCGCCTATGCGACACCCGACGACGTGAAGGACCGCGTTCCCGCCGCGCTGCGGCATCGCGTGACGCTCTCTCCGGAACTCGAAGTCGAAGGGCGATCGGTGGACGACGTGCTCGCCGCGATCCTGCTTCGCATCGAGGCGCCGAAATGATTGATGCCGGCGCTGGCGATATAGTCGCTGGCGATATAGTCGCTGGCGATTCGCGAGCGCTCCTCGTCGCGCGCAGGCCGTTCATCCGCTTCAGTCCGGAGCGGCGGCTCGCGATGCTCGTGGCGATTGCGTCACCGCTGTGGCTGATCCCGGGACGCGCCGGCTACGCAGCTGGCGGAGCCGCGCTCGGCGCGCTCGCGATTCTCGCGGTGATCGACTGGGCGATGCTCCCGTCGAGACGAGCGATCTCCGTCACTCGCGAGCTCGCCGAAAAAGTCGGAATCGGCGATACCATCGAAGGCGAGTACGTAATCGAATCACGCTGGCCGCGCGCGTTGACGCTGAATCTTGTCGACCAGCCATCTCCTCTGATATCGGGCGGGATCGGCAAGCGGGAGCTGCGCTTTGCTCCATACTCGCTGCAGCGCGTGCCCTTCACGCTCACGGGCGAGACGCGCGGCCGCGCGCCGCTCGGCCGCGTAGGCGTGCGAGCGCGATCACTGTTCGGGCTTGTTTCCGAGCGATTCGTGTTCGCGTCTGATGACTCGATCATGGTGATCCCCTCGCTCAGCGGCGTGCGCCGTTATCGCATGCTCGCCATGCAGCATCGCCTCGAAACAGCCGGCGTACGCACCCTGCGCCGGCGCGGCGAAGGATTCAGCTTTGCGAATCTGCGCGAGTACGCGGTCGGCGACGACCCGCGCCGCATCGACTGGAAGGCAACCGCGCGGCGCGCGCGGCTGATCACGCGAGAATACACGGTGGAGCGATCGCAGACGGTCTTCACGCTGATCGACGCGGGGCGCGCCATGACGCAGCTCGCGGGCGCCCGCTCGCGATTCGAATACGCGTTATCGTCTGCGCTCATTCTCACGGACGTCGCGGCCACCACAGGCGACCGCGTCGGCACACTCGTGTTCGACGATGAGGTTCGAGCGTACGTCCCCGCGCAGCCGGGCCGCCGCGCGCTGCAATCGATTCGCGACGCATTTGTGCCGCTGCAGGCCACGTCGCGCGAGCCGGACTACGCGAGCGCGTTTCGCTTTCTTGCCGCGCACCAGCGCAAACGCGCGCTCATCGTGTTCATCACGGACGTCATCGATCCACGCGCGTCGCAGGCGCTCATCGCGCATGTCTCACGGAGCGCGGCACGGCACCTCGCCGTCGTGGTCGCGCTGCGCAACGATGCAATCTTCGCGGCAGCGCTGCCGCGCGCCGTCGGTGGTTCCGACGTGCTGTATGAAAGCGCCGCCGCCGAGGAGCTGATTCTCGCGCGCGAAGAGGCCCTGCTCCGCATGCGCCGCGCGGGTGTCACGGTGCTCGACGTCTCGCCGCAGGCGATGACGGCGAGCGTGATCAACCGTTATCTCGAAATCAAGGCGCGCGGGATCCTGTAGCGGTCGCGCCCGAGCGCACGTACAGATACAGCAGCACCGCGCTCAGGCCGGAAACCGCCAGCTTCCACTCCAGCGGCCACCACTCGATTGGCGAGACCATTCCCTCGAGCGAGCCGGCCACGAGCAGCAGCAGCGTCGCACCGGCCACCAGGCGAATCGCGCGTTTGCCGTTCTCCACCAGCGCGCGGCGGCGCGTGCGATCGCCGGGCACGAGCAGCGCAGCCGCGAGCAGGAAGCCCGCGCCGCCCGAAATGCAGATCGCCGTCAGCTCCAGCACGCCGTGCGGCGCGACGAACGCGATGAGCAGCGATCCGATGCCCTTCGAGCTGTACAATCCCACCACCGCGCCGAAACTGATTCCGTTCGAGACCAGCAGAAACAGCGTCAGGATTCCCGCCGTGACGCCGAACGCGAACGCCGCGATCGCAACCTGCACGTTGTTCGCGATGATCGACGTCGCCATCACCGGCCGAAACAATTGCGGATCGTTGATGTAGCCTCGACCGTTCTTCGCGCGGCGCACGCCGTCTTCCGCGCGGTCGAGCATTCCGGAAGGCAGAAGCCGTTCGGCGACTTTCGGATTTCGCATGACCGACGTACCGGCAATCACCGCCGGCCCGAACATCAGCGCCGCCGCGAGAAGAATCGGCAGCGCCGACGCGCGGATTTCGCGCGGCACATCGACGAACATGTAGGAGAGCGCGTCCTGTGGCCGAACGGAACGGCGGCGATAGATGAGATTGTGCGCGCCGGCCACCAGGCGGTTGAGGTAGAACACTTCATCCACTTCGCTCCCCTTTGCGGCGGTGCGAAGTCGCGCAAGATCGGCGGCGAGGTCGCGATACTCGGCGACGAACTCGCGAACGCCTTCTTCGCCGAGTCCCTTGAGACCCGTACGCTGCGCTTCGGAGAGTTTCACCGCGAATCCCGCCCAGCGCACGGACTCTCTCGCGACAATCAGGTGGCGCTCGCGGGCCGCGCCCGTGTCGTGGCGGGACGCGGTTCCGCGGGCGCGCGCGTCTCGCTCCGCCGCGTACAATCGCGTGAGTTGCGCGGACGCCGTGGCTCCCGTGTGTTCCTCGAGAGCCGGCGCCAGCCGTTGAGCCAGCTGATTCGTGAACTGCGCTCTCCGCTGCGGATCGAAATCGCGCTGACGCTGCATGAACCGCTCGAGCAGCTCGAACTCATCCGCAGAGAGCGCCGCATGCAGCCGCGGCGCCTCCGCGGACGCCGCGCGAAAACCCGCCGGTGCCGCGATCACCGGCTGGCGCACGAGATCTTCTTTCACGACGATCGTGCCGGCGGCCATGTCGCCGAGCCGCTTCCCCGATTTCGAGAAGAGCACGCTCAACATGCCGACGAGGTAGAGGATTCCGGGCTGCATGTCCACGACGCGCACCAGATTCCGCGTGGCAGACGACGCGAACGTTACGGAGTAGCCGCCGTCGCGCACGACCCGCAGCCGGTGCAGACGTTTCCCGGGCGTGCGCCCGTCGTACAGCGCTTCAAACAGAACGTAGTAACCCCATTGAATCACGAACTGCGCGATCACCATCATCGAGAGCACAAACGCTGTAGACGACGTCGGCCTGAAAAATCCGGTCTTCGACATGAACACGATGATGCCGACGACTGCCGCAACCAGCGCGAGGAAACAGATCAGGTAGTCGATGATCGCGGCGTACGCGCGCGATCCAACCCCCGCGATCGTATACGAGAGTACGACGAGCTCGGGAGTCTCGACCTCGAGCGTATTCGAGAGTCGCGGAGGCGCTACACGTGTTTGAGTTTCCATCGGCCCTTCTTGAACAGTACCGTGCTGACCCCCGCCAGCAAGATGTACGCGGCGAGCACGGCGATGAACACGGCGCGACTTCCGAATCCAAAGCGCGTCGCAAGCAGCCAGGCAAACGGAATCTCGAATACCCAGAACACGCCGAGGTTGATCTTCGTCGGCGTCCACGTATCACCGGCGCCGTTGAACGCCTGCGTCAGCACCATCCCCATCGCGAAGAGCGGAAAGCCCGAGGAGATCACGCGAAGGCCGAACGTGCCTCCCTCGATGACGCCCGGATCCTGCGAGAATCCCGAGACGATCGGCCGCGCCAAGATGAAGAACAACACACCCATGCTTCCGAGAAAAACCACGTTGTAGCGCACGGCAGTCCACACGGCGCGCTCGGCGCGCTCCGGATTTTTTGCGCCAAGCGATTGGCCCACCATCGTCGCGGCGGCATTGCCGAGCCCCCACGCGGGGAGCAGCGCGAAGAGCACGAGACGTATCGCGATCGTGTACCCCGCCATCGCGACGCTGCCGAAGCTCGACATGATGCGCACGAGTCCGATCCAGCTCATCGAGCCGACGAGCACCTGGAATGTGCCGTTGCCCGAGAGCTTGACCATGCGCGTCATGATCGCCGGATCGAGCACAAGATGTTTGCGGCGCACCGCGAGATGGCCGCTGCCGCGCGCGAGGCGACTGAGCGCGAACAGCACTCCCGTGCCGCGGCCGATCGTCGTCGCGATCGCCGCGCCGGTGACGCCGAGCCGCGGGAAGGGTCCAACGCCGAAAATGAGCAGCGGACCGAGGACGATGTTGATCGCGTTCGAGAGCCAGAGCACGCGCATGGAAACGGCAGGATCGCCAGCGCCGCGAAACGAGCCGTTGATGATGAACAGCAGGAATGCCGTGCTGCTGCCGCCGAGCATCACGCGCGTGAACATGGTTCCGCTCGCGAGCACAGACGTTGATGCGCCCATCATGGCGAGCAGATCGCTCGCGTAGAACGCGCCGATCGCGCTCAGGGCGCCGGAGATGAGCGCGGCGACAACAATGCCCTGCACCGCCGAACTCGCGGCAGCGTCGGGATTCTTCTCGCCGATTCTCCGTGCCACAGTTGCCGTCACGGCGATGCTGAGCCCCACCGCGAGCGTGTACACGACGATCATCATCGACTCGGTGAGGCCAACGGTCGCGACCGCATCCGGTCCGAGCCTTCCAACAAAGAACACGTCGGAGACCGCGAACAGCGACTCCATGACCATCTCCAGAACCATCGGTACGGCGAGCAGAAAAATCGCCTGACCGATCGACCCGGAGGTGTAGTCGTGGCGCACGCCGCGCAACGAATCGCGGATATCCGTCCACATCGTGCGCGGAGCCGCGATGCCGTGTGTTGGTTCGATCGTTGAAGATTCGTGCATTCTCGAGAGTGCTCCGGGCAAAAAAGAAACGCCCCACCAGCGAAACCGAAGCAGGTGGGGCGAGACGTCCGCGCTAGTTCGCGCTATTTGCGCGCCTACGTGAGATCCGGGCCTGCTTGGTTGTTTGGATGAAGTCGCGGGACCCGGATGTTCACAGCACAGCCTCTCGAATGGGAAACGCGCTCAGTGGGCGCGAGAATGGATGCTAAACGAATTAGAGCCAGAGGTCAAGAACAATCACCGCGAGAGAATGGCCGCGCACGCAATCGATCGGTGTCACACATCGGTCCCCTCCCTGTCAAACTGCGACAGCAACTTTTGCCACGGGTTACGCAGGAAACGCACGGGAGCTGCCGATGGAACACAGACTCTATTCGTATGACCATCTACTGCACGGGCAAATCACAAAAAAGATTGTTGTAAATTTTCTTTATGTTTACAACGAACTCGGGACGGGCTTTCTCGAATCGGTCTATCATATCGCGCTCGAACGAGCGCTAAGATCGGAGGGACTCCGTGTCGAGCGCGAAGTCCCGATAGAAGTTTTCTTCCGCTACGAGCGAGTTTATTCAAATTCGTTAAAGCGCTCGCCGTCCCCGCCGTAACCAGCAGTTTCCGCAGTTCCCGTGGCCGCGTAGTTAGTTTTTTAGAATGATCTTCATCTTCGTCACCGGCCTGATCGTCATACTCGCGCTGCGCACGCCGTGGAGCTCCATGCACGGCACCGCGCGCACGTGGGCGATCATGTCCTTTGCGAACACGACGCTCGTGCTGGTCTTCCCCGCCGCGCTTGAGTTCGCGCCGGGCCATCCCCGCCCGGAAATCGTCACCGATATCGGGTACGGCGTCAGCATCGTGCTCACGATAGCCGGAGTCGCGCTCTGGTGGCAGGCGGGCAGCGCGCACCGCGCGCTGACGCGCTGGCTGCCGCCACTGCTCGTCGCAGCCATGCCGGTCGCGCTCTGGACCGCAGTCGGCTTGCTGTTCTACTTCGGCAGCGCTTCTCGCGGTTAGCGAAGCGGTGGCTTTGCGTGGGCAGATGGGCCGGCGTGTTCCCCGGTGACACGTCGCGCACGTCACCTTCGCGGAGAACCTTTGGCAACACCTGCAAGTTGCGCGGCTGCTTGGGCAGCTGCGCGCGAGCGACGACCGGTGTCACGAGAAAGATTGTTGCAATAAGCAGAAGGCAGCGCCGAATGGAAGACTTCATTTGAACGGCCTCGGTTTCAGTCGCGCGACCGCCGCTTTCGACTGCTGATCATTCGGATTGATTCCGAGCGCCTTCTGAAAACTCGCGACGGCGCCCGCAGTATCGCCTGACGCGAGCTGCGCGCCGGCGAATGACCTTAGCGCGAACGCCGAGTTCGGAGTGACCTCCGTGTTCAGCCTGTAAATCCGCAGCGCGTCGGCCGCCTGACTGCGGACGCGGATCGCAGCACTGGCCGGCGCGCGGCTGCTCCAAACCCCCAAGAGCAGCAACGATCGCATCGTGCTCGCGATTCTTCCGTTCGCCGCGGACACCTCCGACCCCATGATGCTGGAGTACCGCAACCGGTTCCGCGATCAACTCACCGCCGATGCGCGAGCAGACCACACGTGGGATTCAGTCACCGATTCCACACGCCTCGCGACGCACGTCCTCGCGGGCTCACTCTACCGTTCGTAAATCTTCGCCGCCGCGCTGAATCCGGCGACGGCCGCGGCCAGCACGTTGGGCACATATTCCACCTGCAGCTGTCGCGCCGGAAGCACCTGCACGAGCAGCACACCGACCACCGGCTGTTTCAAATTCAGCCGCACGGAATCGCCGGCCCAATTCGTGACTTCGTATTTCACGAGGCCAGTCGCCGCGGTGACCGTCGCGGGATCCGGCGTGTTTCCTTTCACCATCCACTGCCGCGACGATCCGTCCGGAAATCCGAGCGATAGCATCAGCAGCGTCGGATCGATGTTGTCGTACGCGAGCGCTAGATGGCCGGCCCAGTAATTTCCGCCCCCTTCGCCGACGACGCCGTTATACCAGTTCGTGCCCTGCAGAAACCAATTGCCCGACGCGGCTCCATCCACGTCGAAGTCGATTTTTCCGCCGAGCGGAATCGCGCGCCGTCTGTTTTTCGCGATCAGCTGTGAACGCAGCGGCTCGTCGAAATAGTCGAGCGCATCCACCGAATGCACTTTCCATGGCTCGGCGATGTAGTGATCGGGAACAAGCAGGCCGGGCAATGTGATGTTCGCGTTCACCGTGCCGAGGTCGAGCGTCTGACCGCCGACGCGGCCAATGAGCTGGCCGGCTGTGACAGGAACTCGAATGAGCGCCTCGTTGTTGGCCGCGAGCGCCGATCCTCCGGCCGCAATGAACGCGGGCTCGAGTTGCGTGATCAGATCGTAGTACACCCAATACGTGCACGATCCCTCGAACGCCACGCGATAGTCCACCGAGCCCACGGGCGCAGACCCGCCGTCGCCAGCCTTCTTTACGCGCGGCTGTATGAGGACCATAAATCCGTTGAACGGAGCGTACACATTGTACCGCGTGCGGCCCGCGAGGAAATCGACCGGCGCGAGATACTGGTGATCGATCGGCGTCACGTGCGCGCCGACCATGCTGCCCAGCGGAATGAACTCGCCGATGTCGGCGAGATTCATCGGTGACGCGGCGTAGCGCACGACGCCGCGTCCCTGGCAGGTCCCGTGGCTGAACACGAGGCGCATATCGCTCGACGGGGCATTACCGGAATCGGTGATCCCGATCTGTCTGCATCCAAGCAGGCCGCACGCCACGATCGCCGTGACCATCGCACCGATCGACGATTTTCGCATCATCAAAGCATACTGTTAGTTTCCTCGTATGCATACTCACGATGCTATCAAAGCGCGCCGCTCGGTCAAGAAGTTCACCGAGCGCGCCGTCACGCGCGGCGAAATCGAGACGCTTCTCGCCGCCGCCGCGCTCGCTCCGAATCACAAGCTCACGCTGCCGTGGCGCTTCTGCGTGCTCGGCCCCGACGCGCGCTTTGCGTACGGCGCCGCGCTCGGCGCCCGCAAGGCGAAAAAAATTGAAGACCCCGCGGCAGGCGCGGAACTGATTGAGAGGATCGGCGCCGAGCATCGCGCGCTGCCGGGCATGATTGCGGTTGCGGTTGTGAACACCGAGAACGCGGAGCAGCGCGAGGAGGACTATGCGGCGGCGATGATGGCTGTGCAGAACATCTCGCTCGCCGCCGTCGCGCTGGGGCTGGGCACGCATATCAAGACGGGCGCGGTGATGGCCGATCCGGCAGCGCGAGCGGCAACCGGAGTGAGCGACGATCAGCGCATTGTCGCGATCGTAAACGTCGGCGAGCCGCTGGAAAGCGTTCCGCCGAAACCGCGCACACCTGCCTCGGAGTTCACAACGTGGATGCCTTGATCAGCGCAGTTTCGCAATGACGGCGGCCCAGTTCCGAAAAATCGCGCTCAGTTTTTCCGGAGCCGTTGAGAAGTCGCATATGGCGCACCCCGATTTTCGTGTTGCTGCCAACGGAAGGATTTTCGCCACGCTCGGTCCCGACGCGAATCGGGCGATGGTCACGCTCTCGCCGCCGGAGCAGTCGTGGTTCATCCGTTCTGAACCGAACATGTTCTCTCCTGCGGCCGGAGCGTGGGGCGCACGAGGCAGCACCCAGATTTCACTGCGCGATGCGAAAGTCGCAGCAATCAGGCCGGCGCTCACCGCCGCCTTCGAGGGAGCAGCCGCAAAGAAGAAGTGACCAATATTGGCGCGAAAGTGTATGTCAGAGAGGGGAATTAGGTTTTCGCCCCGGATTCGTTTGCTCTTTCGCTGCCGTCGTCCGAGATTTTGACGCTCGGATCCCACTCAAGTCTGACCCCACGACACATAGACCCGCCCCGGCGGGAGGTTCAATGCGACGGATTCCTGTATCGCTCGTGCCCGCGTTGCTTGTTGCCGCGCTCTCGTGCAGCGGCGGCGGTGGCAGCAGCGGTGGCACGACTACCCCGCCAGCCTCCGCGCCATCCATCGCGTTCTCCTCGAGCGGCGCCGTGTTTACCGCGCCTGCGGGCGGCGCGAGCCCAGCGGCACAAACGATCAACATCTCCAACAGCGGAACCGGCTCGCTCGCAGGCCTCGCCACCGGCACAGTCACCTACGGAGGCGGACAAATCGGCGGCTGGCTCACCGCGAGTCTCAATAGTTCTTCGGCTCCTGCGACGCTCACGCTGACTGCTACCACCGGCGCACTCGCATTGGGCACGTACACCGCCTCCTTTCCGATCACTGCCAGTGTGACCGGCATCACCAACAGCCCGCAAACGGTGACCGCGTCGCTCACCATCACCGCTGGCGCGCCGACGCACCTCGTATTCACCACGCAGCCGCCCGCAACCGGAAGCGGCGCGCTGAGTCCCTCGGTAACAGTCGCGGTCGAAGATGCCGCCAACAACATCGTGACCACAGCGACGACGAGCGTCACGATGGCGATCGGCGTAAACGCAGGCGGCTCGACGCTCGGCGGAACGACCACCGTTGCCGCGGTCGCGGGCGTCGCGACGTTCAGCAATCTCACGCTCGATAAATCCGGCTCCAACTACACGATCGTCGCGAGCGCCGCCGGCCTCACGAGCGCGACAAGTTCCGTGTTCAACATTGTCGTTGCCGCCGCGAGCCAGCTCGCATTCACCGCGCAGCCGACGAACATTACCGCCGGCGGCGTAATCACTCCCGCGGTCGCCGTCACGATTCGCGACGGGTCAGGAAACAAAGTCGTCGGCGCGACAAACAGCGTCACGATCGCGATCGGCACGAATCCGGCGGGCGGAACGCTCGGCGGAACGCTCACCGTCGCGGCCGTTGCCGGCGTCGCGACGTTCAGCAATCTCACGCTGAATAATGTCGGCACGGGATATACCCTCGTCGCTGCGTCGGCAGGGCTCACCGGACAGACGAGCAGCGCCTTCAGCGTCACGGCCGCCGCGACGGCGGTTTCACTTTCCGTCGGGCAGGCGCAAACGTTCCTCGCATCGTCCAACTTCTCGGCATCGCTCGCGGTGACGGCGGGCGCGCAATATCTGATCGCGGTCGTGAACTCGAACGCAGCGGCCGCGCAGTCCGAAAGCTTCTCGCTGACGGGAACGTTCGGCGCGGCGGTATCGGCGCTGCAATTCCCCGGCGCATCCAGTCCGCCGATTCCGTCGGCGCGCGTGACCGCGCAACAGGGACCGTCCTTCGAAGTCGGACGGCTCCCCGTGCAGATGTCGGCGCTGCGGGGAATGCAGCAAACGCACATGTCGCTTCTCGATGTGAACAAACAGGTCTACGCCCGCTTCGGAAATCCGCGCGATGCATGGGCAAAGGAGCGGGCGGCCGCCGGACGAAACTCTCAGCTCAGCGCCGCGATCGTTCAAACGATCGGCACCGTGAACAAAGTGTACGTGCGCAACTCGCTCGTGGGCGGCTGCGGGAATGTCGATTCGATCGGCGCGCGCACAGTGGCGGTCGGAGCGCACGTCATTGTGCTCGCCGACACGAACCTCACGAAATGGCCGAATACGTTCCGGCCGGACACGTCGTTCTACGCATCGTTCGCCGCGGAGTTCGACGCAATCACATATCCGCACCTGGTCGCCAACATCGGCAACCCGATGGCGTTCGATGCATCGTTGTCGTCCATCGGCAAGGTGACGGTGATCATCACGCCGGTCCTCAATAATCTCGCCGGTGTCACGGGCGGGGGAATTGCGGTTGCGTTCGTGAACTCGTGCGACTTCTTCCCGTCCGGATCGGGTCAGATCGGCGGCGGCTTCAGCAATAAGACCGAGGTGTTCTATTCGTTCGTGCCTTCCGCCACCGGGTATTCCGTCGCCACCTGGCAGGCGCAGCTGCGCGCGACTGCGGCGCACGAGTCGAAGCACATCATTTCCTTCGCCGACCGGATCATCAACAACGCGCCGTCGTTCGAAGACATCTGGCTCGAAGAAGGACTGGCGCAGGTCTCGTCAGAGATTTGGGAGCGCAACTTCAACCAAGCGACGTACCTCGGTGCCGCGAACTTTCTGGGGACCGTCGCGTGCGAGATCCCGCTCGGCGCGGGCGCGCCCTGCGATCTAAATGGCGGAAAGCCGTACGCGCTCGTGGGCAGCCATCTGCCGTTTTTCTTCCAGTACTTGCAATCGGAAACGACGAACGGCGAGGGACTCGGCGTGGACACACCGGCCAATTACGGCGCCGGATGGGCGATCTCCCGCTGGATCCTCGATAACTACGCATCAGGCGCAGAGGGCGCGCTGATCAAATCGCTGGTCAACGAGCCGAGCCTGACGGGGCTGAACAATCTCGCGGCAAAGACGAGCCAGCCGGTGGCGACGTTGCTCACCTATTGGAGCCTGGCGTCCGCCATCTTCCAGACGCCCGGGTATGTCGCGAGCGATGTTCGCACGACGATCCCGAGCTTCAACTTCGCAGACATTTTCAACTTCGGGCAGACGCGTCTCACCTGCAGCGGAGTTCCGTGCGGCCTGTTCACGAACTCCGGTCAGCCCGTGTACCCGCTGACGCCGCTCGCAGTTTCGTCCGCGACGACGATCAACAAAGTGATCACCGGCGTGCCCGGAACCGCGGCGTCGTATTTCCTGTTCACGGCGAACGGCTCGGGGCACGAGGCGCTCCAGCTCCTGACGACCGCGGGACAGCCGCTCCCGCTGTCCAGCGGGCTGCGCGTCGCGATTCTACGGGTGCAGTAGCGCGTCCACTTTCGCGAAGCAGTACGAATATCGTGCGCCGCTCCTCGTCGCTCACGTCAGCACGGCCTCGTCGTCCTGGCGGTGCGATTCCATCTGCCGCAGCACCATCTCGTAGTAGATGCCTCGCTTCTCCATCAATTCCTGATGGGTACCGCGTTCAACCACGGCGCCGTCCACCATCAGGAGAATGAGATCCGCGCGGCGCACCGTGGAGAGGCGGTGTGCGATCACGAATGTCGTGCGGCCCGCGAGCAGCCCGGCCATCGACGCCTGAATGAGCTGCTCACTTTCTGTGTCGAGATTGCTCGTGGCTTCATCGAGCACGAGAATCTGCGGCGACTTGAGAATCGCGCGCGCGATCGCCAGGCGCTGCTGCTGGCCGCCCGAAAGTTTCACGCCGCGTTCGCCGATGAACGTGTCGTAACCACCGGGCAGCTTCACGATGAACTCGTGCGCGTTCGCGCGATGTGCCGCGTCCTGCACGTCTTCAAACGTCGCATCGTGACGGCCGTACGCGATGTTGTCGCGCACCGATCCGTCGAACAGAAATACATCCTGCTGCACGATCGCCAGCAGATCGCGATACGTGTTCAGCTTGAGATTCCGGATGTCCGTTCCGTTGAGCAGGATGCGCCCGTGCGTGGGATCGTGAAAGCGCGCGACGAGATCGGTGACCGTCGTCTTCCCCGCTCCGCTGCGGCCCACCAGAGCAACCACCGATCCGCTCGGCACCACGACGTCAAAATCGCGGACCACGGGAATCCCCGGCCGGTATTCGAACTCGACATGCTCAAACCGAATTTCCTGAACGACCTTCGGCGCGTCCGTCGCGTCGGGTTTGTCCGGCTTATCCGCCGGCATGGCGAGTATCTCGAACACCCGCTCCATCGCGGCGAGTGACCGCTGCAGCTCGGAAATCGAGTTCACGATGTTCCACACGGGGTTCAGCAGCAGGAACGTGTACCACTGAAACGCCATGATGTCGCCGATCGTCGCGCCGTGCCGGAGGTACAGCGCGCCGCCGTACCACACGATCACGACGTTCACGCTTCCCATCAGCAGGCCCCACGACGTCCAGATGATCATCTCGCGGCGCTGGGCAAACATCTCCTTGCGCAGCATGTAGTGGCGGCCGCTCATGTATTCGAGCAGTTCGCGCACCTCGCGCCGGAACGCGCGCACCACGCGAATGCCGGAGAACGTCTCGCCCACGCGGCCGTCGATGATCTCCGCGTCCTTGCGCAGTGAACGATAAATCGGCCTGATCCGACGCGTGAAGATGAAGCTGATCAGCATGATCCCCGGTACGATCGCGATCGCCGTCAGCGCCAGGCGCCAGTTCAGCGACATGAGGATCACGATCGCGACGAGCAACTTGATAACGGAAAGCAGCGGCGAAACGATCGCGGTCTGCAGCAATCCCGTCGTGGTGTCCACGTCGCCCGTGAGACGTGACAGGATTCCGCCCGTCTTCATTTCCCACAGATTCGGCAGCGGGAGATGGAGCAAGCGGTCAAACAGCGCGCGCCGCAGCGCGAGCATCACGCGCGTATTCAGCAGCCGCTGTCTATAGTCCTTCAACGCACCAACCAGATTCGACGCGACGATGACCACCACAAAGAGCGCGCCGGTCAGGTTCAGCCGCGTGAGACGCGCCGCCTCGTCGAGCGCTTTGTTCAGCAGGACTTTGTCGACAATGGACCGCAGAAAAAGCGGCTCGATCATCTGGAGTCCCGCGACCGCCAGCGCGAGCAGCACAAATGTGCCAACCTCAGCTCGGTGCGGCGCAAGCCAGCGCAGATACTCTCTTACATATTGACGCCGCTTTCCCTTTTTTTTCGGCCCTGCGTCTCCGGTCGTCGGGCCTGGCGTCTCGTCATTCTTCGCGTCAAGACGCCGATGCGTGTAGTCCTCCACAAAAGCGCGATAGCGCCGCCGCGAAGAACGGGGTTCGTGAGGGGATGGCGGCGTGTCGGCCATGGGACCTCAAACTTGCTTCTCGGCGACCCAATCTGGTAGGTTTCTATACCATGATTTCTGTCGCGCTTATTGAGGACAATCGCATGGTTCGCGAGGGGATCGCGGCCCTGTTGACCAAAACCAAGGATTTCAACGTGGTTGCCGCCGAGTCGAGCGCTGTCGTGTCGGCTCTGGATGAGGCGAAACCTGAGGTGATCCTTCTCGACGTCGGGCTGTGGGAAGATGACAGCCTGAGCGTCGCCGCGCGGATTCGCGCGGAACTTCCCGATTCGAAGGTCATCGTCATGGACCTGCTCCCGGCCCACGAAGAGATTGTTGATTTCGTGAACGCGGGAGTATCCGGCTTCATCATGAAGGATGCTTCGTTCGAAGATCTCGTTACAACGATCCGGTCGGTGGCAGCGGGCGTCCACGTGCTGCCGCCCGAAATGACCTCCTCATTGTTTTCTCAGATTGCCAAAGAAGCAGTCATAAAAAGCAAGTCGGTACCGCTCGACTCTGTTCGCATGACTCAGCGCGAGAAAGAGGTCGTCGCTCTCATCGGCGAGGGGCTCAGCAACAAAGAGATCGCGAGCCGGCTCAACATCGCCACGCACACCGTAAAGAGCCATGTGCGGAATGTCATGGAGAAGCTGACGCTCCACACACGCCTGCAGATCGCCGCGTTTGCCCACAAAGCCGGCTGAACGCGGCGATCCCTTAGCCATTTTTCTTTCCGCCGGCAAAAAGCAGCACTGACCCGGCGACGATAGCACCCACTCCGAGCCATACCGGAAGATTCACCGTCTGTCGATCCTGCACGGTAAGCTCGATCGGTCCGAGTTTCGCCTCGTGTGAGTCCTTGACGTAGCTGAACTTGCCGTAGATCAGCGCGAGCGTTCCGAGCCCGATGAGAATCGCCGCCGCGAGGCGTGATTGATTCATTTGTCACTCCGCGGAAATAGGCGCTCGACCCCTCTGCTCTGAACGGGATTCGGACTCGTGATGGCGAACGACGCCCTCAGCCGCACGATGTCGTCGTCGAGTTTCTTCTCGAGTTCCTTCTTCGGTGTGGTGCTCCCAGCCTCCTCCGGCGCGCGCGGCACCGGAGGAGTGAAGACGATCTTTCCCACTGGATTCGCCCGCATCACGGCAGCTCGATCACTACCACGCGGCGGTTCAACGCGCGGCCCGCCGGGTTGTCTTTGCCGTTGATCTCGTTGTCGGCGACGGGCTCTGATTCTCCTTTGCTCATCGTCCGGATTCTGCCCGCGTCGATTCCCTTCGACGACAGGTACTCCTTTACGGATTCTGCGCGGCGCAGGCCGAGCGCCATGTTGTACTCGTCGCTGCCCTTGCTGTCGGTGTTACCCTGGATCTCGACGCGAACGTCGCTGTGATCCTGCAGATACCGAACGGCCACGCCAAGCGTGTCTTTTGCGCCGCGGGTGAGCGTCGCCTTGTCGAACTCGAACAGCACAGCCTTCAGCGTGAAGAGCTCGCGGGGTCTTGCCGGCGCCGGTGCCGGCATCGCGGGCGCGGCCATACGCACCGTGTCCACGCGAACCGACCGCACCGTGTCGACGCGTACGCGATCGACCCGAACGGTATCGACGCGCATCTTCGTCACTTCGCGATCGCGGTGTCCGCGCCCGAACCACGACAGCCCGATCTGAGCCATCGGGTTGTACGTCATCGCCCGCACCATGGGTACTTCCTGATACTTGTCCGCGCGCAGCCTCCCCTCGAGGTTCAGCGCCATGTTGTCCGTAAGCATGTGGCGAAGGCCGATGCCGGCGAACACGCCGTACGACGAGTGCGTGAGGCGTTCATTCTCACCCGTGATGCGCGTGATCTCCGATCCAAAGCGAAAGAACGGCGCGGTGGTCGCGTTGACGTCCGTCGTAAGCGTGATGGCGGCCGTCGGCGTGAGGAAGAACATCCCCGACCCGAATTCGCCAATCATGCTGCCGCTCACATTAAAGTGCTTCGTGAAGTTGTAGCCGATTCGCGCCTCGGCCGAGGGCATGATCGAGCTCGGATTCGACGTGTTCGCGAACATGTATTCGGGGGCGCCGCTGCCGAGAAAGCCTCGCAGCGACGTGTCGAGAAAGAGCGCTCCCCCGGCGATGCCGAATTCCCAGCTTCCAATGCGGTTGTGCTCCATCGACTGCGCCGACAGACGCTGCGTTGCCGCGAGCGAAGTCAGACAGGCCGCGACCATCACTGCGGCTTTCACGATTCGATTAGACATTTTTTGAACTCCTCAATCTCAGTAAAGTCATCCGTGCCGGCGGGGGCAGAGGCCGGCGACCCGAGTGGTCGCCGGCGCCCGCGCCGACCTTATATCCGTTCGTTTACGGCAGCGTGATCGTGGACAGCGTGCCCATCGTTACCGAACCCGTGTGGGCCAGTGCACGCCCAAGCAGCGTGACGCCGTTGCCTAGCGAGATGCTGGAACTCGCGAGAATGTTGCCCTGCCACGCGGCAGCGTTGCCGATGCTGGCCGACGCTCCATTCGCCCAGTAAACGTTCTTGGCCAGCCCACCCCCGGTGATCACGACGCTCGAACCGACCGCGGCGGTCAGCGAACTGCCCGCAGCGAAGATCCACACGCCATTGGCCGGACCAGCGAGCTTGACGATGCCCGTCGGCAGGAACGTGGTGGGGGAGCAATAGACGCCCGGCGCGAGCGGCAACACGGCGGAAATGGTGCCAAGGTCCGCCCCCGCTCCGTAGGTGACGTCGCACGGCTTTGTCAGCAGCGTAACGAGCGCGGTGTTCAGCTCACTCTGCGCCGTTAGGGCCACTGGATCCCCGAGGTGGGTGGCACCGGTGAAGGTACAGAGGCCCTGGGTCCAGGCGACACCCGGATGGACCATGACGTCCGCGTTGATGGCGCCCGATCCGCAGGTCACCCCCACGCCGCCAAGAATGCCGGCCAGCGACACCGTGGTGCCGAGGAACGATACGGCCGCGGGGACGCCCACGTTCACGGACGCAAATCCGTTCTGTCCCGAGGAGGACGCCTTGACCGTGTTCGCGAAGAGACCGGCTGAGGCTCCCGCCGTAAAGTTGCCGGCTTGGTCGATGCTGCCGCCGCCCGCAACGACCGACCAGACCAGGCCCGGAGTCGGAACGACGAGACCCGTGCCGTCAAAGCCAGTGGCCGTGAACGTCACCACACCGCCAGTTGTCGTGTTCGCCGGATTCGGCGTGACCGCAATCGATACCAATGAGGCGGATGCCTGTACGTTCACTCGAGCCGAGCCACTGAGTGCGCCGCTCGTCGCGCGAACCGTGTCGAAGCCGATACCAACTGCGTTCGGCGCGATGTAGCCGCCGCCCGAAAGGATCGTGCCGCCCGCATAACCGGGCAATACCGACCACGTCACCGGCGGAAGAATCGGAACCACGTTGCCGTTCGCATCCTTACCGACTGCAACGAATGCCTGAGATGCTCTCGTGCCGACGTTCACAGGATTCGGAGTAACAGTGATCGATGTGATCGCGCCTGGCGTGATGATGACCGTCGCGAAACCAGCGATATCACCGGCCACGCATGCGGCCGTCACGCATGCCCTGATCGTATTGACAAACGTTCCTGATACTGCGCCGGCGGTGAAGAGGCCGGTCGCGCTGAGCGCGCCGCCGCCTGCCTGCAGGCTCCAGAACACCGTGGTCGGAATCGCGTTGCCGTTCACGTCGCGGCCCGTCGCCGTGAACTGCTGCGTCCCAGCGGCGAGCATCGTTGCAGGATTCGGCGTGACCTGAATCGTCACCAGCGCGCCCGGCGTTACCGTTACCGTTGCGGTGCCGGAGATCGTGCCCATGCTTGCAACCACCGTATTGGTGAACGTGCCCGCGGTGGTGCCAGCCGTGAAGAGGCCGGTCTGCGCGATCGTGCCGCCGCCAAACAGAACGGCCCACGTCGGATTGCCGGTGACAACGTTGCCGCCCGCATCCTTGAAGACCGCCGTGAATTGCTGCGTTGCGCCGATTGCCAGCGTCACCGGAGTTGGCGTCACGGTCACGGTCGCCGGAATTCCGGAGATCACGTTGATCGTCGCCTTGCCCGAGATACTGCCGTATGACGCCGTGACTGTGTTGACGAACGTTCCCAGGACGTTGCCGGCCGTGACGACGCCGGATCCGTTGATGGTGCCGCCGCTCGCGGCCATCGTCCATACTGGCTGCAGCCCGACGACCGTTCCGTTTGCATCCTTACCCACGGCGACGAACTGCTGCGCCGCTCCGACCGCCAGCGTCTGCGGGTTCGGAGTGACTGTGATGCTCGCAAGCACACCGGGCTCCGCCGGGTTGTGCTCGCATGCTGCGACCGAAAGCGCGACGAGCGCCGCGGCAGCGAAACGCATGGAACTAGAGAACATCGATTGTGACCGCATACACAACTCCTGGTGAATGAACATTCAGATGCAAACCTTCTCTTGCGAACCTTCTAGTGACCCAAGTATTCGACGTGCACATACGTCCCGGTGCGCACGTTGTACGCGAGGTAATAGCCGGGGTGATCGAAGTCGTCGTAGAACACGAGATCGTCGTTGTCCCAGCGCCAATCGTTGACGTAGCCGAAGTCGACATTTGCGACGCGAAAGAACATTCCGCCGAATCCGAAGCGGCGTGAATCGCCACCGTTGAGCCGATAGACATGACTCGGACCGAAACGCCACTCGAAGTGGCCATACTGCCACGGGCGCTCGAGGCGGAGTCCGCCTTCGTTGCGACGCACGTCATGTCCAACCCACACGTTGCTCCTGATGTCCACATGCGGTGCGTTCGGATGGCCGCGTTCGTGCTCGTAGTTGAAGGGCGGCATCTCACGCGTCGGCTCCGGTCTGCGCGCGGGCGTTCTCGCCGGCGCGTGCTGCGGGATGTAGCCGCCGCCGACGTTCGGCTGCTGTGGCGGAGGCGGGCGATTTCCGCCGCGCGAGCGGCCATCACCGCGTCCGCCCTGCGCGAGCAGCGGCATCGACGCGAGCGAAACGACTGCCAGTACTCTCAACAACGTCTTCACTTGCCCACCACCGTCATCGACTGTGAAAGCGTGAACGTGACACGCGTGCCGGGTTCGACGACGATGTCACGCTGCGCGCCCGCGACGGCGACTGCGCCACCGCCAACGGCGCCAACGGCGCCACCGATCACGGTGCTCTTGGTATTCTTGCCGATCAGCTGTCCCGCGAGCGCGCCGACTGCCGCGCCAACGGCGATGTCTTCGCCCTGCCCCTTCGTGACGCCGCGTCCCTTCATCGTGTGCGGCACGTCGCGCGTGGACATATTCTCCGTTTTCCGCTCACCGTCGACGACGATCGCCGTGACGTTGAGTTCGAGTTCGCCTTCGTCACCCTGCGCGTGTCCCGCGTGCGACGCCGATATCACGGCAATGCGCATCGAGACCGGAGAGCCGGCGCGAATCACCACGTGTCCCTTGTCGTCGCGAACGTCCTGCGACACCGTCGCGTCGATCTGATCGCCAGCGTTGTTGTGGCGCGAGGTGATGCCGCTGTTGATCGTGACTTCGATCGCGGTTCCTCTCGCGAGCGTGCGATTGGATGAAATAATTTTCGCAACAGAAACCGGCGAATTTCCCGTCGGTACTTTCGTCGCCGACGTACTCTTCGCAGGCACGGCCGCGTCAGCAGCCGATGCATCTCCATTTCCGCCGCCGCAAGCCGCGAGGCCGAGCGCGAGAACTCCGATCAGCTTGTTCATTGCTCCCCCCATGGGTGATGTGAGACTCATGGGAGAAAACTGCCGGTACACCGCGTGCGCGAACATCGCGCACGAGAGTGAATTAGTGACTAGAGAGGACTGACTTTTGGGAGTAGTTCAATCGGGTGATGTGCGCGTGGTAGTGCTCGCACTAGTCCTTTCGTGCGAGAGAAAAACCCGTCACGTCGCTGTCACGCGAGAGCCGCCCGCAGCAGGGCATGCCTCTCTGGGAGGAAGGCCGCCGGGAGCATTGAGGGCGCGGCTGGCATTCGATTGATGGTCACTGGCGCAACTGAGGATTTTTCACTCTCTCATCGAGAAACTTGGTCACCCGGTTCCAGTAGTCGATCAGGTTCGGGTACTGCGTGAGAACGTGACCCTCGCCCTTGTAGCGCAGATACGTCACGTCTTTCTTCAGCCGCTTCATGCCGACGTACACTTCGTCGGAGTACGGAACGATCGAAACATCGTTGCCGCCTGCCTCTATAATGAGCGGCGTCGTGATCTTGTTCAGGATATAGATTGGCGAGTTGTCCACGTACCGCTGTTGCTGTTCCCACGGCGGCCCGCCCATCGCGCCGCCCATTTGCTCGAGCCACGGATGCCAGCCGCCCGACCCATCCACCGGTGACATCGAGCCCCACACCGCGGTAAGATCGCCGTAGCCGGAACTCATCACCGCGGCCTTGAATCGATTCGTTTGCGCAATCAGCGAGAGCGTCGAATATCCGCCGCCGCTCTGCCCCATCACCGCGAGCCTGTTCGAATCCGCGATTCCCATCTCCACGACCCTATCAATCGCTGGCATCACGGACTTCATCATGTCTTTCATTGGCGTGCCGACCTTCACCGGCATATCCGGCCACAGCACCGCGTATCCACGCGTGGTGAACATGTGCAGGTTGTACGCGCTGATGCCGATCAATCCGAAGCTGTTCACATTGCGCGAGCCTTCATCGCTCGCGTATACCCACACGATCAACGGATAGCGTTTCCCTTCTTGATAGCCCGCCGGCAACAGCAGAGATCCGCGCAGCGGCGCGCTATCGCTGCTCGTGAACTCGATCAGCTTGCTCGCGCCGAACGTGTAGCCCTCAAGCAGCGGGTTCATCGACGTAAAGCGCTTCGGCTCTTTCATATCGGGACCCGCACTCCACAGATCGGCGCTCTCGCTTCCGCTTTCGGCAAGAAACACGATCGTCCGCCCGTCACGCGACGTGAACGGCGCCTCGAACACTCGGCCAATTCGCTTGAGGCCCCCGAATAATGTCTGCGTTTTTCCGCTCGTGAGATCGATCTTCACGTACGCGCTGCGCATGGACTGCTGATCGATCGTGAGCGCGATTGCCGACGCGCCGCCATCGTTCGTCCACCACGTGCGCTCATCGCCGCCGCGAACGAGTTCGCGCAGGGGAACTGAAACCGGAATCAGTTTTGCAAGTCCACTCGCGACATTCGCACGCCAGAGTTTTCCGTCGCCCACTGCAACGAGCTCGGTTGACGACGCATTCCAGAGCGGTGCCATGAACGTGCTGTTGAATGCGCCGCTCAGCAGTCCCTCGCCGGAGAATTTTTTCGGCTCGCCGCCCGCTGCGGCGATCACATAGAGATCCGCGTCCTGCGTGTTCGCGCCGTTGGGCGACGAAATCGTCGCGCCCGCGCGGACGCGTGCCATGTCGATCGGCGCCTTGTTCGTGTACGCGATCCACTTCGAATCCGGCGACCAGTTGATCGCGCCGGTGAACGTCTGCACTACCGACTTCGTGAGCGTGCGCGGCACGCCGCCGGCGAGATCGATCACCGTGAGATTCGTCGACAGTCCGATGCGCGTCGGATCCATCCGATCGCCAGTGACATCCAAATACGCGACGTGTTTTCCGTCCGGCGAAATTCCAAACCACGCGCCGGCGTACTGCGCGAGCCGCTTGATCTTCCCGGTAGCAACATCGATCACCGAGAGGTCGCCCATCATGAAATTTCTCGCGGCGGCGGCAGAGGGCGGAGCGGGCGGCTGAGCCGCCGATGCCGGGAGCGTTTGATAGAAGACCAGCGTGGAGCCCGCAACTTTATCCGTCACCGGCGCTCCACCGCTGTTCGATAGCTCCAGCTGCTCCTGCGTAAATCCCTGCGGAAACAGTTTCACCACCAGCTGTTTCGAATCCGGCGTCCAGAGCGGACGCTCGAATCCGAATCGCGAGCGCGTGCTCACGTCCGAGACCTTTCGTACCTTCGCGGTTTTCTCCTCCCATACATACACGAGAGGGGATCCGTCCCGATCCGATTCGAACGCGAGCATCGCGCTGTTCGGCGACCACGCCGGCGCCCAGTTCCCCCCCTTCGCGCTGACAATCTTCCGCGTCGATTTGTCCGCGAGCGACGTCACATGGAGATCGCACCCCACGCTGAAATACGGCGAGTTTTTCGTATCGGCGCCGTTGTCGGCCGAGTCACGCCGCGCGCGTTGCGGATCGCAAACCGTGTGCGCGACAAACCGCCCGTCCGGCGAAATGACGCCGAGCAAACTTTGCGTTTGAATGTTGTAGGCGCCGATCGCGTCTTCGATTTTGAGCGGGCGAACCTGCGCGCGAGCCGTCAGAGGGAAAAAACCGGCGACGGAGAGAAAAAATGCGCTACGAAGGCGTGTGGGCATCCCATAACAGACACGTGACCGAACCCGCCCGCAAGCGCGGTTTCGTCTGGCAAACCAGGGTACCCATCCGTACATTTTGCGGGTCCGGTCCCCCGCCATCTATATACTAGGTTCGTATTGAGCTTGGACCTCCGCTCCCAGCTGCAGAAATCGCTCGGTGGCACCCATCGCTTGGAGCGAGAACTCGGCGATGGCGGCATGAGCCGTGTATTCGAGGCCGAAGAGACTCGCCTCAAGCGAAAAGTCGCAATCAACTGGCAAAGCTCACGCCGGTCGAAAAAGTAAAACGCTGATTCTCATCAGGAGCACAACATGCGAATGATCATCCGTCTCTCGCTCGCGGCGGTGCTTGCCGCGTCCTCCCTTGTCGCTCAACCCGGCACCTGCGCGCCCAAGCCCGCGCCGAGCTACGCGCCGCTCCCCGGCGACGATGCGATCACCGTTCGGGCGAAGGCAATCCACGCGAAAGTGATGAAGCTCGACACACACGTCGACATCAGCCCCGCCAACTTCATCCCCGGCCAGGCCAACTACTGCACTCGGCTTCCGACCACGCAGGTCGATCTCACCAAGATGGAAGAAGGCGGGCTCGATGCGATCTTCTTCTCGATCTACGTCGGTCAGGGGACGCTCGACTCCGCCGGCTTCGCGCGCGCCTACGCCGAAGACACTGCAAAGTTCAACGCCGTTCATACCCTTGCAGAAAAACTGGCGCCCGATCGCATTGCTATCGCATACACCGCGGCCGATGCGAAAAGGATTTTCGCGAGCGGCAAGAAAGTTGCGTTTATGGGAATCGAGAACGGCTTCGGCATCGCGAACGACATCACGCGCGTGAAGGAGTTCTACGATCGCGGCGGCCGCTACATGTCGCTCGCGCACAACGGCCACAGCCAGCTCTCCGACTCCAACACCGGCGAGGCCACCAACGACTGGATGTGGCACGGCATCAGCCCGATGGGAAAGAAAGTCATCGCCGAGATGAACAGGTACGGGATGATGATCGACATTTCGCATCCGTCCAAGGAATCGATGATGCAGGCGATCGCGATGAGCAAAGCGCCGATCATTGCCTCGCACTCGGGCGTGCGCGCGCTGTGCAATGTGAGCCGCAACCTCGACGATGAGCAGCTGAAGGCGATGGCGAAGAACGGCGGCGTGGTGCAGATGGTCGCGTTCCGCAGCTATGTGAAATGCAATCCGGTGGCTGATGCGGCGCGCACTGCTGCGACCGCGGCGCTCATGAGCGAGTACGGCATCACGACACCGGCGCGCGGCGCACGTGGCGGCGGCGGCGGCGGCGGCCGCGGTGGACGCGGAGGCGCGCAGGCCGCGCTCGACTCACAGGTGACCGCGCTCCCCGAGGCGCGCCGCATCGAATATCTCGCCAAGCAGAAGGCGATCGCCGAGAAATATCCCGTGGAAGCCGGCGCGACCGTGATGGATTATGTGGACCACATCGACTACGGCGTGAAGCTCATGGGGCTTGATCATGTCGGCCTCAGCTCCGACTTTGATGGCGGCGGCGGAATCGAGGGGTATAATAGTTCTCTCGAGGCGCTCAACGTCACGAAAGAACTCGTGCGTCGCGGCTACACCGAAGAGCAGATTGGAAAACTGTGGAGCGGAAATCTTCTGCGCGTGCTCGCTCAGTGCGAAAAGGTGGCGAAGCAGCTGCAGGCGGCGCAGAAGAAAACCAAAGCGTGATGAGGTGCGCATGCGGCCACACTCGGCCCTTGCTGTTGGTCTAGCGCTGTTCGCAATCTCGCCCTGCGCAATGTTCGCGCAGGGCGCGCGCATCGCTGGCCGCGCGCGCGCGATTGGTGACAGCGCGCGAGCGGTCGTCGGCGCGGAGGTGACGCTCCTTCCCGCCGAGCGTGAGTCCGTGAGAGACACGAGCGGACTTCGCCGCGCGCTCACGGAGACTGATGGTTCGTTCCGTTTCACCGGCCTCGCGGACGGATTGTATCAGCTGCGCGTGCGCCGAATCGGTTTTGATGTGCGCGATATGGATGTTCGCGTTTCTGGCCAGCAGGATCGCACGCTCGACATCGCGATGGGCATTGCGGCGCAGCAGCTCGGTTCCGTCGTGATCAGCGGAAGAACGTTCGAGTTCCCGCTCCGTTACGCCGAAGCATATGCGCGCATGTCGCACGAGACCGGCGATTTCTTCACTCACGAGCAGATCGACAGTACGCACGCGATCGACCTGAAGTCGATTCTGCAGCGTCTCCCAGGCGTTCAAGCGAACGACCGCGGGATCAATTTTCAGCGCTGCCAGGGAAATCCGTTCGTTAAGGTCGGAGGTTCAGCGGCGCCAACCAGCCTAAACCCACAGGCACAGTCGGCCTCGCCGGCACAGGCTGCTCAAGTGCAGGTCTACGTCGACGGCGTCCGCGCCTCGAGTCCCGGCGACCCCGATCGCGATGCGTTTCACATCTTGAAAAATATTTCGCCTTCGGCGGTGCAGCTGATGGAAGTCTACAGCGGCGTCGCGAGAATTCCCGGCCGGTATCTCGCCGACGCGTGCGCGGTCATCCTGATCTGGACCAAGTAGCAACACGGAGGTCGCATGCCAGCGAACGCGGTTTAATCGTGAGGCATGATCCTGCTGGACGAAATAATCTCGAACTCTCTCACCGGGGCGATCCGATGACCCGCAGCCGCAGTTTGCTCGCGAGCACAGTCCTGTCTCTCGCACTAGTACTCCCTCTCGCACTCAGTGCACAGCGCTCTCTCGACACGCTCAAGTACACCTCGCTCGCGTGGCGGTACATCGGCCCCGAAGGCAACCGCGTCACCTCCACCTCCGGCGTTCCCGGCGATCCGAATGTCTACTACGCCGGCGCAGCGTCCGGCGGGCTCTGGAAAACCACCGACGGCGGCATCGTCTGGAAACCGATCTTCGACGATCAGGCCGTCAGCAGCATCGGCTCCGTCACCGTCGCCAGCAGCGATCACAACATCGTCTGGGTCGGCACCGGCGAGCCGTTCATCCGCTCGCACATATCAATCGGCTGGGGCGTCTTCAAGAGCACCGACGCCGGAAAGAACTGGCAGAAGATGGGACTCGAAAACACGGGCCGCATCTCGCGCATCCTCGTCGATCCCACCAATCCGGATATCGTCTACGTCGCCGCACTCGGCACCGCGTACGGCACGCAGCCGGACCGTGGAATCTTCCGCTCGCTCAATGGCGGAAAATCTTGGGAGAAAGTGTTGTTCGTAAACGACAGCACCGGCGCGTCGGATCTCGTCATGGATCCCAACAACCCGCGCGTGCTCTTCGCCGGCATGTGGCAGATCGATATCAAAACGTGGGGCCGCACATCGGGCGGCGCCGGCAGCGGGATCTGGATGTCGCGCGACGGCGGCTCCACGTGGAAACGTCTCACCGGTCACGGCCTCCCCACCGCGTACGTCGGCAAGATCGGACTCGGCATGACGAAAGCAAACTCCGATCGCATCTACGCCGAAATCGAAACCGGCGACGGCGTGCCCTCGATCAACATCGCGAAGCCCGATGCGGGCCGGTTGTGGCGCAGCGACGACGGCGGCACGAACTGGAAAAAAGTCAGCGACGACCGCCAGATGGCCGGCCGCACGCACTACTACAACCGAATGGCCGTCATGCCCGACAACGCCGACGAAGCGTACTTCGCGGCGAGCGACTGGACCAAGACGCTCGACGGCGGAAACACGATCATCGATCCGCCGAGAGAGTCAGTTCCGTACGGCGACCATCACGACATCTGGATCGATCCCACCAACGCGAACCGCATGGCGGTCAGTCACGACGGCGGTCTCTCCGTCACAACGAATCGCGGTGTGACCTGGCGTTTGAACCAGCTTCCGATCGCGCAGATGTATCACGTCACCGTTGACGATCGCGTTCCGTACTACGTCTACGGCAATCGTCAGGATGGTCCCTCGGCGCGCGGGCCGAGCAACACCAAGTATCAAACGTCGGGCGGCGACATCCCGCACGGCGCGTGGCAGACGGTGGGCGGCGGCGAGAGCGGATTCGCCACGCCCGATGTGGGCGACACGAATTTCGTGTGGTCGAGCGCGAGCGGATCGGGCGGAGGCGGCGGTATCGTCACGCGCTACGATCTGCGCACCGGCAACGTGCACGCGGTAGAAGTGTGGCCCGAGGCGACGATCGGGCACTCGGCGGCAGAAGTGAAGTACCGCTTCCAATGGAACTTCCCGCTCCACGTGTCGCCGTTCGATCCGAAAACGGTTTACGTGGGCAGCCAACACGTGCATGTCACGCACGACAACGGAAAATCCTGGCAGCTCTTTTCGCCCGATCTCACGCGCAACGATCTCTCGCACATGCAGCGGAGCGGCGGACTCACGCCGGACAACATCGGCGTGGAGTATGCGGGCGTGATCATGTGGATCGCGGAGTCGCCGATCGAGCGCGGCGTGGTGTGGGCCGGCTCGAACGACGGCAAAGCGCAGGTCACGCGCGATAACGGAAAAACGTGGACCGATGTCTCGCCGAATATTCCCGGCATGCCGCCACTCGGCACTGTGAGCGCGATTCTTCCCTCGCGTTACGACAAAGGCACGGTGTTCCTGAGCGTGGACGCGCACCAGGTGGACAATCGCGAACCGTACATCTACAGGACGACTGATTACGGGAAAACGTGGACGAAGATTGTGGACGGTATTCCGAAATCACCGCTGAGCTACGTTCACGCGCTCGCAGAGGATCCGGTGAAGAAGGGTCTGCTGTTCGCTGGAACTGAAAACGCCGTGTACGTCTCGTTCGACGACGGCGCGCGCTGGCAGCCGCTGCAGAACAATCTGCCGCACGCGCCGGTGTATGGAATCGTGATTCAGCCGCGCTTTGGCGATCTCGTGATCGGCACCTACGGCCGCGGATTCTGGATCCTCGACGACATGACACCACTCCGCTCAGCGGTAGACGTAGCGACACAAGACGTGTCGCTGTTCCCGCCGCGCAACGCATGGCGCTTCAGAAACACCGAGGGTCCGTATGCGGTGGCGAACGATCCAACTACGGGCAACAATCCGAAATACGGCGCTTCGATTCACTACTGGGTACGCGACGAACCGAAGGATTCGGCGAAGATCGAGATTCTCGATGCCGGTGGCGCAGTCGTGCGCACAATCAAAGAGATGCCGAAGGCCGGCATCAATCGCATCTATTGGGATCTGCAGGGCGAACAAACGAAGGAAGCGAAGATTCGCGTCAGCCCATATCTCTCGCCGTGGGTGATCATCGGCCCCGAGGGAAAGCGCGCGAACGGCGTGGGTCGTCTCTCCGTTCTGTCGCTCCCAGGCAAATACATGGTGCGACTGACCGCGAACGGAAAAACACAATCGCAGCCGCTCGAAGTTCTCATGGATCCCGGCTCGCGCGCTCCGGTCGAAGAACTCCGCGCGCAGCAGGCCGTCGCGAAGAATATCATGACCGATCTCGACACTGCTGTCGCGACGATCAACCGCGTCGAGTTCACGCGCCTCGCGTTTCAATCGGCGCGCGCCGCAGTCGCGGCAGATGAAAAGATGGCGGACCTGAAAGCGGCCACCGATTCGCTCGATCAAAAAATGGCCGGCCTCGAGGAAGCGCTCTTCCAGATTCGCGGCACCGGTCGCGGCCAAGATGGTCTTCGCTGGCCCGTGGGCCTCGCCGAAAAACTCGGCTATCTCGGCAACTCCGTCATGCAATCGGACAATGGACCGACCGACAGCGAGCAGGAAGTTCAGGGTGTCCTGCGCGACAAACTGAAGGTTGCGATCGCGAAGATCGACGCACTCATGAAAGGTGAGGTCGAGACACTCCGCCGGCGCCTGCGAGACAGAAACGTGAACGTGGTCTTCTAGAGCCTGAGCGAAGTGACGAGTTGCGGAGTTTGGTCGCCGACGTACGTCAGGCCCTGCGGTGCCCTGAGCGGAGCGCTCAGGGCACCGCTCGCCTGAACACTCCGGTCGTCACGGCCTTCCCGCGTATGTGTGACGCCATCGCAGCCACGACGGCTGCGCGCGTCGCCGGCGGCTGAGCACCCACCGCCACAACATCGAGCATCCCGTCGAGCGCATACAGCTCGAACACAACGTGATGCATCGGCCCAGTCGACGGCGCGTTCGGCCCGCGGTAATATGGCCCGGTGCCGCTGATCTGCCGCGATCCATCGGCGAGATCTCCCCCCTCGGGCACATGCTCCGCGAGCGAAGTTGCCGAGCCCGGAATATTCCACACCATCCACTGCAGCATGTCGTCGGTGCCGTTGCCGATCGCGAAGTTCACGTCGTGCACGATCAGCGCGTAGCTCACGGTTGAATCAGGCGCGCCGCTCCACGCGAGCGGCGGCGAAATATCATGGCCCGGTTGCGCGTACTTCACAGGAATCACGCCGCCGTCGGTGAACGCCGCCGTGCTCAGCGTGAAATCGCGAACCGCGCGAGCGCGACCGCGGCCTCCACCGCCGCCACCACGTCCTGCCGGCGTCGGCTGCCCAGCTGGCGGCGTTGCCTGCGCGCCGAGTGAAACTGAAATCGCGGCGATCAGAATGAGCGCTGCGCTCGTGCACTGCACGCGGCCCCTCATTTGTACGAACTCGGCTGAGTCTTCCGCCACGCATCGTACCGCACGCGAAGCGTCTTCACCGGATTCAAGTTCTCTCCCGGCTTGATCACGTTCGGCCCGCCTTGATCCGGCTGCGTCACCGTGAGGTAGAGCGAGTAATTCCCATTGTTGTGCGAGTCGCCGTTCGTGTCGTTCTGATTTGCCATGAGGATGTACGCAATGTGCGCAACTTTTCCATCGCACGGAATCGCCGCCGCGCTTCCATCCGCCGGCGGCGGCGGGCAGCTGCAGCGGCTGTCACCGCCGGACTCCGAGGCCGCATCCATTGCCGCCATCACGCGATCCGTTAGCGCGCCCGTGTTCGCGAGAAACGCCTTCACCGCGTTTGGCACCACTTCGCCGGGCCGCAAAATATTTCCCTGAATCGAATACCAGATCTGCGTTCCGGGCACTCGGCCTTGAATGTCCTGCGACACATAGCCATTCGTGAGACCGGAGTGGCCCGCGCTGCGGCCCGTGAGATCGAGAATCCCGAACTGCCGCGATTGGAACGCCGGATCCGCCGAGAGCAGTTCGATGATGCGGGCGGGATCGGTGCCCTTCTGCAGTTCGGCGTAGACAAGCATCTGGTTCGCATGCGTGCCGTCCACGCCCGCCTGGCACGCGGCGACTCCCTTCCCCGGGACGACCACCGCCTGGATTCCCATGAGGAATGCATCGTTTTGGTTGACGCACGTGGCGGAGGCGATGACGACGCGTTTGGTGGACATGTCCACCGCGATCACGGACCAGGTGGCGCGCGCCTGCGACGGCAGGGCGCACGCGAAAGCGAGAAGTAAAATGAGTTTGCGCATAGGCCTAAGAAAGTGCGACGATTCCGTACCGTAGCGCAACCCAAAACGCGAGCCCAGCTTAACATTAGGAGAGTTGACTCGGTTCCCGCGTTGGCTGAACGAGTAGACCCGAAACTTTCGCCAAAGAACCCATGCTGAGATTCGTCTTCATCACGCTTGCCACTCTGGCGGGACTCGCCGTCTCCAACGCGGCGCCCGAACAGTTCGCGCAGGCGGGCGCGCCGCAGGGCGAAACCGTCGGCGGAATTTCCTGCGACGCGCAGGAGGGCCAGCGCATTCACATTCATCAGCATCTCGTGATTTTCGATCACGGGAATCAAGTCGCAATTCCGCAGAACGTCGGGCAGCCGCAGATGCGCCGCTGTATCTACTGGCTGCACACGCACACCCCCGACGGAATCATTCACATCGAGGCGCCCGCCGATCGCGCCTTCACGCTGGCCGACTTTTTTCTCGTGTGGGGCCAGCCGCTCGGCAAGAAGGCCGCGGCGAGTGCGAGCGCCGGCGCGAAGGAGTCGATGAAGGTGTGGGTGGATGGCAAAGCCTACGCGGGCGATGTGCGCGCAATTCCGCTGAAGGCGCGCACGGATATCGTTATCGAGATTGGGCGGCCGTTCGTTCCGCCGCCGAAGTACACGACGTGGGGGCAACTCTAGCCGAGTGATGGAGTATCGATGCAGGGTGGCGGCGTGACCACCGCGCTTTACGCAGCCGCCGCGATCTTGGGCTCGGTTGTGCTCGGATTCGCCTTCTTAACGGTTGCGGTCAATTTCGCCGCGCGAGACCTTGACCGCCTCGAGACGGTTTCCCCGCTCTCCGAAGGCGCCGACTCGTTCATGCGGACGCTTCACGGCGCTGCGGGCGAAGACTGCACGACCGGCAACGACGTTCGCCTCTATCAGAACGGCGACGAGATCTTTCCGCCGATGCTCGCCGCAATTGAGCAAAGCCGCTCGACCGTGCATTTCTCCGGATACGTATTCTGGTCTGGAAATCTGGCAGAGCGGTTCGCCGACGCGTTCTGCGGCGCGGCGCGGCGCGGCGTCGCCGTCCGCCTCATCGTCGACAGCGAGGGCTCATCCGACAAGCTCGCCCCTGAGCTCATTCGCCGCCTGCGCGACGCGGGTTGTGAGTTCGTATGGTTTGGGCGCCCCCAGTGGTTCGATCTTGCGCGGTACGATCGGCGCATGCACAGGCGGCTGCTCGTCATCGACGGCACCATTGGATTTACCGGCGGAGCGGGAATCGGAGATGAATGGCTCGGGAACGCGGAGAACTCCGGTTGTTGGAGGGAGACCCACGTGCGCGTCAGCGGCCCCGCGGTTCGTTCGCTTCAGGCCGGCTTTAGCGAAACGTGGAATCTGTGCACGAACGAGTTGCTGCTCTGCAGCCAGGATTATCCTGTGCTCGCGGCCGCGGGCGACATGACCGTAACTGCCGTCATGAGTTCGCCGGCCGAGGGATCATCCTCCGCGCAGCGCGTCTTTGCCGCGTGCATTGCCGCGTCGAGCCGCACGTTGCGCGTGACGACCGCGTATCTGGTGCCCACGCCGGCATTCGTCGACGCGCTGTGCGCGGCGCGCGCACGCGGAGTCGCAGTGAAGATCATCGTGCCGGGGCCATATCACAACAAGCCTCTTGTCAAACGCGCGAGCCGCCACACGTGGCGACAGCTGGTCTCATCCGGCGTCGAAATCTACGAACATCAGATCACCATGGTCCACGCAAAGACGCTTGTCGTGGATGCTGCGGTGTCGCTAATCGGGTCCATCAATTTTGACCCGCGGTCCTTCTCGCTCAACGCGGAATGCGGCATCGTGACATCGGACCTGACGCTTGCCGGGGAGATGGAGCGCGTCTTCGATGCCGACCTCGCGCAGTGCGCGCTCGTGACGCGGTCGAAACTCGCGGAGCTCTCGCTCTTCACGCGAGCACTCGACGCGCTCCTGTACTGGCTTCGCGCGCAACTCTGATACCCCTCAAAGTAGGTAGGCCGTTCACAAACGGCTGATAGTCGAATCGACGGCGCGCACGCAATTTTCTGCCATCGACGCTACTCCCTCCGGCTGGGCCCGAATGAAACAGAAAGCTGAACAGGAAGCGCCCGCTGCGCGCGAGACGCCCACAACTGCGGCCGATCGCAGCAACGAGGTGCGACACACCGAGGCGCTGCTGAAAACCGGCGCCCTGCAAAGCGCGATCTTCAACAGCGCGAACTTCTCGAGCATCGCAACCGACGCCAAGGGCGTCATCCAGATCTTCAATGTCGGCGCCGAGCGCATGCTCGGATACGCAGCCGCAGATGTCGTCAATAAAATCACGCCGGCCGACATCTCCGATCCGCGCGAAGTGATCGCGCGCGCCGAAGCCCTGAGCATCGAACTCGGCACGCCGATCACGCCCGGCTTCGAAGCACTCGTATTCAAGGCCTCGCGCGGAATCGAGGACATCTACGAACTCACCTACATCCGCAAAGACCGGAGCCGTTTTCCTGCGGTGGTATCCGTCACCGCGCTGCGTGACGCCGATGACGCGATCATCGGCTACCTGCTGATCGGCACGGACAACACGGCGCGCAAACAGGCGGAGGAAGCGCTGCTCAAGGCGGGAGCGCTGCAAAGCGCGATCTTCAACAGCGCGAACTTCTCGAGCATCGCCACCGACTCGAAGGGCGTGATTCAGATCTTCAACGTCGGCGCCGAGCGAATGCTGGGCTACACCGCGCTTGATGTGATGAACAAGATCACCCCGGCCGACATCTCCGATCCGCGGGAAGTGATCGCGCGCGCCGAAGCGCTGAGCATCGAACTCGGCACGCCCATCACGCCCGGCTTCGAAGCGCTGGTGTTCAAGGCCTCACGCGGCATCGAGGACATCTACGAGCTCACGTACATTCGCAAGGATGGGAGCCGCTTCCCTGCCGTCGTTTCCGTTACGGCGCTGCGCGACGCACAGGACGATATCATCGGCTATCTGCTCATCGGCACCGACAACACGGCGCGCAAGCAGATCGAAGAGGAGCGGAAGAAACTCGACCAGCGACTGCGCGACCAGCAGTTCTACACGCGCTCGCTCATCGAATCCAATATCGATGCGATCATGACCACCGATCCGCAGGGCATCATCACCGACCTCAACTCGCAGATGTCGGAGCTTACAGGATGCACCCGCGATGAGTTGATCGGCGCGCCGTTCAAAAACTACTTCACGGATTCGGACCGAGCCGAGGCGGGGATCAATCGCGTCCTGCGCGAAGGCAAGGTCACGAACTACGAGCTCACCGCGCGCGCCCGCGAGGGCACCGAAACAGTTGTTTCGTACAATGCGACCACGTTCTACGACCGGGACCGGAAGCTGCAGGGTGTGTTCGCCGCCGCGCGCGACGTCACGGAGCGCAAGCTCCTGGACCGGGCGCTCGAAGAGAAGAATATCGAACTGAATAGCGCACGAGTGGTCGCCGAGAAAGCCAACCGCTCGAAGTCCGATTTCCTGTCCAGCATGAGTCACGAACTGCGCTCCCCGCTGAATGCGATCCTCGGTTTTGCGCAGCTGATGGAGTCCGATGCCTCGGCGCCAACGAAAACTCAGAAGGAAAGCATCGGCCAAATTCTCCAGGCAGGATGGCACCTGCTGAAGCTGATCAACGAAATCCTCGATCTCGCGAAGATCGAATCCGGAAAGCTGTCGCTGTCGCTGGAATCGGTGTCTCTCGCCGAAGTGATGGTCGAATGCCAGGGAATGTATGAAGGGCAGGCGCAGAAGCGCGGCATACAGATGACGTTCCCGCAGTTCGCCGTTCCGTGCTTCGTTCATGCCGATCGCACGCGACTGAAACAGGTCCTGATCAACTTTCTTTCCAACGCGATCAAGTACAACATCGATCGCGGGAAGGTCGAGGTCAGCTACGCTGCGGACACACGCGGACGGATTCGTGTCAGTATCAGGGACACTGGTGCCGGGCTGGCTCCGGAAAAACTGGCGCAACTGTTCGAGCCGTTCAACCGACTCGGACGGGAGGCCACCGGCGTGGAAGGCACAGGCATTGGGCTCGTGGTGGCCAAGCAACTGGTCGAACTGATGGGCGGCGTCATCGGCGTGGAAAGCACCGTCGGTGTGGGAAGCGTGTTCTGGTTCGACTTGATGCACGCTGCCGAGCCACAATTAGCGCCAGAAGATCTTGAACCGGTTGCTGCCGCTCGGACGCATGTTGTGCGCGGCGAGCGGGTGCGCACGGTGCTCTATGTAGAGGACAACCCGGCCAATCTGAAACTGGTTGAGCAGATTATCGCGCGCCGCGCCGACCTGCGGCTGCTGAGCGCGATGACCGGGAATCTCGGCGTCGAACTTGCCCGCGCGAATATGCCCGAGATGATCCTGATGGACATCAATCTGCCGGACATCAGCGGCATCGAAGCCCTCGGAATTCTTCGCGCCGATCCGGCGACGGCGCGCATTCCGGTTGTTGCGCTCAGCGCGAACGCCATGCCGCACGACATCGAAAAAGGCATGCAAGCTGGGTTCTTCCGGTATCTGACCAAACCGGTCCGGGTGAATGAGCTCATGGAGGCGCTGAACGAGGCACTCGAGTTCGCAGATAAGCGAGTATCCAGGATGGTTGAACAGGCCACGCTAACATGATTGACGAATCCGATATTCACGGCGGCAATATCCTGATCGTTGACGACAAGGAAGCGAACGTGTTCTTGCTGGATCGCATGCTGCAGGGCGCCGGCTATACATCCGTCTCGTCAACCGTCGATCCCACCGTTGTCTGCGAGTTGCACCGCAAGAACTGCTACGATCTGATTCTGCTCGATCTCCAAATGCCCGGCATGGACGGATTCGAGGTGATGGAGGGACTGAAGCAAATCGAAAACGACAACTATCTCCCGGTGCTCGTGATCACCGCCCAACCGGAGCACAAGCTGCGGGCGCTAAACGCCGGCGCCAAAGATTTCGTCACCAAGCCGTTCGATCTCGCCGAGGTGTTGACGCGCGTGCACAACATGCTCGAGGTACGGCTCCTCCAGAAGGAAACGCGGAGACTCTACGATCGCGTGAAGGAGGAGCAGCTGGTGTCGCAGGAGTTGCTGCGGAGAGTGTTGCCCCGTTCGATCGCGGAGCGGTTCAAGGCGGATCACTCCATCTCGGAGCTGCTCAGGTTTGCGAGTATGAACGCAGCCGGTGCAGGTGCCGATCCACGTGAGCTTTACCGCCGCTCTTCGCAGCGCACGGTGGAACAGATCGTGGCGCTCACCATCCTGACGGCGGCGGTCGGAGCCGCCTCCTGGTGGAGTTTGAAATTTCTTCCGACCTGGGGGAGAGTGCTGGGCACGGCGGCGATTTGTGTGTTTTTCGTGGCGCTCCGCTTCGAGTGGAACCGTCGTTTTGTGGCTGGTGAAATGCAGGCCGAGGCGAGGGCGCGGGCCGCGAGTGCGCCGGCCGAGCAGACAGCCTAGCGGCTGCTTGTTGCGCGCCGCGCCCGTGGAGAACATTGTATCGCTCTGGTCGCGTTCGGAAATCACGCGCGACTCCCTCGAGCTTACGCACGGAGCGCATCAATGAATGTGACC